>CAIMPI010000001.1 GCA_903843305.1 uncultured Chlorobiaceae bacterium
GTGAGCTGCTGGTGTAGCTCAATTGGTAGAGCAGCTGATTTGTAATCAGCAGGTTGCGGGTTCGAGTCCCATCACCAGCTCTGAATGTTATGGGTAGGTAGCGAAGTGGTTAAACGCAACAGACTGTAAATCTGTCGACTCTGTCTTCGGAGGTTCGAATCCTCCCCTACCCACAGTTTTTTGTCAGGCTGATGTAGCTCAGTCGGTAGAGCACTTCCTTGGTAAGGAAGAGGTCATCGGTTCGAATCCGATCATCAGCTCAGGTTTTGGAGGTATTGAGAGTATACGTCAGTAGCTTAATTGGTAGAGCAGCGGTCTCCAAAACCGCAGGTTGGGGGTTCGATTCCCTCCTGACGTGCACGCAGAAGAAATTTTCACGGTAGCTTATTCCGCACTTGTATCCATGAACAAATATATAGGCAAAGCTGGTCAGTATTATCACGATGTCATCAGTGAGATGCGGAAGGTTGTTTGGCCGAGCAAAGATGAAATCAAGGAATTAACGGTTGTTGTGCTGACGGTTTCTGGCATTCTGGCCTTGTTTACGTTTCTTGTGGACTGGGTCATAAATTTTGTTATGGGAAAGTTGTTGTGATAAAACACAGTTAAGGTTGAATAGATGAGCGCAAAAAATAAGGATGTGGATGTTCAGGGTGCTCCGGTTGCCCGCTGGTATGCACTCAGGATTTATTCAGGCCATGAGCGCAAGGTTAAGGAAGGGATTGAGGCGGATGTAGTTCGTTGTGGTCTTGGTGATAAAATATTGCAGATTTATGTTCCATACGAACGCTTTGTAGAGGTTAAAAACGGTAAGAAAAGAAGTTTAACCAAAAACGCTTTTCCGGGTTATGTGCTTATTGAGGCAGTGCTTGACAAGCAGACCAGGAATCTGATTCTTGATATTCCTTCTGTTATTGGTTTTCTTGGCGTTGATGATGTTCCAACACCCCTGAGGCCGGATGAGGTTGAAAAAATTCTGGAGCCGGAGAGAGATATTGAGCATCGATCAGTCGTTGATTCGCCGTTCAGGGTTGGCGATTCAGTCAAGGTGATTGATGGACCCTTCAGTTCGTTGACAGGTGTTGTTCATGAAGTCTGTATCGAAAGAATGAAGGTTAAGGTTATGATAAGCTTCTTTGGTCGTGGTACGCCGACAGAGCTTGATTTTTCACAGGTTAAGTCAGTTTCCCAATAATAGGTGCTTAAGTAATTTAAGCTTCTGAACAGAAATAGGTTATGGCAAAAAAGGTAATTGGTTTTATTAAGCTTCAGATTCCGGCTGGCGCAGCAAATCCAGCTCCTCCTGTCGGTCCTGCGCTTGGGCAGAAGGGTGTCAATATCATGGAATTTTGCAAGCAGTTCAATGCGAAAACCCAGGCTGAAGCGGGAATGATTATTCCTGTAGTGATTACGGTTTATTCTGACAAGTCCTTTACGTTTATCACCAAAACTCCTCCTGCAGCAGTTCTTCTTCTCAAAGAGGCGAATTTGAAAAAAGGTTCGGGCGAGCCAAATCGCAATAAGGTTGGTACTGTATCAAGTGAGCAGATTCGAAAAATTGCTGAGTTGAAGAGGCCGGATCTCAATGCATTTGACAGCAATGGAGCTGAAGAAATGATCAGGGGAACAGCAAGAAGTATGGGAATTGTAATTCAGGACTGAACAATAGTTTTTTTTGAGTATTTGGCTGTGGGAGGCTGAAATGCCGATTTTTTAACCACTTTGACAAGAAAAAATAATGGCTGGGAAAAAATATAGGGAAGCAGCATCGAAGATTGAACGTTTTCGTGAGTACGATCTGGTTGATGCTGTTGAGAAGATCAGGGAGATTACACAGGCAAAATTTGATGCGACTGTTGATATTGCCGTTAAGCTTGGAGTTGACCCCCGTCATGCGGATCAGGTTGTTCGTGGTACAGTCATGCTCCCCCATGGTACAGGGAAAACTGTTTCTGTGCTGGTTGTCTGCAAAGAAGCTAAGGCTGAGGAAGCAAGGGACGCTGGTGCTGACCTTGTAGGTTTTGAGGAGTATATCGTAAAAATCCAAGAGGGTTGGACCGGTGTTGATGTTATTATTGCAACTCCTGATGTGATGGGTCAGTTGGGCAAGGTTGCCAAGATTCTTGGACCACGTGGGTTAATGCCTAATCCTAAGTCCGGAACCGTGACCATGGATGTGGCTAAGGCGGTACGGGAGGTCAAGGCTGGCAAGATTGAGTTCAGAGTGGATAAGGCTGGAAATGTTCATGCACCTGTCGGTAAAGTTTCGTTTCAGCCGGATCAGTTGGTTGCCAATATTACCAGCTTTCTTAAGGAAGTTGTCCGTTTGAAGCCATCAGCAGCCAAGGGTCAGTATGTTCAGGGTATAGCGCTATCAAGCACAATGTCTCCGAGCGTGAAGGTTAAAATGGAAAAATTTGTTTCCTAATAAAAACGGTTTATACGATGAAGCGAGATACAAAAGAGCAGATTGTTCAGGAAGTAGCTGAAAAAATCAACAGGTCACAGGGTATATATCTGACGGAATTCCAGGGGTTGAGCGTTGCGAAAATGTCAGAGCTTCGCCGTGAGTTCAGGAAAGCAGGAGTTGAGTACCGTGTCGTAAAAAATACGCTCATTAAAAAAGCTTTGAAGGATCTTGCTGGTGCAGACAAGCTTGCTCCGGGGCTTAAAAATACGACAGCGGTTGCATTTGGATTTGACGATCCTGTAGCTCCTGCAAAGGTTATCAGGAAGTTCAGCAAAACCAATGAGGCACTGAAGTTCAAGATGGCAGCAATTGATGGCTTGGTTTTCGGGCCTGATCAGCTTCCGCTTCTTTCAGAAATGCTTACCAAGACAGAAAACATTGGTCGCGCAGCAGGTGTAATCAACAATGTGCTCAGTTCTGTTCCTATGGTTGTTAATGCAGTAATGAGAAACCTTGTTTATGCGCTTGATCAGATTGCCAAGCAGAAGCAGTAGAACACATAAAACTATTACGCACTCAAGAGATTATTATACATTTTAAATTAAACAAGAGAGGGGAATAATGTCTATCGAAACACTTGTAGAGGAAATTGGTAAGTTGACTCTTACAGAAGCTTCCGCGTTAGTTAAGGCACTGGAAGAAAAGTTTGGTGTCAGTGCAGCTCCTGTAGCCGTGGCCGGTGTCGCAGCAGTTGCAGCGGGTGACGCACCTGTAGTAGAAGAGCAGACAGAATTTGATGTCGTGCTTACAGCCGCTGGCGAAAGTAAAATAAATGTTATTAAGGCAGTTCGTGCTATCACAGGTCTTGGACTGAAAGAGGCGAAGGATCTTGTCGATGGCGCTCCGAAAACGGTGAAAGAAGCTATTTCCAAGGATGAGGCAGAAAAGATTGCCAAGGAACTGAAGGACGCAGGTGCATCAGTAGAGGTGAAGTGATCTTTGAAAAGAAGTCATTACTCAAGCAAGCTCCGTTTCAAGATGAAACGGAGCTTTGTCTGTTTGTATAAGAACAGTTTTGATTGTAAATCTTGTAATGATACGATTGCAGTTTACCCGGGTGTTTTGTTAGCCCGGTAAGGTGTATGTGAATATTTGTGATGACTTAACCTGTAAGTAAATTCATGCAATTGATAAAAGTGAGGTGCATGTGAAAGTGGCCGATGCAACAACAACACCCTGTATTGACTTTTCCAAAATCCAAAGTATTATAGAGCCTCCCGACTTATTAAAAGTTCAGTTAGATTCATTTCATAGTTTTATACAGGATAGTGTGCCTCTTGCCAAGAGGAAGGACCAGGGTCTTGAGCGGGTTCTTCGAGGAGCGTTTCCTATTACCGATACAAGAGGACTTTATCTGCTCGAGTATATTTCTTATGGTTTTGATAAACCAAAGTACACTGTTGAGGATTGTATAGAAAGGGGCCTGACCTATGATGTTTCCCTGAAAGTGAAGCTGAAGCTTTCCTATAAGGATGAGGCTGATGAGACTGACTGGAAGGAAACCATCCAGCAGGAGGTATATCTTGGCAGGATTCCGTACATGACGGATCGAGGCACTTTTATTGTCAATGGTGCAGAACGGGTTGTGGTAGCCCAGCTTCATCGTTCGCCTGGTGTGGTCTTCAGTGAAGCCATCCATCCGAATGGCAAAAAAATGTATTCGGCCAAAATCGTTCCAACCAGAGGCTCATGGATTGAGTTTCAGACCGATATCAATAACCAGATTTTTGTCTACATCGATCAGAAAAAGAATTTTCTGGTCAGTGCTCTTCTGCGTGCCATAGGATTTGCCAGAGATGAGGATATTCTTGGCCTTTTTGATCTTGTCGAAGAGATTCCTCTTAAATCCAGTAAAAAGGAGCAGCTTGTCGGCCAGTATCTTGCTTCGGATATTGTTGACATGCAAACAGGTGAGGTGGTCAGTGCCAGGACGGCGATAACTGAAGATATTTTTGAGCAGATTCTTGCCGCTGGCTACAAAACCGTTAAGGTAATGAAGACCTTTTCAGGTGGTGATAAAGGGGCGGATAAATCCATCATTATCAATACCATTCTCAATGATAGCTCCGCGACCGAGGAAGAGGCTCTTGAGATTGTCTATGAAGAGCTGAGAGCCAATGAGGCTCCCGATATTGATGCTGCAAGGAGTTTCCTGGAGAGAACCTTTTTCAACCAGAAAAAATATGATCTCGGCGAGGTCGGTCGCTACAGGATCAAGAAAAAGCTCAGTAAAGAGTTTGATGATCTGAATAACTACCTTTCAGGAAAACCCGAGCTGAAGCAGCTTTCCGATTCCATTTACGAGAAAATTCTTCAAACCATACAATCGTTTTCTGATGAGCCGACGGGTGATGATATTCTGGTGCTGACGCATTATGATATTATTTCAGTCATCTATTATCTCATCAAACTGGTTAATGGGCTTGCTGATGTTGATGATGTTGATCATCTGGCAAATCGTCGGGTGCGTTCAGTTGGTGAACAGCTTGCTGCACAGTTTGTTATAGGACTTGCCAGAATGGGCAAGAATGTTCGTGAAAAACTCAACTCTAGAGACTCTGATAAAATTGCTCCTGCGGATCTGATTAACGCCCGTACGGTATCAAGCGTCGTCTCAAGCTTTTTTGCGACCAGCCAGCTCTCGCAGTTTATGGACCAGACCAATCCTCTTGCTGAAATGACCAACAAGAGAAGGGTTTCTGCTCTTGGACCGGGTGGTCTTACCAGAGAACGTGCTGGTTTTGAAGTTCGAGATGTTCACTATACCCACTATGGGAGATTGTGCCCGATCGAAACACCGGAAGGTCCGAATATCGGTCTTATCTCCTCATTATCGGTCTATGCGGAGATCAATGACAAAGGATTTATTCAAACTCCTTATAGAGTTGTTGACAAGGGTCAGGTGACAGACACTGTTCTTATGCTTTCGGCTGAAGACGAGGAGAACAAGATTACTGTACCGGTCAGTGTTCCTCTTGATGAGAACAAAAAAATTGCGCTTGAGACCGTTCAGGCAAGAACAAAGGGTGATTATCCGGTTGTGGCGGCAGAGGATGTCAATTTTATGGACGTCTCTCCTGTTCAAATTGTCAGTGCTGCGGCAGCGCTGATTCCTTTTCTTGAGCACGATGACGGTAACCGTGCACTTATGGGTGCAAACATGCAGCGCCAGGCGGTTCCACTGTTGACCTCAGAAGCACCGGTCGTTGGTACTGGCATGGAGGCAAAGGTTGCAAGGGATTCCCGTTCAGTCATTGTCGCTGAAAGTGCCGGAGTGCTTGAAGACGTTACGTCAGAATATATAACGATTCGTTACGATATTGATACCGACAATGATGTCCGGTTATCAATGCTTGATCCGGATGAAGGTGTGAAAACCTATAAGCTGATCAAGTTCAAGCGCTCCAACCAGGATACCTGCATTTCACAGAAACCTCTGGTGCATATTGGTCAGCGTGTTGAAAAAGGTGCAGTGCTTGCCGATAGTTCATCGACAGAAAATGGAGAACTGGCGCTTGGTAAAAATGTATTGGTAGCCTTCATGCCATGGCGTGGTTATAACTTTGAGGATGCTATTATTTTAAGTGAAAGGCTCGTTTATGATGACGTTTTTACCTCAATTCATATTCATGAGTTTGAGGCTAATGTTCGTGATACCAAACGAGGTGAAGAGCAGTTTACCCGTGATATTTATAATGTCAGCGATGAAGCGCTCAGAAACCTTGACGAGAATGGTATTGTGCGTAATGGCGCAGAAGTCAAGGAGAGGGATATTCTGGTCGGAAAAATAACCCCGAAAGGTGAGAGCGATCCGACACCCGAAGAAAAGCTTCTCCGCGCGATTTTCGGTGATAAATCAAGTGATGTAAAGGATGCTTCAATGCATGTTCCTGCAGGAATGAAGGGTATTGTTATCAAGACAAAACTTTTCAGTCGCAAGAAAAAGGTAGGAATGGATGTAAAGGAAAAGATTGAGGTCGTTGACCGGAAATTTGACGCTAAAGAGTATGACCTGCGGAAGCGGTTTGCCAAATGGGTAAAGCTGCTTCTTGAGGGCAAGAGCTCTACAGGTCTCTACACCGATAAAGGCAAGCTGCTTGTAGCAGAAGGTTCTCTCTATGATGACAGCGTGCTTCCGAAATTCAGCGTCATGCCATTTCTGGAGTCGATTGATTTTTCAAAGGGGGTGACAGATTCCGACAAGGTAAACGACAATGTTGTGCGACTTGTCAAGGAATTCCGTTTCATGCTTAAAGATCTTGCTGATGAGCGTGAGAACGAAAAATACAAGATCAATGTTGGCGATGAGCTTCCTCCGGGTATTGAGGAGCTTGCCAAGGTTTACATTGCCCAGAAAAGAAAAATTCAGGTTGGCGACAAGATGGCAGGTCGGCATGGTAATAAAGGTGTCGTGGGGAAAATTCTTCCGATTGAGGATATGCCGTTCATGGAAGATGGTACACCTGTTGATATTGTCCTTAATCCGCTTGGTGTGCCAAGCCGTATGAATATCGGCCAGCTCTACGAAACATCGCTTGGCTGGGCTGCCAAGACTTTGGGGGTAAAGTTCAAGACTCCTATTTTTAATGGCGCAACTTATGAGGAAGTGCAGCATGAACTCGAAAGGGCTGCCCTTCCTGCTCATGGCAAGGTTAGTCTTTTTGATGGACGTACCGGCGAACGGTTTGATGACGAAGTGACCATTGGTTATATTTACATGTTAAAGCTCAGTCATCTTGTTGATGACAAGATCCATGCTCGTTCCACTGGTCCATACTCACTTATAACCCAGCAGCCACTTGGAGGCAAGGCCCAATTTGGAGGTCAGAGATTTGGTGAAATGGAGGTTTGGGCGCTGGAAGCCTATGGAGCATCAAACATACTTCGCGAAATGCTGACGGTCAAATCGGATGATGTGATAGGAAGGAACAAAACTTATGAGGCCATTGTTAAAGGCCAGAACCTGCCGGAGCCGGGAATACCTGAGTCCTTCAATGTCCTTGTAAGGGAGTTGCAGGGTCTGGGTCTTGAAATTCGTATTGACGACAAGGTTCCTTAGTAATGCGTTAATTGACGTGTACATAATTAACGAACGTTAACAAGAGTCGTTTAACAAGGATATTGACTATGATTTTTTCACAGGGAGCGTCGCCCTTAAAAGGTGACTTTTCAAGAATAAAGTTTAGTATAGCGTCCCCTGAAAGTATTCTTGCCCATTCAAGGGGAGAGGTGCTGAAGCCGGAGACGATTAACTATCGCACATTCAAGCCAGAGCGTGATGGTTTGATGTGTGAAAAGATATTTGGTCCAACAAAGGACTGGGAGTGCTATTGCGGCAAGTACAAGAGAGTTCGCTATAAAGGAATTATCTGCGACCGTTGCGGCGTTGAAGTGACAACCAAAAGTGTTCGCAGGGAGCGTATGGGTCATATTTCCTTAGCTGTTCCGGTTGTCCATACATGGTTTTTCCGTTCGGTTCCCAGCAAGATCGGTGCACTGCTTGATCTTTCAACCAAGGAGCTTGAAAGGATTATCTACTATGAAGTCTACGTTGTCATAAATCCTGGAGAACCAGGCGAAAAGCAGGGAATCAAGAAGTTAGACCGTCTGACTGAAGAGCAGTATTTCCAGATTATCACAGAGTATGAGGATAATCAGGACCTTGAGGATTCTGATCCGGACAAGTTTGTTGCTAAAATGGGAGGGGAAGCGATTCATTTGCTGCTCAAGAACATAGATCTTGATGCATCAGCGATACACCTGCGCAAGGTTCTGAAGGAGAGTAATTCAGAACAAAAAAGAGCTGATGCTCTGAAACGACTGAAAGTTGTCGAGGCGTTCAGGAAAAGTTATGAGCCGCATAAGAAAACCCGCAAAAAGCCTCAAGGATTGTTCCCTGAAGATGAGCTTCCTGAACCGTACGTTTATGAGGGCAATAAGCCAGAGTATATGGTGATGGAGGTTGTGCCGGTTATTCCGCCGGAACTTCGTCCTCTTGTTCCTCTTGAAGGAGGCAGGTTTGCTACGTCGGATCTTAATGACCTTTATCGAAGGGTAATTATCCGGAACAACCGTCTTAAAAAACTTATCGATATTCGTGCTCCTGAGGTCATTCTTCGAAATGAAAAAAGAATGCTTCAGGAAGCAGTAGACGCCTTGTTTGATAATTCTCGCAAAGCCAATGCGGTTAAGACCGGCGAGTCAAACAGGCCTCTGAAGTCGCTTTCGGATGCCCTCAAAGGTAAACAGGGTCGATTCCGTCAGAATCTGCTAGGAAAAAGGGTTGATTACTCTGGTCGTTCGGTGATTGTTGTCGGTCCGGAATTGAAACTACATGAGTGTGGTCTGCCGAAAAGTATGGCCATTGAGTTGTTTCAGCCCTTTGTGATTCGTCGGCTTGTAGATCGTGGTATTGCAAAATCGGTCAAATCTGCAAAAAAACTTATTGACAGGAAGGATCCGGTTGTCTGGGATGTGCTTGAAAAAGTCATTGATGGCAGGCCGGTGCTTCTTAACAGGGCACCAACCCTTCACCGTCTCGGTATACAGGCTTTTCAGCCTCTCCTTGTCGAAGGGAAGGCTATTCAGATTCACCCTCTTGTCTGTACAGCGTTCAATGCTGACTTTGATGGTGATCAGATGGCGGTTCATATTCCTTTGTCGCAGGAGGCCCAGCTTGAAGCGTCTCTGCTCATGCTATCATCTCATAACCTTATTCTGCCCCAGTCAGGGAAACCAGTTACAGTTCCTTCGCAGGACATGGTATTGGGTATGTATTATCTTACGAAGTCGCGCTCAGGAGATGTCGGCGAAGGGCAGATATTCTATAGTCCGCAAGATGTACTTATAGCTTACAATGAAGAGCGTGTTGGTCTTCACGCACAGATTTTCGTTCAGTATGGTGGCGAAGTCGATCAGAAATTTGATTCACTGCGTGTTCTTGACACGATTGTTGATCCAACGTCTGAAAAGTCAGTCTGGCTGAAATCGCAGATTGAAAAGCAGTCTATTCTGCTTACCACTGTTGGAAGGGTTATCTTCAACCAGCATGTGCCTGAAAAAATTGGCTTTATTAACCGGGTTATTGATAAAAAGGTTGCAAAAGAGCTGATTGGACGTTTGAGTAGTGAGGTTGGTAATGTTGAAACAGCAAAATTCCTTGATAATATTAAGGAGGTTGGTTTCCATTATGCAATGAAAGGAGGGCTTTCAGTCGGCCTTTCTGATGCTATTGTACCTGAAACCAAGGCGAAGCATATAAAAAATGCTCAGCGGGATAGCACCAAAGTTGTCAAAGAATATAATCGTGGTACGTTGACGGACAATGAACGGTATAATCAGATTGTTGATGTCTGGCAGAAAACCTCGAACATTGTTGCAGAAGAGTCATATCAGAAGCTTAAAAAAGACCGTGACGGATTCAACCCACTCTATATGATGCTTGATTCTGGAGCTCGCGGTTCCAGAGAACAGGTTCGTCAGTTGACCGGAATGAGAGGTCTTATTGCCCGTCCGCAGAAGTCCATGTCTGGACAGCCGGGTGAAATTATTGAAAACCCGATTATATCGAACCTTAAGGAAGGGCTCACCGTTCTCGAGTACTTTATTTCAACACATGGTGCCCGCAAGGGTCTTTCAGATACCTCACTGAAAACAGCCGATGCCGGATATCTGACCAGAAGGCTTCACGATGTTGCGCAGGATGTCATTGTCACTATTGATGACTGTGGAACTACACGAGGTCTCTATGTTCATCGGAATATTGAGGAGGAGACAAGTGGCCAGATCAAGTTCCGCGAAAAAATCAAGGGACGTGTTGCTGCCCGTGATATTGTTGATACACTGAACCACACGGTGGTTGTAAGCTCTGGTGAAATTATTACCGAAGAACTTGCCGAGCTTATTCAGGAGACACCCGGGGTTGAAGAGTCAGAAATTCGTTCAGTGCTGACCTGTGAGTCTAAAATCGGCATCTGTTCAAAATGCTATGGGACAAACCTTTCGGTGCATGAGCTTGTTGAAATCGGTGAGGCGGTTGGTGTTATTGCTGCTCAGTCGATCGGCGAACCAGGAACACAGCTTACGCTTCGTACGTTCCACCAGGGTGGTACTGCACAGGGCGGTATTTCTGAAACTGAGACCAAGGCATTCTATGATGGTCAGGTACAGTTTGAGGATATCAAGACTGTAGAACATACTGCGATCAATGAAGACGGCGTCGAGGATCTCCGTATTATTGTTATTCAGAAAAACGGAAAGATTAATATTGTCGATCCCGAATCTGGAAAAATACTTAAACGTTATATGGTTCCGCATGGTGCGCACCTTCACTGTAAGAACGGTTCTCTTGTCAAGAAAGATAAGGTGATGTTCAGTAGTGAACCCAATAGCACTCAGATTATTGCCGAGCTGCCCGGTATCATTAAATTTGCAGATATTGAAAAAGGCGTCACCTACAAAGAAGAGGTTGATCCTCAGACCGGGTTCTCACAGCATACTATTATTAACTGGCGAACCAAATTGAGAGCGACCGAAACAAGGGAGCCGAGGTTGATGATTATTGATGCAAGTGGCGAGGTTAGAAAAACCTATCCAGTGCCAATCAAGTCGAATCTGTATGTCGAGGATGGACAGAAGGTTAATCCTGGTGATATCATGGCCAAGGTACCAAGGAACCTTGATCGTGTTGGTGGTGATATTACTGCTGGTTTGCCAAAAGTCACCGAGTTGTTTGAAGCACGCATTCCGACTGATCCTGCAATCGTTACTGAAATCGACGGATATGTCAGCTTTGGCTCACAGCGCAGAAGCAGTAAAGAAATCAAGGTTAAAAATGACTTTGGTGAAGAGAAGGTCTATTATGTTCAGGTTGGAAAACATGTGCTGGCAAACGAGGGCGATGAAGTCAAGGCTGGTGATCCACTGACTGATGGCGCCGTATCGCCACAAGACATTCTGCGTATTCAGGGTCCCAATGCTGTGCAGCAGTATCTTGTGAACGAAATTCAGAAAGTTTACCAGATTAATGCTGGTGTCGAGATCAATGACAAGCATCTTGAAGTTATTGTGCGCCAGATGCTTCAGAAAGTGCGGGTTGAAGAGCCCGGTGATACTGAGCTGCTTCCTGGTGACCTGATTGACCGCAGCGCCTTTGTTGAGTCCAACAAAGGTATTGCTGAAAAGGTACGAATTACTGAGAAAGGCGATGCTCCCGCAAGGATTCAGGAGAGTCAGCTTCATAAAATCCGTGATATTACCAAGCTGAATCGTGAGCTTCGCAAGAATAGTAAAAGTATGATTGCTTTTGAACCAGCCCTTCAAGCAACCTCTCATCCGGTGCTGCTGGGTATTACAAGCGCAGCCCTTCAGACTGAGAGTGTGATTTCTGCGGCATCGTTCCAAGAAACTACCAAAGTGTTGACTGATGCTGCTGTTGCAGGAAAGGTTGATTATCTTGCTGGTCTTAAAGAGAACGTGATCGTCGGCAAACTGATTCCTGCTGGTACCGGACTAAAGAGATATAAAGCTATCAAACTGACTGGTGAAGGCCAAGAAACGGCTTCTTCCAAGGAAGGTAATGAGGTAATAGCAGAAACCCGAGAGGGCTTTGCTAATGAGCGATAGTCTCTGCAGGCTAAATCAAAAAAAGGGAGATTCACATCTCCCTTTTTTTTTATTACTTTCCTGAGTTGTGCCACTTTTTGAAAATCTGCCGACCCGAAAAATTAAGTCATTTTTTTATTTGCGGTTAGCATTTTCTGATTTCCGAGTTTTCGCACTAATGGTATCTTGCGTCCATGCGCGGAGACTTGACAATCAGA
>CAIMPI010000002.1 GCA_903843305.1 uncultured Chlorobiaceae bacterium
CTTGCAGCCGTTGTTATCCTGATCGGTACCACCGTTACCGTCTTTATTCCTCTCTTTATGCCTTCGACGCAACCTGTCAGCCCGTACATAAAACCCTACACTGCGGTGGAACAGGAGGGGCGTGACATCTATATGCGTGAAGGGTGCAACAACTGCCATACCCAGACTGTTCGCCCACTTAGAACCGAAGTGCTCCGCTACGGCGAGTACTCAAAACCGGAGGAGTTCGCTTACGACCGTCCCTTCCTCTGGGGCTCCCGCCGCACAGGACCCGATTTGAACAGAGTAGGAGGAAAATATCCTGATTCCTGGCATTACAAACATCTCGACAGCCCACAAAGCATGTTTGAAAAGTCCAACATGCCACCGTACGGCTGGCTTGCCAAAAACCGGCTCGACATAAGCTACTCGTTCAAAAAAACATCAACGCTGGGCTATGGCTACTCTGAAAACGACGTTCAGCAACAGATCGACCAATACCGGGCAACAGTCACTGACGCAAACTATTCCTCAAAAGAGAGCCGTGACAAGGTAACACCCCCGGAACTGCAGAAGGAGCTTACCGAGATGGATGCCCTTATTGCCTACCTTCAGAAACTTGGACGGGATGTCAAGAACATGGAGGTCACAAAATGAATATTTCAGGTTTGGCTTATCTGCTGTTTACCGTGCTTCTCGCCATTATTTCGGGAGGAATCATAGCGTACTACTACAATCCGAAACGAAAGCAGAAGATTGAGGAGCCAAAACACAGAATGCTTGATGACGATAAATGAACAACAGAATTGATCGAAAAGGAGATGAACATGCATGATACCGGAGAACCCCAGGAGAGCCATAACAAAATCCCCAAAGGCTGGCTGCTCTTTTTTTTCGGGATGATTATTTTTCTGATCGGCTATATCGTCTCCTATACCCCGGCCATTTCCGGCTGGTCATTCTACAAAGGGTTTGACAAGGAGATGGCAGCAGCGGCGAAATCAGAGAAATCAGTTGCCGTCAAGCAGTACTCGGGCGACAAGGATGCCATCAGGGAGGGCAAAGAGATCTTTGCAAATACTTGCGCACCCTGCCATAACGCTGATGCAACTGGAGGTATCGGCCCCAATCTGACATCTGCAACGCTCAAATACGGGGGAACCCAGAAAGATATCTATGAATCCATTGCCAAGGGACGCCCCAACGGTATGCCAGCATTCCTTCCTCAGATTGGTTCAGAAAAAATCAGCAAGGTGGCTGCCTTTCTGGAAAGCCTGAGGAAAAAGTAATTCTCACCAAGTCAGGAGCTTGCCATTTTGTGGAAACCATACCGAAGAGCCATCGAGTCACTGCAGGCTGTCATCCTCACCGGCCTGCCGTTTCTTGCCATCAATGGCCAGAGTGCGCTCCGGTTTGATATTTCAACACTCAAACTTTATGTTTTCGGATCGGTTATCTGGATCCGGGAATTCTATCTCATTCTTGGCGTTTCGCTCTTTTTCCTGCTTTTTATTGCTTTCGTTACGGTCATTTTCGGAAGAGTCTGGTGCGGGTGGCTCTGCCCCCAGACAGTACTGCTCGACCTGAGCCAGAGCCTCGCAAAGCTGTTTGGCAGAAAACAGCAGAATAATCTTCAGAATCTTCTTCTGATACCCCTTTCTGCTCTGGTGTCGATCACCATGATCTGGTACTTTGTGCCACCTGCTGAAACGCTGAACACCCTCTTTGTTTCGACAACCATTACCTCCTTTTTTCTGGTTCTCTGGGTGGCGGTCTATCTGGAACTGGCGTTTCTTGGAAGAAGATTTTGCACCTCGATCTGCCCCTACGCCATGCTGCAGAATGCCCTCTTCGACAAGGATACCTTGGTGATTGAGTACGATGTTTCAAGGAATGATACCTGTATGAAGTGCGATGAGTGCGTCAAGGTTTGCCCGGTTGGCATCGACATTAAAAAAGGGTTAAGTTCCGCCTGCATTGCCTGCGCCGAATGTATCGACGCCTGCCGGGTGCTCAGCGAAAAGAGAGGTATGCCAGCGTTCCCGAACTATAAAGGTCGAATATTCCGTCCAAAAACATTCTGGCTTGGAGGCGCAACCGCCGTTGCCGGAATTGCTCTTTTTCTGCTGCTCTGGAGCCGTCCTCTGGTTGACTTTCTTGTCACCCGCGACAATGCTCCCCTGCCGTCGGGACTGAACCGCTACTCCTACACCATCTATAATAATGGTGGAAAGCCGCTTGTCCTTGAACTCTCTTCGCCCGACAACGTCATTCTTATCGGCGAACATTCGCTCCTGTTGCCGCCATTTTCTGCACTGCATGGAGGTATATTGGTGAAATCAACCGGCAAGCTGGAACAACTGCATCTCAACATCTCCGGAGGCGGCATTTCACTTAACAGAGAAAGCGTTTTTCTATGAAGCTTTTTTTCTACATCGTTTACCCGATTTTTTTCTTTGCCATGGGCTGCGGGATCTATGTGGCCTACACGAGCGCCGACGGCCTTGTGGACAACAACTATTACGAAAACAGCACGCACTATTTCCAGACAAAGGAAAGTAATATCCACAAGGCCCCTTGCACCATCACGGCAGGCCAGCGAACCGTCACGCTGAACATTGAGCCAAAGCCGGTACACGCCATGAAGGAGCTCACCTTCAGCGTCACGGTGACCCCATGCGACAAGCTGCCTGAGACGATGCTGCTCGATCTCTCAATGCCTGGAATGCAGATGGGCAAAAATCAGGTGACGCTGGTCAAAAAAAGCGCCTGCCTCTATGAGGGCAAAGGAGTTATTGTACGCTGCATGAGCGGTCAAACGCTCTGGCAGGCTACCATTCTCTCTCGTGAACTGAACAATTCCGCCTTTACCTTCAATGTCAGAGAGTGAGAAATCCGGCACTGAGATGCTACGCTGCGACCACTGCCTGCAGGAGACAAGCCGGGCATCGGCCATTATCGTTGAGATCAACGGAGAGCGCAAGGTGTTTTGCTGTCACGGTTGCCTTGGCGTTTACGAGCTTATCCACAGCAACTCGCTTGACGCATTCTACAACCAGCGGTGCGACTGGCAGCCGGGCCCTCCGGCAACCGAGGTAAAACTCCAGGCCTCGGCCTTCAGCGACACCGTCACCATCAGCGGCAACGAGCACCGGATTGAGCTGCTGCTCTCGGGAATCAGGTGCGCCTCCTGCGTCTGGCTCATCGAAAAGTTTCTGATGAAGATCGATGGTCTACTCTCCGTCAGGGTGAACTATGCCACCCACAAGGCAACCATCACCTGGAGTGGTGAACAGGTGAGCCTTGAGGACATACTGCATGCCATCCGCTCCATCGGCTACCTGCCCCACCCCTGCCATGGCAACGGAACTGCCGATATTTTTGCCCGGGAGAAACAGGAGCTGCTGCTGCGCTTCGGCACCGCAGGATTTTTCTCCATGCAGCTCATGCTCTTTAGCTCCGCACTCTACGCCGGTTTTTTTGAGGGAATTGAGGAGCGCTACCGGCTTGCTTTCCAGCTTATTTCATGGGCGCTGGCCACGCCGGTGCTCTTCTACTCAGGCTATCCCTTTCTCTCAAGCGCTGTCCGATCACTGAGACGATTAACGCTCAATATGGATGTGCTGGTGGCGCTTGGCGCACTCTCGGCCTACGGTTACAGCATTGCCATGATTTTCTATGGGGGGGAGATATTTTTCGATACCGCATCAATGATTATCACCTTCATTCTGCTGGGCCGGTTTCTGGAGGCAGGCTCAAGGCTCAAGGCGGGCAACGCCATTGCCGAGCTGGCTGAGCTGCAACCGCATGAGGCGCTGAGGGTGGCGGAGAGTGGCGAAACCAGCATGGTGGCTGTGGCTTCGGTTCAAAGCGGCGAGATGATTGAGATCATCCCTGGCGACCGGATTCCGCTTGATGGCAGGGTGGTGGATGGCGAAGCTGAGGTGAACGAAGCGATGCTGACCGGTGAGTCGAATCCTGTGCTGAAAGCAGTAAGCAGCGATGTTTTTGCCGGAAGCTTTTCCATGAATGGCAGGCTCCGCATCTGCGTCACCGGCAATGCGGCGAGCACCCTGCTTGCCCGTATTATCCGCACGGTGGAGGATGCCCAGGCACGCAAGGCGCCGATTCAGGGCATTGCCGACAAAACCGCCGGTTACTTTGTACCAGCCACCATCATCCTCGCGCTTGCCACCTTTCTCTATTGGAAACTCACCTCAGCCAGCACCGTCACCGCCCTGATGAACGCCGTCTCGGTGCTCGTCATCGCCTGCCCCTGCGCACTTGGTCTGGCCACGCCGCTTGCCATTCTGGTCGGTACCACCACGGCCGGAAAGAGAGGCATTCTCGTCAAAGGGGGCGATATTTTTGAGACCGTCTCAAAAACCACCACGGTCGTACTCGACAAAACCGGCACCATCACCACCGGCAAACCCTCCATGACTGACCTGCACGACTACGGCCTCACGCCAACGTTTATGCAGCATGTCGCCTCGCTCGAAGCCGCCTCGGAGCACCCAACCGGCCGCGCCCTTGTGGCTGCATGGCAGGGTGATCGGCTGACGGTAACACAGTTCAGGGCAACTCCGAGCAGAGGAGTCTCAGGGGTGATTGAAGGAACTCTCTGGCGGGCGGGCTCAAAAGCCTTTATGGATGAGGAGGGTATTCAGATGGAGCGTGAACAGATTGCTCACACCGCATCGCTCGAAGCTGAAGGCAAAACCGTGGTGATGGTCGCCTGCGGCCACAAGCTGGCCGGAGTGATCGGGATGATTGATGACCTGCGCAACGACGCCCTTCCCCTTATTGAAGTGCTGCGGAAAAAAGGGTTTGCCCTGATGATGCTGACCGGCGACAACCGTGGAGTGGCCAACTACATCGCTGCCAGATGCGGCATCACCGACGTGCAGGCCGGGCTTGGCCCCCTCGAAAAAGCGGCGGTGATCCGCGCCCTGAAAGCAAAGGGAGAGTGCGTCATGATGGTCGGCGACGGCATCAACGACGCTCCCGCCCTGACCGAAGCCGACATCGGCGTCACCCTCGGCCACGCCTCCGCCATTGCCCTCGAGAGCGCCAGTGTTGCCATCCTGAACGACGATCTCAGGCTCATCAACACCCTGATTACAAGCTCCGCGCGATGTTTTTCCATCATCAGGCAGAACCTTGTCTGGGCCTTTTCGTATAATCTCATAGCGTTGCCACTTGCCGTGTCCGGGGCGCTGCACCCCATCATCTCCGCACTGCTGATGGTGACCAGCTCCCTTGTTGTGGTAAGCAACTCTCTGCGGCTGAAAAACCTGTGACCAAGCAACCATGAGCACCACCTTTTACCTGATCGGCATCGGTTTTTTTGTCGGTGTCGCCGCATGGTTCCTCTTTATCTGGGCCGTCAAAAGCGGCCAGTTCGACGACCCAGAAGCGCCGAAATACCGAATGCTTGACGATGACGATGAGCCAGCAACAGCGGCAAAGCCCCCAAGGCTCAGAACGCCCGCAAAGAGGAAGAGCCCATGAGCAGCGCCCCCCTTCTCGCCATGCTGCTCTCCGGACTTGCCGGAGGATTCGGCCACTGCATCAGCATGTGCGGCCCGGTGGTTGCCGCCTTCACCGTCGGCGAAACCCGGCAGGGAGTGCTTCACCACCTGCTCTACAACCTCGGGCGAATCACCACCTACACCATCCTCGGCGCCCTTGTCGGCCTCTCCGGCTCATTCCTTGTCCTTACCACCTCCATTGAGCAGCTCCAGCGAACCATCATGATCATCGCCGGACTCTCCATCATCCTCATGGGCCTCTCCACCGCAGAGTGGCTGCCACGGAGCTCCCCAACCAGGAGCTGCACCCCCGGCAACTCAATCATCCAAAAGATCATGGCCCTCTTCAAAGCCCCACGCTCCATCGGCGCTTACTACCCCATGGGCATCGTCCTCGGTTTTCTCCCCTGCGGCCTCACCTACACCGCCCTCCTCGCCGCCGCACGAGCCGCCATGGAGGCTCCTCACCCCTTTGCAGGAATGCTACAAGGCGCCCTGATAATGATGCTCTTCGGCATCGGCACCGCGCCAGCGCTGATTCTTGTGGGGAAGGTGGTGAATAGCATCAGCGGCAGAATGCGCAAATGGTTTTACCGGGTGGCCAGTGTGATTATGATTGCGACCGGGGTTTGGTTTGTGGTGGAGGGGTTTTAGATGGTTGGGAATTTGCGTATTATAGGGGAGAGAGGGTTAACTCATACATTTTGGAGACAAACAACGAGATGAGTCCTACAATTTTTCGTGAGGCCGGTTTCAGGTTTTATTTTTTCTCTCGTGAAGAACCAAGAATGCACATCCATGTGCAAAACCAACATGGTGAAGCGAAATTCTGGCTTACACCCCATTTAGAATTGGAAAAAAGCACAGGCCTTTCTCAACATGAAATAACTGAAGCCTTTTCTTTGATTACGGAGCACCTCAATGACATACACAACGCATGGCGTCAGCACTTCCCTCGTTGAAGTAACAAATATTTCTCCTTATGGCTTTTGGATTCTTGTTGGAGAAGAAGAGCTGTTTCTACCCTACACTGAGTTTCCCTGGTTCAAGGAAGCTCCCGTTGGCAAAATCTGCAATGTAGAACTCCATCACCAAGAGCATTTGTATTGGCCATTATTAGATATTGATCTTTCCATTAAATCAATTCGTAACCCTGATGCGTTTCCGCTTGTCAGCCAATGAAACAACGTTATGCTGATGGCAACAGATCGTAGGCTTGTTGTGTCGGAAGGAAGATGTAAAGATATGCAGTGTGGTTAGCGTCATACAATACCAACCTCAGAGCTTTATTGACAGGTTGACATCAGCGTAGTTATACCGACCCAATATAACGCGCTGAAATAAAATATTATAACGGTATAAGTGATTGATATTAATATGATATTAATAGAATTAACAGCATTTTACACACTTTAAAAGTTTCGCATTATATGGGTTGTAATTCAAAAACCTGCGGTTTAGGCGGATGAATCTAATTATTGTTATACCTCACAAGGAGGATATATGCGCATGGGAGGTTGGGGACGTCTATGGGTTGTCATCACCGCACTCTATGGAGTCGTTGTGGCTTTTGTTGCGTACGATGGGCGCCCCACGTTCGAGCAACTTCAATACAACTGGGTGCGCGATGGATCAGACACTATTGCTGAGGCAATTTCTCGCACCGAGAAAGCGGAATTGTCGGGGATCATGCTCCGAGAGAAATGGTTTGCCGCAAAGACTGACGCCGAGGCAATCACCACCCTCGAAAAGATTGCAACGTCACCAACCGAGAACCAAAAGCTGTTCTCATCTGAGGTGGCGAAGGTCAATGAAAAGCATCGTCAGATCATGTCACAGTTTGGAGCAGATCAAGGAAAGCATGTCCTTCTGTCGCTCGCATGGTGGCTGGGGCCATCGCTTGTATTGCTCGTGCTCGGGTGGTCGGCGGGTTGGATACGCAGAGGCTTCCGTGAAAAGTCGGTCTAACCCGGCGCTCAACCTCGTTCGCTCCGCTCTCTGGACGCTGCGCGATAAAGCCGCGCAGCGCCGGTTAGTTCTACGTTAGTCGCCTTACCCAACCAGAGGCCTGGGTTTATCATGAAATAATTTTTGCCACTTTTTGCCGAAGTTGGTGGGCAAAATAGAAAAATATGAAATACGCAATTTCAGCGAGTTAAATTTAAGTTACTTGGAAGGTACGCATGGAACAAGCCTACGCTGCCATTGGTCGAGCCGTTGCCTTTGCGCAAATTTTCGAGACGGCGCTTATCCCCATCTTCGAATTCTTCAAAATGCAGACTGATCCAGGGTATCTTGAGAAGACTGGCGGCTACGTTCCCGCCGGTGCGTTCAAAGTGCCTGCCAAGAACGTCATCAAGGCACTCTCAGCGAAAGGCGACATCGCCCCTGATCTTGAAGCCCGCCTGAACTCGTATGTTGAAGACCGCCATGTCCTCATCCACCGGTGGGTTCAGGAGAATGGTTGGCCCGCTGACAACGATTCCGCAGGTTTCGCTCCAATTGTCGAACTCGCCAATCGAGTCGAGCACGAAGCAAGGTCATTAACACGCCTGTTAGCTGGCTACATGGTCAAGTTTGCGGAGCCCGAGTGGGCAGCCGCCAACGGGGAGGACTACAAGGCAAAAATGGCAGTAATGTTTCACCGTGCACATATGGGAGGATAAGACATTTGCGAGTACGAACAAAATATCTAACAATCGTGTCGAGCGGACGCCGAGAAAGCAGGCGGCGCTACGCGGTAGGATCATTGGCGGCGCCGCTCACACGTAACGTTATAACCTTATGCCTGAAATCTAATTTAACTATGGAATTATCATGGAAACAGTAAAAGAAAAAATAGTAGAAATCGTTCACTCTCAACTTGAAGATTCCAGCTATGATGAAATTTTAAGGGGAATTGTGTTTGAACGGATGGTAGCCAAAGGATTGCAGGATTCAAGGAAAGGAAATTTGATTTCTAATGAAACAATGGAACATCGAATTAAAACATGGCAGTAATAAGATGGACAACAGAATCGGAGATGTGGTTGAAAGATATTCATGAGTATATTTCCCGAGATAACCCATCTGCTGCGGCAAGAGTCGTAAGATCAATCTACGATAAAGTTCAGATTTTAAGAGACCTTCCTGAAATAGGATACAGGTACAGGACTGAAGAAGAGGGTGAAAAGCATCTCGCCCTGTTAATCCATCAAGTAGGAGAAGACGCAAGGGTTCGCACAAAAAAATTCTGGACGAACATTTCAAAAAACTTAACGACATGATTGCCGAGGCGGTTTTATCTCAAAAAAAAATCCATCCCATCATGACAGATGCTCAAAAACCGGGATTGATTGTGGTCGCAGGGCCAAATGGTTCAGGCAAAACAACCATTACCGAAAAACTGCTCCGCCACGAATGGATGGAGGATTGTCAATACATCAATCCGGATCTGATAGCACAGAAAGAGTTTGGAGCTTGGAACTCCCCTGCTGCTGTATCAATCCTGAAGGATTTCTAACAACAGTCACCAAGAAAATTACATTATGTCAACGGTAATGAAAAAGGAAGAAGCGCATAAACTCATTGACCTTCTGCCCCCGAAAGCTACATGGGATGACCTGATGCACGAAATATACGTTCGTGAAGCAATTGAACGCGGCTTGGCGGACAGCAATGCAGGCCGAATCAAGGACGTACAGGAAGTCCGCGCTAAGTATGGCCTACCAGAATGAAAGTCTACTGGACAGTTACAGCCGAGGCACATTTGGATGCCATCCACGATCATATTGCGCTGGATTCGCCGGTATATGACAAACGTATGGTCGATCACCTGACCCAAAAATCCCGACAGATCGCTGATTTCCCATTGTCGGGCCGAATGGTTCCTGAATATGAGAATGATCAGATTCGTGAAGTCATAGAAGGCCCTTACCCCATTATTTATCATATTAAATCAGAACAGATTGACGTTGTTGCTGTGATCCACGGCGCAATGAATCTCCTTCACTCGTGAGAAAAAACACCCCTCAATGCAGAGTACACCACTTTACCATACAGCCAAAGGAGAAGCTTACTCTTGAACTTCTCGCAGAGTTGCCAGACAATTGCATTGATTTGGTTATGACATCGCCCCCCTTTGCACTTCGGCGCCAAAAGAGTTACGGCAATGTTGAGGAGACAGAGTACGTCCAGTGGATTAAGCCATTCGGCCAAGAGGTTTTCCGGGTTCTCAAGGAGAGCGGAAGTTTCGTTCTTGATTTGGGCGGTGCATATCGTTCTGGTATTCCATCACGTTCTCTGTACAACTTCCGGGTACTCCTGGCCTTTTGCGATGAGATCGGATTTCAACTGGCGGAGGATTTCTATTGGCTCAATCCGGCAAAGTTGCCATCACCAATTGAATGGGTCAACAAACGAAAGCTTCGTGCAAAGGATTCTGTCAACACGGTATGGTGGTTTAGTAAAACCGACTTTCCGAAAGCCGATGTCAGGAAGGTACTGACTCCCTATTCTGATCGTATGAAAAAATTGATTGAGGACCCGGAGAGTTTCTACACCCCCAAAAAGCGCCCATCAGGCCATGACATCAGTGACGGGTTTGGCAAGGATAACGGTGGAGCAATTCCTTCCAACCTTCTCTCGATACCGAATACCGAGAGCAATTCGAGCTATCTGCGGATATGCAAGGAACTCGGCATTGAACGCCATCCGGCAAGATTCCCTTCAGAACTTCCTGCGTTTTTTATCAAGATGCTGACCGACGAGGACGATGTTGTGCTCGACATTTTTGGAGGTTCAAACACCACCGGATTCACCGCAGAAGCTCTCAGGCGAAAGTGAATAACCTTTGATTCTGAAAAGTTTTCCATTGGCAATAGTTACTGATATTTGTAAAACGTATTTTACAAAAACACAGAATAAATGAAAAAAGCAGCAAGTACCGTTACAACTGCAAACAAGCAGCAGGCGACTTTAGAATAAAACCTCTTTCGTTGAGTTGTATTTTGCGTATTATCGTAATATGAATCGACGAAACGGTAGGACTGTAGGTTTAGCGGCTCTGTCAAGGGATTGCCAGTCTGCCGCGACTCAAGATTTTTTAGTGCAAAAACCGGAAAATCGAGCGATACTGCCGGAAATAGATGTATTCAGCGAAAGCATAACTTTTTCAGAAGGAGACGAATTATGAAAAAGATCAATTTTCTGGTACGGTTACTCTCTGTTTTTACACTGTACTCATTTTTAAGCTTCAGCGCTCTTGCAGAGGAGATCAACTCTGGAACAGCAAAGCATGAACCGATAACAGAGCAGTTGATAACCATGGTAGAGCATAACGCTGAACTGAGAAGTATGCTCATCGAGTCAATCGAAAAAACAGGTAAAATAAATCCCGACAAGGTAACCAACCCTGTCAGGACGCTGGAGGAGTATTATAATTTTATAGATTGGGCGGCAAAAGCACTACCCTGGTCAATCCTGCCAAATCCCGCTTACTCAACCCTGTACGATCAGATTGATCAGAGTCTGGATTACTTTTATTTCGTTAATGATCAACCGCTTCCAAAACTAAAATACAAAGGGTATTACAATAACTCACTGCAATACCATGAACCCTATCGTACCTGGTTGATCAACTTCACAAAAGATTGGGGGCTCTCTTTAAGTAAAGAGGGATCCTGGAACGATGCGTACTACAAAAAAGCCCTGGAGGATGAACAATTCGGGCTGAACAGGGGGTGGTATGAAGATCCGTCAAAATGGAAAACATTCAATGACTTTTTTGCTCGCTATCTGAAATCACCTGATCAACGCCCTATTGCAGCCCAGAATAACCCGTCAATCGTAGCAGCTCCTGCCGATTCAAAGCCTCAAGGCGTATGGAAAATCGACCAGAACTCCAATATTCTGAATAAAAAAGGAGTCACCATCAAATCCAGTGTGTTCAAGTCCATAGCGGCTCTGGTCGGTGAAGGGAGTGCGTATAAAAATGCGTTTGCCAACGGAACATTAACGCACACATTTCTCGATGTAAACGATTATCACCGTTATCATTTTCCGGTTGACGGAACCATAAAAGAGGTGCGCATTATTCAGAGCGATGATGCTGTTGGCGGATTTTTGACATGGGACCCCAAGACAAAAAAATACGCTCTTGATGCAAATACACCGGGCTGGCAGAATATTGAGACACGTGGCTGCGTCATTATTGAAACCAAAAAATATGGACTGGTAGCATTGCTGCCAATCGGTATGTCGCAGGTATGCTCGGTTAATTTTGAAAACAATATCAAGGTCGGCAGTACCGTCAAAAAGGGCGCTATGCTTGGATATTTCCTGTTTGGCGGTTCAGACTTCGTCATGCTCTTTCAAAATAAGGTTGATTTTGCATTAACAGCCCCAAAAGAGCGGAATGGCGACTGTAAACACATTCTGATGGGAGAGGAATACGGCAGACTGACATTGAGAAAGTAATCTGATCTTCACATTCCTCTGTAAATTATATTTTGTCAAAAACATGTCCATGAAAAACACAAAAATCAAAAAAACATTGTGCAGGCTTGACAAGCACGATATCGAAGAAAACATAGATGATATCGCATCTATTGTTGCTGAGCCAAAATATCTGTGTCGTAAATGTGCAAGAGTGGCTACAAAAAAGAAATATCTGTGTTCACCAATAAAAATCAAATCATTGCGTTTGCCGTAACAAAGCTCTGTTTTCACTGTGCAAAGGAGAGATTATGAAAACCAACGAACTATCCACCTGCTTCATTACAAAAAACGTCGATGCCTGCCGCAGTTTTTATGAGCTGTATCTTTCGGCTAAAGCTGTCTTTGACTGCGGATGGTACATCAATCTACGCATTGGCGGTGATGGCCCTTCGATTCAGTTCATGCAACCACAAGATGGCATGCAGGAATTCAGCGGCAAAGGGATCGCACTCAATTTCAAGGTTGATGATGTCGATACAGAACATGCACGATTAGTCGCGGCAGGGTTGCAAGTGGCGAAACCGCTTGAAGACCATCCGTGGGGAGATAGAGGATTTTCCATAATCGATCCAATTGGAAACTCTCTCTACATTTATTCGGATCGGGAGCCGGTTGATGAGTTCAAGCAATACTATAAGGACTGATAAGATGAAACAACAACTACCGAATATTTCAAGGTAGTTCAGACGGAAGTGAAAAGAAAGGTAACAGTGAGAAACCCACACCCCCTCCCTCAGGGGAACTCATTGGGCCGAAGAACCATTCCCATCCATAGAAGCAGCCCCCATTGCATTAAACCCTTTTATTATGTACACTACTACGGTTTTTTCCAGAACAACGAACATGCATAAACCATGAATATTGACAGGCGCCTCTTTCAGTTGCTTAAAGAAGAACGGACGCCGTTTATCTTTTCGATCATATCGGGAATTCTTGCTGCGGGCATGCTGATTACCCAGGCATACTACCTCAGCCAGGTTATCGACAGCGCCTTTATCCATAAGAGCGGTATGGAGAGGCTTATCCTGCCGCTCGGCCTTTTTGCACTTTTCAGCACCCTGCGGATGGCCTTCAACTGGCTCTCCCATACTGAAGCGAACCGTGGTACGCTCATTATCCGCGAGAAAGTGTTCACCCGACTGACCAGCACGATTGGCGCGCTGGGGCCAATCTATGCCAAATCGGTACAGAGCGGACGGCTCAGCACTACCTTGCTTAAGGGAGTTGAAGCACTTGATGCCTACTACAGCCAGTACATTCCGCAGATCTTTTTTGCTCTCTTCACGCCGCTCCTGATCGCTGGCACCATCCTGCCCGGCGACCCGATCTCAGGAGGCATACTGCTCGGCACCGCGCCTCTCATCCCCCTCTTCATGATCCTGATCGGGAAATCGGCCAGCGCCATGACTGAAAAGCAGTGGAAAACCATGAGCCGGATGAGCGGCTTTTTCCTTGATGTACTGCAAGGTCTGCCGACTCTGAAACTCTTTGCGCAGAGCAGACGACAGCACGACGCCATCGAAAAGTCTGGCGAAACATTCCGACAAGCAACCATGCGGGTTCTGAAAGTGGCATTTCTCTCTTCTCTGACGCTCGAACTGGTGGGCACCATTGGCATGGCCATCATTGCCGTGGGTATCGGACTCCGGCTTATGGCTGGTCAGCTCACCTTTCAGCACGCGCTTTTTGTTTTGATACTCACCCCCGACTTCTACCTCCCGCTACGCCAGCTTGGCACAAAATTTCATGCCGGAATGGAAGGGGTCAGCGCCTCCAAGGAGATCTTTGCCATCCTCGATCAGAGTACCCCTGTTTCTGTGCAGAAGCCTGCATTTGCCGTGCAGGAGAGTGCCGGAAAGAGGCCTATTCACTTCACCGATCTCAGCTACACCTATCCCGGAGGATCGCAGCCAGCGCTTGAGGGCATCAACGCTACCTTTCCCGCCGGAAAAACCACTGCCATCATTGGCCCAAGCGGTGCCGGAAAAAGTACCCTGATCAACCTGCTTCTCCGCTTTCAGGAGCCCGGTAAAGGACGCATCACCATCGACGGCAACCCGATTCACTCCATCCCGCTTGAAACGTGGCACAAGCAGATTTCCTGGGTTCCGCAGCACCCCTATCTTTTCAACGCCACACTGAGAGAGAATATTCTCCTTGCGAAACCTGAGGCCTCAGCAGAGGAGATTGAAAGCGCTCTGAAAAAGACCGGCCTCACCACCTTTGTCAGTACGTTGCCCGACGGACTTGAGACCATGATTGGCGAAGAGGGTGCACGGCTCAGCGGAGGAGAGGCGCAACGGGTGGCGCTTGCCCGTGCGTTCCTGAAAAACGCCCCGCTGCTGGTACTCGATGAACCAACCTCGCACACCGACCCTGAACTGGAAGCCGCTCTACGCAGCTCCATCCAAGAGCTGATGAGAGGAAGAACCACCGTCATCATCGCACATCGGCTCGAAACCATACGCTCTTCCGAACAGATCATCGTCATCAGCGGGGGAAAAATCACCCAGTGCGGCACCCACGATGAGTTGATCGCCAACGGAGGCTTTTACCACGACAGCCTGCTTCTGCAACAGGAAAGACAATCATGAAAACATTTTTTCGCCTCATTGCACTGGTCAAACCATACTACTTCTGGATGGCTCTCGCTGCACTCATAGGGTTTGCCACCACTGGCAGCGGTATAGGCCTTCTGATGACCTCCGCCTACATCATCGCGAAGGCAGCCCTGCAACCCCCGACGGGAAGCCTGCAACTCGGTATTATAGGCGTACAGGTCTTCAGCCTTGGCCGGGGAGTATTCCGATACGCAGAACGGCTCATCTCCCACAACATCACCTTCAGGATTCTTGCAAAATTGCGCCTCTGGTTTTACGACGCCATTGAGCCACTCGCACCGGCACGCCTCATGCACTTCAAGAGCGGCGACCTGCTGCAACGGGTTGTTGACGACATCCAGAGCCTCGAAAACATCTACACCAGAGTTCTCGGCCCACCGCTCACCGCACTGCTTGTGACCGCACTGATGTGGTTTCTCCTCGGCGTCTACTCCATGCAGGCGGCGCTGCTCATCCTCTGCTTCCACACCCTTGCAGGCATCGGCGTGCCGCTCCTCACCCAGCACTTAAGCCGTGGTGTCTCGGTCGGCATCATGAACTACAAGGCAGAGCAGCAGGTGCTGGCGCTTGACCTTTTTCAGGGCATCGGAGAGCTGCAACTCTACGGAAAGCTGCAAGCACACCTCTCCGCCATGCATAACGCTGAAAGCGGCAAGCTACAGCTACAGAGAAAGAACGCTGTCATCGAAGGGTTACACGAATCGCTAACCGGCCTGCTCATGAATGGCGCCCTCATCGCCATTCTCTGGGCCCTCATTCCCTCAATCTACACCGGTGCGGTCAACGGTATTTCACTCACCATCATCACCCTCGCCGTCATGGCCTCGTTTGAGCCTTTTCTCCCGCTGCCATCCACCCTCAAGCACCTCGAAGCCGACCAGCACGCCGGAGAGCGCCTCTTTGAGATCCTCGACGCCAAGCCTGAGACCGTCGCCCCGGCCACTCCGCTGCCCTTTCCGGTTGACCATGCTATCAAGGTCGAGAAGCTCAGCTTCACCTATCCCGGCAGCACCACAAAAGCACTCGACCGCCTCACCTTTACCGTTCTCCCCGGAGAGCACATCGCCATCGTCGGCCCGAGCGGAGCAGGAAAATCGACCATCACCTCGCTCTTCATGCGCTTCTGGAACAGCAGCGAAGGGAGCATCTCCATCGGTGGCCAGAACATCACCCTTTTCGACCCCGAAGAGCTACGGCGAAACATCGCCCTCGTCTCGCAGAGAACCTACCTCTTCGC
Organism: uncultured Chlorobiaceae bacterium; assembly: GCA_903843305.1. Lineage (GTDB taxonomy): Bacteria > Bacteroidota > Chlorobiia > Chlorobiales > Chlorobiaceae > Chlorobium. The sequence goes on from CAIMPI010000002.1 coordinate 15,849, forward strand.
CGAAACCATCCGCGAAAACCTGACCCTTGCCGCTCCAGAGGCTACCGACGACGATCTCAAAAAAGCGCTCACCGCCGCTGGGCTCAGCCACTTCACCTCAAAACTCGATGAATGGTGTGGCCAGCACGGCATGAAACTCAGCGGAGGAGAGCGTCAGCGCATCGCCATCGCCCGAATTCTGCTGCAACGTGCGCCGATCATGATTCTCGATGAAGCAACCGCCAACCTTGACGGTGTAACGGAGAGAGAAGTGACCAAAACCCTGAACGCCATCAGTGCAGGCAAAACGCTGATAACGATTACCCACCGGTTAAAAGGAATGGAGCAGTATGACCGAATTCTTGTGCTTGAGAAGGGGAAGATTGTGGAGCAGGGTGTGCATGGGGAGCTGATGACCGGGGATGGGCTTTACCGGAGGATGTGGGAGTTGCAACATGTGGGAGAGATGGTAGGGTGAAACAGAAGACAACATTTTTAAGCTGCTTCATCCGAACCTTTACACGCTGAAGACTACAGGTCAAGCATACTACCTTGCTATTTCATAAAAATCATGATAAGGCCGGAATTGTGTAACCTGTTGAAAGCTGTTTTATCGAAATCAGCATAGATCCCTGCGAGAGAAAAACCTGCAGCGCTATGCCTTTGAAGAAAAACGTCAGCAGAAAGAGGATACAATGTTACCTGTTCATTGAAAACCTTCTTGTCGCCTAAAACAAGTTCAACGTCAAAAGCGACTTGCTCAGGCGAAATAAGCGCATAACGACGATAAAAAGCCACAGAACCATCTCCAACAGTTTTTACCGGAAAACGATACTCCCCAAACCCGAGAAGATAGTCCCAGTTCACTACCTGAAAGATCCAGCAACCCCCAGGCTCAAGAGCGGTATAAACTTCACGAAGAAAAACAGAAAAACGGTCAGGAGGAAGGTGGGCCACAACATTGCCAATAGAATAGATCATACGAAAGGAACGCTTCCGAGAACCAATCTCAGCAATGTCCATACAGCAAAATTCCGCTTCAGGACAGCTTATTTCCGCTGCTTCAATCATTTTCGGATCGAGATCAATACCCATTGACCTAAAACCATCACGCTGAAACCTGCAGCAATAGTGACCCGGCCCGCACCCGGCATCAAGCACAGCACTTCCCTGATTGCCTGCATGTTCGAGGAGAAAGCGATAGACCTCCTCACGAAACGGGAAGAGCTGTTCGTACCAGGAAGCAAATTCGGAATAAAAGGACATGGCTTCGTTGATGGATAATCCTGACGGATAGAGGCCACACGCACGACAAAAACACTGATACGCTTATCAGGCGACAAGTAATAAAAATATCACTTGTGAGTATTATTCATTTGCACATGCGTCAAAAATAAAGCTCCAGAAATCAGAATAATTCCCACACCCAAATACAAAAGATCCAAAGAGTTCTGATACTGGATATCTAAAGATTTTTCAAAGAAAGAAACGATTAAGATCATTAGAATTACTTTACCAAGAGCTGCTTTAAGATCGTCAAGACTCTTAATATTTAACCAATTTGGACGAGATTCAGGTGTACGACTTGCAGGGTCTATTTTACTGATAAATAATTCATAAAGACCCATACTGAAAATGAGTAATACTGTTGCAAACAGATAATTATCAACGGAGGAAATTAACACGGTAACAAGTGTCTCCCCACCATGTCCATTGAGATCATTAAAGTTATTTAATTGTCCAATAAACATATATAAACCATTAAAAACCAACAACGTACCTTTAATATACATAATAATAGAGGCGACTAAAGAACCTAACACTGAAGTTAATACGGTAAAACGAGTATTAAACAACAGCGACTCAAAAATATTCTCTATTTTTATCTTATTCATTTGTTAATCCGGATAATTAAATTATGTATGTCTGAATCCTCTTTAATGTATGTGGCGAAAACCGTTACACGACAACAAACAACCTGATGTTGGTGAGCGTTCAATCTGCTCTGCAAGCAGGTCAACTCGTTGAATAAAATATGTATAATTATGAAAAAAACATACCCTTTTGTTGTCTATAATTGTAATAGTACATTATTTGTATAATACCCTGAATTTCAGTATCGTAACTGATAGTTTCTCATCTTGGGGGTGCTGAATTTTTTCCACGATTATAGCGGGGAGAAAAGAACGCTGAGAGTAAACCCTTGTAACTTGATGCAGGTAATGCTGACGCAAGAAAAGATGAAGCTGGCTCTGTGTTCACGATTTGTCCCACTCTTCCCGCTTCTCCTGCACTGCCTGACAGTTTAACCTTTTGCTATGACCAACGTAACCCGGAACAATGTCTGCCCTGAGTGCTGTGTTGAAGAGCTTTTTTCTGAAAAAATCTATGTTAAAGGGACTCTTTATCCGATCGAAGTGGGGATGAGAAGCCTGAAACTAAGCAGAACGTACCTCTGTAACGGACAGGAGTTCTCTTCGTTTCCTCTTTATGACACCAGTGGTCCCTATTCAGACTATTCTGTCAAGATTGACCCGGAAAAAGGATTACCTCCAATACGCAACTCCTGGGGATTTTCACGTAAGGTACAGATGGGCTCTGCTGTTACACAGATGTTTTTCGCCCGCAAGGGAGTCATTACGCCGGAAATGGAATATGTTGCTATCCGGGAAAACCAGCAGCTTGAGAAGTGGATTACTTCATTTTCCCGAGGCAAAGCAAAGGTTACTCCAATAACTGCGGAATTTGTCAGGAAAGAGATTGCTGAGGGGCGTGCTATAATTCCTGCTAACATCAACCATCCTGAGCTAGAACCGATGATTATCGGTCGCAATTTCCGTGTCAAGATCAATTCCAATATCGGCAACTCTGCACTGGGCTCCTCCATTGATGAAGAGGTTGAAAAAGCTGTCTGGTCGTGCCGATGGGGAGCTGATACCGTCATGGATCTCAGTACAGGTGCCAACATCCATCAAACCCGTCAGTGGATTCTAAGAAATTCCCCGGTACCGATCGGGACGGTGCCTATGTACCAGGCACTGGAAAAAGCAGGAGGCAAGGCTGAAGATCTGACTTGGGAACTCTACCGAGACACGTTGATTGAACAGGCTGCACAGGGAGTTGACTATTTTACCATTCATGCCGGAATTCTGCTTGAACATCTTCCTTATGCCGAAAAACGGCTGACAGGCATTGTATCAAGAGGTGGCTCGATTATGGCACAATGGTGCAAGTACCACAAAAAAGAGAACTTTCTCTATACCCATTTTGCAGAAATCTGTGAGATATTACAGGCCTACGATATAGCTGTGTCGCTTGGCGATGCCCTGCGGCCCGGTTCGATTCTCGATGCCAACGATGAGGCGCAATTCGGTGAACTCAAGGTCCTCGGTGAACTGACAACAGTTGCATGGAAATACGATGTCCAAGTGATGATTGAGGGACCAGGCCATGTTCCGCTTAACCTCATAGAAGAGAACATGCAGAAACAGCTTGAGTATTGCCATGAGGCCCCTTTTTATACACTTGGACCACTGATTACCGACATTGCCGCCGGGTATGACCATATTAATTCGGCGATTGGCGGTGCGCTGATTGCAAGCTATGGCTGTTCGATGCTCTGCTATGTCACTCCTAAGGAGCATCTCGGCCTGCCGGACAAGAATGATGTTCGCGAAGGGGTCATAGCCCACAAGGTTGCCGCTCATGGGGCTGATATTGCGAAAGGAAACCCGACGGCATGGCTGCGGGATGAACTAATGAGCAGGGCACGTTACGCGTTTGCTTGGGAGGATCAGTTTAATCTTTCACTTGACCCGAAAAAAACCCGTGCGGTACATTCGCTGAGCATGGCTCTGAGCGGTCACACCGAAAAGAATCCTGATTTTTGCACCATGTGCGGGCCTGATTTCTGCTCAATGAAAAAGTCGAAAGAAACAGCAATGCAGGAGTAAACATATACTGACAATGGACAGCGTAAAGGATTCCGCTGTCCATTGAGCCCATAAAAATTAATGAGATGCTGCTTTGACAATAGCAGCAAAATCTGTTGCGTTGAGACTGGCTCCACCGATCAGGCCGCCATCAATGTTCGGCATAGCAAAAAGTTCTGCTGCATTGGATGGCTTGACACTTCCGCCGTACTGGATACGAAGCGCTTCTGCGGCTATATCGCCATAAAGTTCGGTAATGATGGTGCGGATAAGAAAGTGAACTTCTTCAGCCTGTGCTGAAGAAGCCGTCTTTCCTGTTCCTATTGCCCAGACCGGCTCATACGCAATGACAATCGAACTGATATCGCTTATACCAGTTAACCCTTCATGTACCTGAGACGAAACAACAGCATCGGTTACCCCGCTTTCGCGCTCAGCAAGTGTTTCACCGACACAAAGGATAACGTTAAGACCTTCCGATAAAGCTTTTTTTACTCTGAGATTGACTGTCGCATTTGTTTCACCGAAATACTGGCGGCGCTCGGAGTGGCCGATAATAACAGAGGCACAACCAGCGGCATTAAGCATTCTGGCGGATACTTCGCCAGTATAGGCTCCATCATTTTCGTAATGGCAGTTCTGGGCAACAAGCTGAATTTCACTACCATCAATAACCCGTCCAGCAGCCTCTAAAGCAAGAAAGGTTGGCGCTATGCCAACTTCGCAACCTGAAAAATTTTCGCCAAGCGCTGCAAGCACCTCTGAGGCAAGAATCTCTGACTCGGCAATGGTATTATTCATTTTCCAGTTGCCGACAACAATTTTTCTACGCATCTGTTAATATTCTGTTTTTACATCATAATAAATCCGGTCAATCTGATCCAGGCTGAACCGGTGTTTTCCTGAACGTGCATCCTTGACTTCGATATCGTTACTGCTGACGGCTATAATCCTGCCGTGCCACACTCTTGCCTCTTTGGTCACCAGGTTAATTTCACAATTGAGCAGCTCTTGATTGCCGCTGATTCTGTCCTGACGATAGATGATTTGACGTTTCCCCATGGGATAGCTGATTTAATTTGCCTTTATTTAACGAAAATCTCCAATATCTCATAATGAAGTTGACCTTTCGGCACAACGACCAGCACTTTTTCTCCGACAGACTTCCCTATCAATGCCCTTCCGACAGGAGAGCGCACAGAAATTTTACCGGCATCGGTATCAGCCTCTTCGGAAGAGACCAGGGTATATTCAATAATCTCATTCGTGTCATCAAGATTACTCAGTTTTACAGAGGTCAGAATATACACCTTATCGGTCTTGATCTGCTTAGGATCAAGAATCGTAGCTGATGCAAGCTTGTTTTCAAGATCAGCAATACGCGCTTCGGTATGTGACTGCTCCTCTCGTGCGGCATCGTATTCTGCATTTTCGCTCAGATCACCATGCGCCCTTGCTTCGGCAATTTTTTCCAGAACTTCCCTTCTGGTTTGATGAACCAGCACATACAACTCCTCTTTCAGTCGATTATAGCCATCGCTGGTCAGGTAAATTCTGTCAGTCATCTCTTGTGCTGTTTTTATTGAAAAAAAGAAAATAACTCCATAAATACGATGTGCGCAAACGGACAGGATTGCAAATAAAAAAAAGTAAAGTCAGCGACCAATAGCTGACTTTACTTCAAAGCAATGTACAACTCTAAATCCTTCAGGCAAAAAAAACTTTACACATTAAACGCAAAATATATTTTACTTTCGCCCCGCTCAACAAGCAGAAACAACAGGTCGCCCTTTTTAATGTTTTTAACAAGGGCACTGTACCCTGCCAACGAAGTGACCTCCTGCTTGTTCACAGAAAGAATACAATCGCCTGGGCGCAAACCTGCACGATAGGCATTAGATGAAGGCGCCATGGCTGTGATAACAACCTTGCCAGCGGAGGGTTTCAGCTTCAGTTTCTGAGCTATCTCAGCAGTAAGCTCCTTGGCCCTGAAACCAAGCACAGTACTAACCGTTTCCCCAGCTTCTGTCCGGGAAGTTTCAGCAACCCTTGTTGCCACCTGCTCTTCAAGACGAACAGTGAAATTTTTTATACTCCCATCCCTGAATACCCTGAGATTTACCATTGATCCGGGTGTCTTGCTGGCAATGGCATTCCGAAGAGAGACACTGCTCACAACCTTTACCCCATTAAAATCCAGGATAACATCACCAGTTTTCAGGCCACTTTTTGCTGCAGGACTTCCCTCTACAACCGTTCCAACCAATGCGCCCTCACCCGCCTTCAAATGCATGACTTTTGCAAGATTATCATCAATATCCTGAAGCGTGACACCAAGATAAGATCTGGTAACCTTACCTGTGTTAATCAGAGAGGTCAAAACCGTTCTGGCCATATTCGACGGCACGGCAAAACCTATCCCCTCGAACCCGCCTGTGCGGCTTGCTATGGCAGTATTGACACCGACAAGCTCACCGTTAATGTTGACAAGAGGACCACCGGAATTACCGGGATTGATGGCGGCATCGGTCTGTATGAAATCCTCGTAATCGGCAAGCCCGACATTTGCCCTGCCTTTGGCGCTAACAATACCCTGCGTAACCGTTCTGGCAAGATTTTCACCAAGGGGACTGCCGATTGCGATTACCCATTCACCAACTCTGAGTTTGTCACTATCGCCCATAACAATGGGTTTAAGCCCTTTTACATTAACCTTGATGACGGCAATATCTGTCTTTGGATCCGAGCCAATAACCTTTGCATCGATTTTCTGATTATCCGAGGTTCTGACATACACAACATCAGCACCATCGATAACATGATTATTAGTAAGGATATAACCGTCAGCAGTAACAATAACCCCTGATCCAAGGCCCCGCTGAACCTCTTTACGACCATTATTCGTTGAACCGCCCCCCTGCATTCCGAACATGTCATCAAACGAACTTCCGAACATGTCATCAAAGGGACTTTTGAAAAAGCTGAAAGGGGAAAAAATCCGCTGATTCACGGTTTTTTCGGTAAAAATTGTCACCACAGAGGGAGTTGCCGACTCGGCAATCTGCACAAATGCCTCGTTAAAGCTCTTAAGCGACTGAATCGGATAATTTTCAATATTGTTCGTTGCCGTAGCAAAATTCGGCTTGCTGGAGAGACTCGTTCCGTTAAAGGAGAAGTTAAATTCCAGGTTGGAAAAGATAAGAGCGCCTACGGCCACACCTGCGAAAACCAGAAGCAGGTATTTAATGAATGATTGTTTCTTTTTCATCAATGGATAGGGTTAATCGTTTTACTCGTTCGCTAAAGCCTCAATAGCTTCAACAGCGGCGATACCTGCCTTCATTTTATTCATCGTCTCTTCATATTCTGCTTCTGGCCGTGAATCGGCCACAATACCTCCGGCTGCCTGAAAATAGATGATTTCATCCTCGATAACCATTGTCCGGATTGCAATTGCCGTCGTAAGATTCCCCTTGAAATCAAGGAATCCGACTGCGCCACCGTACAACCCTCGTTTTTCCTTTTCAAGCTCATAAATGATTTCCATAGCACGAACCTTCGGAGCACCGGTAAGCGTACCGGCCGGAAAACAGGACCAGAAGGCATCCATGGTACCTAAGTCGTCCCGAAGTTCACCCCGCACATTACTAACAATATGCATCACGTGCGAATATTTTTCAATAACCATCATCTCATTTGTCTCAACGGTACCGATTTTAGCGATTCGACCAATATCATTCCGGCTCAAATCAATGAGCATCAGGTGCTCAGCCAACTCCTTTTCATCGGCAAGCAACTCGCGAGCATTGCGCTCATCCTCTTCAAAATTGCTGCCGCGATGCCTCGTCCCAGCAATAGGTCGGGTATCAACTATACGCCGCCCCTTGCTGTCATGCTCAACCTTTACAAGTAATTCGGGTGATGAACCAACAATCTCAAACTCCTTCATGTCAAAATAGTAGAGATAGGGCGAAGGATTGATAGTTCTCAGCATCCGGTAAACATCGAAAGAACGAGTATGGAGAGGACGACGAAGACGTTGTGAAATCTGTACCTGAAAAATATCTCCCGCAACAATGTACTCTTTAGCCTTTTCCACGTTCTGGAGATATCTTTCTTTTGATGTATTGGAAACTACCGACTCAGGCTGTTCTGCCCGAAAGGCAATTTCTTCAAGCCCCAATGGACGGAACATCTGTTCGGCAATCTGCTCTATTTTATTTAAGGCAGCAGGCTTGTCTGTCTCATCAAGATAATTCGAGACAATAAAAACCTTGCGCATGATATTGTCGAAAATCACGAGCGTGTCACAGAAAAGAAGAAAAATGTCTGGAATACCTGCCGGATCGGGCAATTCTGGATTTGGAATTTTTTCAACAAGGTGCATGGCGTCGTACCCGAAATAACCAAAAACACCAGAAGTGATCATCTGTGGTGATCCATTCTTTTTCTTTGGGATTTCTTCAGTATCAAATGCAGCAAGACAACAATCGATCTTCTGGCGCAGATTAGCATTCTCGCTGGCAACCTGACTAAGATCATTGAATTTTTCATCAAGAATCTCAATATCAGCAGAACCATCCACTGAACCTTTAAGAATAGCAACAGGATCTATAACGATATAGGAAAAACGCGCAAGAAACTCTTCCCCCTCAACCGATTCAAGGAGACATGAAAAAGGACGCTGCAATTTGAGATAAACCGAAACCGGCGTCTCTGTATCAGCATGAACTTCCCTGAACAGCGGCTTGAGAAGATAGGGCGCATGCCGTTGATGTACTGACATAAGAATAGAAAACTGAATTAATTATTCATACAAGGTAATAAAGAGAAAAATTTTGTATCGTAAAAAAACTCCGGCGATATGAACCGGAAAAGGACGAAACCAAGAAGCACCAATGGTACCCCGATTTCCCAAAAAAGACTTCCTGATAAATTGGCTTAAAGCACTAATGCTCTCACCGGGAGTACTCTTTCCTGCCGCATATCTTCTCGCCTATCTTTCCACCAATATTTACCTGAATGCCGATTTCAAAAAGAATCTTGCACAATCCGTCAGTCAGGAAACCGGCAATACCTGGCAGGTAAGCATCAAATCACTAAATTCAGGGTTTATTCTCGATTCCGTAACGCTCAATCATATCGAACTCACTCCAGCCGGAACACCTGCATGCAACAACCAGCCTATTACCATTCCAAACCTCAAAATTCCCTGCCCCGAACTCGAAAAGCTGATGTTCAGCCCGAGCAAAAGGTTAGAGTCAACACAAGCGATGTGCAAAAAAATTCTTGCGGATGGGCGTATTGTTCAATGAACCATCAGCCCTGGCCGATGCCATCGAATAGAGCCAAGTTTGCCTAAAGGATCAGTCAGCAACGACAGGTCAGGATCCCATGACCAGTAGACCATCAACGCCTTGCCAACAAGATCTTTTTCCGGCAAAAAGCCCCAGAAACGACTGTCGAGACTATTGTCGCGGTTGTCGCCCATCGCAAAGTAGTAGTTTTCATGAACCGTGTATTGCTGAGTCGGAGAACCGTCAACAAAAACCTGCCGACCCTGTAAGCTCACATCGTGCCCCTCATCAGCAATAAGTGCACTGTAGAGCGGAAACGTTGACGGCGTTAATCGAACAACATCTCCTTTGCGGGGAATACGTATCGGCCCGTAATTGTCCTTATTGTAATTGGAACGCTGCGGGAAAATCATGTAATCCCCCTCTCCTGCGGGCACACGGGTTCCTATAAATTGTACATGTTCCGGAAGAACTTCTGGTTTCTTATTAATTGAAAGCTGCTGATCATGAATTTCAAGAGTATCGCCGCTCAATGCAATACAACGTTTGATATAGTTTAATGATCGATCTTTAGGAAATTTGAAAACAATAATATCTCCACGCTTAACCTTGTCAACTCCCGGTAATCGAATCTCGGTAAAGGGGATTTTCGGGCCATAAACATATTTGTTTACAAAAAGAAAATCGCCTGCAAGAAGAGTATTTTCCATCGAACCTGTTGGAATACGGTATGATTCCACCACAAAAACCCGAAGTACCGTTGCAAATATCGCAGCTATAACCAGTGCTTCAAACCACTCCCGTGAATGTTTTTTTTCCGGTTTACCTTTCTGAGTATTCAATACAGTAACGTTTTGAAATGTTATAAAAATGTCGGGAATAGAGTTTATGTCCCCTATTCGTCAATATTCAATAATGCAAGGAAGGCCTCCTGCGGAACCTCTACCCTGCCGACCTGTTTCATCCTTTTTTTACCCTCTTTCTGTTTTTCAAGCAACTTGCGTTTCCGGCTTATGTCACCGCCATAACACTTGGCCAGCACGTTTTTGCGCATCGCCGAGATGGTCTCGCGCGAAATCACCTTACTGCCAATTGCCGCCTGGATCGCCACTTCATACATCTGTTTCGGGATAATCCCTTTCAGTTTCAGACAGAGCTTCTTTCCCCAGTCATAAGCCTTAGAGCGGTGCACAACAATAGAGAGTGCATCGACGGTGTCCCCATTCAACAGCACATCAAGTTTGACCAGATCAGACTCACGATAGCCAACATATTCGTAATCCATTGAGGCATAGCCTTTTGAAATGGATTTGAGCCTGTCGTGAAAATCAAAAACGATTTCTGCCAGAGGAAACTCAAAGTGCATGATCACCCTTGTAACATCAAGATAATCGGTATTCTTGTACTCGCCCCGACGTTCTATGCCGAGTTTCATAATATTGCCGATATAGTCGGCAAGCGTAATGATCTGCATCGTTACATAAGGCTCTTCAACAAGGCTGATGCGACCAGTCTCAGGCATTTTTGAGGGATTGTCTACAATAACAACCTCTCCATTGGTCATCTCAACACGATATTCCACATTCGGAACGGTGGTGATAATATTGACCCCGTACTCTCGCTCGAGACGCTCCTGAATAATCTCCATGTGGAGCAGACCGAGAAATCCACATCGGAAACCAAAACCGAGTGCCACCGATGTTTCAGGAGTATAAACCAGCGACGCATCGTTCAGAGCCAGCTTTTCAAGAGACTCGCGAAGATCCTCAAATTCGTTTGAGTTGATCGGATAGAGGCCGCTGAACACCATCGGCTTGACATCCTTGTAACCTGCAAGACGCTCGTTTGCAGGATTCTCAACAAGGGTAACAGTATCGCCAACCTTGGCATCCTTGACATCCTTGATGGAGCAGATCAGATAGCCAACATCACCAGATTCAAGTAAATCTTTCGGCTGCCGCTTCATGCTCATGGTACCTATCTCATCGGCAAGAAAAATCTTGTCGCTAGCAAAAAATTTGACCTTGTCACCTTTTCTCAGTGAACCTTCAACAATTCGGAGATAAACCACAGCTCCGCGATAAGAATCAAAAACGGAGTCAAAAATCAGAGCGCGCAAAGGCAGATGAGTATTGTCAGCAGGATGGGGAATACGCGCAACGATGGCTTCCATCAACTCACTCACTCCGATACCGGCTTTAGCTGATACCTGGAGAATCTCATCGCGTCTTACACCCATAAGATCCATGACTTGACGTGCAACACCCTCAACATCCGATGAGGGAAGATCTATTTTATTGATAACCGGAATAATATCGAGACCGGCATCAATGGCAAGATAGAGATTGGCAATGGTCTGGGCTTCTACACCTTGAGTAGCATCAACAATAAGAAGAGCACCTTCGCAGGCAGCAAGTGAGCGTGACACTTCATAGCTGAAATCAACATGACCTGGAGTATCAATAAGATTCAACGTATATTGCATGCCATCAGCCGCCTTGTATTTCATCTGGATTGCATGACTTTTGATCGTAATGCCACGCTCGCGTTCAAGGTCCATATCATCAAGAACCTGAGCAGAAGCCATCTGAGTACGATCGAGCGTATGCGTTATTTCCAGCAGCCGGTCGGCCAGTGTAGATTTTCCATGATCGATATGTGCGATAATGCAGAAGTTCCTGATACGACTGACTTCTGTACTGGACAAGGCCATAAAAAGAGCGTTTGATTCTTTTGAAAATTCAAGGTGAGGAATATAAGCAAATATTACGATTGTAACATTGCAGTGCCTCTACACAAAAAAAGCAGACTCAGCACCATGACGAAAGCCCCTGAGAAATTCAGAAGCCTCCATTGGTTTGCGCCCTTCAAGCTGAAACGACAAGAGCTCAAGCCAACCATCGATACCTCTGGCATAGAGTCTGGTACCCTCGACAAAAGCTGTTCCCGAAGAAACTGATGGCATTTCAGTTGCAAAAGAAGTGGGAAGAGAAGCACTGAATATCTTCATGGTTTTTCCCTGGAACGTTGTCCATGCTGCTGGCTTCAAGGCAAGACCCCTGATAAAATCATGAATAACCGCAACTGGCTGCTCCCACTTGATTCGTGTATTATCCCGAGAGAGCTTCGGAGCTTTTGAGGCCAGCGCGTCATTCTGTCCAGATACGTTGACACTACCGGAGGCTATCTGATGCAGTGTATTGACGACAACAATGGCGCCAATTTCCGACAGACGACGGGTCAGATTAGTCGCATTTTCATCGGGGGCTATCGGTGTTTTTTCCTGAAGAATGATATTGCCGGTATCAACACGCTGCTGCAGAAAAAATGTTGTGACACCGGTTTCCTTTTCTCCCTTGATGATGGACCAATTGATGGGAGCCGCACCCCGATAGGCCGGGAGAAGAGAGGCATGAAGATTGAATGCGCCGAGAGCGGCCTGTTCATAGACCGCGGGAGGCAGAATACGAAAAGCAGCAATAACAATAACATCAGGCCGTTGCACAGCAACGGTAGTTGCAAAATCCAGATCCATTACATCATCAACCTCATACACCGAAAGCCCGAGAGCAAGAGCGGCCTGCTTTACCGCAGATGGCTCGGCATCAGCGTGTTTACTCTTGCGAGGCTTATCCTTTCCCGTCACAACAAGCACAATCTCAAAGAGAGTTTTTTCAGCAGCAATTGCCTGTAATGAAGGAACTGCAAATGCCGGAGTTCCCATAAAAATAATCCGCATTACACTCAAGATGTTTTAGATGTAGGGACAACCTCACGCACAACAACCGGATAGGCTGCATTGACAACACCAGAAGCCAGAGCAGACAACTCCTTCTGGATCTTGCGTCTATCACGCTTCTCCAATCTATCAACAAAAAGCGTCCCGTCGAGATGATCAATCTCATGCTGTATTACCCTGGCAACCATACCAGAAAACTCACCGATACGCTCCTCAAAATGCTCATCGCGGTATTTCAACATAATAAACGAAGGACGCACCACATCACCCTGAACCCCTGGAACACTCAAGCATCCCTCCTCCATTTCACTGGAGCCCCTGACCGCAAGAATATGAGGATTAATAACCACCATTGGCTTCTCATCCTCATACTTACTCACACAAGAAACATCAAGCACAAGCAACCGCAGAGAATGCCCTACCTGAGGAGCCGCCAAACCAATGCCCGAGGCATTGCGCATCGACTCAAACATCGACTCTACAAGCTCTACAATCTCAGCATCAACACCCTTCAACGGCCTCGCCTTCCGTCGAAGTACATCATCACTATAAATATTAATCGGTAATATCATTTCTCAGGGGACGTAGGTGATTTTATGTATTTACTGTTCAGACCTGCCAGACGTCGAAATATCTGATTAACCGCAGACGTTGAAATCCCCAGTTGACGGGCCGTTTCGGCATACGTCAACCCAAAATCTATAACGGACTTCACCGCAAACTCTTTTCTCAGTTCCGTGCACTCACGTCTTTTGCTGCCGGACTTTAACAACTGCAACGAAACGCCCACTACCTCGCATCGTTTCCGGAGTTCGTCTGCTACTGTTTGCAACAACCCTTCTGCAGGAACAAGTCCCTTGACTGAATCTTCGACTTGTTCAAGAATTTCCCGAACAAAATCTCCGCTTCCAAGAATTCGTTCATCACTGAAATGTTTCTCACCCCGCTGCCGCAATGACTTAACTTCAGACCATCCACCAACGGAACGAAGCAAGCCTCCACCGGTCAATTCCGGCTGTTGACCCATTCTGCCTGCTTCTTCAACAAAAAGACGATAGGCATCTCTGGACTTACCCTCTTTTTCTCCAAAAAACTTCAACACCGCGTCAACTTCCTGCCAATCATGTTTGATCTGTTTCATGATTACCGCGTGACCGCTCCAGCGGTAACGACCAAGCTCCTCAACTGAACCAGCAAGTCCAGCCCTCAAGGGATTAAGGTGAATATAACTTACCAGCTTTAAAAAATAAGGTTCTTCCTCACAGATTATCGATTTGTAACGGTTTTGAAAAAGATGTCCGCGCCTTTTGTGTCGCCGATTATACCCAGTAGCATATCCTGTCAATAACTTGCGCATAAATGATGAGAGACCGTCATCACCACTTTTCAGGAGAATATGGGCGTGATTGGTCATCAGCGACCAGGCAAATATCTTTGTGTCGGTTGTTTTCGACAACGTCCCCATGCGCAAAACAAAGTAATCGCGATCATCATCATCCATCACAATTGCACATCCATCAATCCCCCTTACCATAACATGGTGCAGAGTTCCCGGAGCATCAAGTCTTGGTCCTCGCGGCATGCTACCCTCGCCTGTTTGTTTACTATGAATTACGTAAAATGTAGCAAATTATTCAAACAAGTGCTAAATATCACCTACGTCCCCCTCTTTTTATTGAAAGCAAAAACCCCGAGATTACGGGGTTTTTGGGGCGGAGAGGGAGGGATTCGAACCCTCGATAGCCCTATAAGAACTATGACGGTTTAGCAAACCGTTGCCTTCAGCCGCTCGGCCACCTCTCCTGATGGTTTGGCGGAGGATGAGGGACTCGAACCCCCATGGGCGTGAACCCGGCAGTTTTCAAGACTGCTGCCTTACCAATTAGGCAAATCCTCCATAGTTGTAAAGAACAGTTCGGCAAGATAGTTAATCCTCTAAAAAAAGCAAGAAAAAAAGTTTCAGGCTGTAATTTTCATGGCGTTGCTCTCTATGATTACGGATAAATGAGTGAGCGTAATAGTGTTTCTCCAACAGGTTCATTTTTCAGTAATGGGACGACTGCATATCGATGAGCATATCGATGAGCCACATCTTCAATCTCATTTAATTCATTCTTTGCACGTTCCATCAAAAGTGAAGATTGCGACACTGCAGCAGCCGCACTGTTGTTGATAATCCAGCCCCAAGGTTCGATGCCCGCACGTCGCAAATCTTCCTGCAAGTTGACTGCTTCAAGGACAGGTGTTGTTTCGGCTAAGGTGACAATCAACACCTTTGTCTGTTTCTGGTCTTGTAACTGCATCATGGGGGTGACATCGTGCAAACCAGTGCTTCCTGCTTGACGACTGACTTCGCGGTGATATGCTCCGGTGGCATCGAGCAGCAACAGTGTATGTCCAGTTGGCGCAGTATCTATAACAACAAATTTTTTATCAGCCTCACGGATGATCCGTGAGAATGCCTGAAATACAGCGATTTCTTCTGTGCATGGCGAACGCAGGTCTTCTTCAAGCAGGGCTAAACCTTCAGCATCAAGCTGAGCACCTTTGGTGTCCAAAACCTGCACCCGGTAGCGTTCGGTTTCAACTTCAGGGTCAATCCGGCTCACCATAAGGTTTTCAACCGTACCAGTCAGTGTTTTGGTGAGATGGGCCGCAGGGTCAGTAGTCGTCAGGTGTGTCGGGAGGCCTCGATGTGCCAGTTCAACGGCAACTGCAGCAGCCAATGTGGTTTTACCAACCCCACCTTTACCCATAAACATGATAAGCCCGTGACTATCGGCAGCAATTTCGTCAACCAGTGCTGAGAGTTTTGGAGCGTTGATCCTGACAGACTTATGACATTCGACTATTACCTGCTGAACGTTTCCCGTGAGCAATTGGCGCAAGGCCTCAAGACCGACAAGATTGAAAGGCTTGAGCTGTAGATGATCGCAAGGCAATGTTTTAAGAATAGCAGGCATTGCTGAGAGAGCTTCTTGCTCACGGGAAAAGATAGCCTTTGCGAGAGCGTCCTGCTGGGTTTCGCTTTGGGGGAACAACCCGTTTATGACAAGAAAGTGTTGTGATATCCCAATGGCTGCGAGCTCTTGATAAGTGCGTGCGACTTCCTGTAACGTTGCATTTTGTGCTCGGGAGACCAAAATAAGGCGAGTACGCGAAGGATCGGCCAAGGCTTCAACAGCAGCCTTATACTGTGCACGTTGTTTTACAAGTCCGGCCAACGGTCCGAGGCACGAGGCATCTCCTGTTCCCTCCTCAATAAAGCTGCTCCAGGCACCGGGAAGCTGCAGCAGCCTGATGGTATGACCGGTTGGTGCAGTATCGAAGATGATATGGTCGAAGTGGGCATGCAATGCTGTGTCAGTCAGTAGCGAGGTGAACTCGTCAAAAGCGGCGATTTCAGTTGTACAGGCTCCGGAAAGCTGTTCCTCAATGCTGTTGACCACGGTTTCAGGGAGTAAGCCCCTTACCGGCCCCACGATGCGTTCACGGTAAACCTGAGCGGCTGCCTGGGGGTCAATTTCCAGGGCAAAAAGGCGTTCCACTGCAGTAATAGCAGTAATCTGATTGCCTATAGTGACACCAAAAACTTGACCAACGTTGGACGCCGGATCGGTGCTGACGAGTAACACCCGCTGTCCGTCATCAGCAAGCTGAATGGTCGCTGCGCATGCTATGGACGTTTTCCCGACGCCCCCTTTTCCGGTGAAGAAAAGGAAGCGAGGTGGTTGTTCAAGAAATAACATAGTCTCGGGTGATTGTATGATTGTGGTCAACAGCAATTACTGCCTGAACAACAACTTTTTGCGGGTTTAGCTGTAGTGTCAGGCGGCGTTATATCGACCCAGCGAGCCAACTCTGCCCGGCTTGGATATGCTCCTGCCAACATTATATCGCCATCAAGGAGAATAAGCGGAAGTCCATCCTGGCCTGAGAGCTCAAGGAATGCTTTAACAATCTGATTTTCCGCAAAGGCCATTGGCTGTTGTGCCAGATTGAATCGTTCAATCAGAGCTCCCTGTTGTTTTGCCCAGTCTACATCTGCCGAGAAACTGATCAATGCCTGATCTGCATCGACACCACATACCCCTGTACTGCAACAAAGGGCCGGATCAAATACCTGAATTTTTTTCATGTTAAACTTTAATTAACTGTTAAATGAATTAGACGCTGACATGTCGTTAAGCCATGAGGTTATTTTATCCCGAAGTTCATCGCGCACCTCACGGAAAACCGCAAGTTGTTCTTCCGTTGTTCCGGATATCTCCGCCGGATCATTGACTGGCCAATAATAACGTTTTTCATTTGGAAGCCCAGGCCAGACCCTTGGACAGGTTGACTGTGCATTGTTGCACACAACAATCAGGTAATGAATCCATGATTTTCCGAGATAGACATTTAGAGATTTCGGTTGTTGAGAGCTGATGTCGATACCAATTTCCTCCATAACTTGTATCGCTAATGGATGAACTTCATTGCCCGGTTCCATTCCTGCGCTCAATGCTTCGAAGCCCTCACCAGCCAGATGACGAAGCAATCCTTCCGCCATCTGGCTCCGACAAGAGTTACCCGTACAGAGAAAAAGTACATTTTGTTTTTTTGGCATAATCAATTGGATTAATGGTTTGATATCAGGCTTCTATTTTTTCACCAAAATATTTTGCCTTGAACCAGAGCGCGACATTGACCAGTGCAATCAGGGCGGGAACCTCAACGAGCGGGCCGATCACTGCAGCAAAAGCCTCTCCTGAGTTGATGCCGAAAACAGCTATCGCAACAGCAATGGCAAGCTCAAAGTTGTTGCTTGCTGCTGTAAATGAGAGTGTTGCTGTTTTGGAGTAGTCGGCACCAACCTTGCGGCCCATGTAGAACGAAAGAAAAAACATGATGACAAAATAAAGCAGGAGAGGTATGGCAATTCGCACAACATCAAGCGGTATTTTTACGATATAGCCTCCTTTCAGTGAAAACATCACCACAATAGTGAAGAGCAGCGCAATAAGTGTAAGCGGGCTGATGCGGGGAATGAATTCACCTTCGTACCACTCCTTGCCTTTCAAGCGAAGCATGAAAAAACGGGTCAGGAAGCCTGCAATAAAGGGAATACCAAGATAGATAAACACTGAAGTGGCAATATCCGCTATGGAGATGTCAACTACGAATGAGGTCAGACCAATCCACTTTGGCAGTAGCGTCAGAAAGATCCATGCATAAAGGGGGAAAAAAAGTACCTGAAAGACCGAGTTGAAGGCGACAAGCCCGGCGGCATACTCAGTATCTCCTTTGGCAAGTTCGTTCCAGACAATAACCATGGCAATGCAGCGGGCAAGACCAATCAGAATAAGACCCGCCATGTAGTGAGGCATATCAGAGAGAAGAAGCACGGCAAGGACAAACATCAGAATCGGCCCGATCACCCAGTTCTGCACCAGTGACAATGCAAGTACTTTTGTGTTCCGAAACACCTCGCCGAGCTCCTCATACTTTACCTTTGCCAGCGGTGGATACATCATGACGATAAGCCCTGCAGCTATAAGAATGTTGGTTGTGCCAGACTGAAAAAGGTTCCAGAACCCCGGAACACTCGGGAATAGATAGCCCGACAGCACACCAGCCGCCATGGCAAGAAAGATCCAGAGTGTCAGGTAGCGATCAAGAAATGAGAGCTGTTTTACTGCTATACTCATAGCGTTATTTGCCGGTTAGATTATCGTTATAAAACTGTCTGAATCGCTGATTGATTTCGTTACGAACCCGTCGGAAAACTGCAAGCACCTCTTCCTGTGTTCCCCTGGCTTCAGCAGGATCGTCAAACCCGATATGCAGCCTATGCTCCACAGTACCAGTAAAGAGTGGGCAGGACTCTTTTGCCGCATCGCAAACCGTTATGACATAGTCGAATGGTCTCTGAAGAAATTCATCAACGCTTTTTGGCTTGTGCAAACTGAGGTCGATCCATTCTTCATGCATCACCTTCACGGCAAACGGATGAACTGATTCTGCTGGCTTTGTAC
Source organism: uncultured Chlorobiaceae bacterium (assembly GCA_903843305.1). Taxonomy (GTDB): domain Bacteria; phylum Bacteroidota; class Chlorobiia; order Chlorobiales; family Chlorobiaceae; genus Chlorobium. The sequence goes on from CAIMPI010000002.1 coordinate 34,813, forward strand.
CGGCAGAAAACACGTCGAGCGAGCTGTCAAATGAACGAAGAAAGCCTTCGGCCATCTGGCTGCGACATGAGTTTCCTGTACAGAGAATAAGAACTGATTTTTTCATAGTAATTTTTGAATGGATTAGGGATTCATTTCATATCTGATGACATGTCAATGCACTGAGGACAAATTGCTGGCGCGCTGAAATCACTGCATATTTCCGAATTACCACCACAGCATTCCTCTGTGAGATAGGCAATCAACTCCATCATTAACGGGAGGTTGGCCCGGTAGCGCTGATAGCGGCCTTCCTGCTCTACGGTAAGGAGACCTGTATGAGCGAGTGTTTTAAGATGGAACGAAAGATTTGTTGGTGGTACATCAAGTACCGAACCAATCTCGCCAGCGACCATGCCTTCGGTGCCTTTCTTGACGAGTAATCGATACACATCCAGCCTGACAGGGGATGAGAGCGATTCAAAAATTGTTGTTGCTGTTAATTTTTTCATAGACAACATTACAACATTTATTGTAATGTTGAAACAACCTCTCATCAAAAGATTGTTACGTTTATGTTAAATATCAATAGGTATGGATGATGGTACTGTAAAGTTATCGGGATCAGCTCATGTTCAGATCATCCGATCAGGAATGCCTGTTCAGGCATGTGCAAGGGCGGGCGGCTCCGGTTTTTCAAAGCTGTTACAAGCCACGGTGATGACGTAATAGTGGTTTGTCGGCAAGAGTTCGGCAATCACTGCCGTATTTTCCCGCCACGGTACAAAAATAGCGAAACCCGATCATTCTTCCTGATGGCCTCCTTGACCGACTCGGCATTTTTTTCGCACTGAAGCAGCGTTTTCCAGGACAGTAAGTGCCGTTTTTCGTGAAAATCGGAATTGGCGACGTAGTTGAACTTTTTCAGACCGACGACGTTGAACAGGTCATCCCTGTTGGCAACCTCCCAGGCATCGAAGAGGGTTGCAAACCGTTCGTGGTTTTCCCATAGGTGGAACGAGGGATCGTCGCCGGAATGGTTCCTGAAATACGGATGGCAGGCGATTGATATCCCCTGCTGTCTTCTGATGGCCTGAATAATCTCCTCGACAGAAAGGTCGGGGGAGATGTACTCTTTGATATCGAGTGCCAAGATGTGGAAACGGTCGGTGTTGTTGGTCAGCTCGACGCCAGGGAGCAGCAGCATGCTGTAGCTCTTCCACGCCTTCCTGGCCGCGTCCCACAACGCCTCCTGATAGGCGCCGAATTGCGAGCTGTCCATTATTTGGAGCTCCGAAGCCGTCCGTCCGTCCCTTTTGATGCTTTCACTGTCGAGCACGTGATCAGTGATGGCGATCACATCGAACCCCGCTTCGCCGTATAAGGAGACAACGTTGTCAAGCGAATATTTTCCGTCACTCCATGTCGTATGAATGTGGAAATCACAGTAGAGCCATTGCATGGGCATTCAGATAAGGTTGCTCATCGAATATTTGTCGTTTAGAAAAGTCATGGAAAAATTTCTTGTAGCATAGTTAGTGCTCTGCATGATAGTACCTGGTCATTGCTCCTTATAGCTTCCTATGTATGCGTTATCAACAGTCTCATCCAGGCCGTGCTTTTCTGCTTCATCGTAAAGGAGTTGTATGAGACAGTGCCACTCCAATGGGTTCAGGTTGTTATCACAGTCTGCCTGTAAGTGCAGCTTGTAAAGGGCAGCATTATCCTCTTTTATTCCTTTGTCCTCCAGACGGAAAACAATTTCGTTCCAGATACCCTTTTTCATAATCGGCTCGTTTCGGGTGCATTGAACTCAGGGACTATCAATAGTATACAAAGTTATAATAATCGAGATTTCTCGAGCGAACAGGCTTATACGGAAAGTTGCTAAATTTATAGCATAATAGTGGTTTTATGGAAAGATCACCCCACACTCCTCTGGCAACCAACCCTGAAAGTGAAGTTAGATAAGGGTAAGTGTTCAAAGGAACGCAATAATCAGAGCATTTATGGTAGTTCGCGATATCACCGCCTATGCTCACAAAAACGGTCTAATGACTTATAGTTCGAAGGGCATGAGCTGAATATTTTTTTAGGTTAAGCTTCGCAGAACAATGTTAATAATATACCGAAAGGCTGTCTGATGTTTTTTTTGGTTTAGCGTTGTTTACAAATATTTAACAGAGTTATCGAAGGCCATCCGGCTCATGAGTAAGGAAAAAATAGCCGCTCTGATGTAGAACGGCTGTTTCGAATGATCGATAGTATCATGTATCAGTCGTTCACAAACCTTCCTGCTTCAAGCCAGTCTTCTATATCCCAGCCATTGCGTCTTCCTTTCGATTCCCAAAGGTAATACGCACTGAGTCTAATATCTTCTTCCTGTTGTTCCGGTGATATTGTGGCTTCGTAATCGTCCGGTGCAGTTACTTCCTCTTTTTTTGATTTTTTTGCCATGTGTGCTCGCGGTTAATTGTTTTACCTGAAAGTTAAATACAGGTAATTATGTTGATTTCTCCCGATAAAGGCAAGTGGGATTCAGTTACATCTATGTAAATTCCTTGCGCCGGGGTCAGAGCAAAAAAACGTACAAGCCTACCTGCCAAAACTGTATTAGAAAAGGTGAGCCAAATGTAAACCGACACCGAAAATGCGGACATCGAAAGAGAAAATCGTGAATTGGGAACTGAGCTGGAACTCGAATTGGAAGAGTGGTTTTTTTCTCTATCCCGACAGGAAAAAATTATTCATGGAATTTTTAAATACATACATATGTTACGTATATCTTGATATATAATCAGATTTACCTATGAAAACCAATACAAGAGGTAGCCATGTCAACCGCACTGATAGTCATAGCAAAAAAATGTGAAGACAAGGAATCAGAACAGACTCCTGAACAGCGTGAAGAACAGAACAGGCTTGCTGCATATTATGAGTGGAAAGCGAAAGATGGAAATCTCTGGTCAGATAAAACCGACTGGTATGAGGCAGAAGATTACCATGTTGAGGGTATTACCGACTGAAAGCAATTATTTCTTTCGACAACAGTGAATGTCCCAAATTACTTCCTCGATACAAGAGACAAAACTTGAATGTCTATCCCTTAGCTCGGGTGCGGAGGTAAATTATTTTACCCATGAATGGAGATTAAAATGTACGTGCAAGGCGAAGAGATCATACAAAAGAGCGCTTCCTTGAGGGAAGAAAAGGAATTTGATGAGGCAATCAAGTTGATTGAGGAAAATATTGATTTGATTGACCCGTCTATACGCTCGAATGCTTGGCTTGAAGCCTTTAAAGCTGCCGAAGAGAGTGGTAATTTTTCTCTTGCAAAAAAATATGCTCAAGTGGCAGCACAGGAAAATCCAGATCTACCGAGCATAAAAAAATATCTATAAAACGAATAACGAAGCCAGTCAACTTTGGCCATCATTGAAACAAATATGACATATTTCGCAGATCAGGTTTCTGGTGGATAAAACTCTTATGCTTGGCACCCTCCTTTAATCTTTCAGCAACCCGAACGAAGCCAGTTTCAAGTATGTAGATTGGTAGTCTAAATGGAGAATGCTGTTGATTCCTAAACCTTCAGCAATCTGGGTGAACATCAGGGTATTGTCGATATAGATGATTTTCCGGGCTGATGCTTGACTGATGTCCAATGCAAGCCGAAAGATATCTTCATCGGGCTTTCTGATATGAACAAAGCAGGAAGAAATAAAAGAATCTACAAATGTATTCAGCTTGAATTTTCGAATCCGATACACATTCAGTTCACGCCCTTCGTTGCTGACCACGATCATCTTCAGTCCGTATCGGGCTTTGAGAGACCTGACCAGCTCGATCATGTTGGGGTAAGGTTTCGATTGGGCAAACATAAACCGCCGAAACTCTGTTTGGGTAAATGGCCTTTTTTGATAAAAAACTACCCGATCCAAATATTCTTTTAGAGTGAGCTTCCCCTCCTCGTATGTGGCAACGTTTAGCTGATGCCGGTCTTCCATCTCGGTCCACTCTAATTTGAAATCCGTCGCCGCATGTTTGCGGGCATGATGATCCCAGCCGTTTGTAAGAAGAATACCACCGATATCCAAAAACAATGTGGTAATCTGAATCATTTTTTTATGTGACTCGCTTCAATAAAGCTTGTTTTCTGAGAAGTTTGGATTTCATAATGATATCCTTTCATTTACAGTGTATGCTTTCCAGTTTTGAAGCACGCCAGTATGCATTAACTTTGTGAAGCTGATCCTGCGTGAGTGTTTTTGTGATTGTTACGATTATTTCCGATTAAGGCAGTAAAAAAAGCACCTTATACAAGACGTATAAAGTGCTTTTCAAAAAAATCAACAGCTTACCTATTAGGAGTAAACACTGATAATACCCCCTGCAACACCTGGCTAACTGTCGATAATACGTTACCCGCAAGGTTTATCGACGTTGTGCCAACAAAAACAATAAAGTTTGTTGACGAGATGATTCCAATTTTCACCAGCTCAACTTGATAGTAGGCAAGTTTACCAATGGTTTCCGGCAGAGAGTGGAGGTCACCTTGATACTCATTAATTGATACGTCTGACATGGTTGTTATAGTTTAGATTTATTAAAAAAGGTCAACATTTCGAATGGTTATGCTTTTCAGCGATTACTGCATACTCGTCGCATTTATTGGCAGTGCTTTTCAGGAGTTTTTTCATCGACCCAGTAACCGTGGCGATTGTAATGCCTATGGAGCCCTGTCTCATAATCCCGAGTGAGCAGTGAGCCCTCCTCTGTGTATTCCGGCGAATCCCTGATAGTCTCGCGGAGAAGATCAACGTAGACTTTTCCTTCTTCCCAACTGACACTCTCGATCCAATGTGGTGAAAGCAGTACTTTTTTTCCTGGCCACCAGTTTCGTGTATCGACGATGAGATAACGAATCGACCACGTCTCGTCATCAATGATAAAATCTTCAACGTGGCCAATCTCACCGTCTTTAGCCTGGATGTGGTAGCCTGTCACCTGATTTGTACTGCGCAAATGGGGATCCCATGGTTTCTCACGGGCTGTAAAGTTTTTCAATTTTTCACTGTCGCGCTCCAAGTAAGGATAATATCCCCACATATACGGAGCGTTCCAGTATATCGGCCATCCATAATAAATGTAGAAATCCGTCTCGAATTGTCGCGAAACGGGTTTGTCAGTGTTCAATGATGGACTGTTTTCAATCTGTTTCCTGCTTAAATCGATGGTAATGAGTTTTTCTTTGTTATTCACTGCCCCCAGAGCGTAAGGAGAGATGAGAACCTGCCTGCCTATAAGCCAGTTTCCAGTATCTGCGACCAGATAACGAATAGTCCAATGATGGTCGTCAAAGTAGAACTCTTCAACTTTTCCTATTTCCCCATCAAGACTCTCAAGTTGATAACCTTTGAGTGTTTTGGCTTTGATTAAAATCATCTCAGTCTTTTTTGTTTCAGTGAAAAAAACACACACCCTTCTTGGAATTGGATTCTATCAGTTCAGCCTTTCACATCATGCACATCAATCTCTTGACCGTTTACAGCATGAAGGATTTTTCTTGCATTGTCTACATTTTCTGCTGTATCATGAACAATGACAAGGAACTTATTTGCTTTGACAGCTTTCTCGTATTTCACAATGCTGTTATTCGGAATACCTACACTGAGAAGCGCAGCACTAAACGCGCTCAATCCACCCGTTACCAATGCACTTTCAAGAGCACCAACAATCCAACTGACCAATGGACCGAACACCATTACCTAGCCGACACCCGGTATTACCAGAAAAGCTGATCCGAATAACAAGCCGAATAAGCCACCCCAGAATGCACCCAGCTTGCCCCAGAATCTGACCCGATCACCAGTGTTGTAATACCCAACGACATGCTCTTCAGTGTGATAATCCTTTCCAATAATCGAAAGCTGACGCATATCGAAATGAGACCTTTGAAGTTCCTTAATAGCGGTTTCAGCTTGCTCATGCGTATCAAATACCCCAACAGTTACATTCTTTGCCACGAGTTCCCCCTTTTTAATAACCATGTAATTGTTTTTTACTTATACTTTATAATACAAAGTGTGTCATTAAAAAGTTGCAGTTCGAAAGAAAAATCTTTTTTGTCATTTGGAGTCATGCTCCATCGAGGCATAATCAAGAAGGTACTGTCAAGTTGCGAAGCACGCTGAAATTCTTTAAGGTTCGGTTATAAAAAAAACGAACCCCTGCGCTGGCCACCGATATCCGGCCGAGATTATCAGCCATACGGTATGGCTTTACTTCCGTTTCACTTTGAGTTTCAGAGATATAGAAGAAATGCTGGCTTATCGCGGAGTGATTGTCACCTATGAAACCATCCGCCAGTGGACACTCAAGTTCGGACAAGATTCTGCCAAGCTTATATGAGTTGGTAGAAGGTGACGTGTACTTCGAGTGCCGCATGAATGCGCCAATAGTCCCTTCTCAGGTCTAAATCCGCTCGTCATTTAAACACAGAAGCCCGCGTTTTGCGGGCTTTTTCGGTAGCTAAGTTACTCTTATTATAACAACTTAGACTTGCGTGCGGTGCTGGTAGTCCTTCGATAACATCTCTTTGGGCCAAAATTCACTGCTAACAAGGAAATTATCAGGGAAAAACACAATAATCTCTTACATGGATGACTGCAGAGTCCCGTATTTACTCACTTTCTATGTAGTGTATAAAAAATTAACAGAGAAAAACAGGGAATTGAATTTCACTCAAAAACAATGTCGACACCCAGACATGCCCGCCTCCATTATGGAGTAATAGCTGATTTTATCAATTATCAACGATAAAAGTGATAATTACGATGTGATAATACGTTAATAACTTATCAACTGAGCGAAAATCGCAAGTTTTGAGGATCTGAAGTTCCATAACCCAATGATGCTGAAGTTTTATGCCATAATTCCAAAATTAACAGGGAAAATTAGGGATTTTAATCTGTGAGATATGAGACAGAAGAATGAATCACCTTTTGTAAGCAAGTTTCTTACCTGACCACTCAACACATGATTAAACCCTTTAGCACTTATTGTTGGCTTCTTTTGTTATTGATGGGATTATTGCAAATAACTTATGAATCACCATGCAACGCAGACAATTTATATTCACTGTTTTCAGTGCTTCAATGGTATTGGCAACTCGTCCTTTTGCAGTATTTGCAAGCAACGACAACAAGGTAACCATTGTGCAATTTTCTGATGACGGTAAAGAGCTAAGGCATGTAATAGTCTCCAAAGTGCATAAAGATGCTGAATGGCGAAAAACACTCTCTCCATTAGCATATAGGGTAACACGCGAAAAAGGAACCGAGAGCGCTTTCTCTGTGCCTGGTTACGACAGACATGAGCTTGGGCTGTATCGTTGTGTTTGTTGTGACAATGCTCTCTTTGATGCCCGTACCAAATACGACTCGCATACCGGCTGGCCAAGTTTCTGGAAACCGATTGCCCCGGAAAATGTCCATGAAGTAACGGATAACGAGTTCGGCATGACTCGTACCGAAGTGCAATGCTCCTTATGCAATGCGCATCTTGGTCATGTGTTTGACGATGGCCCTCAACCTACAGGATTGCGGTATTGCATGAACACCGTGGCGATGCGATTCGTGAGAACGCCAAAAAAGAGCTGACACCTATGCTGATATTTTTCTTGGTATATCTCGGTGGCCTGCTAACTATCTTTAGCCCTTGCGTCTTGCCGGTATTACCATTTATTTTTGCCCGTTCTGATCAGTCATTCCTTCGCAATGGACTACCCATTTTGGTGGGCATGGCCGCAACCTTCACTCTGTTGGCCAGTTTTGCAGCAGTAGGTGGCGCCTGGCTTGTTCAGTTCAATCAATATGGCCGTTATGCAGCAATGTTGCTGTTGTTACTCTTGGGAGTAGCGCTAATCTTTCCTGCCTTTTCTGACCGATTGATGCGTCCGTTTGTGACTCTGGTAGGACGCATAGAACATCAAGCCGATAAGCAAAGCAGCCTCAAAGGATCATTGCTACTCGGAGTAGCTGTAGGCTTTTTATGGGCTCCTTGCGCAGGACCGATTCTTGGGTTGGTACTGGCTGGCGCTGCACTGAATGGCGCAAATCTTTATAGCGCCGTATTGCTTTTGGTGTTTGCTGTCGGTGCGGCAACTTCCCTAGCTCTCGTCCTGTTTGCGGGTGGAAAAATATTAAAACTGATGAAACGCGGTTTGGGAGCAGAGCAATGGATTCGAAGGGGATTGGGCATTGCTGTTGTGGTCGGGGTGTTAGTTATAGCCCTCGGTTGGGACACACGCTTCCTGTCGCAGTTTTCTTTTTTAAGCACCGCCACTACTGAGCATCAATTAGTTTCAAAACTCACAACAAAACAGGAAGCAAGCAACCTGTCAAAAACCTCATCAATGCCCCCACTTGAGGGAACAACACTATGGCTTAACTCTCCACCTCTGAAGAGTGACATGCTGCGCGGCAAAGTAGTGCTGGTAGATTTCTGGACTTACTCCTGTATTAACTGCTTACGCACGTTGCCTTATCTGAAAGCATGGAATGAAAAATATGGAGATCAGGGGTTGGTCATCATCGGCGTTCATACACCGGAATTTGCCTTTGAAAAAGAACAACACAATGTTGAACAAGCTATTCATGATCTTGGTGTTACGTATCCCGTGGCAATGGATAACCAATATGCTATCTGGAATGCTTTTAAAAACGACGCATGGCCAGCGCATTACCTGATAGACGCGCAAGGGATGATTCGTCAAAAACACGTTGGCAAAGGTGAGTATCAGGACACTGAGCAAATGATACAAATCCTTCTCAAAGAGGCTCATCATGGCGAGCAGCTCAAGAGCGATGGCTTTGTAAACGTAGAGGGGACAGGAACAACAGCTGCTGCAACTGTCATGGAACACTCACCGGAAACCTTCGTTGGTTATGCCCGCCAAGAGAATTTCGCATCTCCAGAAGCAATCAAAAAGGATGTTGGTGTGCTGTACAGCACACCAACATCGCTCAAACCGGACCAATGGTCGTTGAACGGCAAGTGGATAATATCCGCTGAAGAAGATGTATTGCAAACAGCTGGGGGAACCATCAGTTTTAGTTTTCAAGGACGTGATCTTCACCTGGTACTGGGTTCGCAGAACCAAAAACCGATCCGTTTCAAAGTCACCCTGGATAGAATCCCTCCTGGTGATGATCACGGAACCGATATCGATTCCCGCGGCAACGGCGTAATCCGTGAGCATCGCCTCTACCAGCTCATCCGACTAAAAGGAAAAAATTCCATGCATACCTTTAGTATTAAATTTTTAGATACCGGAGCTGAGGCTTTTGCTTTCACTTTCGGTTAATCAAAAGAATGGTTGTCATGCTCTACAAGAGACTTGTCAGCAGTTATATTTTTATTATCAGCGTTTGCTTATCGATTATCATTGGTGCGCAATCAAATGCTGCCGAATCACCGACTGAACAAACAGCAGTTTTTGCAGGTGGTTGTTTCTGGGGTGTTGATGCAGTCTTTAAGCATGTCAAGAGTGTTTCAGATGTGCAATCAGGATATACTGGAGGTAAAGCTGCCACTGCGCATTACGAACAAGTGAGTAATGGCAATACCGGACATGCCGAATCAGTAAGGGTTCGTTTCAACCCTAATCAGATTACCTACCAGCAATTGCTGCAAATGTTTTTTACCGTAGCACATGACCCAACTGAGCTAAACCGACAAGGCCCAGATGAAGGAAACCAATACCGTTCAATGATTTTTTACACCACTCCTGAGCAGCAGAAAATTGCACAAAGCTACATCAAGGTGCTAACAGCCTCGCACAAATTTGCTTCTCCGATCGTGACACAAATCGTGCCGCTGCAGCAATTTTACCCTGCAGAGAGGTATCACCAGAATTATTGCGCCATTCATCCTGATAATCCCTATATCATGATCAACGATATGCCAAAACTGAAACGGCTACGTAACAAATTTCCCGCCTTGTATCAATGAATCTCCCTGGACGCCACGCAATGCCAAACAACGTTGACATAAACTTTTTTAGCCTCATAGAGACGACCATACCGTAATTCAACACTTCCACAGGTAGTTTCAACGAGCTTTATTCGTCACCATGCATGCCTTTTCCGTGTGACATGGACGCGATTTTAAGCCATCTTTCGCTCTATGATCCAGGAACCGTCACCAGGATTGGAGCGCGAAAGTTGATCAAATTGAAAAACCCGAAAAGGCCGGTTTTACCAAGGCTTCCTTGTTGCACAGTAGTGATCGGTTTGAGCAAATACTGTTGCAGAAAGGTATCACTACACAATGATTGAGACACCTGCCTTTCTGACAACAAGAGCGGCAGATACAAAGGTTCAATTCATCGAAGAGGGCGCAACGTTTCCTGTCGGTTTTCGCCCATGTTGGTAACCTGCTGTTCCGAATTCGTCATCGTTATGAAACCGCCTCTGACTATCGAACTGCACGTCTTCAAGTTTTTGTGACTTGGCAGGATGTGACGTGTTTCCGCAGAGGTGCCTGAATTTGTCAATATTCCTTCTTTAGGTCGAAATCCATTCTTATACGATATTCTTCATTCAGTTTTTTTTGATAACTTGGCAGTACAAGCAGAAGTGCTTTCCCAGATTGGGGTATGACCCGGACAATCTAACCCAATTTCACCATGAGTAAACCTCTTGACCCGTTTGGCGTATTCTTGCCGCTTTCCCTGAAAAAGAGAGAGGTTTTCTGCTATTCTCTTCAAGCCCTAGAAAAGATCTGGCCAGGCTTAAGTACTTATCCGAAAACCATAAAGGTATTACTCGAAGCAGCCTTGCGGAATTTCGATAACTACACGATACGCATGGCCGACATAGAGGCGATAGCGAATTGGGGGGCTTCGGCAAAGCCGCAAGTCGAAGTTCCATTCAAACCGGTAAGACTCGTTTTGCAGGATTTTACCGGTGTACCTGCCATCGTCGATCTGGCTGGTCTGCGTGAAACATGTACGGCTCTTGGTGGCGATGCTTCACGGATCAATCCTCTCGTTTCCTGCGATCTCGTTATCGACCATTCCGTGCAAGTTGATTATTTCGGGGCACCCGATGCTTTTGAGAAAAACCTCGAAAGGGAATTTGAGCGTAACCTTGAACGCTACAAGTTTCTTAAATGGGGTGAAAAGTCGTTCAGCAATTTTCATGTTGTTCCTCCCGGTACTGGTATTGTACATCAAGTGAACCTTGAATATTTTTCCGATGTCGTACATCTCGACAACGGTGTCGCATATCCTGATTCCCTTGTTGGTACTGACAGTCATACCACCATGATCAACGCGCTTGGTGTTCTTGGCTGGGGAGTTGGCGGCATTGAGGCCGAAGCCGTCATGCTTGGTCAACCAGTATACATGCTGCTGCCCAATGTTGTCGGCGTCCGGTTGTCTGGTGCTCTGAATGAAGGCGTTTGTGCGACCGATCTCGTACTGACCCTGACATCAATCTTACGACGTGAGGGCGTTGTCGGTTCATTTGTAGAGTTTTTCGGACCAGGCCTTTCTTCTCTTTCCCTGCCTGACCGCGCGACGGTGGCGAACATGGCGCCGGAATATGGTGCGACTACAGGCTTTTTCCCCGTCGATGAAGAGACTCTCGACTATCTTGCCCTCAGCGGGAGGGAAGATCGCTGCGAAATTGTCGAGCGCTACTCGCGCCAACAGGGGCTCTGGCACGAAGTGGCTGATATACCCTGTTTCAGTCGGGTGATCGAGCTTGACATGTCCACGGTTTGTCTTTCGCTGGCTGGCCCGAAACGGCCACAGGATCGGATAGACCTTTCCGCGATGAGCAGCCAATGGATGAAAGACCTCTCGACGGTTTTCGCTAAGCCTTCCATACTGGAGACTGATGAGATGGCTTCCGAAGGTAGCGTTGTCGTTGAATCACATCCCGATTCGGTCAGTAAAGGGGTCGATATCACTATACATGGCCAGAAGGTCTCGCTCCGGGACGGTGCTGTGGTTATTGCTGCAATTACCTCATGTACCAATACGAGCAATCCGGAAATCATGATTGCCGCCTCACTCATGGCAAGAGCCGCGCGTAAACGCGGGCTTTTTCCTAAACCATGGGTCAAGACCTCTTTTGCTCCCGGTTCACGGGTGGTCGTCGATTACCTTGCATCGGCCGGATTTATGGATGATCTTGATGCGCTTGGATTCAGTAATGTGGCTTTTGGCTGTACCACCTGCATCGGTAATTCCGGCCCATTACCCGAACCTGTTGCCCAAGCAGTCATTAAGGGTGATCTCGTCGTTGCCTGTGTGCTTTCTGGAAACCGCAATTTTGAAGGAAGGATCAATCCGCTCGTCAAAGTGAACTATCTGGCCAGTCCGGCTTTGGTAATTGCCTATGCCCTTGCCGGTAACATTGCCATCGATTTCGAGCGCGAGCCCCTTGGAACTGATGGCGAAGGACGCGAGGTCTTTCTCCGTGAACTTTACCCCTCTGACGAAGAGGTTCGAGAGATCGCCCGATCTGTCGTCCTGCCAGAGTATTTCGAGAAGCGTTATGCCGAAGTTCATAAAGGGCCGGAACGCTGGCAGGCTATCGAAACGGCCGACGATGCTTTTTATCAGTGGGATCCTGATTCGTCTTATATCCGCAAACCTCCGTTTTTCGAAGGTATCGGACCTGATCCAGAGGGTACCGCTTCGATTTGCCGAGGTCGTTGTCTAGCACTGTTCGGCGACAGCGTGACGACCGATCATATCAGTCCAGCTGGGATGATCCAGCCCGGTCAACCGGCTGGTGCATACCTTCTGTCAATAGGGGTTTCTAAAAAGGATTTTAACACTTTCGGGTCAAGGCGCGGAAATCATGAGGTGATGGTTCGCGGAACCTTCGACAACATTAGGATCCGCAACAAACTTGCTCCAGGCACTGAAGGAGGATATACGACCCGGTTCCGATCCGACGGTGATGGTGAGGTGAGAAGCATCTACGATTCGGCCATGCATTACAAGGAGGCCGGCGTTCCGCTGATAGTTATTGCCGGAAAGGATTACGGGATGGGAAGCAGCCGTGACTGGGCGGCCAAGGGTACGGCCATGCTTGGGGTGCGTGCGGTCATCGCCGTGAGTTTCGAGCGTATACACCGTTCTAATCTGATCGGTATGGGTGTTTTGCCACTCCAGTTCTACGATGGTCAGGACGCCACCAGCCTCGGTCTTACGGGGCATGAAATTTTCGATATAGCCATCAATGATTCCCTCAAGCCATGTGACCTTGTCAATGTTGTTGCGATCGATCCGAAAACTGCAAAGACAATTTCATTCATTCTGCAATGCAGAATTGATACCCCTATTGAGATGGAATACTTCCGCAACGGCGGGATACTGCAGACCGTAGTTCGACGGATTGCTGCCGAAGGACGATAACTTAACTCCCTCCGGGGTACTGTCAAGTTGGTTTGTCGTAGACAAGCAGTAAAAGAGATGAGGGAAGGCTCGTGTGTCCAGCAAAGACTGGGGTATTAAGCAGGAGATAGAGTTGCAGGAGTTAAAGTCAAAAGCCCCGTAACTTGGATAGCAGAGAGGGACGTGAGCTCAATATGCCGTTGCATTACCTCAAAATATCAACATTGTTGGTTACTAAAAGAGATCTTCAAATTATGGCTTTTTAGAATAAGAAAGGATATAGTCCAGGCCGGCGTAGACACTCTCTGAAGAACGATTCAATGTTAATCGTGCAAGAATTTTTGCAAGTGGATGCAGCTTGCCAAAAAATGTCTGGTTTCTTGACAGATACTCATGAAGAGGCATATAGACATCGTCACGTATTGATTTGATATCAATATCGACAAATCCGGCGTTGGCGAGTTTATTATTATAGGATGGGATTAAATAGTAGTTTTCATGCGGAATATTAAATTTCC
>CAIMPI010000003.1 GCA_903843305.1 uncultured Chlorobiaceae bacterium
CTGGAACAATGCGCCGAAACTGTCCAGCGTTTTCGCCATGGAGCAGACTGACAACTGTCCCCATGTATTCGGAATCGGTACAGATAATACCCTGTATCTGAATTGGCGGAACAAATCAGGCCAGTGGAGCGGTTGGATGGCGAACTGGAACAATGCGCCGAAACTGTCCAGCGTTTTTGCCATGGAGCAGACTGACAACTGTCCCCATGTATTCGGAATCGGTACTGATCATACCCTGTATCTGAATTGGCGGAATCCATCAGGCCAGTGGAGCGGTTGGATGGCGAACTGGAACAATGCGCCGAAACTGTCGAGCGTTTTTGCTATGGAGCAGACTGACAACTGTCCCCATTTATTCGGAATCGGTACAGATAATACTCTGTGTCTGAATTGGCGGAACTCATCAGGCCAGTGGAGCGGTTGGATGGCGAACTGGAACAATGCGCCGAAACTGTCGAGCGTTTTCGCCATGGAGCAGACTGACAACTGTCCCCATGTATTCGGAATCGGTACTGATCATACCCTGTATCTGAATTGGCGGAACTCATCAGGCCAGTGGAGCGGTTGGATGGCGAACTGGAACAATGCGCCGAAACTGTCGAGCGTTTTCGCCATGGAGCAGACTGACAACTGTCCGCACATATTCGGAATCGGTACAGATAATACTCTGTATCTGAATTGGCGGAACAAATCAGGCCAGTGGAGCGGTTGGATGGCGAACTGGGCCTAATGCTTCTGCAGTGTCGAGCAATGGCTTTATCGTTGCCCGACATTCTACTCAACATTCTTGCCTAACGCCAGCGTTGAGCGGACGCGGGCGTTAGGTAGTTCTCCGCTTTTGCGCAACCTGCCTGCCTGTTAACCGATTTTAACATTCTGCCTTTTGTTGATATTCTCAAATTTACACATTTACGAATTATTGCTGGCATCACGGTCTTCGCGGAGGTAGATTTTCATGGTTCGGGGGTCGAGGCCGAAGTGTTCGAGAAGTTCTTTTATGTATTTGAGCAGGCTGTTTGCTGAGAGGTTGATTTCAGCGTAGAGACCTGAGTCGAGCTTTTCACCAAGGCGTAGATCGTGTTAATCTGATGACAATAGCGGTTTACAGTTACGCATTAAAACAAGAAGTACACATTTTTCCGGTATATTTCCCCCGAAAGCGGGGTGCCGACTTCGGCTCAACAAAATAGTACAATGAAAGCACTGCTCAGCTATGTGTGGCAGAACAGAAATTGCTCAGGTTTTTTATTCTTCAGAAATATTGGTGGACGAATTCAAAAATGGGCGATGCGCTTCAGAATAAAGGCTTGCTATGAAATTAAAAATTATTGTACATCCGGCAGAAGAGGGTGGCTTTTGGGCCGAAGTGCCTGCAATTCAGGGTTGCGCCACTCAAGGTGAGACGATGGAGGAACTTCTGGTGAATCTGCGCGATGCTGTAGATACCTGCCTTTCAGTGGATTTGGAAACCATCGAAATTTCAGAAAATGACAAAGTTTTAGAACTTGTGCTGTGAAATCTATTTCAGGAAAACACTTTGCGCGGCTTCTTGAAAAGTTTTGTTGTAGAACATCCTGAGAAAACAGTTATCCAATCTGATGGCAGAATCAAGAAATGGGCGCATATTAAGGAGAGTGGGAAAGTTTTACGAGTCATTCTGCTTGAAGATGGTGAAACAGTTCATAATGCCTTTTTCGATCGATCATATAAGGAGAGCTAAACCATTAAGGTAAAATATTTTGAAGATACCGATACCGCTTATGTCGAATTACTCGATAAACCGGTGTTTGAAACTCGTGAGATCAGTGAAAACATTTTGATTGATGTTGATGACAAGGGCTATCTTGTCAGTATGACCATCGAACATGCCAAAGAAAATGCTGGTTTATGGGAATTTTCTTATCAGGAAATTCCCCGTAAGGAAACCGCATAAGCCGTTTGAAGCGCTTTCACTTTTTCCCTATGTCATCGGCTTGCTTTTCCGGGAGACATTCCGGTTTGCCAATTTCGACCCAGCTCGAAACCGACGTCAGAGCCATTTCAAACCTGCGTTAGCATGCCACTTGAGCACTCCCTGAATATTTTCTGCTACAACGCCATCCGTCTCGATTGGGGAACGCCCTTTATGTTGATGGGTTTAATGTTAGTACGCAGAAAGAACCTTCAGCTCCTATGTCATGCAGTAATGATACCGACCTGATCGGCCACACCAAATGTTGCCAGCCCTCTGTTCCCCAGCCGGAAAAAGTACCCATTGTCATCCGATAACAGAAAATATCTAAAACTCTTACCTATATTATCACTTGTATTTCCCATTAAGATCCAGTGACAACCCCTTCTTTTGGTATGAAGTTCTCAACTGTTCTTTCCGCTGAATGTGAGGACAACAAAACAGGGAAAGGCAGGGTATAAAAAAGAAACGCTCCCAACCAGGTTGAGAGCGTCAGACCGGAGATGCAGTCTTTGGTGATGTTAATCTCTCAGGGTTGAATTCCCCACCGCTTGCGGTGAAGTAAGTTAAGCTTCTTCTAAAAACAGATACCCCGCTGCTTGCGGCAAGGAACTTCATTTACAATAAGTTTGAAATGAATTGTGGTACATGGAATCATGGTAGGTAAACACGCTTTGACAAGAAGTCGATCAAAGCTTCCATGAGAAATAAAGAATACACAGCATTGCGCATGAGTCACGATATTCTACAGCTCAATCCACCGGCGGTATGGAAACATTTTTACAGCCTGACCAGAATCCCCCGTCCATCCGGGAAGGAGGAGCAAATCAGGGAGTTCATCTCTGATTTCGGCAAAAACCTTGGGTTGGAAACTCTTGTTGACGATGTTGGCAATGTTATCATCCGGAAGCCTGCCACCTTCGGCATGGAGAATCGTCAGGGGGTGATTCTGCAAGGGCATCTCGATATGGTGCCGCAGAAGAACACAGGCAAGCAGCATGATTTTGAAAAAGATCCGATTGAAACGGTTCTTGATGGCGAGTGGGTGAGGGCGAACGGTACAACCCTGGGCGCCGACAATGGCATGGGCGTTGCTGCTGCCATGGTGGTGCTTGAATCAAGGGAGGTTCAGCATGGCCCGCTTGAGGCGCTCTTTACCAGCAATGAGGAGGCTGGAATGACTGGAGCAACCGGCCTGAAACCCGGTATGCTCAAGGGGAAGATTCTGATCAACATGGATTCGGAAGATGAAGGCAAACTTTTTATTGGTTGCGCCGGTGGTACCAACGGAAAGATCACCTTTCGTTACAGCGAACAACCGTTATCAACGGAATGCAGGGGTTTCAGAATCAAGGTGACGGGATTGAAGGGCGGCCACAGCGGAGTTGATATTCATTTAGGACGCGGCAATGCCAACAAGATCATGAACCGGATACTGTATCATGGGTATCAGTACGGGCTGCAGCTTGCCTCTATTGAGGGAGGAAGTCTCCGCAATGCGATTCCCCGAGAATCATTTGCCCATGCAGCCATTCCTTTGGCAGGGGTTGAGGAGTTCCTCAACAGCGTCACGATCTTGACCGGCAAGATAAAAAATGAACTGTCGGGAGTTGAGCCAACCCTGAAGATTGAAGTGGTTGCTGCCGAGCTCCCCGGGAGCGTTATCGAACAGGATATTTTTATAAAGGTTTTGAACGCGATCTATGCTTGTCCGAATGGTGTGATGCGCATGAGCAATGAAATGGATGGTCTGGTTGAAACATCCAATAATCTTGCTCTGGTCAAATCCGGGCATGGAGTCATTACCATAGAGTGTTTGCTGAGAAGTTCGGTTGACTCTGCCCGTGATGATCTTGAGATCATGATAAGAAGCATCTTTGACCTTGCAGGAGCGGCTTCGGTATTTGATGGAGCTTATCCAGGATGGAAACCGAATCAGGATTCTCCGATCCTGAAGACCATGCAGGCGCTCTATACCAAGCAGTTCGGCAAAGTTCCGGAGATAACTGCTATTCATGCAGGTCTGGAATGCGGGATTATAGGCGGTACCTATCCCGGACTTGACATGATCTCTTTTGGCCCGACTATTCGATATCCCCATTCGCCGGATGAAAAGGTGAACATTCCCTCTGTCGGGAAATTCTGGGAGTTTCTTGTCGAAACACTTAAAAATATACCGGAATCCTCCTCTTATCAGGAAATTTCTCGTCGGGAAAAGCCTTCAGTGTAACGTTCCAGCCCATCGGGAGCCAGGTCTTCACCTTCGGGCCAGCAGATGCCGCCAATGGGATCAATACTGACCTGCCGAAAATACCGCTCCTGACGCAGGCGCCAGTAGGCATCCCGACTCTGTATCAAAGGTTCGAGATTCAGGGTTAGTTCCTTGTCATTACTGAGTTTGACTTTTAATCTCAGTCCTGCATGTGGTGTCACTTCCACAACCTGTACCCATGGTGTTTCAAGTAGTGAGTTCATTCCACTTTGCCATTAATTCCTCTTGGTTGTCCAAGATAAAGTGTTTTATCTTCTTTAGTTGTGCTGTTGGCATCTGGCCTGCGCATAAGTCGCCGCTCTCCAGACTGAACGATCCGGCATAATCCCCATACATTGCGTGACAATGAGGCTTTTCATGATCATCCATGTACATGTAGATCGAAATGCCAAAGAAAAAAGCTATGCGCGGCATGGTTCAGTGTTGAATTTTCAGGGTTTCGTGATACATACCACTTTCAAATCACTTGCTGAAGCAATTTATAATAATTTTATTGAGAGCACAATATTCCAATTATTCATGCAATTCAGAATCGCAATCAAGATAGGCGCAATAGATTCTTTCCTATAGATTTAATTTAGAATTTGGCTAATGTTGTAGTCGATAGTGAAGTCCATAGCAAAAGATCTTGATTGATAAAAAAAGCAGGCTTGTTTGAGAGCTATCTATAATTTTAATAAGTAAGTACATCATGGAACACACACTTGATACATTTGCCATTTTTCAAAGATTCCGTTAAGTTGATATTTGCGACAAATCCGAAGCATTATGACGAATAACACGACATTCCAACCGAAATCATGAAGACATCGCTTAAAAAAACGACAGTCGATGATTCACTGATCCTTTATGCAGAACTCAATGATGCTGAGGTAAGAGCTGCGCAACGACACCTGAAAACCGGCAGGTTAAAGCGCATTGTCCCTGGCGTTCTCAGCGCCAGCCCTGAAGAGGAGTGGCCGTCCATTATTGCTTTGCAGAGAATACGAGTCCTCGCTGCTCTTTTCCCTGGTGCTGTCATTGGCTATCGAAGTGCCTTCAATGGCGGTGTGCCCGTCGATGGCGTGATGCACCTCAGCTACAGCTACAAAAGGGTCGTCGATTTACCGGGATTACAAGTCGTTCTGGTCAAGGGGCACGGTAATGTTGCAGGTGATCAGCCAATGTCAGGACGAAACATATTTTTTCCCTCTCAAGCACGCATGCTGATGGAAAACCTCACACAGAGTCGTGGAGCGATCAAAAAAGCCATGGGTCGTGTTGCCGTCGAAGAAAGGCTGATCAGTATTTACGAATCGAGAGGCCCTGACGCTCTCAATCGCATCAGGGAAGAAGCTTGCACTATTGCAGCCATCCTGGAGTTTGAGAAGGAATTCAGCATGTTGCATGACCTCATCGGAAGCATTCTCGGAACAAAAAGTGCCCAACTCGCCACTGCAGCAGGACAGGCACTGGCCGCAGGCATACCTTTTGACGCTCGGCGTTTGGCTCTTTTTGAAACGTTGGCCGCCACATTGCGAGCAATGCCTCTCATGCAAAAACCGTCACCGACCACAACCGGAAGCGCGCGCATCAATTTTGCGTTTCTGGAGTCCTATTTCAGCAACTTCATCGAGGGAACGGAATTTGATGTCTCTGAGGCACGGCGAATTGTACTTGAGGGGAAAATTATCGACCAACGCCCGAAGGACTCACACGATATTCTCGGTGTATTCAGGCAAGCCATCGATCCCGGATGGTCAAACCAATCGATGGCATCTGGTGAAGCCGTATTACACCAGTTGCGGCAGCGCCATGCCGATCTCATGAAAGAACGGCCGGAAGCCGCTCCCGGTGATTTTAAAGACAGGGAGAATTTTGCGGGAAACACCACCTTTGTCTCACCGCAGAATGTACGTGGAACTCTGATTGAGGGAAGCAAGATGTTGCCATCGGTTCATCCTGGAATGGCACGGGCATTGCTGGCGATGTTCATCGTCTCGGAAGTACATCCCTTTATAGATGGCAATGGCCGACTGGCACGCCTCATCATGAACGCAGAGTTGTCGGTTATCAATGCATGCAGAATGATTGTACCAACGCTCTTCAGAGAGGAATATCTGGATTGCCTGCGCGTGCTTACACGGCAAGGGAAACCCGAGCTGTTCATTTCTGCAATGCAGAAAATCCAGCAATGGACCGCTGCATTCGACTACACCGATCTGGATCGTGTGATTGGCCAGATGAAGATCTGCAATGCATTTGAAAAATCCCGCAGGGAGTACCAACTGCTTAACCTCTCTGACTTGACCGGTTTACAATAGGCATGTCGGTAGAAACCAGCATAACAAAACTTGCTTTTTTTTACCTTCTCAGAGAGAGCTATACCCAACTTTTTTGATAAATGTTATATTGCTGAACATCTGGAACATCAAGGGTTTTTACGGGCCTTTTTTGTTTTTCCGTTGCCTGTAACTGATTATTATAAAGTATTCTATACTTCAGTCCATCAAATTTCTACTCCTGAGACCTCATGAAAATATCTCGTCTGTTCACCCTCCCTGGCCAAAATGTCTATGACCGGTTCGAATACACGACAAGGACTTCAGTCCTCCGCAATCCCGATGGGTCAATGGTTTTCGAAATGAACAATGTTGAGGTGCCGCAGCAGTGGTCGCAGGTTGCCGCTGATATTCTGGCGCAGAAATATTTCCGCAAAACGGGCATTCCACAGCGTGATGAACAGGGTAACGTGATAACCGACAGCGAGGGCAAGCCGGTGACGGGCAGTGAGCATTCGATCAAACAGGTGGTGCATCGTATGGCGGGCTGCTGGAAGGAGTGGGGCGAAAAGAACCGTTATTTTGATACGCCCGATGACGCCCAGGCCTTTTATGACGAGGTTGCCTTCATGATTCTGGGGCAGATGGGCGCACCCAATTCGCCGCAGTGGTTCAACACGGGGCTTAATTTTGCTTATGGAACGACCGGTCCAGCCCAGGGTCATTATTATGTTGATCCCGCGAGTGGTGAGGTGAAGGAGTCGGGGGATGCCTATTCCCGGCCACAGGCTCATGCCTGTTTTATCCAGTCGGTCAATGATGATCTGGTCAACGATGGCGGGATTTTTGATCTGGCGATGCGTGAGGCGAGGGTCTTCAAGTTTGGCAGCGGTTCCGGCACCAACTACTCGAACCTTCGTTCAGGCGGGGAAAAGCTGAGCGGCGGGGGAAGCTCTTCGGGGCTGATGAGCTTTCTGAAAATTTTTGATTCAGCGGCAGGAGCCATAAAGTCGGGCGGAACGACACGCCGTGCGGCCAAGATGGTGATTGTTGATATTGATCATCCTGATGTCGAGAAATTTATTGAGTGGAAGGCGAAGGAGGAGGACAAGGTTGCCTCACTGGTGGCCGGTTCGAGAATCTGTTCCCGTTTTCTCCAGGCGATTGTTGAAGAGGCGCTTGCCAATGGCGTTGATCGCAAGACAAATCCGCAACTGCATCAGTTGATCCAGAATGCGCTGAGCCGTGCCGTGCCGATGAGCTACATTATTCGTGTACTTGCTCTTGTTGAACAGGGGTACACCTCACTTGATTTTGCGGAGTACAACGCCAATTATGAATCGGAAGCGTATTCGACAGTTGGCGGGCAGAACTCCAACAATACGGTGCGGGTGACCAACGAGTTCATGAAGGCGGTTGAAAATGATGATCTCTGGCACCTTCGTGAACGTACAACTGGCAAGAGTGCGAGGGTGGTCAAGGCGCGTGACCTGTGGGAAAAAATTCTTCTCAGCGCGTGGAAGTGTGCCGATCCCGGTTTGCAGTTTGATACTACCATCAACGAATGGCATACCTGCCCGAAGAGCGGCCGTATCAATGCAAGCAACCCCTGTTCGGAATACATGTTTCTTGACGATACGGCCTGCAATCTTGCCAGCCTCAACTTGATCCATTTTGTTGATGAAGCATCAGGTAAAATGAAGGTAAAGGAGTTGCAGCATGCATCAGCGTTGTGGACGGTGGTGCTGGAAATTTCGGTGCTGATGGCCCATTTTCCTTCAAGGGATATTGCCCGCCTGAGCTATGAGTTTAGAACACTTGGTCTCGGTTTTGCCAATCTCGGCACGGTGCTGATGGTGCTTGGGATTCCTTATGATTCACCGAAGGCGCTTGCCCTGGCGGGTGCCATTTCCGCACTGATGACAGGTCAGGCTTACGTCACCTCGGCTGATATGGCCCACGATCTTGGGGCTTTCAGCGGTTATGCGGCAAATGCCAATGAGATGCTTCGTGTAATCCGCAACCATCGCAGGGCGGCACGGAACCTGTCGGAAGAGGAGTATGAAGGGTTGACGGTCAAGCCGCGCGGCATTGATTCGGAGTACTGTCCCAAAGAGCTTTTCGATGCGGCAGGAAAGGTGTGGGATAAAGCGTTGCAGAAGGGTGAAAAGTACGGGTTCCGTAATGCCCAGGTCAGCGTTATTGCGCCGACCGGCACCATCGGGCTCGTGATGGATTGCGATACCACCGGAATTGAGCCGGAGTTTGCGATCGTTAAATTCAAGAAGCTTGCCGGTGGCGGCTATTTCAAGATTGTTAACCAGTCGGTGCATAAAGCTCTTGAACGGCTTGGTTATACCAGCGTCCAGATTGATGCTATCGAACATTATTGCAAGGGTCATGGCACGCTTGCCGGTTCTCCCTCAATCAATCGGCAGTGGTTGAAGAGCCGTGGTTTTACCGATGAGAAGATTGATGTGGTGGAGTCGCAGCTTGAAACAGTTTTTGATATCCGCTTCGCCTTCAACAAGTGGATTTTGGGTGAGGATTTCTGCGCCGCACTTGGCTTTACCAAAGAGCAGCTCGAAGATCCTGATTTTGACATGCTTCTGGCTCTTGGCGCTACTGCTGCGGATGCCGAGGCGGCCAATGACTATGTTTGCGGTGCGATGACTATTGAAGGTGCGCCGCATCTGAAGCTTGAAAATTTGCCAGTTTTTGACTGTGCCAGCAAGTGCGGCAGGAAAGGTCTCCGTTATATCAGGCATGAAGCTCATATTCGTATGATGTCTGCCGTTCAGCCGTTTATCTCTGGGGCGATCTCCAAAACGGTCAATATGCCCGGCACGGCTACGACCAAAGAAATTGGCGAGGTCTATCAGTCAGCCTGGCTGCAGATGGTCAAGGCGGTCACCATCTATCGTGACGGTTCGAAACTTTCCCAGCCGCTCAATATTTCGAGCTATCAGGATCTTGACGAGGTCATCATGCTTGGTACGGAGGAGAACCTTGATGAAACCAAGGGGCCGAAAGAGGTTCAGGAGCGGATTGTCGAGAAGGTCTATCATCGTTCTGAGCGCCGGATGCTGCCCAAACGGAGAAAGGGCTATATCCGTGAAGCTCATGTGGGCGGGCACAAGGTTTTTCTCAGAACGGGGGAGTATGAGGATGGTTCTCTTGGCGAAATCTTTATCGATATGTACAAGGAGGGCGCTTCCTTCAAGGGGCTTCTGAACTGTTTTGCCGTGCTTGCCTCCAAGGCGCTGCAATATGGGATGCCGCTTGAAGAGCTGGTTGACAGCTTCACCTTTACCCGGTTTGAGCCCGCAGGCTCGGTTCAGGGTCACAATGCCATCAAGAATTCAACATCCATTCTTGACTACGTTTTCCGTTCGATCGGCTACGATTATCTCGGGCGCAAGGATTTTGTGCATGTCAAGGCGGTTGACGAGTTGCTGGAAAGCAATGGTGAGAATGGTCATGCACCTGTTGTTGAGCCGTCACTGGCCGTGCTCGTCGAGCCAGCACACTCTGCTACGCGCCAAAGTCAGGTATATCAGGCTAAAGTTCAGGGTTATACCGGAGAACAATGTGAAAACTGCGGTTCCATGCGCGTCAAGCAGAATGGCACCTGCAAAGTGTGCGATGATTGCGGCATGACGACGGGGTGCTCGTGAAGTGAACATGAAGTTGCTCAATATTGTTTGCCAGATCATGAAAAGGAGTTCTGATAAATGTTACCTTTAACACAAAACGCAAAAGACAAGATTTGTATTTACGGGATAGAAGAAAAAGAGGTAGAAGCAGGACTTGATGAAATTATTTTTGATTGCGAAGATGTTGTGGAGAAATCTGGAATTAAAATAATTGAGATTCGGAAAGTATTATTTGTTGTTGTTATATCGGCTGAAACAAAAAAAATTATAACAATTTACAGCACTGATTCTGCAACCATCGAAAATCGCAGGAGGGCTGGAAGATGGATATGTTATTAAGTATCAGGGGATTAGAAAAAAAAATTGATACTGAAACAGGAAGCATTCTGTTTTATCGGAAAAACTTTTCAGGTATTCCTGAGCAAGTCTTGCACGGAGAGGGATTTACCATTGAATGTAGTGGAGATGAAGTGGTGATGGTAGATATTTATAATGCAGATTTGGTGTTATCGAAATTGGCAAAAGAGGTTTTCGTCCCTTCGATACGGCCTTCGGCCTACTCAGGGACCGGCAGATAGGCGGTGTGTTGGCCTTTCGGACGCCGAGTAGCGCGAAGCGCGTATCGAGGCGCGCACTACTCGGCGTCCGAAGGGAATCACGAAATCAAGCGAATCCGGGCGAATCAAGGTTCATGATGATATCAGTAACTGCGTCGTTTCTTGCTCTTCACCCCTTTTCTGGTATTGAGTCTTGAAAGAAGGCTTTGATTTCTTATACTTGTTCTGAATATGAACTTCTTGAGAATCAGCCAACAAGTATGCCATGGTCTCCATAGCTGAAATCTATGACCGTTTGTCGCCGGAACCGCTGCAGGGCGACGATCTGAAACGCTATTACGTCGATTCATTTGCAGGAAGGGGTGATAACCCGATGATCTCCCTGAAACGGCTGTTGCTGAGCAAGCCGGATGGAAAGCTTCAGATTCTCTTTTCCGGTTATCGAGGGTGTGGTAAAAGTACCGAATTGAACGAGTTGCAGCGTGAAATCAGCGACGATTTTATTGTGCTCAATTTTTCTGTGCTTAAGGATCTTGATCCGGTGAATATCAATTATGTTGAGCTTTTTGTGATTGCTATGGAAAAGCTATTTGACGTTGTTGACAAGCACAACATCCGCATTAACCCGCAATTATTCGCAAGCGTCAGCGAATGGAGCCATTCCGTTGAGATTGAAAAAATCACGAAGTTGACAGGAGATGCCTTGCTTGAAGCTGGTGCAGAAGTAAAGGTAAGTGCCCCGCTTTTCGCCCGTTTTTTTGCTAAAATGAGGGCATCCGCCAATGCGAGTTACTCAACCAAAAGAACCATTATTGAAAATATCGAGCCCCGCTTGTCAGATTTTATCAGCCACTGCAATGCTTTGATTCGTGAAATCAAAAGCCATCTGCCAGAGAGTGGTAAAAAGGGTTTGATTATTATCATTGAAGACCTCGACAAATTGAGTGTTGAGAAGGCCGAAGAGCTATTTTTCAACCACAGCCATATTCTCAGCACCTTGCAAACCCATGTCATTTTTACCTTTCCTATCTCATTGCGCCACCATCAAAAGGCGACGGTGATCAAGGGAAATTTTGATGAGGATTTTGAACTGCCGATGCTCAAGGTGCACGACAAGCAGGGAAAGCCTTTTCTTGGACGTGAAGCCATGTATGAGATTATAACCTGCCGGACAGGAACAGCCTGTTTTGAACCTCCTGAGCTTGTGTATGAGTTTATTGACATCAGTGGAGGTTGCCTTCGCGACCTTTTCCGCATGATTCGCAATGCCGCCGATAACGCCCTGAATAATGAGCGGGAGGTGATAACGAGAGTGGATTATACCAAAAGTTTTTTCAAGCTTCGCCGCGATTACGAGAATACTATTGCCGAAAAACGGGTGAATAATGAGGTTATCACTTCGGTTGCGGAGTATTATGAGACTTTGAAAACCCTCGCGTTGAGCACGACAAAAAAGGTGGACAATACTGAAGCTGTGCTTGATTTGCGACAGAACCTCTGCATCCTTGGCTATAATGATGAAGGGTGGTGCGATGTGCATCCGGTTGTTCGTACCATTTTGTGCGAGCGCTTTCCTAAAGAGGTAATGCCGCTGACGTTGGAGGCGTAGTTATGACCGGAATAGATTCTGCTTCTGATGAGTATGCCGATAACCTTAAAATTGCCGAGCGTTTTTTTTTAAAGACATCTCGAAGTGGTTTTCTGTTTGCGGTGTGCAATGATGAACTTGTGCAGAGAGAGGTTAACAGCACCCTGCAATTCCTTTTGCTGGGTAAAGGCAAAACCTTGTATGTCCATACCTGGCAAAAGGGAGATGAGGCTGTTCACCCGCTCGAACAGTTGCGCCTCTTGAAGAAGAGCGTTCCCAATCTTGCTGGTTTTATTCTTGCCGGTCTTGATTCTGCCCTTCTTCAGAATACCGATCTTCTGGTACAGCTCAATTTTGGCCGAGAGGCGCTTTCCGAACTCGGTATTCCAATCCTCTTTTGGCTCAGCACCCGCACCTTGCGGCGCATCAGCAACGAGGCCATTGATCTCTACAACCAGCGGGTTGGTGCGAATCTTTATTTTGAGCAAGCCGCAGAAACGACTGATACTGATAATGCTGCCCGCCGTTATGTGGCGCAGGAGACGGTGCGCTCCAATGACAACATCCGCTATCTTGAAGCACGCATGAAGCTCTTGCAGCAGCAGCTTGATGAGGCAGAGCAACAGCAGCGCGATCCGGTGGTTATTGCCAATGAGATTGTGCTCGAACTCCTTCACGTGTATAATCAAATTCCTGGAACAGCGCAATTGATGCAATCTTTGATTGATTGTTATCTCAGTAGTTTTGATTTGGAAAAACCGGAAAACTGTGCGATTGTTGCTAATGCTTTTAAGTGTGTTGGTGAGGTTAAAAAAGCTCTTGATTTGTATGAAATAGCGCTGAAGAAGTATCGAGAGCTAGCCGAAACAAACCCGCAGACATATCTGCCTTATGTTGCGATGTCATTGAATAGTTTGGCTCTCTTGCAGTCAGAACAGCGGAATTATGTGTCAGCAGATGCTCACTACCAGGAGGCACTAAAAATTTATCGTAAGCTTATATCTGATAGCAGAAATAAAATTTATTTAGCAGATACTGCCATTGTATTGAATAACTTGGCTAATTTACATCTTGATCAAAAAGATTATTCTTCAGCAGTAATAGGATATAAGACTGGGTTAAATATTTATCGAGCGTTAGCTGAACGCAATCCAAAAACTTACTTGCCTGATGTTGCTATGATACTTAACAACTTGTCTAATTTGTTACAGGGTCAGAATAATTTTTCCGCAGCAATTGAAGGCTATGAAGAAGTGCTGAAGATTTATCGCGAGCTTTCATGCACGAACCTGACGTTATATCAGCCAGATATAGCGATGACGTTGATCAATTTGGGTGGGGTTTACTATCAACCTACAGTTTCTGATAAGGAAAAATCGCTTGAGTGTGTCAAGGAAGCATTACAGATTCTTCTTCCTCTTGTTAAAAATTTGCCAGACGCCAAAAATCACGTCGATATTGCGCTACAAGTCATCAAAGACTGGGGCATTGACCCTGAAGAGTTTGTCAAGCAGTTGGCTATGCACGAATAACGATATCTTTGTATGCCGTTAAGCCCGAAAGAGATACGTGATAACGCCCTGCTGTTTTCCTGTTCGTGGGCGGGTGTTGTTCGAGAGTGTGCTGATGCGCAGTCGTTCTGGAATGAGTTTTTCTCAAAGAAGATGAGCTGCCGAAGTATGTGCTGGTGCCGGGTTTTGGCGTAGGGGGGTATGCACAATGCGCCTCTCTACAAATGTGCTATCGAATTCGGGCCCTTCGATACGGCCTTTGGCCTACTCAGGGACCGGCAAGGGGGGGACTGGACTTCGGTCGCCGAGTAGCGCGCGCCTCGATACGCGCTTTGCGCTACTCGGCGTCCGGCTCTAATAAGTGAGTATTCTGGTGAACGTGTACCGCTCAGAGTGACCGGAGAGGGAAACAAGAAATCAGGTGAATTCAGGTTAAAGACTCATGCTGGCGTGCCTGATGCCACCGCCGGTCGAAACCCTGTGGCCGACTGCTCCATGGTGGTCTCCACGAGGTTCAGGCCGCTGATCTGCAAAGTCCTGAAAGGGGAGTGGCGCACCAGCTCGTAGTCGTGGGTTCCGATCACCACGATGATGCCCTTCTGGTTGATTCGCTTCAGATAGTCAAGAATTTCAAGCGAAGTATCGGGGTCGAGGTTGCCGGTTGGCTCGTCGGCGAGGATGACGAGCGGCTCGCGCACCAGCGCACGGGCAATGGATATTCTCTGCTGTTCTCCTCCTGAAAGGCGCAGGGGCATCAGTTTGGCGGCATGTTCAAGGCCCACGCTTTCGAGGGCGTGCATTACCAGTTCCTTGACGAGTTGCTCTTTTGTGCCAGTAACTTTCAGCACAAAAGCCAGATTATCATAAACGTTCCGATCTTCGAGCAGGCGGAAATCCTGGAAGACAATGCCCAGCTTTCTGCGCAGGAGTGGGATCTGCCGCTTTTTTATGGTGCGGGAGCTGTATCCGGCAATTCGTATTTCTCCCTTTTTCGGTCGAATATCCATGTAGAGCGACTTGAGGAGTGTTGATTTACCCGTGCCGCTTTTTCCAACGATATAGACAAGCTCGCCCGGTTGAATGGTAAGGTTCAGATTTGTGAAGATTGGCTTTTTATCAAGTTCGAGGTCAACGTGACTGAATGAGATCATCGTGGTTGTTCTGTTTGTTTTTTCTGTTCTGGGCGATGGTTATGGCGAGCAGCGTCGCTTCATAAAAACTTTTTTCGGAGGCAATTCCTTTGCCCGCAATATCGAAACCAGTGCCATGATCGGGTGATGTTCGCACTATCGGCAGTCCGAGGGTGACGTTTACACCGGTGTCGAAAGCGAGCACCTTGAAGGGCAGCAGCCCCTGGTCGTGATACATTGCCACCACAATATCGTAATTGTGGTACATTTTGGAGCCGAAAAAGCCGTCTGCCGCAAAGGGGCCATCTACTCTGAGCCGGGATGAGACTCTTTCAATGCAGGGCCGGATAATCTCCTGTTCTTCACTTCCCATGATCCCGCCGTCGGAAGCGTGGGGGTTGAGGCCAAGCACCGCAATGCGGGGTGAGGCAATGGCAAAATCACTGTTCAGCGATTCGGCGAGGGAGGTGAGAAAGGCGTCAAGGTTCATCGAGCGGATCAGCCCGGGAACCTTGTCAAGAGATTCGTGGATGGTGGCAAGAGCGACCCTGAGTTCCGAGACAGGATCAAAAAACATCATGGTCGGTGAGGGGATCCCGAAAAGTCTGCCGAGAAACCCTGTATGCCCCGTATCAGCACAGCCCGCTTTTGCGATGGCTTCCTTGTTGATAGGTGCAGTGACCAGCGCGTCGCACCGTCCATCCCGGCAGAGTTCAGCGGCGGCATTGATTGACTTTATAGCTATTTGTCCGGCTTCTGCCGATATCGTGCCTGGCATGATGGTTTTCGGTTCAGCGATACTCAGGACAGGTAATACCCCGCAACACGCTTTTGCTGTTGCAGTTACACTTTCGATCAGTTCCAGTTTGACTGGCAGATCAAGTGCTTTTCGGTAATAATCCATCACGGTATACGAGCCAGCGACAAAAAACGAATGGCCGGAGTGCTGAAGCTTCAAAAAACTTTTCAGAATGATTTCCGGCCCGATGCCGTGAGGGTCACCGATAGACCAGACAATGCGCATCTTCAGAGCCTTTTGTATGCATTGGCAATTTTGTCATCCTTTTTAACCCCTTTCAGGGCCAGCATGAGCAGGACGGGTTCCGGCAGAATAATGAAAAATCCCGCTTCGGGTCGGTGTGTTATTACCGCGCGAATGCTTTCGAAATGCTGGTTCATGAAGTGTGCCGCGGTAAGGCCGGAGAAAAGATCAGCAACGAAGAGAAGAATGGCCAGCAGAATGAACTTGCTCTGCAGAACACGGTTTTTATAGAGAAAAATGGCGGCAATTGAGATGATGGCGGTCATGATCGAAAAGATTCCTCCTGCAGAGCTTGCAACAGAATACTGTATTTCAGCAAACTCGGATGCACAAAAATCGGAGACGAGAAAGAGATGGCCGGCGCTGAAACTCCAGAAAGGGAAAAACATGCTCGCTACAGCAAGCAAACCGGCAAAAAGCAGGTAAAGGTTTTGAATTCTGGCTACCATGTGGGTTTTGTGCGGTTAAATGTCATTGAAACAAGTACCGACAATATACATAATCATGAGAAAAGAGTATAGTGAACCCCGATTTTCAGAAAAAAGATTAAGTTTGAAATTTACCCTTTGTGTTTCCAGAGAGGATCTTGAGCTTTTGGTCAGTAATTCGTAAAATCGTTTTTATGGAGAGCTCATTTTTTTTGTAAAAATGTTTGATGAAAATAGGTAAGTGTAATTTATGGTGAAGCTAAAAAAAGTTACTCTGCAGTATGTTGAGGTCGAGGATCGGATTCGTATGTCGGCTGAGTCGGATGGTGAGGAGCCAGTGGTGTTTTGGTTGACCCAGCGTCTTTGTGGGCGGTTGGTGAAGAGGCTTGCTCTCCATCTTGAAAAGTCCGCGCCTCAGTCAATTTTGCTGGACAAGGGACTGGCGCTCACGTTTCAGCAGCACGATGCAGAGTGGCGACAACAGCCTACGGAGCCGGTACGAATTCGTTCGATTTCTCGTTCGGTGTTGCCTGAAAGGGTTGATCTGAACTTTCCTGTTGGTGGTGCGTCAATTAATTTCCCTCTTTATGATGGGGAGTCGGCACGTTTGGAGATGAATATGGTTGAACTGCGGCAGTGGATGGGTGTCGTTTACAGGCAGTTTCAAGCTGCTGGTTGGCCAATGGATGTGTGGCCTCGGTGGTTTACCTTGGCTGATTCTGGCAGAAATTAAAACATGTAGTTGTTATGCGCATTCTTTTTGTTCACCAGAATTTTCCGGGGCAGTTCAAGTTTCTTGCACCTGCATTGTCTGCTGATCCCGCAAATAATGTTATGGCCATGACTATGCAGAAAGTTCAGGTCGATGAGTGGCAGGGTATTAAGCTGTGGCCTTATTCTGCTCAACGTGGCACTACAAAAGGTGTTCACTCTTGGGTGAGTGATTTCGAGACAAAGACAATCCGGGGCGAAGCGTGTTATCATGCAGCTCTACAGTTGAAAGCTCAAGGATTTAGTCCGGAGCTGATTATTGCTCATCCCGGTTGGGGTGAAAGCCTCTTTTTGAAGGATGTCTGGCCGAACGCAAAGCTTGGTATTTATTGTGAGTTTTATTATAGCCCAGAGGGTGCTGATGTTGGTTTTGACCCGGAATTTTTGCCAAGGTCAGATGGAGATGTCTGTCGTTTGCGTCTTAAAAATCTTAATAACCTCTTGCATTTTCAGGTAGCTGATGCGGGAATTTCACCAACGGAGTGGCAGGCGAGTACTTTTCTGGAGCCTTTTCGATCAAGGATCACAGTGGTGCACGATGGTATTGATACTGATGCTGTTAGGCCGAATCCTGGGGTAAGCATGAGGATTAATGGGGACCTAGTGCTTGCGAAACATGATGAAGTTATCACCTTTGTGAATCGTAACCTTGAGCCATATCGTGGCTACCATATTTTTATGCGGGCGCTTCCTGAACTTCTCAGACGCCGGGCGAACGCTCATGTAATGATTGTTGGTGGCGACAAAGTGAGCTACGGAGCTAAGCCTGATGCGGATCGTACATGGAAAGAGATTTTTTCCAGTGAAGTTCGTCCACAAATAAGCGACGCTGACTGGGCGAGGGTTCATTTTCTTGGTATTATTCCTTACCAGCATTTTATTCCGCTGTTACAGCTTTCCTCTGTACATGTTTATCTGACTTATCCCTTTGTTCTTTCATGGAGTCTGCTTGAGGCGATGAGTGTTGGGTGCGCTATTGTTGCTAGTGATACCCAGCCTTTGCATGAGGCGATCCGGCATAATGAGACAGGAAAGCTGGTAAATTTTTTTGATGTGGCAAACTTGACAAATGAAGTTTGCACGTTGCTTGATGAGCCGGCTGAAAGAGCAAGGTTGGGGGTAAACGCTCGATTTTTTGCACAAACTCATTATGACCTGAAAAAGGTGAGTTTGCCACGACAGTTGCAGTGGGTGAATGATTTGTATAATTTATAAATTATAAGGAAGTAACTGTTTGTCTATTTATGAAATATTTGGTTATTACTTACATGTGTTTTAGATTGTGCCGCTACAGGTTTATTAAAAGAAGTTGAATGGTAAGTGTTTTTTTATGGCTAAAGTAAAGAAAGAAGAATCAACGTTGACCCATAACGGTATAATTTATAACGTGTCAGAACTTTCTGAAGAAGCGAGGAAACAATTGGTGAACGTCAGGATTGCTGAAAATGAAATAAGGCGTTTGCAGATGCAGTTGGCGCTTGCTCAAACTGCTCATAGTTCTTATCAGCAGGCGTTGATAGCTGAGCTTCCTGCCCAGGGGTGAAGGTATTGTAATGACCGTTATTAAAAAATCTCCATTCCGCGAGTCTCTTGCCTCCCTCTATCCGTTTATTAGGCATACCTTTTATTTTAGTTTGGTTGTCAACGTTCTTGTGCTTGCACCGTCTGTTTATATGATGGAGGTTTACGACCGTGTGGTTAATAGCCGTAGTCATACAACATTATTGATGCTCACAATCCTTGTTGTAGGCAGCTATCTGCTGCTTGAGGCGCTTGAGTGGGTTCGCCGGAAGGTGATGAACAAAGCTGGCATGGATCTCGACAAAGGGTTGCGTCGCCGTGTTTTTGGTGCTGTTTTTTCTGCAAGGCTTCTTAATCTAACAGGGGCTGGAGCGCAGCCTTTGCGTGATCTGAAGACTATTCGTGATTTTTTGCCTTCTCCAGGTTTTCTGGCTGCTATTGATACACCTCTTGCCCTTTTGGTGCTTATCGTTATTTTTATGATGGCTCCTGTTCTTGGCTGGTTTTCTGTTGGAGGTGCTTTGGTACAGTTTACAATCGGTTTTTTTAACGAACGCAGAATCCGTGAGCCGCTTTTGGCTGCAAACCGGAGTTCAATCAGTGCCCAGAGTTATGCGGACGGGGTGATTCGCAATGCCCAGGTTATTGAGTCGATGGGGATGCTTGGTCATATTCATCAGCGCTGGATGCAACGTCAGCAGGAGTTTCTTATACAGCAAGCGGAGGCTTCTGATCATGCAGGTACTAATGCTGCGCTATCCAAACTTGTACAAAGTTTGCTGGGTTCGATGTTGCTCGGTATGGGTTGCTGGCTTACGTTGAAAGGGGAACTACATGGTTCTGGGATGATTGTTGGCTCTATTCTCGGTGGCAGGGTGCTTGCTCCGTTAGTGCAGATTATCGGGAGCTGGCGTCAGGTAGAAGCGGCCCGAGAGGCTTATAACCGTCTTGATGTTTTGCTCAAAGAGTTTTCTTTGCCCGATAAAGGTATGGCCTTGCCTGCGCCGACTGGCTTCCTTTTTGTTGAGGGTGTTATTGCAGGTGCGCCCAGAAGTCCTGTTCAGATTATAAAAGGTGTAAGTTTCAGGGTTGCTCCAGCAGGAGCTCTGGCTATTGTTGGCCCTTCGGCCTCTGGTAAAACCACTCTTGCGAGACTTTTAGTAGGTATTTGGCCTGCGATGCAGGGCAAAGTACGTCTTGATGGAAACGATATTTATCAGTGGGATAAAGAGGAGCTTGGCCAGTATATTGGGTATCTTCCGCAGACTATAGAGCTATTTGATGGTACTATTGCTGAAAATATTGCGCGTTTTGGTAGTATTGATATAGGTAAGGTTCGTGACGCTTGCAGTATGGTGGGGCTTGATGGTTTAATTGAGCAGCTTCCGCAAGGGTACGACACCCAGATTGGTGATGAAGGCTCGTTTCTTTCAGGTGGTGAGAGGCAACGTGTGGCATTGGCGCGGGCTGTTTATGGAATGCCGAAGTTTGTGGTGCTTGATGAACCGAATGCAAGTCTTGATGAAGCTGGTGATCTGGCTCTGCTGAATGCTGTGAAGCTGTTGAGAGCGCATGGTACTACGGTAATTGTTATGACTCATCGCCTCAATATTCTTGCTGCTATGGAGCACATGCTTGTGCTGGTTGATGGGCAGGTTCAGCGCTTCGGTACTTGCCAAGAAGTCATGGAGGCGTTACAGTCGCCTCAGAAGCCTTCGAATCCGAAGCCCAAAGCATAACTCTTATCGTACAAACAGAACCTTATGAAACCTGATTTTTTTGATCGCAGTATTTTGACTCGTCAGTTATGGTTGTTTCGACGTGAATTTTTTTGGGTTGGTATTTTTAGTCTGATAGCTAATGTGCTGATGCTGACTCCGACTATTTATATGCTTCAAGTTTATGGCAGGGTTATGAAGAGTGGGAGTGAGTTGACCCTTCTCATGGTGACGTTTTATCTTGTTTTTTTTTATGCGTTGATGGCTTTTGCTGAGTGGCTGCGCTCACGTATTTTGGTGCGAGCGGGCGTCAGACTTGATGAAGCGCTTAATTCGCTAGTTTTTACTGCAAGTTTTGAGGCTTATCTTAATCGTACTCGGCATAATGTTGCCGAGGCATTTTCAGATTTAACCAATATCCGCCAGTTTCTGACGGCTAATGGGATAATTGCTTTTTTTGATATCCCTTGGACCCCGATCTATATCGTCGTTATATTTTTGCTCAGCCCATTTCTTGGGTGGCTTTCTATCTTATTTGCTTTTATTCAGCTTGCTGTTACTTGGCAGAGTAATAAGATGATTATTCGCGAGATTGAGAGTGCGGCTGAGGCGGGTAGTAACAGCTATCGCTATGTACAAAGCAAGTTACGTAATATTGAGCCAATACATGCGATGGGTATGTTGGGAAACTTGCGGGAACGCTGGTTTAAGTTGCATGATGATTCGTTGGCTATTGCCGAGGAGTCTCTTGAACGGCAGCATCGCCACCAGGCGTTTACTAAGTTCGTCCGATACAGTATGCAGTCTCTGACACTAGGAGCGGGTGCATTGATGGTTCTTGAAGGAAAGATGTATGCCGGTTCAATGATTGCAGCTAATGTATTGATGTCAAGGGCTCTTCAGCCGCTCGATCTTGTTGTGGCTACGTGGAAACCTTTTGTTCAGGCTCGAACAGCATTTATTCGATTAGAGAAACTTCTTGAGGCGTTTCCTGAACGAGAGCCGGGTGCAAAGCATCAAGATCCTTTAGGAGAGGTAAGGCTTGAAGCTCTTTCCGCTCTTGCCGACGGACGTGATACCCCAATTTTGAATGATCTTACTGTGATGTTTCCTGTTGGAAAGGTGGTTGTGGTGCTTGGAGCGTCCGGATCTGGAAAATCGACACTGGCACGTTGTATTGTTGGTGTCTGGCCGAATCGGAAGGGGAAGGTTCTCATTGATGGTGAACCTGTTGAAAGCTGGGACAGAATGGAACTTGGTCCCCATATAGGCTATCTCCCACAAGATATTGAGTTGTTTGATGGGTCAATTGCTGAAAATATTGCTCGTTTTGGTGAGATTGACTCTCAAAAGGTAATTGAAGCTGCAAAGCGTACAGGTATTCATGAGATGATTTTGCGCTTTCCGCGTGGTTATGATACTCAGATCGGTGAGGCTGGTGGTATGCTTTCTGGTGGGCAACGTCAGCGTATTGGCTTGGCCAGAGCGATGTATGGTAATCCTGCTATTCTTGTACTTGATGAGCCGAATGCCAATCTTGATGATGTTGGCGAGCGTTCGTTGGTGGAAGCGGTCAAAGAGGCGAAGGCGGCAGGTAAGACGGTTATTCTCATTACGCATCGTCCGAGTATTCTTTCTGTTGCAGATTTAGTGGTTCTGATGCAGAAAGGGAAAATTGTTCGTAGTGGGCCCCGAGATGAGGTGATTGCTGAATTTCGTCCGCAGGGTGGAATGCCTAGGGAAAAGAATGCTTGATTTCTTTTTTTAACAAAAGAATTAATTACATAGTGATGATGCTTGTTCCTGAGAAAAAGGGAGGCGGAGGTAAAGGTGATGAGTATCGTGATACACGGAGTCCTGTCCGGCTTGGTATCTGGATATTGCTTGTCGGATTTGGGGGATTTCTGCTCTGGGCAGGTTTCGCTCCGCTTGATGAAGGGGTGCCCTGCCAGGGTCTGGTGAGTATTGCGACAAAACGCAAGGTGGTGGAGAACCTTCATGGAGGTCGGATTGAGAAGGTTCATGTCAGGGAGGGGCAGATGGTTCATGATGGGGATGTGCTCATCACTCTCGACAGTCAGACTGCCAGGGCCCGTTATGACGAAATTCATCAGCACTACATTGGTATGCGGGCGACAGCAGACCGTTTGCAGGCGGAGATGAGCGGCGCCTCTTCGATCTCCTTTCACAAAGATCTGTTGCATGATCCTGAACGCAGGCTGGCTGAACAGAATATGCAGAATCAGAGGCAACTTTTTTTGTCGCGACGGACGATGCTGAATATTCTTGGCAAACAGTTGGCTGGCATTTCATCGCTGGTAAAGGAGGGATACGCCCCGTTGAGTCAGCAGCATGAACTTGAGCTCAAGATTGCGGAGTTCAAGAGCGGTACGGCATCCCAACTGGCGCAGGTGCAGCTCGAAGTGGAGGCTGATGCTGAAAAGAGCAGAGCGCTTGCCGCAGAGCTTGCCGATACCGAGGTCCGCTCACCAGCCTCAGGGCAGGTGGTGGGTTTGCAGGTGCAGACGGTGGGTGCGGTGGTTCAGCCGGGCCAGAAGATGATGGATATTGTGCCGCTCCATGAAGGGCTTCTCATTGACGCAAAGGTTGCGCCCCATCTGATCGACAGCATCCATAAGGGGTTGCCGGTCGATGTGAGCTTTTCTTCGTTTGCCCACTCTCCCCAGCTTGTGGTGCAGGGGGTGGTTGAGTCGCTTTCGAAAGACATTGTGACGGATCCCCAGGTGAATCCGGCGCAGCCTGGCGCATCATATTATCTTGCGCGAATTTTAGTAACACAGGAAGGGATCAAGTCACTCGGAAAGCGTGAAATGCAGCCGGGAATGCCGGTGACTGTTGTCGTTAAAACGGGTGAACGCTCGATGTTGACCTATCTCGTTGATCCGCTGATCAAGAGGATTACCGTTTCAATGAAAGAGGAGTAATGTTGTGCAGAAAACTAAAAGTTTATGAGTAGATCAATTATGAAGCTCTTGGTGCATTTGATCGTTTTGGCGGTGATCGTTGTTGCGTTGCCTGTTCATGCTGCCCAGCTCGATTTAACGACAGCGTATCAGCATGCGGTGGAGTATGATGCCCGGCTCCGCTCGGCAAAAGCTGATAATCTGATGTATAAAGAGGAGATCGGCAAGGCGAGGTCACAGTTTCGGCCAAATGTGCGTCTGAACGCAGCGCGTGGACGCAGTGCGACACAGGCAGGCTATTTGGGACGCTTAAGAGCTCCTGATTTTTATAATACCATTAATTATGGAGTGTCGGTTCGGCAGTCTCTGTTCAATCTTTCGAATGTTGCCAGCTACAAGCAAGCCAAAATTATAGCGGCAAAAAGCGATGTTGACGTGGAGAAAGAACAGGCAAGTCTGATTGTCAGAATAACTGAAGCCTATTGTAATGCTTTATATGCAGAGGATAATCTCACTTTCAGCAAAGCGCTGATCAAGGCAACACAGGAGCAGCTTCAACAGGCTAAACGACGTTTTGATAAGGGTTTCGGGACAATTACCGAAGTGGAGGAGGCGCAGGCAGGCTACGATAATGCTCAGGCAGAGGGGGTGGACATTATGAACAGCGTAGAGTTTAGTCGCCAGGAACTGGAAAATATTACAGGGGTCTATCCCGAACAGCTTTGCAGAATTGTGCCTGAGAAAATGCTGCTTGTTCAGCCGCAGCCGAACAATGTAGAATCGTGGATCCAACTTGCTCATTCGGCTAATCCAGAAGTGCTCGGGGCTCGTCAGGAAATTGCGATTGCCAAAAAGGAGATTGAAAAGCAGAAGGTCTCACGCTATCCAACGATTGATCTGGTTGCGGGGAGAAACTATTCGGAGAGTGAAAATAATTATTCAATCGGCTCGACCTACGACACCTATTCCATCAGTCTGCAGATGAGTGTGCCAATGTATACCGGAGGTTATGTCAGCGCTTCGGTACGTCAGGCTCATGCAAAATGGCAGAAAGCTGAAGAGCAGTATAGTTCGCAAGAGCGTGGTGTTGAATCGGATATTCGCAAGTATTATAACGGAGTTGTCAGCAGTATTGCGCAGATCAAGGCTTATGAACAGGCTGTGAACTCTCATGAAATTGCCTTTGCTGGTACCAAAAAAGGGTATGAAGCCGGGATTCGCAGTAATGTTGATGTGCTTGATGCCCAGCAAAAACTCTATGCAAGCAGGAGAAATCTCGCTAAATCACGCTATCAGTTTATCCTCAATCGCCTCATGCTCAAGCAAACTGCCGGCATAATTTCAGCAACTGACGTCGAAGAATTGAACGGCTGGCTTGTTTGCGTAAAGCCATAAAAACTCTTTTACTAAATAACGTTATCCATTGCATCTTTTTTTTCTTTTTTTCTGGGTAAGGTGTTTTATGGCTTCTTTTCATTACTTTAATATATAGATATAAGGATTCTGATGATGATTTTCTTTGTCAGCAGAATTACCTTTAAATCATATTGATTCAGGCCGCAGTTTTTTTCGCTGCGTGTTACAGTGTAGTGAGTTTTAAGCGTTCTAATATAAATGAGTTACTGTAGTGGCAAGACAGCGTTTTAATCGAAAGTCCAAAACCCCAGGCAATAAAAGCAACCGTCAGATTACCCCGTTTACCGGGGAAAGGGTGAGGCCTAATGATCATATTCTGATCAACGAGTTTCTTTTCAGGCGCGGTGAAAGTTCCCTTGCTGCCGAAATTGTTACATTTTTTGCCGATCATGAGGGTGAGCGATTCAAGTCTGTAGAGCTGGCTAAAGCTCTGGGATATACTGAATCAAAGCAGCTTCCCGGTTTCTGGTATGTGTTGCATAAACTGCAGGAAGAGGGTACTGTTGACAAGGATTCCAACCGTTGTTACGGTATGTCAGGCACCGATGCCACGACGTACGAAGACCATCTTGAACACGTCAAGCCCTTTCCTCTTCCAGGAAAGAAGCAATATGCTGTAGCCAAAAGCTATACGGGGTACATCTCAACACATCCCAATGGTTATGGGTTTGTCGATGTTGAAGGGTTTGATGATGATATTTTCATCAAGGCTGGTGATATGGGTACCTCCATTCATGGTGATGAAGTTGAAGTATTAGTTTCCAAAGTTCCTGAAACATACGCATCTAAATCCACCCCTCATCAGCGTTGTGAAGGTGCGGTGCAGAAAGTGATTACCCGCCGTGTTACAACGATTGTCGGTACACTGACCAAGGCAAACCGCAAGTTTGTTCTTAAACCTGATGACCGGAAACTGCTTCCTGAAATTATTGTATCCATAAAAAATTCCGCGAAGGCTGGTGATGGCCAGAAGGTGCTTGTCGGAGCGCTTGATTTCAGCAAAGAGGGAGTGATTCAGGGAAAGGTACTGGAGATTCTCGGGCAAGCAGGCGATTCTGCGGTTGAGGTGAGCGCCATTGCCCGCAGCAAAGGGATCGATGAAACATTTGATCCGGCGCTGCTCGATTTTGCGGCTTCGGTTCGCGACAGCATTACCGAAGAGGAGGTTAAAGGCAGGCTTGATATTCGTGACAAAGTTGTCTTTACTATCGATCCTGTTGATGCCAAGGATTTTGATGACGCACTTTCTGTGGAACTGCTTGATGATGGACTTTACAGAATCGGCGTTCATATCGCTGATGTATCGCATTATGTGCCTGAAAATTCTCCTCTTGACCGAGAAGCTTTAAAACGAGCTACTTCAGTCTACCTTGTCGATCGGGTGATTCCCATGCTGCCTGCAAGACTTTCTGAACAGATCTGCAGTCTCAATCCTGGCGTTGACCGGATGGCGTTTTCAGTTTTCTTGTTGATAACCCCTGATGGCGAAGTTCGCAAGCACGAGTTCCATAAAACGGTTATTCATTCCAAACGTCGTTTTTCCTACGAAGATGTCGATGAGATACTGAAACGGGGTGAAGGTGACTATTTTACTGAGCTCCAGTCACTCGATCGTCTCAGTATCATTCTGCGTGAAAAACGGTTCAAACATGGAGGACTTGATTTCGAGACTGAAGAGGTGCGCTTCAAGCTTGGCAAGAAAGGTGAACCGCTGGAAGTGATCAAAAAAGAGCGTCTTGGCAGCCATCGTCTCATTGAAGAGTTCATGCTGCTTGCCAATCGCAAGGTTGCCAAATATCTGACCAAGACATACAGGGAAAACAAGAAGGAGCCTCAGCCGGTTATCTACAGGATACACGGTGCGCCACAGCAGGAAAAGGTTATCATTCTTGCCAATTTTGTAAAGAGGCTTGGTTTTGATCTCAAGCTGAACAGGGGCAAAGAGGGGCCAATTGTTTCCGCACAAGTGCTTCGTCAGCTCCTGCAGCAGGTGAAGGGTACCAATGTTGAGTTTCTTGTCAGTGAGCTGGTGCTGCGCTCCATGTCCAAGGCAGTTTATACCGGAGACAATATAGGCCATTACGGCCTTGGGTTTGAGCACTACACTCACTTTACTTCACCAATCAGGCGTTATCCCGATCTGATTGTTCATCGTATGCTCTTTGAGTATGAGAACCTTCGCAAGAAGCGCCGTAAAATTACTCCGGCTCGGCTTGCAGAGTTGACCGATAAAATCCAGACGGTCTGCCAGATCTCTAACGAGCGTGAAAAGAGCGCTGTGGAGGCTGAGCGTGAGTCGATCAAACTCAAGCAGGTTGAGTATATGGCAAGCCATGTCGGCAAAGTTTATCCTGGAGTTATTTCAGGGGCAACTGATTATGGCATCTATGTGAGAATAGTTGACTTTGCTATTGAAGGTATGGTGCACATGCGCAACCTTACCGATGATTACTACGAGTATGATGAGGCGACCTATTCTCTTGTTGGAAAACGTCGGAAGAAACGGTTGCAGATAGGTCAAAGGGTCAAGGTCAAGGTGAACAGTGTCGATATTCAGCGCCGAACTATTGATCTTGTTATAGAGTAGGGCAATCCACATTATCTACGTCGATAGTTCTGGTCTACTCAGTCACTCCTGACCTGAACTATTCGAATAAAATGGTGCGTACGTCTTATGCGGTGCTGCTATGAGGTGAAAAGTTCAGGATTTCTTGCAGCCATCTATCCCGATTACTTGTGTTTTTTGAGCGGGAAACGAGACTCGAACTCGCGACCCCAACCTTGGCAAGGTTGTGCTCTACCAACTGAGCTATTCCCGCTTAATGAGGGACAAATATAAAGATATTTTTTTCCTGTGCAACTTTTTGATGTAACTTTTTTTTATAACGATAGTTCTCGTATTATTGTTTCCATGTCTTTGTCGCCTCTTCCAGAGAGATTAACAACAAGGATGGCCTCTTTTGACATTTCAGGCGCTCTTGTGATGGCGTAGTGCATAGCGTGCGCCGATTCAAGAGCACAGATAATGCCTTCAGTTTTTGCCAGCGTTTCAAGGGCAAACAGGGCTTCACGGTCTGTTACTGATGTATAGGTCACCAAGCCGAGTTCCT
Source organism: uncultured Chlorobiaceae bacterium (assembly GCA_903843305.1). Taxonomy (GTDB): domain Bacteria; phylum Bacteroidota; class Chlorobiia; order Chlorobiales; family Chlorobiaceae; genus Chlorobium. The sequence goes on from CAIMPI010000003.1 coordinate 27,857, forward strand.
GAAGATAGCAGTGTTCAGGACCTACACCCGGATAATCAAGACCTGCGGATATTGAGTGTGCTTCCTGTACCTGTCCGTCTTCATTTTGAAGAAGTTTTGTCAGTGCGCCGTGAAGTACTCCGGGTTTCCCCAGTGTAAGAGAAGCCGCATGTCGAGCATTCAGGCCTTCGCCAGCCGCTTCAACACCAACAAGTTCAATCTCAGAGGCATCATTCAGGAATTCATAAAACATGCCGACGGCATTACTGCCTCCTCCGACACATGCTGTAATGACATTGGGCAGTTTTCCTGCCTGTGCAATAATCTGGGCACGGGTTTCCTGGCCAATGATTGCCTGAAAATCACGCACGATCATCGGGTAGGGATGCATGCCGACAACTGAGCCGATAATGTAGAATGTCTCTTCTGGATTATTCATCCAGTCTCGGATTGCTTCACTTGTTGCATCTTTCAGAGTTTTTGATCCGCTTCCGACTGCACGTACTTCAGCGCCCAGAAGTTTCATTCTTGCAACGTTAGGTGCCTGCCGCCGGATGTCCTCTTCTCCCATATAGACGACGCATTCAAGATCGAAAAGTGCGCAAACTGTTGCCGTTGCTACTCCGTGCTGCCCAGCGCCGGTTTCTGCAATCACCCTGTTTTTGCCCATGCGCAGGGCAAGTAGTACCTGGCCAAGTGCGTTGTTGATTTTATGGGCTCCGGTATGGCAGAGATCTTCTCGTTTGAGATAAATTTGTGCTCCATTCAGTGTTCTACTCAGCCGTTCGGCATGATAAAGGGGTGTGGGTCTACCGACATAATCACGCAGGAGGTGAACAAGAGTAGACTGAAAGTCCGGATCATTTTTTGCTTTGAGATACTCTGACTCAAGATCGGCAGCATTTTTAACGAGCGTTTCAGGGATAAACTTGCCGCCGAAACAGCCGAAATGCCCAGAGGAATCGGGTGCGGAATAAGGTGTCGGTACCATGGAAAGAAAAAAAGTTAAAGAATTGTCAGCAGTGTGATTACAGGGCTCACAGCAAAGACTTTCTATAGAAAATACTGGCCACACCACTAATAAAATAAATATATTAAACTTTTAACACCGACAATCACAATACTGTAGCGGAGCATTACTGCATTGACGTTTATCAAGCGAAAACCCCTGTTTCTGACTTTGTTAAGTCTCTTTATGTTCGCTCCGTTGTTTTCTCCCCTAAAACTTCTGCTGGCGGCTGAAATATCGGAAGAGCTGAAACCGGCAATTTCCGGAACCGGAAATTTTACAAATACTGTATTTTTTACAGCAAAGGATTCGGTTGTCTACAATTTTGACAACCGCAACATGGAGCTCTGTGGGAAAGCAACTATTGACCACGAGGGTACACGTGTTCAAGCACCAAAAATTGTTATTGATCTTGATACATCCCAGCTTCATGCTTATGGTACTAAGGCAGACTCTTCCAGAACCCTTGCAGAGCCAGCCATTTTTACGGACAAGCAGGGTAGTTTCCATGCTGAAACTATGGCCTATAATTTTAAGACAAGAAAAGGAGAAACGACCATGGTGTCCTCCTCTTCCAAAGGGGTTAATTTTACCGGAGAGCATGTTTCGCGGCTTGAAAACGGCGAGATGATTGTTAAAGAGAGTATGTTTACCACTTGTAATGATGATAGTCCTCATTACTGGTTTTCCTCCTCTTCCATGGTCATTAAGCCTGACGGCAAGGTAACAGCAAGTCCGTTGATTATGTATATCAGGCCGGAGATTTTTTCGAGGCGTCTTCCTGCCTTACCGATTCTGGCGCTTCCTTATATGGCCTTCTCGCCCAAAGAGAGCCGTTCGTCGGGTTTCCTTATGCCACATCTCAGCCATTACGACCAGAGTAACTATTTATCGAACCTTGGTTATTACTGGGCAATTAATGATTACTCGGATTTCAGAGCAGAGGGGGATATAGCGCTCAATGGAAGTTGGCGATTGGGAGAGCTGTTTCGCTATACAAAACGTGATGAGTTTGCCGGTAATATCTCAGGTGAATACAGGTGGTATTTTAAGGATCCTGATCATCAACGCTACACTGACTGGAATTCAAAAATTGTTCATAACCAGATTTTTGATCCTTCCTCGCGTCTTGATGTCAATCTCCAGTTTCAGGGCGGGGTGCGTAACTATGATCTAAATTCAGTGAATGTTGAGACTATTGTGGCTGAACAGGTCAACTCTTATGCCTCTTTTGCAAAGACCTTCAACAATGAGAACGGCATTGTCGATGTTACCTATAATCATTCACAGGATATTAGCAATCAGAATGGCCACAAGAATGGTCGCCAGAGTGTCAGCACTACGTTTTACCAGAATAGAATCTATCCTTTTCGTTCCAGTTTTGATGCTGATAATAAGGACTGGAGATCGGATATTTCAGTAAATACCAGTGCATCCTTGACTGGAGAATATATTTCGCAGGCAAATCTCTCATCTTCCGGATATTCTGGATACGCTAATGGTGAACTCGGTTACTACCATGAGTTTGCTGATGGGTATAAAGCTCTGTTTACGCAGGGTTTCAACCTTCAGGGGATGCAGCCGGTTTCACCGTTTAATGACAACACATACAGCGGTATGCGGTTGCTGTTGCCGTTGCGCATGCAGTCTACCCTGTTTCATTATTTCTATATCAACCCATCACTGACCTATATGCACTCTCTGCGATCGGATGGCATGGACAGTGGATTTTCAACAACAATTTTGTCTGTTGATTTAAGTACAAGGCTTTACGGGATAGTTAAGACAGGGATTCTTGAGGATTTATTTGGGCTTAAGGCAGTGCGTCATACTTTTATTCCGGTTATTACCTATACATGGAACCCTGTGTTTTCGGGTAACTTTAATAATAGCGGGTTACAGCAATATGACTGGACTGATTCAGGGCTGTTCAGTTGGTTTGAAGATACCAGATATTCAGGTGTTCCGCAGGGGCAGAGTACCGTGAGGATTACTCTGAAAAATATTTTTCAGGGTAAATTCAGCAACTCCTCTTTTTCTGGTGATGAAGGCGCTCCTGCAGGTGAGCATACGGAGCAATTGCTCTCATTGAGTGTTTCGACGGCCTGTAATTTTGCCGCTGAAGCGTTTCGTTTAGCACCTCTGACCATCATTGGTTCAAGCAATGCCCTGACACAGAATTTTCTTTTCAGCTCGGGCGCGATGTACGACTTTTACAGTTACGATTCGGTGACAGGCGAAAGAGTTAACCGTTTCAACAGCAGTGATGGAAATGGGTTGTTGCGTTTTATCAAAGGGTTTGTAAACATGAGCATGAACATTCAGGGAGGTAGTCAAACCGGCGCATCCACGGCAACATCAGTTGCGCCGTTTGTGCAGAATGCCAATCAGAGCCTTTCTCGTAATTACTTCAATATGAGGGATTTCAACAGCACTGATTACATGTTGCCCTGGCAGTTCAGCCTCTCACTTTTTATGCAGTCAGATCGGAGCACTCCTCTGCTAAAGAGTGAAGACAAAATGGTCAACGTTGCATCAAGAGTTGCATTGTCAAAAAGATGGCAGACAGGTTTCAATACAGGGTATGATCTTGAAAATAAAAAATTTGTTTTTCCGATGCTGCAAATTTATCGTGACCTTCATTGCTGGCAGTTTGGTTTTCAGTGGGTTCCTTCCGGAGCCTTCCGCAGCGTTGCTTTTCAGATCGGTCTGAAAAGCCCTGTGGCAAAATAATCTATCATAAGGTCGGGTGTTTGTCAATCAAGTCAAGGATCAGGGCGAGTCGGTTGTTAAACTCTTCATGGGCATCATGGTGAATACAGTGTGATGCTTTCGGGATGATATACGCTCCTGCCTGCGGAAGAAGCTGCTGAAATTCAGGGATGATCTTATGAGGCGGAAGCGCTATATCTTCCGCTCCCCAAACAAGAAAAGCAGGCCCTTTGTAATTGCATGGTTTTGGAAGGTGATCGAGCCTGAAATCAAGAGGCCTCTTTGAAGGTGAGAGGTAAGAGAACTGCGCACCTTTGTCCTGGAGTGGCGTAGTGAACTGGTTTATCAGCTTTTCATCAACCTTACTTTGATTAAAATATGTTGGCATGAGGCTTTGACCCACGGCAACAGGATTTGCAAAAGCGGCCAGAAGCATCTCGCCAATGAGTGGTGATGCGACGAGACCGAAAAAAAGATTGCTCATGCCATCCATCGTGTCTCCAAAAAGGCCGGAGGGGTTGACGAGCACAAGTGCCTTAACCTTTTCGGGCTGGTGGTGGGCAAAGAAGACTGCGCTTGCAGCCCCCATCGAATGGCCTACAATAATGACTGAATCAAGTTTTTTCAGCAAGAGAAACGTTTCGATTTGTGAGGCAAACAGTTCAAGACAATAACGAACATTGGGTTTCTGTGATTTGCCGAACCCGATCAAATCCATGGCATAGATTTTATGTTCACGGGCAAACTCCGGAATATTCAGATTCCAGTGCTCAATCATTCCTCCATAACCGTGGAGAAAAAGCAGTGGTGTTTTTTCACGATTCTCCACGCCATACTCCTGGTATCGGATTTTTGCTTCATTTTCAGGGGATAATTGCCAGAGGAAATATTGATCTTTCGTTGTGCTGCTCATAGTGAAAATCAGTGAAATATTCACAAAAGGGAAAAACTTATTGGCAAATATACCCGTTAAAAAACAATAAATTAAAAGATATTGGTCAATACGTAATTATCAGGATTAAACTATGCTTCAGGTTTCCAGAAAATTTGAATATGGACTTCACGCGGTTACCTATCTGGCAACCAAGGGTATGGACAGAGTGGTTACCGTCAAGGAAATGGCCGATGATATTGGCTTTTCGCAGGAATTTCTTTCAAAGGCTATGCAGAGTCTAAAACGCGCTGGTATTGCTACCTCCGTGCAGGGAGTAAAAGGTGGCTATAAACTCGGCAGGACGACGACAGATATCACTGTTGCCGATATTGCTATTGCTATTGAGGGAAAGCCGCATCTGGTGCGGTGTGGTGTGAAGGCGGACACTTGTGAGGTTTTTTCTTCGTGCCACCACAGGGTTTATATGAGTGCCTTGCAACATAAAATCCAGACTCTTTTGGGAGCAACTACCATTCACTCGCTTTTGCAACAGATAGTTCCGTAATCGCCCGGATACAAAAAGGGTTTTTTCATGAGTTTCATTCTGTGTTTATTACCACTGTTGCTGGTGGTATTTTTTTTTCAAGCTTTTGCAATTTGATCGTTTCCTTAAACAAGACCAAACAAAAATATGATTACTCATAGACTCAAAAATTCAGCTTGCGCTGAAACGAGTCTGCCGGATGTTGTTCTTAAGGGCATCAAAACCCATAATCTTCGAAACATCTCGGTTTGTATCCCTCGCAACAAATTTGTTGTATTGACCGGTGTAAGCGGATCAGGAAAGTCAAGCCTCGCTTTTGATACGCTTTATGCCGAAGGACATCGTCGTTATGTGGAATCCCTGTCAGCTTATGTACGGCAGTTTCTTGAACGAATGCCCCGGCCTGATATCGAAAGTGTCGAAGGGATTGCACCGGCCATTGCCATTGAGCAGAAACCTATTCCGAAAAATCCGCGGTCTACTGTAGGGACTGTATCGGAAATATATGACTATCTTCGCCTGCTCTATGCACGTATTGGCAAAATCTATTCTCGCGATACTAATGAGCTTGTTCTGAAGCATACTCCGGACGATGTGAGCCTTCAAGCAGGCTTTTTTGAAGAGGGCACAAAATTTTATGCTGGCTTCTTTTTCCCCGCCCATCAGGATGCAGGACACCATAATTGTTCGGTGCAGGATGAAATAGCCAACCTTTTGAAAAAAGGTTTTTTCAGGATAGTTGCCGGAGAAGATATTCTTGATCTCAACCAAGAGGCGTCGCGCAAGCGCTTGCTTGAGATGCCGCTATCCGAGCGTTCAGCCCTTCTTGTACTGGTTGACCGTTTTGTGGCACGACGGCATGATGAAAAGGTGTTCAGTCGTGTTTCGCAGGCGGCAGAGAGCTGTTTCAATGAATCAGGCGGTTATGCAGTACTAAAGATTGTCGGAGGGAAGAGCTACCTTTTCAGCGACAGACTTGAACTTAACGGCATTGAATATCAGGAGCCTTCTCCTCAGCTTTTTGCTTTTAACTCACCTATAGGTGCATGTACTACCTGCCAGGGATTTGGACGTATTGCAGGCATTGATGAAGATGCTGTTGTGCCGGATAAATCGCTCTCAATCGAAGAGGGTGCCATTGTCTGCTGGAACTCGGAAAAATATCGATTGAATCTTATTGAGCTTCTTGACTATTCTGACGAAATGGGTGTTCCACTCAATGTTCCTTATGAAAAGCTTACCTATGCGCAAAAAGAGGTTATCTGGAAGGGACTTCCAGATGGAAGCTATTCGGGAATTCGTTCTTTTTTTAAACAGTTAGAGAGTGAGGCTGGTTACAAGATGCACTACCGGGTCTTTTTGAGCCGTTATCGTGGTTATGCGACCTGTCCTGATTGTGAAGGGAGTCGACTTAATCCTGATGCTCGTCTTGTAAGGGTTTCTGGCCGGAATATCGGTGAAGTTTCACGAATGAATATTACTGAAGCATTCGAATTTTTCCGCAACCTTGATATTTCATCGTTCGACCGCAAGGTGGCGGAAGTTATTTTGCAGGAAATTATCAAACGTCTTGGGTATCTGCTTGATGTTGGGTTGAATTATCTCTCTCTTGATCGCCTGACACACACTCTCAGTGGAGGTGAATTTCAGCGCATCAATTTATCAACGTCTCTCGGTTCACCACTTGTCGGGGCTATTTATATCCTTGATGAACCAAGCATTGGCCTTCATCAGAGTGATTCAGCACGTCTCATCACACTGCTCAGGAAGTTGCGCGATCTTGGTAACACCGTGGTGGTTGTCGAGCATGACCGTGAAATCATTGAAGCCGCCGATGAGGTTATTGATCTTGGTCCCTATGCCGGGCGCTTGGGTGGCGACGTTGTTTTTCATGGTTCTGTTGCAGAGATGAAGGAGTCTGGCACTTCGCTTACTGCACAATATATGAATGGTATCAAACGGATTCCTGTACCGCAGCTTCGCAGAAAACCGGATTTTAATTCCTGTATCAAGATTACTGGTGCCATGCAGAATAACCTGAAGAATATTGATGTGAGTTTTCCTCTCGGTATCATGACCTGTGTGACCGGTGTGAGTGGATCAGGCAAGTCTACTTTGGTCAACGATATTCTCAATAAAGGGATTATGAAGGAAAAGGTCGGGATGAAGGAAAATGTAGGAACTCACCGTTCGATTTCCGGAGTCAGGTTTGTTGATCGTGTCGAGCACGTTGACCAGTCGCCTATTGGAAAATCAAGTCGCAGTAATCCGGTCACCTATTTAAAAATATTTGATGATATTCGGAACTTGTTTGCCCAGACAATAGATGCCCGGCAAAAGGGCTTGAAGGCTGGATATTTTTCGTTCAATATTCCTGGAGGCCGTTGCGAAACCTGTGCCGGGGAGGGTAGTGTTCATATTGAGATGCAGTTTCTTGCCGATATCGATGCTGTTTGTGAAGATTGTGGAGGCCTGCGTTACAAACACGATACACTGGAAGTGAAGTATCAGGGAATGTCGATTGCCGATGTACTTGATATGACGGTAGAGGAGGCCATCAGTTTTTTTTGCAACGAAAAGGGGATTGCAAAAAAACTAATGGTTCTCGATGAGGTAGGGCTTGGTTACATAAGGCTTGGTCAGTCGTCAAGCACTCTTTCCGGCGGTGAGGCTCAGCGACTCAAGCTGGCAAGTTTCATAGCCCATGCAGACACGGCTCACACGCTTTTTATTTTCGATGAGCCGACAACAGGGTTGCACTTTGAGGATATCAACAAATTGATCTGCTGTTTTGAAAAACTGCTTGAACAGAAAAACACCCTTGTCGTCATTGAGCATAACCCCGACATCATAAAACAAGCGGACTGGGTTATTGATCTCGGGCCGGGCGCGGGCGATAAAGGTGGCTTTATTGTTGCCGAAGGGACGCCTGAAGAGATTGCACTTTGCGAGGAATCGCTGACGGGGCGCTATATCAAGGAGTTGGTCTTGAACCTTGATTAAAGGATTGTTGGATTGGCTTGATTTGAGCAACATCGAGAATCATGGTTCAGACAATCAAGACTCAAGCAATTGGATCATCCTCAAGTGCGCCGCCATGCAGCCTGATGTGCGGGAAGTGCCCTTGGGTGCGTTCAACCCATACGTCACTGCCTTTGCGGAGCTCGGTTTCGTTTGAAGTAACCGAAACGCGATTTTTGGCAAGTGCGGTGATCTCTTCAAGAAGAACTGCAAGTTTACGATCGTCAGTAGTGGCGGTATCGTCCTTCATTTTTGAGTGGATGCTGGAAAGTTTTTCTACAGCTACTTTACCGATGGTGTTATAGAGTTCCTGATTCATAGTTGTGTCTAAAGTGAAAAATCCCTGTTTTACGGTACTAAAAGTGTTTGGAAGAGATGAAATTTTTATTATTATTCAAAGTCGTTTTAGCACTCTTCACTGTTGAGTGCTAAAAGATATAAATTGTTTTCCATAGTATCTTACTATTTCAATTAAAAACCCAAACGAGAGAAGACAATGAACTTGAAACCCTTAGCTGATCGAGTTATTGTTAAGCCTGCAGCGGCTGAAGAAAAAACCAAGGGCGGCCTTTATATTCCTGATACCGGGAAAGAAAAACCGCAGTATGGTGAAGTTGTTGCAGTAGGTGCCGGTAAAGTTGCAGATAACGGTCAACTGCTTGCAATGCAGGTCAAGGCTGGCGACAAAGTGCTTTACGGCAAATATTCCGGCACAGAAGTGAGCGTGGAAGGTGAGGATTACCTCATCATGCGTGAGTCGGATATTTTCGCCATTCTTTAATGTTACTAACATTTTAAAACCTTATTGGAGGAAAACTTTACAATGACTGCAAAAGATATTCTTTTTGACACCGATGCCAGAGCAAGGCTTAAAGTTGGTGTGGATAAACTGGCCAATGCTGTAAAAGTTACCCTCGGACCTGCCGGGCGTAACGTGCTTATCGACAAAAAATTTGGCGCACCGACCTCAACAAAAGACGGCGTGACTGTTGCAAAAGAGATCGAACTTTCCGATGCTTTTGAGAACATGGGTGCCCAGATGGTGCGTGAAGTTGCTTCAAAAACCAGTGATGTTGCCGGTGATGGCACCACAACTGCTACTGTTCTTGCCCAGGCTATCTACCGTGAAGGTTTGAAGAACGTCACTGCTGGCGCTCGTCCGATTGACCTGAAAAGAGGCATCGATCGTGCGGTGAAAGAGGTTGTTCAGGAGCTGAGAAACATCAGCCGTAATATCTCAGGTAAAAAAGAGATTGCACAGGTTGGAACCATCTCGGCAAACAATGATCCTGAAATCGGTGAGCTGATTGCCGAAGCCATGGACAAGGTTGGTAAAGACGGTGTCATTACCGTTGAAGAAGCAAAGGGAATGGATACGGAGCTGAAGGTTGTTGAAGGTATGCAGTTTGATCGTGGCTACCTGTCTCCTTACTTCGTGACCAATTCCGAGACTATGGATGCAGAACTCGAAGATCCGCTGATTCTTATCTATGACAAGAAAATCAGCAACATGAAAGAACTCCTTCCTATTCTTGAAAAATCAGCACAATCAGGTCGTCCGCTGCTTATCATTTCAGAAGATATCGAAGGCGAAGCGCTTGCAACTATCGTTGTTAACAAGCTCCGTGGCACCTTGAGAGTATGTGCAGTAAAGGCCCCTGGCTTCGGCGATCGCCGCAAAGCCATGCTTGAGGATATCGCTGTTCTTACCGGCGGTACCGTTATTTCAGAAGAGAAAGGCTATAAACTCGAAAATGCAACGATCTCTTATCTCGGTCAGGCTGGACGTGTAACCGTCGACAAGGATAACACGATTATTGTCGAAGGAAAAGGCACACAGGAATTGATCAAAGCCCGCATTAACGAGATCAAGGGCCAGATCGAAAAAACAACCTCTGATTATGATACTGAAAAGCTGCAAGAGCGTCTTGCAAAGCTTTCAGGCGGTGTTGCTGTTCTTAACATCGGAGCTTCTACCGAAGTCGAGATGAAAGAGAAGAAGGCCCGTGTTGAAGATGCACTGCACGCTACCCGCGCTGCTGTGCAGGAAGGTATTGTTGTCGGCGGCGGTGTTGCCCTGATCCGTGCGATCAAGGGTCTTGACAGAGCTATTGCAGACAATGAAGATCAGAAGACCGGTATTGAAATTATCCGCCGTGCGCTTGAAGAGCCACTTCGCCAGATTGTTGCCAACACAGGCACCACCGATGGCGCAGTTGTGCTTGAGAAGGTCAAGGCTGGAACAGGTGATTTTGGTTTCAATGCCAGAACAGAACAGTACGAAAACCTGGTTGAGGCCGGTGTTGTCGATCCTACCAAGGTAACGAGAAGCGCTCTTGAGAACGCCGCATCAGTTGCCAGTATCCTTTTGACGACCGAAGCTGCTATTACTGACATCAAGGAAGAGAAATCCGACATGCCAGCAATGCCTCCAGGCGGAATGGGTGGTATGGGCGGCATGTATTAATCTGCGCTTTCCAATCTCTATTCTTTAAAAAAGCCAGCCTTCGGGTTGGCTTTTTTTATTTGTGATTGACGGTTTATATTGACTATTATAAGGTCTTTATTATAGTCAACGCAGAATTCTACTCTCATGAAATACAGTGCATCGGTCAAGCCCATCAGCTTTTTGAAAACTCACGCTTCGGAAGTTATTCGGGAGGTTTCAGCCAACCGGGGAACCATGATTATCACCCATAACGGTGAAGCGAAGGTGATTGTGCAGGATGTTCATCTCTATGAAGAGACCCAGGAAAGCCTCGCTTTGCTGAAAATACTTGCGCAAAGTTCAGAGAGTATTGAGCAGGGAAGGTATAAACCCGCAAGCGAATCGTTTGAGTTGATTCGCCAGCAGATCGCTAAGCAGAAGGAGTTATGAACTATGATGTTTTCCTGACTGAGGATGCGGAGGCAGATATTTTTGGTATCTGGAAGTATGTTGCCCGGCACGATTCGGTTGAACGAGCAGGTTCCCTTATTGATGCATTGCAGGAAGCTTGCTTCTCTCTTTGCCATTTTCCTGATCGGGGCCATTGCCCACCCGAACTTCAGAGAGTACGTGTTCTGGACTATCGTGAACTCCACTACAAGCCTTATCGGATTATTTACCGGATCGTTGATCGCCAGGTTTTTATTCACTGTGTGCTGGATGGCAGAAGAGATCTTCAGGAGCTTCTTCTCGAACGATTGATACGTGGATAAGGGTTGCCGAACATTTCCATATTCACAGAATAATACCTATACTTCTACCACAAATGTAGTCAAATCAAACAAAAGGTAGTAGAATGTTGGCAAGCACTTCTATAAGGATCAACAAGGAGCTTTACGAACAGGCCAGAGAAGATGCCACACTGGAGCATCGTTCTATTTCAGGACAGATCGAGTTTTGGGCACGGATAGGTCGGGCGGCACTTGACAACCCTGATTTGCCGGTCAGTTTTGTTGCGGAGTCGTTGGCGTCACTTGCAGAACCACGGGAGCACTCGACACCATTCGTCCCTCGGAGTGTCAGGCAATGATCTGGTCAGTCCGTCAAACCCGCCGATTTGCACGACAATACAAAAAGCTTCACGACAACACCGCTGCTGATGTAGACAGTGTTGTTGAGAAGGTACGGCAAAGCCCTGATATCGGAGAGCGAAAGAAAGGGGATCTGGCGGAATTGTACGTATATAAGTTTTGCAGCTCAGGCCAGTTGTATTTGCTTGGCTATTCGCTGGATGATAGTGTTCGGCTGGTGTATCTTGAAGCCTTTGGGCCTTACGAAAACTTCTACAGGGATTTGAAACGATAATTGGCTTGGTTTGATAGTGTCGCTGAGAATCTTGATTGTACTGAATTCTTTACCGCTATCTGTACATGCTTGGTGCCACTACACCTCGATACGCGCTTTGCGCTACTCGGTGACCGGCGGTTTAGCGGTGTAGACCGGACGTTGAGTAGCGCGAAGCGCGTATCGAAAGGACCGAGGAAAAGGTATTTTTTTGCAAGCAATGCCTTCAGGTGGAATGGTGGTATTTATTAATTTAGCGTTTAGTACTTTATTTACCTTAAAAGTTATACATGGATTTATGTCAACAACACAACCAAAAGCAGTCATACTTCTCAGTGGAGGCATGGACAGCCTTGTAACTACAGCTATTGCCCATGCGCAAGGCTTTGCATTAGCGGCCATGCACGTGAATTACGGTCAACGTACCTGGCAGAAGGAGCTTGAGTCATTCCGTTCTATTTGTAATCATTACAATATTGAGCAGCGTCTTGAGGTTAATGCGGATTTTCTTGGCCAGATAGGTGGTTCTTCTTTGACTGACTACTCCATGCCGGTGAGTGGCGCCGATCTTCAAGGCATTCAGGGCTCTTCGATTCCTACCAGTTATGTGCCATTCCGGAATGCTGGTTTTCTTTCGATGGCAGTGAGTTGGTCGGAAGTTATTGGCGCGGACAAGATTTTTATAGGAGCAGTCGAGGAGGATTCCTCCGGCTATCCCGACTGCCGCAAGGTTTTTTATGATGCTTTCAATACCGTTATAGCGCTTGGCACGAAGCCCGAAACGGCGATTGAAATTCTCACGCCTCTGATTGAAATGCAGAAATCTGATATTGTTCGCAAAGGTATAGAGCTTGGTGCGCCGTTCAATCTGAGCTGGTCGTGTTATAAAAGTGAGGGGAAGGCGTGTGGAGTCTGTGACAGTTGTGCGCGGCGGTTGCGGGCATTTGCGCTGATGGGTATGGCTGATCCGATTGACTATGAAGAGCGTCCTCAGTATATTACATAACATTAGTTAATTTAATTTCTCAGTCATGAAATCTGTTAAATCGTTGAGTGGAAGCTTTTCCTCTTCAGAGTCGCTCAATGCGCGGTTGACTCTTTCTTTTTCGCTTATGGGGGCGATATGGTTGGTGGGTCTTCTCAGCCATTTTACACCACTCCATGAATGGCCTGCACTCTTTCTTTATGTTTTCGGCTCTATCGGACTTGTGCTGTATCGGGGCAAAACGAGTGATGAATGGAAGAAGATGTATCTTGCCGGAGGAGATCTTCGTAAGTCACTGATGTGGGGTGGTATTGCTGGCGCTGTGCTTTTCGGCATGGATATCATGAATACGGTGATGTACTATAAAAACGGTGGCGCTCCGATGTCCGGAATGGAGTTTATTCTCGTTAACCGTTCATTGCTCTGCCTATTTCCGGTACTTATTCTTGCCGAAGAGTTTCTCTGGCGGGGAATCATGTTTTCAGCCATGATCGAGCGCGGGATTAACAAACATTTGACGGTTTTTTTAACAGCCATGTTTTATGTTGTCAACCATTTTGCCGTTGCCCCTGTCGGCATGAAAGAACGGGCGCTTATGGGTATGATGGCTTTTCCGATTGGCATTTTTGGTGGTTATCTTGTTCTGAAAACCCGCAATGTATGGGGAAGTGTTCTGGTTCATCTGATTACCATGATTTCCATGGTGCTTGATATTTTTGTTATTCCTCAACTTTTGTTCTGATTGATCAGTTCAGTTATGTACCAAAACAGAATTACCACCCTTTTGAAGCAGGATAAAAAACTGCTGATCGCCTACTATATGCCCGAGTTTCCGGTAGCCGGTGCGACGCTTCCTGTGCTTGAAGCGCTTGAAGAGAGCGGGGCTGATATTATTGAGCTTGGCATGCCCTATTCAGATCCAATCGGGGATGGCCCTGTCATTCAGGAGGCGGCCCACATCGCTATCCGCAACGGTGTAACCATCAAACATCTTCTTGAGCTGGTCCGACGTGCACGGCAGGGCGAAGGGTGCAGAAAGATTAGCGCTCCAATTCTTCTGATGGGTTACTGTAATCCAGTGATTGCTTATGGGCCAGCTTGTTTTCTGCGTGACGCTGTTGAGGCTGGAATTGACGGTTTGCTTATTCCCGACTTTCCTCCTGAAGAGGCTGAGGACTTTCTCGAGCAGGCCAAAGGGTTTGGGTTGACTGTTGTCTTCCTTGTGTCACCGGTAACTCCTCCTGAAAGGATAGAGCTTATTGACAGCCTTTCAACTGATTTTTCCTACTGTCTTGCGGTTAATGGCACGACCGGTACGGCCAAGCTTTCTGATGCGTCAACAGAGATGGCTGTTGATGAATACCTGAAAAGGGTACGCAGGCATGCACGTAAAAAATTTGTTGTCGGGTTTGGTATCAAGGACAAGTCCCGGGTGGAGTATATGTGGAGCCTGGCCGACGGGGCGGTCGTGGGTACTGCGCTCCTGCAGTATATTGCAGGTTCTTCAACTCCTGCGGAATGTGCTCGTCTTGCTGGCGAGTTCTGGAAAACACTGCGTTAGCAGATTTTCTTTATGTATCCCTCTGTCGATATCATTATTCCTCATTACCAAAGGCGCGACATGCTTGAGCGATGCCTTGACTCCCTTGAAAAAACCAATTATCCATCAATGAGCATCCTGGTGGTCGATAATGGCGGATCGCAGGCAGGCCTTGTCTTTCTTGTCAAGCGTTACAGGAACGCCCGTCTTCTGCGGCTTCCGGAAAACAGAGGGTATTCTGGTGGCTGCAATGAAGGGCTTAAACACTCATCAGCCGATTATGTTGTTTTCATGAATGATGATACAGAGCACGATCCATTGTGGCTTGATGCTCTTGTCAGAGCGGCTCTTGAAGATAAGGACATTGGAGCTCTGCAGCCGAAAATCCTTTCGCTGAAGGATTATAACAAAGGAAAAAAGATTTTTGAATATGCCGGTGCGGCTGGAGGCATGATTGACCGCATGGGGTATCCCTGGTGTCTTGGTCGAAAATTCTCAACGATTGAACAGGACCGAGGGCAGTATGACGGTGGGCAGGATATTTTCTGGGCATCGGGAGTTGCCATGTTTGTAAAAAGAACTGTGGCTGAGGAACTGGGCGGGTTTGACGACGAGTTTTTCATGCAGATGGAGGAGATTGATCTCTCCTGGCGTATGAAACTTGCCGGATACCATGTCCGTTCGGTTCCCTCATCAGTTGTGTTGCACGAAGGTGGCGCATCGCTGCATGGTGGCTCGGCAGAAAAAATTTATTTCAACCACCGCAATAATATCGCCATGATTCTGAAGAACCGGAGTACGGCAGGTCTTTTGTGGGTGATTCCGCTACGGCTTCTGCTTGAGTTTGCCGCAGCGGTGTTCTACCTTACCCAGTTTCCTGGGGCGCTGAAAAAATCAGGAGCAGTATTTCGTGCGCTGGCTTATAATATCCGGAAACTTGCCAGTACCATAAAGAAACGTCAAAAGATACAGGCGATGAGGATTGTTGGTGACCGTACCATTTTTTGCCACTCTCCGATATCACTCATTGCTCGACGGTAATGCAGTACCGTTGCTTGCTTCCGCCTGTTTTTTCATTGCTGATAACATTATGGGACAATCGCGGTGCTGAACATTTCTGACAGCAAACTGCGGGGCATAAAAATCAGGTTTTACTTCAGCTTTGTAGGTAAGAAATGTTCCGGCTCCCTGAGGGTAATCAACCAGGATCCACTCTCCTTGATAGACTTTGAAATCACCGGTGATTTGCTGAAAACAGAGGCGCGTCAAGTTTTCACCCCAAACTTTCATTTTTATATAGACCTCTTTCTGGAAAAGAAACATCCTGCTCTTTCCTTTTTCAAACATCACCTTTTCAGTGCCGTTATCAGAAATTATTCCACTGTCGATAACGTTCGGTACAAAATTTTTGTGATTGTTATAATCGGTTATAACTTCCCAAACCTTTTTGGGAGGTGCTGCGATAAATATTTGTCCCTCAACGCCTGTAACCCCATCTTCAAGGTTCGAAAGAACAACAATGACCTCTCCGTTTAAGAGTTTTGTTTTTTCTATGGATAAAGAATCAGGAGTTATCGTTGCAATAGGTAGTGCTAGTACTGGATGAGAAAAAAAAGAAAACAGCACTGCCATGAAAAGCAGTATAACGCGCTCTATTTGTCGGATAACTCTTTGCATATTTATGAGTTCCTGGTTGCTTGTTAATGTTTTGATGGGGAAAGATGACCCCATTTTACCATGTCATTTACGGATTCAATCATGCTCTCCCTGACCGCCCTGAAGGATAAGCCAAGTTCTCGTCTGATTTTTGTATTGTCATAACGCAGTGTTCGACCTATGTTTGTGCGGATATACATACCGGTATCTCTTGGTTGGGTAAAAGAGAGTACCTTCATGAGCAGCGAGCCAACTGCTCCTGACAGATCAACCTTTGGCAGTGAGTAGGTCTCAAAACCGGAAGATTTCAACAGTGTGACCAGTTCTCTCATGTGTATTGCTTCATCCGCGCAAAGGTAACGCCCGCTTGCAGTATCGGTTTCCATGGCAAGAATGTGCGCTTTTGCTACATCCCGCACATCAACAAACCCCCAGTTCAGATCCATAATGCACGGATAGACTCCACTCATGATATCACGGATCATTCCGTTTGAGGTATTGAGTGAAGAGGAGAGCGAAGGACCGATTACAAAAACAGGATTGATTACGACAAGATCAAATTTTGGTCTTTTCCTCATAATGAAATCCCATGCTTCGCGTTCTGCAAGTGTTTTAGAATAGTGATAGGGGTTTCGATCAAGGGAAGACATGGTATTCCAGTCTTTTTCGGTAAAGACTTTTGTGCTTTCAGGTTCATCAGTAATAGCCGCAATCGAGGAGGTAAAAATCAATCGTTTAACGCTGCCTGATTTCAGGCAACTTTCAAGCACATTTTCGGTACCTGTAACTGCAGGATCGACAAGGTCGATTTGTGGATTTTTAACATTAATTTTATAGGGGCTTGCGGTGTGCATCACAGTGTCGCATCCCTCGACGACCCGGTCATACGCTCCGGCAGTAAGCAAGTCGGCTTTAACCAGTTCAAGTCGCTCCTTCGCACCAGGCAGGCTAAGAAGGAAAGGATAGTTTTCCGAGCTTTTGCGTACGGTTCCCTTGACGCGATATCCACGTTCAAGCAGTTCTCTGACGATATGGGCAGCAATAAATCCGGAAGCTCCGGTAACGCACACTGGGTTATTGGTCTTCATTATTTTTTGTGAGGGAATGGTTGCAGGTGAAAAAACCGCCTTAAAGCAGCCGCCTGCATTCTGTAGTGAAAATCGCCTGGATCTTTTGTTATAGTTAATATACATTACGTAAAGAAACTCTCCAATGAGTCTCTTCCTGTATTCCGTTGCTATTTTCTTGACAGTAAGGTGCTTGTTATGCCAAAAGCGGTTCGGCGTGAATAATGACTCTTCCAGCATTGTTCACGGATTTGTAGATAGAGCCTTCAAGCTGGCTTGTGAGTGAGTGTACTTCTTCAAGGAGTGCTTCATCGTCAAATGAGCAGTGCAGGGTGATGACGAGCTTTTGTTGATCGGTTTTCCGGATCTTTATGTCGTGGACGTCCTGAATTTTCTCAATGCTTTGCGATGCTTTGACAATCAGAGAGCGTACTTGCTCTTCTTCTTCGGACGATAGGGAATTGGTGGTGCGTTCATCATAGCGGAGTGGATCAAGATGAATACAGATATCAAGTTCACCGTCAAATTCCCGGTGCAATTCCTTTTCAAGAGCTGTCACAGTATCGTGAGCCTGCTTTATGGTCAGGCGCTGGTCAATTTCAACATCAAAGGTGATCTGTTTTTTTTGGTCGCTCAGGCTTGTCGAAATGTTATGGGCATGAAGGTTGTGGTTAAGGCCGATGACATGCACCCGTTCAGCAATGGTTTCACTGTTGAGAGCAATTGGTCTGGAGTTGATGGTGATGTCACCCACAGAAAACTCTTCTCGTACCTTTTGTTCAATATTTGTGCAGATTGCCTGGACTTTTTCAACCGAAAGCGTTCTGTTCACACAGACAGCCATCTCAATAAATATCTGCGGCCCGGTAGGTTTTACTCTGATTTTATCAATTGAGATTACTCCGCCCACTGTCATGGTAATTTCCTCAATTCGTTCTGCAAGGCCTTCGGGTGCTGCGTCAATCAGGACGTCAATAGTTTTTTTCCCAAGGCTGAATGCTGCCCGCCCAACAAGCAAGGCTACGGCAATACCTGCAACAGCATCAGCCCATGCTACACCTATTGAGACGAAAACAAGGCCGACGAGAACGACAGCCGAGCTGAGAATATCCGAACTGAAATGGAGGGCATCAGCCTCAAGCGCCTGGCTGTTGGTCTCCTTTGCAACTCTTTTCAGCGCTCTTGATCTGGAAAAATCAACAATAATGGAGATGACCATGATGGCAATGGCATACCATTTAACCTCGATTTCCGTTGTTCCAGCAATCAACCGTTCTGAAGCAGTATAAATTATCCATAAACTTGTTATTACTAATAGACCGGTTTCAATGAGTGCCGAAACACTTTCAACTTTGGCATGGCCATAGTGGTGTTTGCTGTCGGCAGGTTTATCGCTCATGTTTACAGCAAAGAAAGTCAGAGCTGCAGCGCCAAAGTCAAGGGCAGAGTGAGCGGCTTCGGAGATAATGCCGATACTGCCGGTCATGATGCCGACAACCAGCTTCATTGCGGTCAGAAATAGGCTTGCCGTTACAGAGGAAAGTGCGACATTCTTTTTTTTTTGACTGTGTTCCATTCAGTATTGTATGATGTTGAGAATTGTTTTTCAAGAGTATCTGTGTAGTTACTTTGTTCATCAAAAATGCAGATGCTCCGGGATTTAATGGTATTAGTCTTTCATAACAGGATTACAATATGTTCAATTTTACAATGTACGCAGAGGAACTGAGAGAATCCTGATTTTTTTTGTTGTATTCACTACACCCATAATACCCTAAAATTACTTATTCTCCTGCAAATCAATAATTCTTGTAAACCTCTGCATTTACTCGTATTTATCTATACTGCCTGAAAAGTTGTCGAGGGATAACTTTTATAGGAACTATTCAATAAGTCCCTTCATTTCTTTGACATAGAAGCTCTGGAGTATCTAATCAATTTGTTGAAGGGCACTGCAAATATTCCGTTATCGATTCTCCATGCTTGAAAGAAAGAAAAGGGTGGCTGGTTATGATATTTTCTACCAATATGCCATGTCTACGACATTGAAGAAAATGCTCATTGTTTTCAAGCCCCGGAGGGGCAGCATGTTGGTAGCAAAGAAAAAGGCAGCCCTCCCTCTTTTTCTTGTGGTAACGGAGGTAGAAGTGGCATGTCAAAAGGAGTTTCTCAGGAAATCTTTTAAGGTTTAATCGAAAGGCTTGCCGTGAAAAAGAATGATAAGCAATGAATAAATAAAGCTATTGTTAAAAATGCGAACAATGAAGATTGGTATATCTTGTCATCACACCTATGGGGGAAGCGGTGCAATTGCTACTGAGTTGGGCAAGGCGCTTGCTGTAAAGGGCCATAAGGTTTATTTTTTCAGCAAGGAAGCTCCGTTCAGGTTGGGTGCTTTTTCTCGAAACATTTTTTACCACGAGGTTGAAGTGATGCATTATCCTCTGTTTGATGCTCCGTTTTATTCCCTTGCCCTTGCCTCAAAAATTGCAGAGGTCGCTTTTTATGAAAAGCTTGATGTAGTGCATGCCCATTATGCAATTCCTCATGCGTTCAGTGCAATGCTTGCCCGTCAACTGCTGGAAGACAAGTGTGCAGAATCGAAATGTTTCAAGTTGGTAACTACTCTTCATGGCACGGATATTACTGTTGTTGGCGCTGACAGGGGGATGCAGGACGTCGTCAGACTTGCTATCAACAAATCTGATGGAGTCACAGCAGTGTCTGGTTACCTGAAAGAAGAAACGATCAAAATGTTTATTCCTAAAAAAGAGATAACAGTTATCCCTAATTTTGTTGATACTTCGGTTTTTTTTCGTTCCCCAAAAAGCGAGATTCGCGATCAGCTTGGTCTCAGGGATGAGAAGATTGTTATTCATATCTCCAATTTCAGACCCGTGAAATGTATTGGAGATATTATCCGGATTTTTTATGCGATAAGCCAGAACAGCAATGCAACATTGCTACTGGTTGGTGATGGTCCGGAACGGAGTGAAGCTGAGGTTTTGGTACGCCAGTTCGGGATTGTTGACCGGGTAAGGTTTCTCGGAAAGCTTGTTGATATTGTACCGTTGCTTTCTATTGCGGATATAATGCTGATGCCGAGCAATGCAGAGTCATTTGGTCTTGCCGCGCTTGAAGCAATGGCATGTGGTGTTCCGGTTGTAGCCACCATGGCTGGTGGATTTCCTGAATTTATTGTTCACGGCGAGCATGGGTACCTGCTTGCTCCAGGAGATATTGAAGGCATGACGGAAAAGGCTCTTCTTCTTCTTTCAGATTATGATCATTGGCTTGAGTGTTCTGAAGCCTGTGTTCAACAGGCAAAACGATATGAGACCGCATTGCTTGTTGAACAGTATGAAGCTTATTACGAGCGGCTTCTGGCAGATGAATAGCCTATGGAATTGCCCTTTTTTCAGTATTGCTTGTTTGTAAGGAGAACTGTCCGGTATTTCTCAAGATTTTCAAGAACCTCTCCTGTGCCTCTGGCAACCGCAGTTAGAGGATCTTCGCTGATATGCACGGCAAGCTTTGTCTCCTCGTTGATCCTTTTGTCGAGTCCCTTGATAAGCGAACCACCTCCGGCAAGAAAGAGGCCACGATCCAGAATGTCGGCTGAAAGTTCCGGTTTGGTAACTTCCAGGCTTTTTTTGATTGATGTAATGATCTGGCTGATCGGGGTTGCAATGGCCTCTCTTATGGTGGCTGAGTTGACTTCACGTTCTTCCGGAAGGGCGGTAACAAGATTTCTTCCCCTGACCATCATGGTCATTTCTTTATCCAGCTTGTAGGCAGAGGCAATCTTGATTTTGACATCTTCTGCCGTTCGTTCACCAATGGCCAAGTTGTAAGCCTTGCGGAAGTGACGGACAATGGCGTTGGTGATATCGGTTCCCGCGACTCGAAGAGATTCGCCGGATGCAATTCCGCCAAGTGAAATAACGGCAATTTCCGTTGTGCCACCTCCAATATCGACAATCATGTTGCCCATTGGCTCCTTTACATCAAGTCCGATACCAATTGCTGCAGCCATGGGCTCTGTGACCAGGTAGACTTCTCTGGCACCCACATGTTCAGCAGAATCGCGCACCGCTCTTTTTTCAACTTCGGTAATGCCCGACGGGATTCCAATAACCATACGGCGGATACCGAATGAAAACTGGGTTTTTGTTTTATTGATTAGTCCCTTAATCAACTCTTCTGTTGCTTCGTAGTCGGCAATTACTCCATTGGCAAGTGGACGGATAGTGACAATTCCGGGATGGGTTTTTTCGTGCATGAGAAGAGCTTCATGCCCGATAGCCACAATTTTGCCTGTATTACGTTCGCGGGCAACAATGGAAGGTTCATTTAAAACAACACCTTTGCCCCGGATAAAAATCAATGTGTTTGCTGTTCCGAGATCAATGGCGATATCTCTGAACAAATTACTGAAAAAGCTCATGTTAACATGGTTCTATATGCTCTGTCATAGTGGCTTGGAATGGAGCCGATTCAGGCTATATTCCAAGGGTTCAACTGAACAACTAAGGTAGCTAATGGAATTTTTTTTTCAAATGAAAAGCGTCTTTCCTGTGATACTTTTTTAAGGTTTTTTTTCAGTTCTCAGATTGTAGTGTCCTGTTTCAGTAAACAGGGCTATTGGGTATATTGCTTTACAGTTAATTTGCTCAAATCAGATAATCAAATATCAGTAATTGTGTTACATCTTTATCGTTTTGCTGACGAAGGTTCAGCCTTGAAAGAGCAATTGAACAGGCGCGTTACGTTTGACCCTTCTGCTCAGTTTGTTGTTGATGAGATTCTGCAACAGGTTCTCCAAAATGGAGATAGCGCAGTTTTGGACTATACGGAGCGTTTTCAGGGTATCCGGTTGTCGGCGCTGCAGGTTTCAACCGATGTAATCGAAAAAGCCTTTAATGATGCAGATCCAGCTTTTCTTGCCGTGCTTGAAGAGTCTTATGCCAATATTGTTCGTTTTCACCAGCTTGAAGTGGAAAAAAGTTTTTTTTATGAAGCTGAGGGAGGTGTGTTGTTGGGCCAGCGGGTTACTCCAATGGACAAAGCACTGCTTTATGTTCCGGGCGGCAAGGCTTCTTATCCTTCATCGCTGCTGATGAATGCAGCACCAGCTAAAGTTGCAGGGGTAAAAGATATTTATATAACCACACCCTGTGATGCTTCTGGGGAGGTAAGTCCTAATATTCTGGCTGCTGCAGGGGTTGCCGGTATCAGTTCCGTTTACAAAATTGGTGGTGCTCAAGCAATCGCAGCTTTTGCTTACGGTACCGAATCTATTCCGAAAGTTGATATTATAACCGGCCCGGGAAACAAATATGTAGCGTTGGCCAAAAAACAGGTATTCGGTCATGTTGCGATTGACAGTGTTGCAGGTCCCTCTGAAGTAGTTATCATTGCAGATGAATCGGCAAATCCGGAATTTATTGTGCTTGACATGTTTGCTCAGGCTGAGCATGATCCTGATGCATCGGCTGTCCTGATTACACCCTCCGAGTCGCTGGCTGCTGCCGTACGGGAGTGCGCCGAAGCACGGCTGCCGTCAATGCTACGTTGCGAAATTATCGAATCTTCGTTACAACATAACGGTGCTGTTATTCTTGTAGGATCGCTTGAGGAGGCCTGTGCGGTGTCGGATATGATTGCGCCGGAACATCTGGAGCTTCATGTAGAGCATCCCTGGGATATTCTTCCGCTTCTCAAACATGCTGGAGCTATTTTTATGGGAGGGTATTCCTGCGAAACGGTTGGTGATTATTTTGCAGGACCGAACCATACATTACCAACCAGTGGTACAGCACGTTTTTTCTCGCCGCTTTCGGTACGTGACTTTGTCAAACATACGTCGATTATTTCCTATTCGAAAAAGCAGTTGCTCCGGTGTGGAGAAAAAATTGCAGCATTTGCCGATTATGAAGGGCTCCAGGCTCATGCCGAGGCTGTCCGGGCAAGATTGAGAGCGCTATGAGAGTTGCTGACTTTGATTATAAGCTGCCCGATGAAAAGATTGCCAAATATCCACCTCTGGAGCGTGGTTCCACTCATCTTCTGGTGCTCAATCGTCAAACGGGCGCTATCGAACATGCTGACTATGCTCGACTGGATGCTTTTCTGGAGAAAGGAGACTTGCTGGTACTTAACGACACCGGCGTTGTTCGAGCCAGGCTCATGGCCTGTAAACATACCGGTGCAAAGATCGAGTTGATGCTTCTTGAAAAGCACACAGAGGAACAAAACCTTGTGCTTTACCGGGGAAGGCTGAAAAAAGGTGACAAGCTTGATGTGCATGCTCATGAACTTATGGTTGCTGATATTGTCGAGCACGGAATCGCACGAATTGAGATGAAGGATGGTGGTGCATTAAAAAATATTTTTGACCATTTTGGCGGAGTGCCCATTCCACCTTATCTCAAACGGAATGCTGAAGAAGTTGACCGGGAGCGCTATCAGACCGTTTTTGCTGAATCGCCAGGTTCTGTGGCAGCTCCAACTGCCTCCCTTAACATGACGCAGGAACTGCTTGAAAAAATTGAAAACAAAGGCGTTGAGATTGCTAAAATGACTCTTCATGTTGGTCTTGGCACTTTTCTTCCTATACGGGTGGAGTCGTTTCAGGAACATGTCATGCATCGGGAGTTTTACTCTATTCCGGTCAAAAGTGTTGAAAAAATCCGGAGGGTTAAAGCATCCGGAGGAAGGATTATTGCTGTTGGTACAACTGTTACCAGGGCCCTTGAACATGCCGCAGAGCGTCTTTTGGCTTTTTCGGGAGATAATGTTCTGACTGGTGAGGCGGATATTTTTATCTATCCAGGATATCATTTTTCTATTATTGATGCGCTTCTTACCAATTTTCATGCGCCAAGATCAACAGTATTGATGCTTACCGCTGCTTATGCGGGAGCGGATAACCTCCGAAATGCCTATTACGAAGCGCTTGAAAAGGGATATCTCTTTCTCAGTTATGGGGACAGCATGTTAATTCGTTAAAATTCTGTTCTGTATAATTTTCAACATATCTTGATTAGCCTTAAATAAAAAGGAGTGATCACATTTCAAGCATGAAGAACTTAGTCTGTGGTTGATGTTGTCGTTCTTGGCTCTTTTGTTTTTAAAAGGCATGTATGGTATTTTAAGGCTCGTTGTTCATTGCTTGGGCACGTACGTTTTCCTGCATTATTTTAGAGTATATTCGTGTTAACCATATATAAAATAAGGAGATTTATCTTATGAGTCTTGTAGGTGAATATCGTCAGCATACCGAAGAACGCGCAAAGCTCAGCATACCACCGCTACCCCTGACTGCCGAGCAGGCCAGCTCTCTTGTCGGGTTACTCCAGAAAGAAGTTATTGAAGAAAAAGAGTATCTGCTTGAGTTGTTTAACGATCACATCAGTCCAGGTGTAGATGACGCTGCTTTTGAGAAAGCTGTGTTTCTCGACGCTATTATTAAAGGGGAAGCTTCCTGTGCTGTGATTGATAAACTTCAGGCCGTCAGAATTTTGGGAACCATGCTTGGTGGTTACAATGTCAAACCTCTTGTTGATGCGCTCAGCCATAATGAACCGACGATTTGCAGTGAAGCTGCTGCGATGTTGAAAAAGACCCTTCTCGTCTATGATTTGTTTGATACTGTGGTTGATCTTTCCAAAACCAACCGATACGCAGCAGATGTGCTTACATCATGGGCAGAAGCCGAGTGGTTCACCTCAAAACACCTTTTGCCGGAAAAAATGATGCTAACGGTCTTTAAGGTGCCTGGTGAAACTAATACTGACGATCTTTCTCCCGCAAGTGAGGCATTTACCCGTAGTGATATTCCTCTCCATGCCCGCTGTATGTTGGGTGCCAAAATAAACGATCCTATTGGTACTATCGCTGAGCTGAAAGCAAAGGGCTATTCGCTTGCTTATGTTGGCGATGTTGTTGGTACCGGTTCGAGTCGGAAGTCCGGTATAAACTCGGTTCAGTGGCATATTGGTAACGATATTCCTGCAGTACCGAATAAGCGGACAGGTGGTGTTATTATTGGAAGTATTATTGCTCCGATTTTTTTTAATACTGCGGAGGATTCAGGTGCATTGCCAATTCAGGCTGATGTCTCATCTCTGGAAATGGGTGATGTCATTGAACTTGATCTTGCCAACGGTACGATTATGAAGAG
Source organism: uncultured Chlorobiaceae bacterium (assembly GCA_903843305.1). Taxonomy (GTDB): domain Bacteria; phylum Bacteroidota; class Chlorobiia; order Chlorobiales; family Chlorobiaceae; genus Chlorobium. Next base: position 53,201 of record CAIMPI010000003.1, read on the forward strand.
TGGCGAAGTTGTAGCACGTTTTGAACTTTCGCCGAACACTATTGAGGATGAAGTACGGGCCGGAGGTCGAATTCCCCTGATTATCGGCAGGACACTGACCAGAAAGGCCAGAAAAGTGCTTGGTCTTGGTGAAGATACCATCTTCACGAGTCCTGAACAGCCTGCTGACACTGGTAAAGGTTACACGCTTGCACAGAAAATGATTGGCAAGGCCAGTGGTCTTCGTGGTGTGCGGCCAGGGATGTATGTCGAACCGGAGACACTTACGGTGGGTTCACAGGATACAACAGGTGCCATGACCCGTGATGAGGTGAAGGAGTTTGCCGCTTTAAGTTTCAGTGCCGACTTATTGATGCAGAGTTTCTGCCATACATCGGCCTATCCAAAGCCGTCTGATGTCCAACTGCATCGAAACCTTCCCTACTTTATCATGAGCAGGGGTGGTGTTGCACTTAAACCGGGGGATGGGGTTATTCATACTTGGTTGAACCGCATGGTATTACCGGATACTCTTGGTACCGGTGCTGACTCCCATACCCGTTTTCCAATAGGTATTTCTTTTCCTGCAGGCTCGGGGCTTGTTGCGTTTGCCGGTGTTACCGGAACGATGCCACTCAATGTACCTGAATCTGTGCTTGTACGTTTCACTGGTGAGTTGCAGAAAGGGATTACGCTGCGTGATCTTGTCAATGCCATTCCTTATGAGGCCATCAAGCGTGGTCTGTTGACTGTTGAAAAAAAAGGCAAAAAAAATGTTTTTGCTGGACGTATTCTTGAAATTGAGGGCTTGCCGGACCTCAAAGTTGAGCAAGCGTTTGAACTTAGTGACGCATCTGCTGAAAGGAGCGCTGCGGCGTGTTCAGTACGTCTCAATAAAGAGCCTGTAATTGAATATCTCAGTTCTAATATCAAATTGCTTGAGCAGATGATTGAGGAGGGCTATGGCAATTCTGATACCATCCAACGTAGAATTGGGAAGATGCAGGATTGGCTTGAAAATCCCACTCTTCTCGAACCAGATGCCGATGCGGAGTATGCTGAGGTTATCGAGATAGATATGAGTACTATTATCGAACCGATTATTGCCTGTCCCAACGATCCTGACGATGTCAAGACTCTTGGCGATGTACTGCTTGATGAAAAAATGCCGAAAATTCTTAATGATGTCTTTGTTGGAAGCTGTATGACCAATATCGGACATTTTCGGGCTCTCGGTGAAATATTAAGGAATAAGGGTGCGGTACCAGTAAAACTCTGGATTGTACCTCCCACAAAGATGGATATGAAAAAACTTGTTGAAGAGGGTTATTATTCAATTTTTGGGGCATCAGGCGCAAGGATTGAGCAGCCAGGATGTTCACTCTGTATGGGTAACCAGGCAAGAGTAGCGGATAATGCTGTGGTTTTCTCTACTAGTACAAGGAACTTCGATAACCGTATGGGCACTGGTGCTCAGGTTTATCTTGGTTCTGCAGAGCTTGCGGCAGTATGCGCACTTCTTGGCCATCTGCCGAACAAAGATGAATATATGGAGATTTTCAACCGGCATCTTTCAGGAGATAAAGAAAAGGAAATTTATCAATATCTCAACTTTCATGAATTGGAAAAAGCTGAATTAGAGTTGCTTGTTGAATAAAAAAATTATTTATTTATGGCGGGATGTGGGAAATTTTTGCATATTCCGCCATACAGTAGACTTTTGAAAAGTCTCTGTTTTTTTTTATTATTCGAGAGCTGATGAAGCTGTCAATTATCAAACAACAAAAATAATCATAGCAATGAAAAAACTTTTTATTTTCCTCTTTCTTTTAAGCTCTGTTTCTTTCGTGGGCTGCGCAAAAAAAACTGAAGCTCCTGCTGAAGCTCCTGTTGAAGCACCAGCAGCACCAGCAGCACCAGCAGCACCTGCCGCAGAAGCAGCACCTGCCGCACCAGCAGCACCTGCCGCACCAGCAGCAAAATAAGTTTCCGGTATTACGGTTTCTTATGATGAAGAGACAGAATGAAAGTTCTGTCTCTTTTTTTTGCATAACAATTCAGGAAGTCCCTTCTTTTCTGTAACAGAGAAACTATGGGAGGAGCTGCAAATATTCTGTTATCGATTGTCTGTGCTTCAAAGAAAAAAAAAGAGGGGGGCGTGTTATGCTGGTTTCTACCAACATGTCATCCCTACGGGATTTAAGAAAATGCTCTTTGTTTTCTAGCCCCTTTGAGGCGGCATATTGGTAGCAAAAAAAATCTCACTCCCTTTTATTTTTGTAGTAAAGAAGGCTTGAGTGGCATGTCAAAAGGAGTTTCTCAGGAAAGTCGTTAGACGGTTTTCACTGAATGCGCTTCAGTGTCAACGAAAACTGCTACCGAGATTTTCCCGATAGAGCCAGAGAAGAGCAGCGGTTTAATGGCTTACAAGCAGAGGTTTCTTGAGAAACAGGGAGAAGAAGTTTGTTGAGGAGGCAGGACTCGAACCTGCAAATTGCCTGATCCAGAATCAGGAGCCTTACCAATTTGGCCACTCCTCAATAGTTTGTTGTGCACCCGAGAGGAGTCGAACCTCTAACCGTCTGATTCGTAGTCAGATACTCTATCCAGTTGAGCTACGGGTGCATTTGTTTGTAGCGTGTACGGGATTCGAACCCGTGATCTTCGCCTTGAGAGGGCGATGTCCTGGGC
>CAIMPI010000004.1 GCA_903843305.1 uncultured Chlorobiaceae bacterium
GACTATATCAGTATTTACGATATGCAGCAGTCCCGCGATGACGGGGCAACCGTAGCGATATATTTTGAATCGCGGCTGGCCAAGCTTGGGTTGAATCGTGCGGTGCTTCCGGATATCGATGCCGAGGTGGACCAGCTTGCAGAAGACGAAGAGGAGTACCAGCAGGCCAGGCTCAAAAGCAAATGGGCAGCACTCGAAAAGATTGTCGGCGCAGAGCCTCGAATCAGGCAGGTAGCAGCTGACCTGGTGGCACACTTTGAAGAACGCAACAAGGCTCAAAAAGGCAAGGCAATGATTGTCGCCATGAGCCGCGAAATCTGCGTTCACCTCTATAACGCTATCGTCGATCTGCGCCCTCTGTGGCACGACCTCGATCCCGAAAAAGGAGTGATAAAAGTGGTGATGACAGGTTCAGCCAGCGACAAGCCTCTTTTGCGTCCGCATATCTATTCAGGCAAGGTCAAAAAACGCCTCGAAAAACGATTCAAAGACCCTGACGATCCGATGCAGCTCGTCATTGTCAGGGATATGTGGCTCACCGGATTTGATGCTCCGTGCGTCCATACCATATACGTCGACAAGCCGATGAAGGGGCACAACCTGATGCAGGCGATTGCAAGGGTCAATCGCGTCTTCCGCGACAAGCAGGGCGGCCTGGTGGTTGACTATATCGGCATTGCCAACGACCTCAAGCAGGCCCTTAAGGAGTACACGGCAAGCAAGGGACGTGGGCGGCCTACCGTTGATGCTTACGAAGTATATGCCGTCCTGGAGGAGAAGCTTGATGTACTGCGCGCAATGCTCTTCGAATTCGATTACAGCGGCTTCCTCACCGGCGGCCACCGTATGCTGGCTAAAGCAGCAAACCATGTGCTCGGTATAAAGGATGGCAAAAAGCGGTTTTGCGACAGTGCACTCGCCATGTCCAAAGCTTTCAGCCTATGCTGCACGCTCGATGAAGCAAAAGCCGTGCGTGAAGAGGTCGCTTTTTTTCAGGCAATAAAGGTACTGTTGACCAAAAAAGAGATCAGCGGCAAAAAACGAACCAATGAAGAGCGCGAGCTGGCAATCCGCCAGATTATCGGTTCAGCCCTTGTCTCCGATGAGGTAGTGGACATCTTCGAAGCGGTAGGGCTCGACAAACCGAACATCGGTATTCTTGACGACACCTTCCTGAGTGAGATAAGGAACCTGCCGGAACGCAATCTGGCGGTAGAACTTCTGGAACGACTCCTTGGTGGTGAAATCAGAACCCGCTTTGCCACAAACGTCGTGCAGCAAAAGAAGTTTTCAGACCTCCTCTCCAACGTTGTCCATCGTTATCAGAACCGCGCAATCGAAACCGCGCAGGTGATTGAAGAGCTGATAGCCATGGCAAAGAAATTCCAGGAAGCCATCGGCAGAGGTGAAGAGCTCGGCCTCAACCCCGACGAACTGGCCTTTTACGATGCACTCGCCAACAACGAAGAGGCAGTCAGGGAGATGGGTGACGACATCCTGAAAAAAATAGCCCACGAACTCGCCGAAAGCCTCCGCCAGAATATCAGCGTCGACTGGTCAGTCCGCGACAGCGTTAGAGCCAAACTCCGCCTCATGGTAAAACGCATCCTCCGCAAATACAAATACCCCCCCGCAAAACAGGAAGAAGCCATAAAGCTAGTCCTCCAACAAGCCGAAACCCTAAGCGCTGAATGGGCATGAGTGTGTCCAGTCAAGGACTCAGAAGGTGTAAAAAGTCCTACGCTATAGTCCTTTTATCATGATTATCGGAGAGCATAATGACCGCCATCGAACAACTGAAACAAGAAGCTGAGTTTCTTACGGAACCATTAGCTCAAGAGGTATTGGACTTTTTGTTATTTGTACGCACTCGACGCGGAACAGAGTGGCCACCGGGTGTTTTTGAGCACACTGCGGGCGGATGGAAAGGGGAGCCAATTGAACGCGCTCCACAAGGCGACCCTGAACAACGTTTGGAGTTAGAATAATGCAAGAACTTGGGGACGGTGTTTTTATCGTGCAGTTACGGGAGGGAAGGGATGTAAAGCGTTTCAGTGCTGCGATTGAAGAATAGTGAATATTGGTTTGAGAATAGTAACATATGCGTTACCATAGTGCATGCCGAAAAAAGCTATCCAGAGAGCCAAAAAACTTTGGGAAGAACATAAGGCCTTTAAAAAGC
>CAIMPI010000005.1 GCA_903843305.1 uncultured Chlorobiaceae bacterium
TACGAGTATCACGTCGAATGCTGATGTCCAGAGTGGTACGGGTAACATCACGCTTCTTGGCGCACAAGACGTGACCTTCACGGCTGGAGCCGACATCCAGACCGGCGGTTCCGGGGCGCTTGGCACGATCAACATCGAAGCGGGTACGGGCAGCATTGACCTGAGCACGACAAGTAACACGACAAGCACGGGCGGCGATATCCGGATGCTTGCAGGAAATGATGTTAACGTTGGTGGTCTGATTTCGACGGGCGCGAACGTGAGCATCACTGCAACGACGGGCTCCATCCTCGACAACGACGGTGGCAGCAGTGTTGATATCGCATCGAATGGTCTGCGGTTGTGGGCAGGAACTGGAGTTGGAAAGCTTGGCATTGGCACCGATAACCCGATCGAGACGACGGTAACGACTCTCAGCGCAAGAGCGACGAATGGCGGGATCAACATTCTCGAAACAGATGGTCTGACGGTTGATAACACGAGTGCGACAATCCAGCGCGTGAATACGGATGCAAGCGTTACGGCGACGACAGATGCCACGCAGAGCGACGTGGTAACAACAGGCGGTAACGGCAGCATCGTGGTGCGTACCACAGGGGGCGACATCACGCTGAACGATGGCACAGCAGCGGCTGACAACACGGCGATCAGCGCGAACGGGACTGGCAACATTCTGGTACAGGCGATTGGTAGTGGCACGAGCATCACCAGCAACGCTGACGTTAAGAGCGACACGGGCAATATCACGCTTCTTGGCGCACAGGACGTGACCTTCACGGCTGGAGCCGACATTCTGACGGCAGGATCTGGCACACTTGGAACAATCAATATCGAAGCAGGCACAGGAAGCATTGACCTGAGCACGACGAGCAACACGACGAGCACGGGCGGCGATATTCGTATGCTTGCAGGGAATGATGTTAACGTTGGTGGTCTGATTTCGACGGGCGCGAACGTGAGCATCACTGCAACGACGGGCTCCATCCTCGACAACGACGGTGGCAGCAATGTTGATATCGCATCGAATGGTCTGCGGGTGTGGGCAGGAACTGGAGTTGGAAAGCTTGGCATTGGCACCGATAACCCGATCGAGACGACGGTAACGACTCTCAGCGCAAGAGCGACGAATGGCGGGATCAATATTCTCGAAACAGATGGTCTGACGGTTGATAACACGAGTGCAACGATCCAGCGCGTGAATGCTAATGCCAGTGTGACTGCGACGACGGATGCGACACAGAGTGACGTGGTAACGACGGGCGGTAACGGCAGCATCGTAGTGCGTACCACTGCGGGCGACATCACGCTGAACGATGGTACAGAATTGGCAGACAACACGGCGATCAGCGCGAACGGGACGGGCAACATTCTGGTGCAGGCGATTGGTAGTGGCACGAGCATCACCAGCAACGCTGACGTGAAGAGCGACACGGGCAATATCTCCATCATTGCAGCACAGGACGTAACCTTTACGGATACGGCGGACATTCTGACTGGTAGTACGGGTACCATAACGGTTGAGGCAACCACAGGTTCCATCCTGCTCAGCACAACAAGCAACCAGACAACCGGCAGCGGCGACATCAGCTTGCTCGCCAACAACAACGTCACCCTTGGCGGTACGGTTACAACCACAGGCAATGTTGGCATAACAGCAACCACAGGCTGGATCCATGATGCTGACAGCGACGGAAGCAACGACATTTCGGCAAATGCCCTTCGTCTTGATGCGGCAACAGGAATTGGTACCAGTGATAACTGGATTGAAATTGATGCGGTAACGCTGAACGCATCATCCCCGACAGGCAGCATTTATTTGACTGATGTCGCAGGTGGCATCGCTGTTGGTTTGGTCGATGCAGGAAATACCGGAGCGAACGTCAACCTTACAGCAATCGGTGGAAGTATCATCGAATCGGGTGATGATACGGCGGCTGATATGGTCGGCAATACCGTGAATCTCGTGGCAACCGGCTCATCGAGCACGATTGGAACAACAGCCAATCCGATAGAGCTTGATACGGTAAATCTGAATGCTTCGACGGTCGGTGGCGATATTTCGTTGACTGACATCTCTGGTGGTGTTGTGCTTGGTCTTGTTACCACAAGCAGCTCGTTGCTTGGCACGGTAAACTTGACGGCGCTCAATGGTAGTATCCTTGGTAACACCGATTTTCCTCTTAATCTTGTCGGTGAAACGCTGAATCTTGTTGTAACAGGCGCAGCAAGTACGATTGGAACAGCAGAGAATCCGTTGCAGATTGATGCTGGCGCTAACACGCTTAATATCAAGACCAAAGGTGGCAGCGTGTATGTGACCGATACCAATGGCGGCTTTGGCATTGGATTAATTGATACCGGCGGCTCTTCCGGTGGCGATGTCAATTTGACGGCAACCGGTGGCAGTATTACGGAGTCGGGTAGTGATCCTGATGTTGATATTTCTGCTAAAAATGTGAATTTGGGAGTAACCGGATCAGGAAGCACGATTGGCGCTACGGGTAATCCTCTTGAGTTTAAGGGCTCTCAGTTGAATGTATCGACAGGTGGAGGGGATGTTAATTTGCATGATACAGGAGGTATTGAAATCGGTCAGGTCAATGCTGGTGGAACAACCGGTGGTGTCATAAATCTTACAGTGACAGACGGTGGTGTTACCCCATCCGGCACGGGCTCTAATCCACAATTTGTTGCTGGCTCAGTAAATCTTTCGGTAGATGGAACGCCAGGTTCCGCGATTGGTGATCCAAAGATGATGTTGAAAATTGATGCTCCAGATATGAGTGTCGATAATCCGCAGGGCAAAACATTTATTGATATGAACAATACGGCAGGCACGTTCCTGAATAGGCAGTTACCAACTGGCCTGTATGCCAATGAGGCGAATTTGCCCGAAATCATTGTCTCTGGTACGCAGATTCTGGGAGGGAATAGGGTTGATACACTGAATGCTGCAGAGAATGAGATTGATGTGTATCAATTTTTGAAAAAATATCGGTTTGTTAGTTTTGGCACCGGTCAGCCGGATGATCAGTTATCAAATGAGGATGATGATCAGCTCACGCTGCATGATGATGTTATTCAGTGATTGTTTATCCCTGTTGCCCGTGCGGTTCGAATGGCATTGCAGTAACTGGTTTTTGTGAATAGTTGGAACAACGTAATCTGTTAATGTTAAAAGTGATATGAAATCGGTTAAACTGTTGCTTTTTTCCGCCTCTTTTGTGTTGATGACACAGCAATGTGTGGCTTTTGCTGCCGGTGCTTCTGCCGATTACTATAAGAAGGGTAATGAAAAGGCAACCGCAGGGGATTACAAGGGAGCAATAGCGGAGTACACGAAAGCAATCAAGCGTAACCCGAAGAGCGCCAAAGCCTACAATAACCGTGCATCCGTCAAGTTGGGCACGGGCGACAAAATTGGGGCGCTGGCGGACTATAAAAAGGCAGTCACGCTTGATCCTCTCTATGCTGAGGCTCACTACAACTATGCCATTGCCAGAAGTGAAGCTGGAGATTTTACTGGTGCGATAACTTCATATACCAAGGCGCTTGCACTGAATCCAAAGTTGACGAACATCTATTTCAACAGGGGAGTCGCTAAAGGCGCCATTGGCGATAATGAAGGGGCACTTGCGGATTACACCAAAGCGATTGAGGCAAACTCTGAGAGCTGTGACGCATACAATAATCGTGGTGTGACAAAAAACAAGCTTGGCGACAAAGAGGGTGCAAGCGCTGATCTGCTTCAGGCGGTTCAGCTCTATTTCAAGAGAGGCTTGGCAAGGGCAGGCAAAGGTGATAACAAGGGCGCTGTGGACGATTACACGCGAGTTGTAAAGATTAGTCCAAAGTATGCTGAAGCCTATAATAACAGAGGGAAGGCGAAGAGCGACCTTGGCAATAAAGATGGTGCTCTGGATGATTTTTCAAAGGCTCTTGAACTCAATCCATCCCTCGATCTTGCCTATAATAATCGTGCACTGGTGCGGGTAGCGCTTGGAGACAAGGTGGGAGCACTTGCGGATTTTTCAAAAGTCATCGAGCATACTCCTGCATCTGCTGATGCTTATATCAACAGGGGAATTGCACAAAATACGTTTGGTGACTTCAAGAGCGCTGAGTCTGACTTTACAAAAGCGCTTGGCATTAACAAGCAACTTGTCTCCGCATACCTTAACCGTGGAAATGCACGTCTGAAACTTGACAATAAACAAGGCGCTATTGTGGATTATACGAGTGCCATAGCGATTGATCCGAAAAATCCTGATGCATTTTTTAATCGTGGCTTTGTAAAGTCCGATCTTGGTGATAATGAAGGCGCAATAGCAGATTACACGAATGCCATAGCCTGTGATTCAAATTATGCAAAAGCTTATTACAAGCGAGGAGTTGCCAAAAGCAATCTTGGCGATGAGGCAGGCGCTGTTGCCGATATGCAGGCTGCGGCAAAAGCAGGGCTGGAAAGCGCCCGGTTGTTGTTGAAAAAGAAGGGGATAAGCTGGTAGCACGTGGCTCTTCCCTTGTACGGTCATTGCCTCAGTGTGCCGCCGAGTTGCTCTGGACTTTACTACGGACGATTGCGCCGCTCAAGCCCGGAGGCTTTCCGGCCCGCTCTTTCGAACTCCGGCGCGGCACCGCTCTGCAGGCGCTGCGCCAGATCCAGACAGCGGTCGAGCAGGGCGCGAGCACCGTTATGCAGAGCTTTTTTATGCTTGACCATCTCAACGTTGTGCTCCATGTCCTCCGCCGTCCAGCCACGACTGTGAGCAATGAACGGAAACTGGGGAAAGTGCATGCCCAGTTCGCCAAAGAACAGCATCATCTGCCCTGCGACGGCCTGAATGTTGTCCTGTCCTCCAGTCACTATGAACCCAGCAACTTTGTTCTTCAGCATGACGCGGTTCTTCAGCGTGATTTGGTTCTGCACCGTGTTCAGGCGCTCCGCCATCTTGAAGTATAACGAACTCGCCGCACCCCAGCGGATGGGCGTCGCAATCAGAACGACGTCCGCCCAGAATACCAGGTTCTCATACACCGCGTGCATGCCATCAGTCGGCTCCATCTGTGAAATGCTGCACGGCCAGGTACAAGCCTGCGCGCTCTTGGAGTAGTAACCTTCGCAGGCACGAAAGGACTGTTCACGCAGCTTGACCATGCGTGTCTCCAGGGAGTGGTTTATTCGCGCGTGTTCAAGAGCACTTTCTAACAGTGCCTCGGAAGTCGAATAGCGAGGGTGGTTGTTGTCCATGACCGTGGTCGAGATACCCAACACGCGAAGCGCCCCAGGCTCGCGTCGCGTATCGCGATCGAGCGGATGCGGCGCATGCGCCAGCTTCTTGCGATCGGTAGTCGGCATGTCGCGTATCAGAAGCCTGCCGCCTTCCACCTTGAGTTCGAAACGCGGCACACGGTCCGCCTCAAAGCCGGGTTCTCCTTCGCCTGAAATGCGATGGAACTTCCAGTTGTGCCACGGGCAGACAATGTAGTTACCCTCGAGGGTGCCCTGCCCAAGCGGTCCGTCCACGTGATTGCAAGCGCCGTGGATCGCTCCAAAGCTCCCGCCAACGTATGACAGCGCAATCTTCGTGCGACCTACCAGTATTTGCTGGAGTGGCTTCTTTGACAGCTCGGCTACTTCGCCCACGTCGTGCCACTTCTCTTCGTTCATCTTTACTTCCACATCCTCAATCGTTCGGGCATCCGGTTAACAATAATGTGATGGATCCGCCTAAACTGCGAATTTTTGAAATTTTTCCATTACTTGCCATGTCACTAACAATACCTTACTGAAAGTATAGCAAAATAATGTCGGGCCTTCAAAAAAACACAGCAGTAAATATCCGATAACTACCCCGCAACGCGCCGGCTTCCAGAAATTTCGCTCAACAGCATACTCGTTGCCTTTTACTGTCATTTCTCATATCTTCTTTTGATTGAAGATATGACTTCTCACACTGTCCACGAAAATATAGCAAGTTCATTGGTCTACCGAATCAGTAGCCAGAGACAGGTTGTTCTTGGAATATCTGGGAGTGGCCTCCTAATAGTGGTACGCTTTATCCGACTTTCAGACTATTCAATGTTTCCTCATGACCCATCGTATCAGCTTGTTCCCCCCCTATGCAAGCGAATGAAATTCAACGGTTCTGCTTTATTTGTCTGGCTGAAAATAGTATTGATAACTGGATATGCTCCAAAATATGCGTAACTTCTTATAGGTGTCTTGGTTTCCAAAACGCTACAGCTTAGGCAATGGGTGTGTTGCGCTAATAGCTTTCAACAATGTGCCTTACAAAACAATACGCGGAGAGCGTACAAATCATAATAAAGCAAATGGAAGCAATTCGAGAAATTCAAACTGTGGAAAAGGGGCACGTCAATATTCGGCTTCCCAGGCAATTTTGGGGGCAGAAAGTTGAAATTATTGTGCTTTCTATGACACAACGTGATGAAGGCGCTATTGCTAAAATAAGTCTTAGGGGATGTTTACATCAGTATGCAAATGCTGCATTTATTGATCGCGAACATGAAGCATGGCAAAACGCTATAAATGAAAAATATGGTGATTGTTGATGCTAATATTGTCTTGCGCTATCTTTTAGATGATCATCCGGTGTTATCGCCTAAAGCAGCAGACATCCTTGAGCAACACTCTGTAACCTTACCAATAGAGGCTGCATGCGAAGTCGTATATGTTTTACAAAAAGTGTACAAGGTTGACAGGCAGGAAATTCATCATCGTCTTTGCGCCCTTGTGAACCAGCAATTAGTGCGTGTTGAAAAAAGAGATGTATTCTTAAAAGCCCTTGCTTGTTATAGTACAACAGTATTTGACTTTGTTGATACTTTACTTTGGGCATATCATGCTGTTGAACAGTATGAGGTTTTTACTTTTGATGAAAACCTTCAAAAGCACATAAAACAAACTGATATGGAGAAATAGCAGCCTTCGAAAACCAACCGCTTACCATCTTCCCAACATCCATCTCAGTGTGCCGCTGACAAATCAGCCTTCTCATCTTTTTTTATCTTGATAAAGAAGAGCAGCGGCAAGGCTAATGTAAAGAGCAGGGCGACAAGCATGAAGGCGTCCATGTAGGCAAGATGATGGCTTTGAACGGTCAGTGTGCCCTCAAGCGAGTTTAATGCAACCATCTCTGCGCCCGCAGGCGAAAGTCCGCTTTTCATGGCGGCCGTCTGTTTTATTGCCTCAAGCCTTGCAACGGCAGCAGGGTCGTAGGGGGAAAGATGACTGAGCAGCTCCACTCTGTGCTCCCCTACCCGTTTGACGATATAGGTGTTGATGAGTGCTATGCCAAATGAGCCGCCGAGCTGGCGCACCATGTTGTTAAGGCCGGTAGCCTGTCCGATGTCTCTGCCCTGTAAACCTGATACAGCAAGCATGGTGACAGGAATAAAGATGAATCCGAGAGCGAAGCCACGCAAGAGCAGTATCCAGAAGAAGTTTGATGCTCCTGACTGCATGGTTTGCTGGCCAAGTGTCCAGCAGAAGATGATGAATGCGACCATGCCCACAGCCATCAGCTTTTTTGGCGAGACTCCTTTTTGCAGGGCTATGCCGAGCGGCATAGAGATAATACCGGTTACCATAGCACTGGGGAAGAGTACCAGTCCGGTCAGTAACGCTGTAAATCCGAGCAGGCGCTGTACAAAAACGGGAAAGACAAAGAGCGAGCCGTAGAGGCCGAAACCCACAACAAAGGTGAGTATCGCTGCTATTGGCAGGTTGTGGCTTCGGGCGAGCACGCGCAGGTCAACGGCTGGTTCTTCAGTGTGCAGTTCCCACCAGACAAATGCAACAAGCGCGACAACCGCGATGATGGTAAACCAGGTGATATAAGGGGTTTCAAACCAGTCTTTTGATTCTCCCCTTTCCAGAATGAATTGCAGCGAGCCAATGCCAACCGCCAGCAGCCCGATACCGGTCCAGTCAATTTTTGAAACCGAATGCTTTACTTTCGGTTCCCTGAGAAAAGTAAAGGAAGACCATGCCGCCAGTATCCCGATCGGGATATTCACAAAAAAGCACCACTCCCAGGAGAAGTAGTCTACAAGGTATCCGCCGAGAAGGGGGCCTATGGTAGGACCAAGTACCAGTCCCATCGAAAAAATGCCGGTTGCCTTGCCGCGTTCTTCCGGTCGGTAGGTTTCGTAGAGAATGGCCTGGGATGTTGGCAGGAGCGCTCCCCCACCGATACCCTGCAGAAATCGGAAAAAGACCAGTGCCCAGATGTCGGTAGCCATGCCGCAAAAAAGCGATGCAACGGTAAAAAGCAGAATGGAGCCGATGTAGTAGTTTCTGCGTCCAAGCAGGTTGCCGAGAAATCCGGAAAGAGGAATCACAATGACATTAGCGATGGCATAGCTGGTGACCACCCAAGCCACATCATCAATGCTGGCACCAAGGTTTCCGCTTATTTGCGTAATGGCAACGTTTACAATGGTGGTGTCGATCAGTTCAAGCATAGCCGAGACGATCACCGTCAGGGTGATGATGATTTTCCGAAATCCGGTGTCGTAGGTCTGTGCGGGATTCGGCAGCATTGCCGCTACTGTGGTGCCGTTCTGTTGTGGTGACTGGGCCATGCGTTATATGGTTTCCTGTTCAATGTTTATTCGTTCCAAGATGCATGTCACTGGTGTCCAACTGTTGAAAAAATAAATCTCTGTAGGTTATAATAATAAAATAGTATACGGCGTTTTTTTACCATTACCGACTTGAAAATGCTTGCTATCTTCGATCATTTCATAATGCTTCAACAAGGAATGATCGATGTACACAGGAAAAACAGTCTTTGCGCAGCTGCTTGAACACCTGCCGCTTCATCAATTTCGCTTGTGCGTCAAGCGGTACAACGGCAATTACAAGGTACAATCATTCAGTTGTCTTGATCAATATCTCTGCCTGTTCTTTGCACAACTGACCTATCGGGAAAGTCTTCGTGACATCACGACATGTCTACTCGGCATGCAGAACAAACTGTATCACATGGGCATCCGTGGCAAGATCGCCCGAAGCACACTGGCCTACGCCAACGAAACACGGGACTGGCGGATTTATCAAGACTTTGCCCACGTCTTGATTCATCATGCCAGAGAACTCTACAGCAAAGATGCCTTTGGCGTCAGTCTGCAGGAAACAGTTTACGCACTGGATTCCACCACGATCGACCTCTGTCTTGCACTGTTTCCATGGGCAAAGTTCAGAACACACAAAGGTGCAGTTAAGATGCACACTTTGATTGACTTACGAGGCAACATTCCATCCTTTATCGCCATTACCGATGGCAAGGTTCATGATGTTAATATTCTTGATGTACTCATCATTGAACCAGGTTCTTTCTACATTATGGACCGAGGTTACATCGATTTTGAACGACTTTATCACATTCATCTGGCCCAAGGATTTTTTGTCATAAGAGCGAAATCAAATTTAAGTTTTAAACGGCGATACTCTCATCCTGTTGATAAATCTACCGGCATTCGATGTGATCAGACCATAATGCTTGCAAGTTTCAAATCTGTAAAAGAATACCCTGATAAAATGAGACGTATCAAGTATGTCGATCCGCAAACTCGTAAGTCGTATGTGTTCTTGAGCAACAATTTTGAACTTGCTCCAAATGTGATTGCAGACCTCTACAAAAGTCGATGGCAGATCGAACTGTTCTTCAAGTGGATCAAACAGCATTTGCGTATCAAGGCATTTTACGGAACATCAGAAAATGCGGTAAAAACACAAATCTGGACAGCAATTTCAGTTTACGTGCTTATAGCTTTAGTTAAAAAACGCATGCATTTTGATATAACTCTCTACACTTTTCTACAAATTTTGAGCGTCAGTGTGTTTGAACAAGTCGATATTATAAAATTAGTTACAAATTCTATCAGCACAATTCCAGAGACCTATGCCGGTAACCAATTGAATTTATTTGACTTATAATTGGACAGCAGTGGATGCATGTATATTTGCTACCAATATGCCGCTCCTAAGGAGCTGAGAAGCACTTGTTTTGGAGCTGAAGAAAACCTATCACTTTACTTTAACTTCGACGACAACGTTCATACCTGCGGCAAGCGGGTAATGGGGGTCAGGTTTTTCGGTAAAGATGATTTTTACCGGAATACGCTGTGTCACTTTCACAAAGTTGCCACTGGCGTTATCCGGCGGGAGGAGTGCAAATTTTGCGCCGGTGCCGGATGAGAGCGACTCCACCTTCCCCTTGAACTCTTTACCATGGTAGGCGTCCACATTGATAATGACTGGCAGCCCGGGAGCTATTTTATCAAGCTGGGTCTCTTTGAAATTTGCTACAATCCAGAGATCCTTGCTTCCAACAAGCGCAATAAACTGTTGACCAGGAGCAACGTACTGTCCTGGTTGTACATTCTTTTTTGAAACCTGACCGGAGGCTGGAGCGGTAATGGTGGTGTAGGATAACTGTAATTCGGCCTCTCGTAGCTCAGCTTCACGTTTTTTTACCTCAGCCATTTTTAGAGGTATGTCGGCAAGCGATGCCTGATATTGATTGCCAGCAACGGAATACTGGGCTGAGGCAGCCTGTGCGCCAGCCTTGACTCCGTCGAACTCTGCCTGTGAAATTACATCTTGTCGCCGGAGATTTTCGTTACGGCGAAGGTCGGCCTGTTGCTTTCGGCTTATTGCTTCCGCCGCGCTGATGCCTGCTTTGGCGGCGTTTGCCTGCTCGGTCGTAGCTTTTACAGCCGCTTGTGCGCTGAGTAATGCTGCAAAGGCAATATCCCTGCGTACTTTATAATCGTTCGCGTCAAGCTTTATCAGAGTATCACCCTTTTTGACTTGCTGGTTATCACTTGCCAGTACCTCCTCAACTTTTCCTGGAACCCGCGAAATGACCGGGTAGATATCCCCTTCTATCTGGGCGTTGTCAGTTTCAACGTAGAGGAACGAGTGGTAGAGTCTGCTGCCTCCCCAAATCAGCGCGATGGTAAGGAGAACGCCGATAATTACGATACGCAGTGGGTTCGATGGTGTTCCCGTTTCTTTTCCGGAAGGAGTGTTTTCAGCCATTGTATTAGATTCAGGTTGTTCCATGGTCTTTGTTGTTGTTATCAGGTGTTTTCAGAATTACGACGGGGCACGGGGCATGGCGCATGACCGATTCAGCAGTGCTTCCCATCAGCAGACGGGCTATTGCGGTGTTGCCGTGGGAGCCAAGGATGATCATATTCGCATGGTGCTCTCTTGCATAGTTGAGAATGGCAGCGGCAGGCTCGCCGTGCTGAACTGTAAAATGAGCGTGTGCCTTGTAGTCAGAAAGCATATCGCTGTAACGCGAGAATTCATGCAGGTGCTTTCTGAGCATGCCGTCCTCACTCTCTGTTCCAGATGCGACATAAAGTACCATGAGTTCTGCGCAGGAACAGTGCATTGCAGCAGCATATCGAACGACGGCATCTGATGAGGCAGAAAAATCCACAGCGCAGATAATTTTTTTCAGTGGTATTTCCATTTTACCAGAAGATTTCCCCGGTTGCACGTTTCAGGGTATAGTTATTCAAGACATAAGCATAAGCGGCCTGCAGCCGGGCAAGTTCTGCCTGGGACAGGGAGGCTTCAGTATCAAGCAGATCAAGCGCAGTCGCCATGCCGTTTTCGTAACGGGCCCTCGCATGTTGTGCTGCCAGCTCAGCTTGTTGTACCTGTACTTCTGTGGTCGTAATCTTTTCCGATGCGGTCTGGAGGGCGTGAAGTGTTTCCGCGACATCGTTTTTCACCTGTTGTTCGGTATCGAGCCTTCGCTGGGTTGCAGCACGGAGCTGAGCAGCACTTTCCTGCCGCTCAGCACTGGTACGAAAACCGGTAAAGAGCGGAATTTCCAGATGCAGGTTTCCGGAAACATTGTTGCGCATTTCATGAATATCAGGTTGGTAACCATTGGTGGTTCCATAAGATATACTTCCTGTAACGACGGGCATTCCCTCTTTTGTGGCAAGTGAACGATGCAATTTTGCCGCTGTTTCATTCTCTTTGGAGAGTTGCAGCTCGATGCGCTGTTCCAGGGCCTGAGCGACAAGTCCGGACTCTGGACGACCACCAGTCGGGGTAACAGCAAACGAGCCCTGTAACGTTAGTGGTACATTTTCTGCTATGCCTGTCAGCCGGTGCAGGGTTAATTCACTCCGCCGCAGTTCATGCACCAGGTCAAGGGTTCTGTTGCGTGCAGCCGCGATGCGCACCTTCGTTGAAAAGAGATCAAACGGGGTTGCAGATCCAGCCTGGTATCGTTTTGTCGTGTACTCCAAGGCTTTGTTGAGTGCGGCAATCTGTTTTTCTTCAACTTGGAGA
Source organism: uncultured Chlorobiaceae bacterium (assembly GCA_903843305.1). Taxonomy (GTDB): domain Bacteria; phylum Bacteroidota; class Chlorobiia; order Chlorobiales; family Chlorobiaceae; genus Chlorobium. The sequence continues at coordinate 12,353 of CAIMPI010000005.1, forward strand.
TTTTCGCGAAGAAACAGAATGCCGTAAAAAAGCTGCACTGTCTCCCAGGAGAGCTCCCGGCGCGCCAGTTCCAGCGAGTGTTCCGCCGTTTTTTTTCCGATCAGCGCAAGATCGACATTGTTGCCCCTTTTTCCGAAGTCGAGCAGGGTTGCACGGGCGGTTACTTTTGCATCGTAATTGTCATGAGGCATGAATTGCAGCGGGGCGCCTCCGTTTAAACTCACTTCAGAGACGGGATCAAGCCAGGTGTATCCTGCACTGGCAGTGATCTGGGGAAAATATGCGCTTCTGCTCCGGGTGACCCTTGCGTCAGCCGCAGTAATCTCTTCAGCCGCAGCTTTGAGTGCCGGATTGTTTTCGCGGACAAGATGGATAGCTGTTTCAAGGGTGAGTGCTGTTTCGGCAGGCGCTTCGGCAGGCGCTTCGGCAGCGCTGGCTTGCCATGGCCACGCGAGCAGCAGTGACGTTGCTGCAATACAGGCTGTTCTGGTCAGTGTCCTCTTGTTTATCATGGAGCTATGGTTTGTTTCGTTATACCCATTGCATTGGTATGGCAATTCTTATGCCAGAGGGTGAAGCTGTCTTTTTCATCAGAAAACATCCTCCTTTTACAGAGGAAGTTCCTGCGTTTTATTCTGCATATTCCGAAAAAATCAGAATTTTCTTTATAATGTGTTCTTATTATTAAGGAATATGACACAAGTGTTTTTGAATGAGGCTCATAAGTTGATGCAGTACATCAGCAATGCTGTTGGCTCCATCCGCGATCCCCAGGAACTTTTCCTGACGGTTACGGACAAACTGCGTCTTGTTTTTGAGTTTGATTCCGCCGCCATTATCACCTTTGACAAGGAGAGGCGATACAGTAACGTTTTTTTTGAGATGCTGCGTTTTCAGCTTCCAGAGAGCTTTGATCGCAAAAAGAGGCTGATTGCCGGATCGTGGATTGAGCCGCATCTTGCCGATCAGTCGGTTTCGGTGATCAGTATCGAAGAGTCGCTTGAGCGTTATCCTGCAGATCTTCCGTTGCTGCAGATACTTTGTGATCTTGGTATGCAGCAGGTAGCTCTTTCACCTTTGCGAACCGGAGGCAAGGTGATAGGGTTTCTCTGTTTTGTGTCGAAGGATGAAAAAGAGTGGCCGGAGGACGATAAAGAGCTTCTGGCAACACTTTCATCGCCTGTCGCTGTTGCGGTCAGCAATGCCCTTGCTTATGAGGAGCTTCGGTTGCGTGAAGCGCAGACAGCCATGCAGCTTGCGGTCAACAATGCTCTGCTCACGATCAAGGATCGTAACAGGATGCTGCTCGCGGTCTGCGAGCAGATTGAAAAACTGGTGCCATGTACCTTTCTCGGTATCCGCGTGATGGGTGATGATGGTACCTATCGTCTTTACGACAATTTCATGCGTGACAATGGTGGAGGTTTTGTCCCGGTCTCCTCGCAACAAGCGCTAGATATCGAAAATTTTGAGGAGATTGCTCGAGAGAGTTTTTCACTGATTACTAATCCAGGTTGTTTTTGTGGTGAAGAGTTTCTCCAGCTTTGCCGTGATTACCGAATTCTGGCACATGTCAAGGAGAAATTCGGAATCTGTTCTCTGCTGACGGTTCCGCTCTGGGATACGCCGGGCAGTCGTGCCGGGTTGATTATCTCAGATACCTCCCGATCGTTTGAAGAACATGACCAGGTGACGGTAGCTCTGATAGTGCCCCAGCTCTCTCTTGCCCTGCAGAATTTTCTCGCTTTTGAAGAGATTGATGAGTTGCGTCGCAAACTTGAGGGTGAGCGTACCTCTCTTATTGAAGAGATCAATGCAGTGCATAATTTTGAGGAGATTATCGGTAAAAGCCCTTCCCTTGTGGCTGTTTTGCGCAGGGTCAGCCAGGTTGCCCCGACCGACGCAACCGTGTTAATTCAGGGTGAGACAGGGACAGGCAAGGAGCTGTTTGCCCGTGCTCTGCACAATCTTTCAGTCCGCAGCAAGCGTGCACTTATCAAGATCAATTGTGCTACCCTGCCTGCACCACTCATTGAATCTGAGCTTTTCGGTCACGAAAAAGGGAGTTTTACGGGCGCCACTGAAAGGCGGATCGGCAAGTTTGAACTGGCTGAAGGGGGGACTATTTTCTTGGATGAAATCGGTGAACTTCCTCTTGAGTTGCAGGCAAAGCTGCTGCGTGTGCTTCAGGAGCGCGAGCTTGAACGGCTTGGCGGAAAACAGGTGATCAAGGTGGATGTTCGTGTTATTGCTGCGACTAACCGCGATCTGGCAAAAGAGGTTACTGAAGGTCGTTTCCGTGAGGATCTCTTTTTTCGCCTCAATGTTTTTCCTCTTGCCATTCCGTCACTCAGTGAACGTCGGGAAGATATCGCCATGCTCGCCGCCCATTTTGCAGCAAAGTTTTCAAAGGAGTTTGGCAAGCCAGTTCGTTCTTTCCGCGAGAGCGACATGAATCGCCTGGTTGGGCGTGAGTGGAAGGGTAATATCCGCGAACTCGCCCACTTGATCGAGCGAGCAGTTATTGTCTCTGACGGTACAACACTTGATTTTTCAACGATTCTCTCTCCTTCTTTGCTTGTGCAAGGACTTCCGGTAGCCAGCCGAACCAGAACAATGCGTGATTTTGAACATGATGTGACCGTCATGGAACGAGAGCTGATCCTTGACGCTCTCAGCCGTTCAAAAGGTAGGGTGAGTGGTGCGGGCGGAGCTGCCGAGCAGCTTGCCCTGCATCCGAAGACACTTTATTCCCGGATTGAGAAACTTGGGCTCAGCAAACGATATTCATAGGCTTCAGCTAACTTGCTTGTCAGCACATACTTTCTTTGATGAAAGCGCGCGCTGAAAATCTTCAGTATTGTTGCCCGAAATGCAAAAAATATCTGCGTAATATTTATCGCCCCGAATGGCTTTTTGGGGCGGCAGTAATGAAAAGTTAGTTCATTATCGTCATGTCAAGCATCAACTGGCGAATAAAGTTTTTTGAAGCTGAAAATTTAGGTCGGCGGGTATTTAATGCTGTAGATAGGCAAGCGATAAAGGTTTATGCTATGGCAGCACATGGAGTCGGATGTGAAAACGGGCAATGACCGATGAATCCCCCTCCCAAGAGCGCCACTGTTTGAGGAAGATCTCTCCTGTACCGCTCGTTTTTCCCTGGAAGATAAAATGAATTTCTCCGCCGGAGCCAACAGTATCATTTGAATAATGTGGTTCAGTGGCAAGCAGGTTAATGAACTTTTCATCGTAGCGATCAATTGCCCAGCGGTATCCTGTGGTAGCGTTCTCAGCCAAGGCTATCCTGACAGTTTCGCCCAAACGGATATCAACTGTTCGGTCATGATCTGTTTTAACAAATAAATGCTCCATTTTTGGATATTTTTCTTGATTGGAAGAGATTGCGCTGGTGGAATACATGAGCAATGCACCCACCAGCGCAAATGTTCGGACCAAGGACAAAAAGAAATTTCCTTCACTCCCGGCTTTTTCTGTCAGATGAACTTGGTTCAGAGCGTTATACCATAACTTTCGTTGAAGAACGCTACAGTGCTAACAACATGGCCGCCGCGCACCGTGTTGGGCTGGAAGGTATCCAGCTTGCCTTGGGTTGCCGTAGCGTTGTCCCATGTTTGAAGTAACAGGGCGATGTGACTTTCCGTTGCCTCATTCTTGATCAATTTGTAAGAAGATGTGCTTTTATCCCCCCAACGAGTTGTTGTCTCACTCAAACGTGCTACCGGGATCGGGTTATGTCGTTCCGCGATAGGTATAATCACTGCATAAGGGTGTCTAACGGTTTTTGTGGGTTTTTGGTTCCCGCTAAGGCAGAAATACCATTTTCGAATTCAGTTTATGTCAAGAAAGTAGTTTCGTGTCCGGTTTCAGATATTGATTTAAAAATAATGAGGGAGTGTCAATCAAGAGTACAATCATGTTAAAACGGCTTTTTTTGCGTCAGTGAGCAGGCTTTTTCGTATGTTTAAGAACAGTCATTATTGCCATTCTTTTGGTATTTTATGGCTTGTTTTCGGTAAGTTATTGTACAATATAGTTCATATATGAAGGGTGCATGGTTATGAGTAGTTTGAAAGATGAAGAGAGGGCAGGAAAGGGAAGGGAGGTCGCGGTCAGTGAATTGCTGGCAAAAAGAGTTGCTAAACTGTCGCTTGAGAAAAAGTGTGAAGAAGCGAAAATTCTCGATTTGAGGGGGTTGACCTCGGTTACTGATTTTTTTGTCATTGTCACCGCTGATTCTGAGCGGAAGGCAAAGGCTGCTGCTGAGCACATTGTTGATGAGCTTAAGGAGGATGGAGAGCGTCCGATGCACGTTGAAGGTATGGATTCAATGCACTGGATTTTAATGGATTATATTGATGTTGTTGTGCATATTTTCATGCCGAATGAGCGCCGTTTTTATGATCTTGAATCTCTCTGGTCTGATGCCCCGATAGTATCGGAGAGCTGATAGTTTTCAGGGGTTATAGGCAATTTCCCCTCGTTATGGCGCAAGCGTTATTAAGAATCAAGATGGATTTTTATACATTACGCCGTTGAGTTATTTATATCACTTATCACCCAGGATCTATCTATGCAGCGTGAAAGAATAGTCCCCATCAGTATTGAAGAAGAAATGCGGGGTTCTTATCTCGATTATTCAATGTCGGTCATTGTCAGTCGTGCGTTGCCTGATGTGCGGGACGGTCTGAAACCGGTGCACCGAAGGGTGCTTTTTGGCATGCACGAACTTGGTCTGCAGGCAGGCAAGCCACATAAAAAGTCTGCCCGTGTGGTCGGTGAAGTGCTTGGCAAGTTTCATCCTCATGGTGATACTGCTGTTTATGACAGTCTGGTGCGTCTGGTGCAGGATTTTTCTTTGCGTTATCCCCTTATTGACGGGCAGGGAAACTTTGGGTCTGTTGATGGCGACTCCCCTGCTGCCATGCGGTACACTGAAGTGCGCATGAAAAGCATTGCAGGCGAAATGCTTAAGGATCTTGACAAAGAGACCGTTGATTTTTCTCTGAACTTTGATGACTCGCTGGAAGAGCCAACCGTTTTGCCCTCGGCGATTCCCAATCTCCTGGTTAATGGTTCATCAGGCATTGCCGTCGGTATGGCTACTAATATTCCGCCCCAGAATCTCAGGGAGGTGGTTGACGGTATGATAGCTCTGATTGCCAACCCGGAACTGGAAGTTGCCGATCTCATGAAATATGTGATCGCGCCTGATTTTCCGACCGGTGGTATTATTTATGGTTATGAAGGAGTTCGTCTGGCTTATCTCACGGGAAGGGGTAAGGTGGTGATCCGCGCTCGGGCTCTTGTTGAAGTTACCCAGAAAAATGGACGTGAATCCATTATTGTCACGGAACTTCCCTACCAGGTCAACAAGGTACGGTTGATCGAGAAAATCGTTGAACTGGTACACGATAAAAAACTTGAAGGTATTGCAGACATAAGAGATGAATCCGACAGAGATGGCATGAGGCTGGTCATAGAGCTGAAGCGGGATGCGGTTGCAAAGGTTGTGCTCAACAATCTCTACAAGCATACCCCGATGCAGGACACCTTTGGCGTGATCAATCTGGCGTTGGTTGATGGTGTGCCGAGGATACTCAATCTCAAGGAGATGATGCACTACTACATCAAGCATCGCAACGAGATTGTCCTGCGTCGCACACAATTCGATCTCACAACCGCAGAGAAGCGAGCTCATATTCTTGAGGGCCTGAAGATCTGTCTCGACAATCTGGACGAGGTGATTACTACCATTCGTGAATCACCAGACACTGCAACGGCGCAGGAGCGGCTCATGGTTCGGTTTGGTCTGTCGGAATTGCAGTCTAAAGCTATTCTTGAGATGCGTCTCCAGCGACTCACAGGCATGGAGCGCAAGAAAATTGATATGGAGTACACCGAGGTTCTTGCACTCATTGAAGAACTGCGATTTATTCTCAGCAGTCCTGAGAAGCAGATGCAGATTATCCGTGAAGAGCTGCTGAAGGTCAGGGATGTCTATGGAGATGCCCGCCGGACAGAGATTGTGCCGCAGGAAGGGGATTTCTCCATTGAAGATATGATTGCCCAGGAAGATGTGGTGATCACTATTACTCACGATGGCTTTATAAAGCGTTTTCCTGTTTCAGGGTATCGCCGTCAGGCCCGCGGAGGCAAGGGTGTTACCGGTGCGCAGGCAAAGCATGATGATTTTGTCGAACACATGTTTATTGCTTCGACTCACAACTATATTCTTTTCTTTACTAACAGGGGTCGTTGCCACTGGCTTAAAGTCTATGAAATTCCCGAGGCTGGACGAGCGGCCAGGGGTCGGGCTCTGGCAAATATCATGGAGCTGCAGCCGGGCGAAAAAATCAGAGCATATATCAATATAAGGAACTTTGACGAACCGGGCTTCATTGTCATGGCGACAACGAATGGTATTGTGAAGAAAACATCGCTTGACGATTTTTCTCATCCCCGAAAGAACGGTATTGCGGCTATAACTATTGAGGAACACGATGAGCTTCTTGATGCCCGTCTGACCGATGGGGAACATCAGATTATTCTTGCCAAAAATTCCGGTTTTGTTGTGCGTTTTCCTGAGACTGAAATTCGGACGATGGGCAGGACCGCTATGGGTGTGAAAGGAATTACACTCGACGATGAGGAGAAATGTATTTCAATGGTGACCACCAAACGATTCGATACGGCGTTGCTTGCTGTCACCGACAATGGCTTTGGCAAGCGAAGCCGGGTGGAGGATTACCGTCTGACGCGGCGCGGTGCACGAGGGGTTATTACCCTTAAGGCTCATGAAAAGATTGGCGCCCTTGTCGGGCTGCTTGACGTCAATGATGACGATGATCTGATTATTATTACAGCTAATGGTATTGTGAATCGTCAGCATGTTTCCGATATCCGATTGACAGGCAGGAACACTTCCGGAGTCAGGCTTGTAAGGCTTATGGCCGGGGATATAATTTCTGCCCTTGCAAGAGTGCCGAAGAGCGATGAAGAAGGAGATACAGAACTCCCGATTGAAGATCCTGATGGTCAGATTGATCTCTTTGTATAGATTTTATTTAAACTCTATTCATTCCACGGAGGAAGTATGGAACAGAAACACCCTTATGTCATCAAGGAGCAGCCAGGAACAAAATCTTACTGTGCATGCGGGAAGTCGCAGAATCTCCCCTACTGTAACGGAGCTCATAAAGGCAGCGATTTTCATCCGTGGAAGGTGGAAATTGATGAAGAAAAAACTGTAGCAATATGCAGTTGCGGAAGATCTGCTAAACTTCCCTTCTGTGATGGCGCTCACAAGGCTCAGGAATAATCAACGTATTCTTTTACAAATTCATCAACGACGAAAGATGTCATGGCTCGACCGAAAAATGTGAAATATATTTTTGTGACTGGCGGGGTAATTTCCTCCCTCGGCAAGGGCATTCTGTCAGCCTCTCTCGGTATGCTGCTCAAGGCACGCGGCTTGAGGGTTGCCATACAAAAATATGATCCCTATATCAATGTGGACCCCGGAACTATGTCCCCCTATCAGCATGGAGAGGTTTATGTTACCGATGATGGTGCAGAAGCCGATCTCGATCTCGGTCACTACGAACGTTTTCTCGATGAGGCGACGTCACAGACCTCGAACCTTACCATGGGGCGTGTCTATAAATCAGTCATTGACAAGGAGCGAAGTGGGGATTACCTTGGGGCTACTGTGCAAGTCGTGCCGCATGTGATTGACGAAATTAAGGACAGGATGGCCGAACAGGCAAAAAACGGCAATCTTGATGTGCTTATCACCGAGATAGGTGGTACCATCGGCGATATCGAATCACTCCCGTTTCTTGAAGCGATGAGACAGATGAAGCTTGAAATGGGCGACAGCAACCTGCTGAACATCCACCTTACCTTTGTGCCCTTTATCAAGGCAGCAAGCGAACTGAAAACAAAGCCCACCCAGCATAGCGTGAAAATGTTGCTTGGTGTTGGTATTCAGCCCGATATTCTTGTTTGCCGAAGCGAAAAGCAGCTTTCACGCGATATCAAAAACAAGGTCGGCCATTTTTGTAACCTTAACGAGTTTGACGTTATTGGTCTGAGCGACTGTGATACCATTTACGAAGTGCCGTTGATGCTTCTCCAGGAAAAGCTTGACCAGCGAGTTCTCAAAAAGCTGGGCATGAAGAAGTTTAAGGAACCAGTGCTCAATTACTGGAGAGATTTTTGCAACAAGGTCAAGTTCCCTCAGGATGGTGAGGTTACTATTGGTATCTGCGGAAAGTACACTGAATATCCCGATGCCTACAAGTCTATCATTGAATCCTTTATCCATGCAGGAGCAAGCAATAATGTCAAAGTTAACGTCAAACTGCTCAGGGCAGAAGACGCTGAATTGACCGCCTTCGATTTTGCAAAGGAGCTTGAAAACGTCAATGGTATTTTGGTGGCGCCTGGCTTCGGCGATCGGGGTATTGAGGGCAAGATTAAGTACATCCAGTATGCAAGGGAGCAGAATATCCCCTTCCTTGGCATCTGTCTTGGCATGCAGTGCGCCTCAATTGAATTCGCGCGTAACGTCTGCGGCATGCAGGAAGCCAACTCCACCGAGTTTAACAAGCGTACTCGGTTTCCCGTTATTGACCTCATGGAGCACCAGAAGAAGGTTAAGGAAAAAGGAGGCACCATGCGTCTGGGGAGCTATCCGTGTATTATTACTGAGGGATCGAAAGCTCACACAGCTTATCAGAAGTTCCTTGTCAATGAACGTCATCGTCATCGCTATGAGTTCAATAACACCTATCGCCAAAACTTTGAAGAGAGCGGTATGACTTTTTCAGGGACATCGCCGAATGGTGAGCTGGTTGAAATTATAGAACTAAAGGATCACCGCTGGTTTGTTGGAGTACAGTTTCATCCGGAGCTGAAATCAAGAGTACAGAAAGTACATCCACTTTTTCACAGCTTTGTCGCAGCAACCAAGGAGTACAAGCGGGGGGTTCATCAGATGGAGTTGGCTGTTGATATGCCGTCTTTTGTTCCTGTTTACAATGAACCTGCACAATAACGGCCAATTATTTTCCGAAAAGTAAGATTTTCATAAAGGTGAGTGAAGAAAAGGTTAGGAAAAGGGAGAAAAGGGTGATACATTGGAGGCCGACTGAAGCTAAGAGAGGAAAAGAAAGCTAAGGGCGGGAATAGCCTGAAAGATGGCACGTTATTTGATGTTATGAAGTTGAGGGGAAGCGAAATCAAGAGAGTTGGGAAGCGTGGATGAAAGTTTATGCTGCCTGCGAAGAAAAGAAAAAAAGATTTTGCAAGTGAATGGAAAAGATGTACATTGACATCCCTTGATCGAGTAAGGTCAAGTTCTTTGAATTTGTTGTCAAGTGAAACGCCAAAGTCAATTGCTTTGCAGTTTAAAAGCTCA
>CAIMPI010000006.1 GCA_903843305.1 uncultured Chlorobiaceae bacterium
TGAGCTTTTAAACTGCAAAGCAATTGACTTTGGCGTTTCACTTGACAACAAATTCAAAGAACTTGACCTTACTCGATCAAGGGATGTCAATGTACATCTTTTCCATTCACTTGCAAAATCTTTTTTTCTTTTCTTCGCAGGAAGCCTGAACTTTCATCCACGCTCCCCAACTCTCCTGATTTCGCTTCCCCTCAACTTCATAACATCAAATAACGTGCCATCTTTCAGGCTATTCCCGCCCTTAGCTGTCTTTTCCTCTCTTAGCTTCAGTCGGCCTCCAATGTATCACCCTTTTCTCCCTTTTCCTAACCTTTTCTTCACTCACCTTTATGAAAATCAGTGAATTCAAGACGTTAACTGGATAAAAATTCTTTTTACAATAAAAATTACACCGCATCTTTTCCGGAAAAATTGTAACAATAACGATAAGACATTCATGAAATGACTTCGCAACTCTGTGCAAAATGCTCAATGAAAAGATCGACCAAAAGAGCCACACATTTTGCTTCTTTAACCACCATAACGTATTATGCCAATAATAAAAAGCATTGCATCATAACCGGTTGAACATGACCATCGAAGCCCAGGCACATCTTGATTCTTGTATTCCAACTCCACTGAAGCTGGAGATTGTTGACTTGATAGCAGCACTCTCATCGCCGATAAATTATTCCCCACCATTTTTTCCAGAATTCACCTCATGAGCGCACAGAAAAAAGTTCTTGTCGGGATTTCGGGTGGTGTTGACTCTGCCGTTACGGCTTGCCTGCTCCTGAAGCATGGCTACCAGGTGACTGGTCTCAATATCAGGGTACTCGACTCCCTTGATGAGAACCCTTCAATTCAGCCTTCGCGACTCATTATCAGCGACCATCCTGATTTTCAGATCCCTGTCTTTACACTAAACCTCAGCAGCAAGTTCAGGAATGATGTCATCCGGTATTTTCATGATGACTATCTTGGAGGGAGGACGCCAAACCCCTGCATGGTCTGCAACAAAAAAATCAAGTGGTTCGGCCTCTTTGAGGGTGCGAAGATGCTTGATGCGGAGTTTGTCGCTACCGGCCACTTTGCCTCAACTGCCTTCAGCGACAACCGCTACCGGCTCTACAAGGGGGTTGACCCGCAGAAAGACCAGAGCTATTTCCTCTGGATGCTCTCCCAGAGCGATTTGGCGAAAACTATTTTGCCGCTTGGCGCACTGACCAAACCGGAGGTACGCACGCTGGCCCATACTTTTGGTGTCAGGGCGGCTGAAAAAAAGGAGAGCCAGGAGATCTGCTTTGTGCCGCAGGACGATTATTGCAGCTACCTTACAGGCGCCATTCCCGGCCTTGCTGAAAAGGTTGCAGACGGCGACATTGTGGATGAAACAGGCAAGATCATCGGCAAGCACCGGGGCTATCCGTTCTACACGATCGGTCAGCGGCGTGGACTTGGTATTGCAGCGAAGGAACCACTCTACGTCACAGAACTTGACACAGAGCAAAACCGTATCCGTGTAGGTAATAAATCTGCGCTTGAAAGCCGTCGTCTGGTGACCTCAGGGCTCAACTGGATTGGTATTGAAACGCTCAGCGGTTCAATAGAGGCACTCGGAAAAATAAGGTATCGGGACCGCGAAACCCCTTGCACCATTAAACCTCTTGATAATGATACCGTTGCTGTATCATTCGCTTCACCAAAAAGCGCCATTGCATCCGGTCAGGCAGCGGTCTTTTACCGGAACACCGAAGTGCTCGGTGGCGGCTTTATCTCCAAAGTTATTCACGAATCTCAACCATAATTTTATTCTGCCACCATGCTTCAACGAAGACATCTTTCGCTCACCTTTCTTGATCTTGCGCCTGCCGTGCCTGAAAATGCACCTCTCATGATTCTGTTGCACGGTTATGGAAGCAATGAAAAAGATCTGATCCAGCTTTCACCGATGCTGCATAAGGGGTTGCGCTATATCAGCGTTCGAGCCCCCCACACGCTGGATTTGGGCATGTTCGGCTGGTTTCCTCTCAGCTTTACCCCGACCGGCATTACCGTTGATTATACCGCAGCGGATGAAGCTCGTCTGCAATTCATCAGCTTTGTCAAGGATATTATTGCAGAGTACAAACCCGCCGGAAACAAGGTTTTTCTGATGGGATTCAGCCAGGGATCGGTGATGAGCTATATGACCGCCTTCAGTGAACCTGAGTTAGTGCATGGGGTCATTGCCTGTTCTGGACAGTTGCCTGAAAAACTTGTGTCTGGTGAGAATCCCTCACTTCGCAAAATCCCCTTTCTTGTGTTGCACGGTCTCCATGACGATATACTGCCGATTGCAAAAGGGCGGGCATCTTACGAGTGGCTGCAGCAGCATGTGGATGATCTCACCTATCGCGAATATCCGATAGCACACCAGATTGCAGATGAGGGTGTTGAACTGATCCACTCATGGCTTGAAAAAAGAGTGCAGGAAGCTCTGGAAAGAGAGTAATTGCCGCCTTTTCGGTATATTCTCCTTTTTTTAACCACCGACATGCCTTAGTGAACTAAAGAGGAATTAAAGACGAATGAAGGAGACCCTTTTATCTCTGCTTGAACAGCGCATTCTTGTGCTCGACGGTGCGATGGGCACCATGATCCAGCGCCATAAATTGAAGGAGGAGGATTACCGGGGCGCACGGTTTGCCTCGCACTCCCATCCGCTCCTTGGAAACAATGATATGCTTGTGTTGACGCAACCGGATATTATCTATACCCTCCATTGCGACTTTCTTGAGGCTGGCTCGGATATTATTGAAACCAACACCTTCAACGCCAACCCTATTTCCCAGGGAGACTATAATGCCGTAGAGCTGGTAAAAGAGCTGAATATTGAGGCCACTCGCCTTGCGCGACGCGCGGCCAACGACTATACCGCAAAAACTCCTGACAAACCGCGTTTTGTGGCCGGTTCCATTGGCCCGACCAACAAGACGCTCTCTCTCTCCCCCGATGTCAACCGTCCCGGTTACCGGGCAGTCACTTTCAGGGAGGTAGTCGATAACTACATTGTTCAGCTTGAAGGACTTATGGAGGGGGGAGTTGATCTACTGCTCGTCGAAACGGTCTTTGACACCCTGAACTGCAAGGCAGCCCTCTTTGCCATTGAAGAGTTTTTCGACCGCACCGGCTGGCGTGTGCCGGTGATGGTCTCCGGCACGGTGGTGGATGCAAGTGGGCGCACCCTCTCCGGCCAAACCACCGAGGCCTTCTGGACATCTATTGCCCACCTGCCGGATCTTCTCTCGATAGGCCTGAACTGTGCACTTGGCTCAAAGCAGATGCGTCCCTTCATTGCGGCAATGGCTGGCATTGCTGAAAGTTATGTAAGCGTCTATCCGAATGCAGGCCTCCCCAATGAGTTCGGAGAGTATGACGACTCCCCGGAATACATGGCTGCGCAGATTGCGGACTTTGCTACCTCAGGATTTGTCAATATCGTCGGTGGATGCTGCGGCACCACTCCACAGCATATCAAGGCAATTGCTGACGCTGTCAAAAACCTTCAGCCACGCCAACGCCCTGCAAAAAAGCATGAGCTCCAACTTTCCGGTCTTGAACCACTCTTCGTCAACGAAACTACGGGCTTCATCAACATCGGTGAGCGCACCAACGTCACTGGATCGAAAAAATTTGCCCGTCTCATCAAAGAGGGCAACTATGACGAGGCGCTCTCCATTGCCCAGCAGCAAGTAGAGAGCGGCGCACAAGTGATTGATGTAAACGTTGATGAAGGGATGCTTGACTCCGAGAAGGTAATGAAAGAGTTCCTGAACCTGATCGCCTCTGAGCCGGAGATCTCCCGTGTGCCGGTAATGATCGACAGCTCGAAATGGTCGGTTATTGAGAGCGGTCTGCAGTGCGTGCAGGGCAAAAGCATTGTCAACTCCATCAGCCTCAAGGAGGGTGAGGAGCTTTTTAAAGAGAGAGCCCGCAAGGTTTTACAGTACGGCGCCGCCACCGTTGTGATGGCTTTTGAGGAACAGGGACAAGCCGACAACTACGAGCGCCGCATTGAAATCTGCAAACGCGCCTATGATATTCTCACTCAGGAGGTGGGCTTCCCGCCAGAGGATATTATTTTTGATCCCAATGTATTGACTGTTGCCACCGGCATCGAAGAGCACAACAACTACGCAGTTGATTTCATTGAATCTGTCAGATGGATCAAAGAAAACCTGCCGTATGCCAAGGTCTCCGGCGGTATCAGTAATGTCTCCTTCTCCTTCCGTGGCAATGAACCCGTCCGGGAAGCGATGCACGCCGCATTCCTCTATCATGCTATCCGTGCCGGACTCGACATGGGCATTGTGAATGCCGGACAGCTCGCCATCTATGAAGATATTGAACCGGAACTGCTGGTGCGGGTTGAGGATGTGCTGCTCAACCGTCGTCCTGACGCAACGGAACGGCTGGTCAGCTTTGCCGAAACCATCGCCACCGGTGGAGAAAAAATTGAGGCCAAAGCGGCTGAATGGCGAAACGCTCCGGTTGAAGAGCGGCTGCGTCATGCGCTGATTAAAGGGATTGTCGAATTTATCGAAGTAGATACTGAAGAGGCACGCAAGCTCTATCCGAGTCCGCTCCAGGTAATTGAAGGACCACTGATGGATGGCATGAACGCCATTGGCGACCTCTTTGCTGTGGGTAAGATGTTCCTGCCGCAGGTGGTAAAAAGCGCCCGCGTCATGAAGCGCTCGGTCGCCTGCCTTCTGCCCTACATCGCCGCAGAGAAGGCAAAGAACAAGGACACCCGCGCTGCCGCCAAGGTACTGCTGGCAACGGTCAAGGGCGACGTCCATGATATTGGCAAAAATATTGTCGCAGTTGTGCTTGCCTGCAATAACTACGATGTTGTCGATATCGGCGTCATGATGCCTTGCGAAAAAATTCTTGCGGCGATTGAGCGTGAAAAGGCTGATCTCCTTGGCCTGAGCGGCCTCATAACCCCGTCGCTTGATGAGATGGTGCATGTCGCCAGCGAAATGGAACGGCTCGGCATGAAGATACCGCTGCTCATTGGAGGCGCCACGACATCACGAATGCACACCGCCGTAAAAATTGCACCGCTCTATTCAGGTGCAGTGGTACAGGTGCTTGATGCATCACGGAGCGTTCCGGTGGTCAACAGCCTGCTCAATCCGGCCCTCAGCCCAGATTATATTACCGCACTGAAAAAAGAGCAAGCAGGGTTGAGAGAGAGCCACTCGTCGAACAGCGCCTCAAAAAAATACCTTTCGCTGGCTGATGCCCGCAAGAATCGCCCCTCACTGCAACCAACCGTTTACAAACCGCTGAAACCGGGTATTACCCTGCTGGAGAATGTTACCGTTAAAGAGCTACGTCCCTACATCGACTGGACGCCTTTCTTCATGGCATGGGAGCTGCACGGACGCTACCCTCAGATTCTTGACGATGCAAAATACGGCACAGAAGCCAAAAAGCTGCTCGACGATGCCAACAGGTTGCTCGACCGGATGGAACAAGAGCAACTGCTCGGCTTGAGAGGCGTTGCAGGACTCTTCCCGGCAAACAGCAACGGAGATGACATTGAGGTCTATGCGGATGAAAGCCGCTCTGCGGTGCTGAGGACCCTCCACACCCTCCGCCAGCAGCAGGAAAAAGGTAGTGACGAACCACATCTCGCCTTGGCTGACTTTGTCTCTTCTGCCGAATCTGGAGTGCAAGACTACATCGGTGCCTTTGTCGTGACCGCCGGTCTCGGTATCGAAAAGGTACTCAAAGAATTCAGTGATGATCAGGACGATTACCACCGCATTATAACTCAGGCGCTCGCCGATCGTTTGGCAGAAGCCTTTGCTGAAATGCTGCATGAGCGCGTGCGCAAGGAATTCTGGGGTTACGAAGTCACGGAGAAGAGTGAGAAAAAGTGTGCCTGTCATCCTGAGCTGAAGCATCAGCCGCACCGTATCGATGAGCTGCTTGCAGAAAAGTACCAGGGAATCCGCCCGGCACCAGGCTACCCCGCCTGCCCGGATCACACCGAAAAGGCCGAACTTTTTACCCTGCTGAACGCTGAAGCAAACACAGGCATCACGCTCACGGAATCTTTTGCCATGAACCCGGCAGCCTCAGTCAGCGGCCTCTACTTCGCACATCCTGCCGCGAAGTATTTTGTGCTTGGAAAAATCGGAAAAGACCAAGTTAAGGATTACGCTGAGCGTAAAGGAATGAGCGTAAAGGAAGCGGAAAAATGGCTCGCGCCTGTTTTGAATTATGGCCCGGAAGCAACAGGAAAACAATAAATCCCAACATGGAGTATAGCGTCCCTCTCGATGACCCAACCATCGAGAGGGCAAACTGCTAAAAGGTTAACTTACAAAATTTTATCTGTGGCTTTAAAAGCAAAACGTGACCGAAACAATCTGCATAACAAGCAGCAAAATAGCATACAAGAACCCTTTGTTTCGTTTTCTCCCTTGTATCGATTTTTGGTACTGGTGTTACCCACATGAAGGCAAAACATATCAGCTTCACTACAGCTTTATCATCGGTAACGGATTGAAAGGATGTTTTTTGAGTCGTTCAATAGAGAGCGCCGCAAGTATTTTATGAAATCCGACATTTGGAAAGGCTTCAAGGACATCGGCGACAAAATCATCCGGCAAACGGAAACGGAGCATTCCGCCAGAAATATCTATCCAGTCTGCTTTTCTGAATGATTCAACCAGCCACACCGGATTACCCCTATACCGGGTAAGTTTGTGATGTTCACCAATCATGGCATCAATTTCATCACACCACGCAGCCTGTCCACTCTTTTCAAGATAAGATCGGACAAGCCTTTGAGAGGGAAAAATGTAATCAAAAGTATTATCTGTCCATATCCCAATATCATGGAAGAGAGTGGCAATTGCAATTTTTTCTTCATCAGCACTCCCTCCAGCAAGAGCAATGCAAAAGTTGAAGACACGCATACAATGATTCCGATATGCGTCATAATCAATCCCTAACACGTGCCTATAGGTCGCCAACAGTTCATCAAGCAATATCGAGTTGGGAATGACATTTATGTCATGTAATTCCAGTTGTTTCATTTCAAATATATGTATTGAATATCTATTGATTTCTTCCGAAATACATCGTGCCTAATTGAATACCCTGAACGAGCTAAAACTCTATATCGAACTGGTCACGCGCCAGTTGCTCCTTTTTTTGACGCTGCATCTCCTTCATTATCTGCGCTCTTGCTTGCTTTTCTATGGCCAGTTGCTTCTTTTCCTGAAGTTTCTTACGTTCAACATCCTGTGCTTTCCTGATGCGTTGTTCATCCTTTTCTCGTTGTTGCCGATAAAACTCTCTTGACCTCTCACGCATTTTCTCAAGCTCTTCCTCTCGTGCTACGGCTTGTTCCGAACTGACCGGTAAGGATAGCATCGGCATTCTGGCCATCTTGACGCATGTTTCGACCTGTGGCCACAACCGCTGATCCGAAAACTCATAGATCAACGGAAGATTCAATGCCTGAAAAACGGGAATCCATCCCGGTTTGCTGTCGGGATTGATCGATCGAACCGAGAGCTTCGGGTTGAATTGATACCATCCCTGAGAAATGCGATAAAACAACGAGCGATTGTAATCGTAGTCGCGAGACACTTCGTTGCGTGCCAGAACTCCGGAAAGATACTGCCGTCGATTTCGTTCCGGATAAACAACATTGGCGGGCATCCCATTCCACGCATCAAGAATAGCGTGTGTATCAAAAGCGGCAAAGCCAATCCGCCTCACCGCAGTAAAACGTGATTTAAAAAGTACCCAAAGTGTCTGGAAAAGAAAGTATTCAGCAAGATGACGGTCAAGACGCACCATACGGTCTCCAGTATTAACGTCAACATGAGAGGGAGCAAGCAACTCATAGAGCGTAGCAAAGTTGTGCCGAGCATATTCAGGATGTCGAAATGCTTTACGCATTGCCCAGTGCAGTGCATTATATCCGTACTGATCAGTTTTCTCCCTGTCAGCACCACGTTCGAGCAGCGCTTCTGTTAAAGGTATATTTCCGGCTGCTGCTGCAGCCATAAGCGGCGTCTGGTTCATGGGAAGCCGATGATCGGTATCATACTGATCACACTGCTTCAGAATGTTTTTCGTCTGCAAACTGAAATAGGGTACATAGCTTTTCCGGCCGAGTGTATCCAAATGGTCAGTAAAGCTGCCCCGTGCATCAAATTGCGCATCCTCAGCAAGGCGTAAAGCAAGGACAGGCTCATCATGGCATGTGGCATATTCATACAATTGTTGCTTGACCTTGTTACCGGGCACCTGTTCACGAAAAACCTTGACGATCGCTTCTCTTACACGAGCTTCATCAAAAATTGGCCAAGGCGGAGGTGCTTGCTTCAAAATAGTACGGCGAATTGCCTCGGCCTGCTCCTGCTTGCCCTGCAACTCAAGCTTTCGAGCCTCTTTCTGCCACTCTTCAAGCGTTGACTCTGATACATCAACGTTCACTTTTCCGACAATCGAAAGGTCAAGAAGAGTAAACAACTTATGACCCATATCAGATTCAATGATATAGAGGTTCTTTATCGCCCTCGTCAACGCAACATAAATCGCATTGACAAAAAACTTGTACACTTCGAGAGACTTGTCGCCCTTGTCTTTGGTCCGGCGGTACTCAAGAGTATCAACGGCAAGATCATCATTGGCAACGCCGTCCACAATTTCATTAAACACGCTTCGATGAGCTGAGACAAACCGGAACAATACAATATTCTCATACTCCAAGCCTTTGGCTTCATGAATTGAAAATAACAGCGGAGTTGAAAAATGCTTTCGGGCCTCCAGTTTGTCTTCGTCGCGCATCACAAGTACAGCAAAACGGGTTGACTGTTTTGTTTTTTTGTCAAGGTCACGTTTTCCTGCGTCATTATCCTCCATCAACACCACTTTACCCGGTTCACCCCCTACGGCTTGAACCAGGAAGTTGCTCTCCCGATCAATAGAACCGAAACGCTGGTGCTTGATTTTGAGTAGCTGGTTGGCAATACGGGTCGCTTCCGTTCCGCTGCGAAAATTGGCGGTGAGCACACTCAACCGTTGCTGTCCGGCAAGTTTCGGATCATTCCAGAAAAGTGTTTTTATCTGACT
This sequence comes from uncultured Chlorobiaceae bacterium, assembly GCA_903843305.1. Classification (GTDB taxonomy): domain Bacteria; phylum Bacteroidota; class Chlorobiia; order Chlorobiales; family Chlorobiaceae; genus Chlorobium. The sequence goes on from CAIMPI010000006.1 coordinate 9,133, forward strand.
CCATGAGAAAAAGTTGGGGTGTACAATTTGGTTAGAATCCCCACAAAGCACGAAACGACCCTGTTTTTTAAGTGTTTTAAGCACCAGTGAGAGCTGCGCAATGGTCAAATCCTGCACCTCATCAATAACGACAAAATCGTAACGGGGAGCTGCAACCCATTCATGAGCTATCAGATTCAGGTCAAATAACTCTTCATTCGTCAGCCACTGCAGGTATTTTTCGAACAGATCGTAAAGCTTGTCTCGCTGATGTTCAGCAAAAATAGATTGACGCACTCCCAGAAAACGGTACTCTTCCCGGCTAAGAATACCTCTCTCATTGGCAGTAATGACACCTCGAATCTCCTCAAATGCCTGATGAGCGTCTATTCCCTTGAACAAGTTCTGCATCCTGAAAAACCAGGCTGAAAAATCGCGCCATGTCGCCTCTCGGCCTGCTGGCACCCGAATAGACTCAACGAATTCACGGTACGACAAAAACTGCGCATCCTGTCCGTTGTGCTCAAAACCGTTAGCGTAATAAATGTTACGGGCGTTCTGAGCCAGATAGAGCGAATGGGTAACGTAGAGTACCTCGCCTTCGGCATGTTTCAATTTTTCAAGCATCAATGCTGTTTTGCCGCTGCCAGCACTGCCGACAATAATCAACGGCGGCGATTGACGATAAACGGCTTCTTGTGTATCATCAAACGAAATGGGCTTGTCGAGCAAATGAATCGCTGTATGCTCAGGGTGGAGGTAGCGTAACGGCTCAGCCTCTTTTATCGCCTCAATGGCACTGATATCTGGAATTTTTAATTCATCGATGACAGCTCCCCGCAAAAAACGGGACTTGTCATAGTTATGACTGGTAATCACCTCAAGCATCAATGCACAGATTTCATCGCCATGACGCACCAAAGTAAAAAGCAGGCGGTTCGCTGCATCAAGCCTTGCCCTGTAGAATTTGCCATGGGTAAGGTTGACCAGTTTCTTGACTTGTGCTGAACGAAAATCATCACGGGCAAGTGCTTCGCTCACCTTTCGATAGCTTGTCTTGACACCAGAGCTATCAAAACCTGTATATTCAAGAATTTTCATTCGAACTATGGCCAATCAAAAGTTTACGGAAACAAAAAATAAAATAATTAGATCCGCAATAATTAAGAGCAACCCCCATCCGAAGATATAAATCGAATAAAATGGAAATTTTTCTATTATGTCACAACAGTGTGTATAAATTCTTTTAAATTGCGTGATAATGTTATCGCATTTCTTTTATAACCCAAAATAAAAATAGCCATGTCAAACGATGCAATCAATGATTTCTCAGTTGCGCTCAACAATCTTCTGCAAACCGCAGGTACACTAGCCCAGCAGCAGGTTGAATTACTGACCATCGGAATCAAAACTGCAGGACAGCTTATAGAGCCTCTTGTCAAAACATCTTCCGATCTTGTTGGCAACCTCCTCAACAACTGCTGTCAGATTTTCCAGAACATCACTTCAGCTTTTGCTCCACAAAAGTAAATGATTGTGTTTTTTGTTGGAAAGGCACCTTATACTCTGGATATAAGGTGCTTTCTTATTCAGGATTCTTTATAGTCGGTTCAGGTTGTGATAACATCTGCTCTTCCTGAATTAGGGTTCTGATTGCTGTGAAAAATAAATACCCATACATAACACAACCTACGCGCCCTGCTCTAATTTTGCCCATTTTACCGTTTTTTCATTACTTTCGATTCAGATACTTTGTTGTTGAACAAGCCATCTGTAACAACAAATCGAGTTTTACACGATTGATTATTTCTAATGTTTATGAGATTAGCTGTTAATATTGATCATATTGCCACTTTGAGGAATGCTCGGGGTGAAAAGGAACCTGACCCGATCGAAGCTGCTCTGCTTGCTGAACAGTGCGGCGTTGCTGGCATTGTCTGCCATCTGCGCGAAGATCGACGCCACATCAAGGATAATGACCTGGCAAGACTCCGGCAGGCCATTACCACAAAACTTGACCTTGAAATGGCCATGACCACTGAGTTGCAGGAGATTGCCCTAAGAACAAAACCAGAGCTCATTACCTTGGTACCGGAAAAAAGGGAGGAGCTTACCACTGAAGGGGGGTTTGACATTGTCCGACACTTTCGCTTTCTGACCGAATTTCTGAAACCATTCAAGCTGGCTGGAATTGAGGTAAGCATCTTTATTGAGCCTGAAAAAAAAACTATTTCCCTTGCGGCAGAGGCAGGTACTGACATTGTGGAGCTGCACACTGGTCTCTACGCCCTAAAACAAAATGATGAAAGAGTTCTTGAGCTGAAAAGAATCCGTGAAGCTGCTGCTTTTGCAAAAAGCCTTGGTCTGAAAGTTGTCGCGGGCCATGGGCTTAACTACATCAACATCGCACCGTTCAGAGAAATCACTGATATTGAGGAGGTGAGCATTGGCCATGCCATTATAGCCCGTGCTGTCATGACTGGCCTTGAGGAAGCTGTCAGGGAGATGCTCCGAATCCTCAAGTAACCATGCCAATGACTAAGACTGCCAATAACCAGATTACTATTATCCTTGCAACCAGTAACCGAGACAAGGTAAGGGAGCTCCGGCCGCTGATAGAAAACAGCTCCCCACTTTTCAGTGTCTTTGCCCTCCACGAAATCGGCGTCGAGATCGAGATTGAGGAGAGTGAAACGACGCTGCAGGGAAATGCGCTACTAAAGGCAAGGGTTATTTTTGATCTTCTTTCTGAACGTTTTCCTTTCATGATAGCACTGGCAGACGATACCGGCCTAGAAGTTGACTGCCTGAATGGCGATCCTGGCGTCTATTCAGCACGATATGCACCAATGCCCGAGGGCAAGTCTCCAACGTATAACGATAATATCAATCACCTGCTGCATAGCATGAACGGCTTTGAAAACAGGTCTGCCCGCTTCAGAAGCGTTATTGCCATGAAAGGCTTGCTCTCTTTTCCGCAGGACTCATTCCTGTTTGAAAAAACTGCTGATGGAGTTGTCGCCGGCACAATAACTTTTGAACCTAAAGGCGTTGGCGGATTTGGATATGATTCTGTCTTTCTGGTTGATTCCATAGGGAAAACATACTCTGAGATGAGCGCGACAGAAAAAAATAGCATCAGTCACCGCTCTCTTGCTGTCCAGAAAGCCATTGTCACCCTCAAGGATATTCTTACAGTGCACAGTATTCCGCTAACCTATACCAATACGCCTCTATGACTCTTATTGAAGCCGCTCTTCTTGGTATTGTTCAAGGTCTGACTGAATTCCTTCCGATCAGCAGCTCTGCACATCTAAGAATTATTCCAACTCTTGTTGGATGGCAAGACCCGGGAGCCGCATTTACCGCCATCGTACAGATCGGAACCCTTGTTGCCGTACTTACCTATTTCAGAAAAGATATTTCCAGTATTGTCCGTGCTGTTGCCAAGGGCATGGTGAAACGCAAACCATTGGATACCACTGAAGCCAGAATGGGATGGATGATCGTCGCGGGCACTCTGCCGATTGTCATATTGGGCCTTCTCTTTAAATCAGAGATTGAAACCAGCCTCCGCTCACTTTACTGGGTCAGCGGCGCACTAATCGGCCTAGCCCTCATCCTCTCTCTTGCTGAAAGAAAAATAAAAAAACGGCTTGAAAAGGATCTGCCGCTGAAATCAATGAAAGAGATCGGATGGAAAGAGGCTCTGCTGATTGGTCTGGCTCAAAGCATCGCCCTCATACCTGGCTCGTCTCGCTCAGGAGTAACCATTACCGGCGGACTTTTCCTGAATCTTTCCCGTGAAACTTCGGCAAGGTTCTCATTCCTGCTTTCACTTCCTTCAGTATTTGCCGCTGCACTCTTGGAACTCTATAAAACATGGCACAGCATCAGTGCCTCTCCTGAAACTATTAACAATATCATAGTTGCAACTTTTGCCGCTGGATTGGTCGGCTATGCGGCAATTGCCTTTCTTATCAACTACCTCAAAAAGCACACCACAACAATCTTTATTGCCTACAGGCTTGTCGCCGGTACAGCCATTCTTTTCCTAATTGCTACAGGAATTGTGCGACCATAAGCATCTCGCAAGCAACTTTTTACTCGGAAAAATAATTCAAGTTTTCTGGAAAGCAGGCGGAAAATTTTTCTTATATACAAGGATTCTAAATTAACATTTTATAATTATTCAGCCGTGCCATACAGCTTCTCAAGTGTAGGGCATAATGGCTTTGAAAAAGCAGACTTACATATACACACGAAATGTTCGGACGGCATTTTTTCACCGGCAGAAATTGTTCAGAAAGCATCACTTGTCGGGTTAAAGGCCATCAGCATTACTGATCATGATTCTGTTTTAGGTATTGACAAAGCAAAGCCATTAGCCTTGGAGAAAGGTATTGAGCTTATTCCTGGTGTAGAGATGAGCTCAACCTACAAGGGCTATGATATTCATGTCCTTGGGTACTTTTTTGATTATCAGCATTCCGAGCTGAAAGAATATCTTGACCACTGCCGTCACCTGCGCACCGAAAGGGCTGAGCGCATGGTAAACAAACTTGCCAAAATGGGTGTAAAAATCGGTATTGAGCAAATCATCGTTAAAGCTCAGAACGGCAGTGTGGGACGACCACATATTGCTGCGGTGCTGCAGGACGTAGGTTATGTGAAAAGCTTCAGCGAAGCGTTCAGCAAATATCTCGGCTCACACAGTCCGGCTTATGTTAAAAGTATAGAAACGCATCCTGCTGATGTTATCAGGCTAATTAACAAGGCCTCGGGCCTCTCTTTCCTTGCTCATCCAGCCCAGAATGTCTCTGATGAGACCTTGAAACAGTTGATCACCTTCGGACTCGATGGTATTGAAATAGTGCATCCTTCTCACGACACCTACAGGCAGAACTACTACCGTGAAATTGCTAATGAGTACTTTCTTCTCTTTTCGGGAGGTTCCGATTATCATGGTATGAGAGAGCGCGATGACGACATCTTTGGCAAGGTAACCATACCCTACGAGTGGGTCAAGAAAATGAAAAGCCGACTTTTACACTCATCATGAAAACAAAACTGTGTCAGGTTGCACACCTCATCGACCTCTCTTTATGCCGGTAACGTTCATTCGAATTCTGGGAAAAAAGTTTGTCCTGCAACTGAAAGCTTTTTTCCTCACCATGCAGGAGTTTTTTCTCTTTTCGGTAAGGACATTTATGTCCTTTCCAAAAATAATCCGGTACTGGAGGGATGTTCTTGATCAGGCAACAATATGCGGCGCAGACTCGATTCCCATTGTGCTGGTAAGCGCTATTTCAATAGGAGCTCTTCTTGCCATTGAGGTGGGAAACCTGCTTGAAGACTTCGGAGCAAAAACAATGCTTGGACGTTCAACAGCGCTCACCGTGATCCGCGAACTCGGACCGCTTCTGATGGGCCTCATGCTCTCCGCCCGGTTCGGATCAAGAAACGGCGCTGAACTCGGGGCGATGCAGATATCAGAACAGATTGACGCTCTCAGAGCCTTCGGCACTGACCCCATTGCAAAACTTGTCATGCCCCGGCTTGTTGCCGCACTCATCATGTTTCTCCCATTGACTGCGCTCTCAGACTTTGCTGGCCTTCAAAGTGCATCATACATGGCCGAACACTACCACCGGATCGATCCTGGAATATTCTGGAACGCCGTCTATCCCCGGCTTGTAGCCAAAGACTTTGTGGTCGGATTCCTGAAAGCCCCGGTCTTCGCCGTTATTATAACACTTGTCAGCAGTTTCAATGGCTTTTCTGCAAGAGGAGGAACCGCAGGTGTCGGGCGTTCGACCATTAAAGGCATTGTTGTTTCATCAGGACTTGTACTGATTGCAAATTTCTACGTTTCAAAGATAGTGCTTGAAAACATGTAACTGCATGATTGAACTACGAAAGGTCGGCTTAAAATACGGGGACAAGGAGATTCTTAAAAACGTTTCACTTACTGTCCAAGACAACACAATCAAGGCAATCCTCGGACCAAGCGGCGTCGGAAAAAGCACGATTTTAAAACTTATGCTCGGTCTTATCAAGCCAAACAGCGGACAGGTTATTGTTGATGGAACGGATATCACTGGCATGAAGGAAACCAGTCTTTATAACATACGGCGAAAGATGGGCATGGTTTTTCAAGGAAATGCACTTTTCGACTCTTTGACTATCAGCCAGAATCTGGGATTTTTTCTTCGTGAAAACATGAAACTCCCGGAGGAAGAGATCAGCCGGAGAGTTGCCGAACAGATCCAGTTTGCCGGGCTTGAAGGCTATGAAGAGCAGCTTCCTGAAAGTCTGAGCGGAGGAATGCGCCGAAGGGTTGCCATAGGAAGAGCACTGATCTTCAAACCACACATGATTCTTTTTGATGAACCGACGGCAGGACTTGATCCTGTCAGCTCAAAGAAAATACTCTCGCTTATCAGCTCCCTGCGCCATAACAATAACCTTGGCGCTGTCATTGTCACCCATATTATTGACGACGTCTTCAATGTTGCCGATTCCGTTGCTGTGCTATATCAGGGTGAAATTATTTTTGACGATGTAACTGCAAAACTTCAAGAAGCTGAGCATCCGTTTATACGCTCAATTCTTTCTGATAAAATTCTTGAATTATAATGTTCACTTAAGACTTTCACCTGTATGAAAAATCCGAACGCTTTGAAATGGAGCGATTTGAAAACCGGCATTTTTTTTGTTTTTGGCATCGGTTTTGCTGCCTATATGGGACTGGTTATCGGTAAAAACACCAATCTCTTTACCGGTGTGACTACGATAAAAATAGTTTCGAGAGATGTGCAAAGTTTGGCCGAAAATAACTTTGTCTCTATCTCCGGAAAAAAAATAGGGACTGTGTCAAAAATGGATTTTTATAGACGTAACGACTCACTTTTTGTCGTGGCCTCCCTGCGACTGAAAAATGAGTACGCACCACTTGTCACAAAGGATGCCAAAGCTACCATCAAGTCACTGGGCGTGCTGGGCGACAAATACGTTGATATCACGACAGGAAAGGGAGATCATGTTCAAAACGGAGATTATATTCCCCTTGAGACCGAGGATGGTATGGCGAGCCTCACGGGCAATGCAAATAACGCTTTTGTCAAAATCAATGAGCTTCTCGATCACCTGAACAGCGGCAAGGGTATGGCTGGGAGGCTGATCTCTGACGAAAAAATGGGAACCGAGTTAGCCGAAACGGTCAGCAGTCTGAAAAACACAACTAAAGAACTTTCACAACTAACACAGAAAGCCTCGAAGGGTGAGGGGCTCCTTCCCAAGCTTCTCAATGACAAGGCTATGGCAAAAAATACTGAAGAGACCATTGAACGACTTAACCAAACAGCCTTGAAAACAGAATCACTGATAACCAAACTCAATAATGACAAGGGTACGTTGGGACAGCTTTCTTCAAACCCTTTACTTTATAATAACTTGTCGCAAACCCTTTCATCACTGGACTCTGTGCTTGTCGATCTTAAAGCTCACCCGAATCGGTATGTCAAGTTCTCATTCTTTTAAGGGCCGGAGAAACTACCCATTACAATTGCTCAGTTTCGCTATAGGGTCAATTATGCTTCTTGCTGGGGTAAGCGCCATGCTTTCAGCAGAAACGCTGACTTACGACTTCAGGCCTCTTGAGGCAGTTATTGAGAAAGCAATGAGTGACACCGTTTTTCCTGGCGCAAGTCTTGCTGTTCTCTACAGAGGAAAGGTTGTTTTTCATAAAGCATTTGGGAAAATGACTTATAATCAAAAAAGCATTTCTGTTGACACAACAACTATTTATGATCTTGCTTCACTCACAAAGGCTGTTGCTACTACAAATATCGTAATGCAGCTTGTCGAACGAGATTCACTCTCACTTCGAGCTCCAGTGTCAAACTATCTGCCTGATTTTGCAAAAAATGGCAAGGAAATGATCACGATTGAAGAACTATTGCGTCATACTTCCGGCTTGAGAGCCCACACTCTTTTTTCAGAACGTTGCTCCACCCCCAAAGAGCTTTTCAACGCCATTGATGCAGATACTATGCTCTTCACACCTGGGACAGCAACTCTTTATAGTGATCTTGGCTTCATGCTCTTGGGAAAAATTGTTGAAACCATCACAGGAAAATCTCTTGCATCAAACTTCCAGGAACGTTTTGCCTCACCACTCGGGATGACATCTACGATGTTCACTCCTCCAGCATCAATCATATATCGGATTGCTCCTGTTGAGAAAGATACTCTCTGGCCGTTCAGCATTAAGCGCCCACTGGTTCATGACCAGAATGCTGCGCTTCTTGGAGGCGTTGCCGGTCATGCCGGGTTATATGCAACAACCAGTGATCTCCTCCTTATTACAGAAATGCTGATGAACAACGGAACCAGCAAAGGCCGAGTCTATTTCCGCCCGGAAACACTCAGAGCATTTCTTTCCCGGAGCAACTATCCGAAAGCATTGGGTTGGGATTTACGCTCTCTTGACGGGCATTCTTCATCAGGAGACTATTTTTCCAGCTCCTCATATGGTCATCTCGGCTTCACCGGAACCAGCATTTGGATTGACCCTGAAAAGAAGCTTGCCGTAATTCTGCTCAGCAACAGGGTCTATCCGACGTCAGACAACATCAAAATCCGCAAGTTCCGTCCACTACTCCACAACACTGTCATGCAGTGCATGGGATTTGTCAGGCAAACAACCCTTCCATAGGCACAACAGGAATCGGGGTGGATTTCAACGATTCCTGCCGAAAAATGGCGTTAGCGGCCATACGCCCGGTGAAGGCTGCTGCCTCCATGAGAAAAACCGGAGCATCAACTTTTACCCAGTCTCCAGAAAAAAAAAGATTTGAGAACGGGGTTGTAATGCCGGGACGGCGGGCGTAATCTCCCGGAGCCCACCGGGTAAAATTAGACTGTTGCATAAAAAGTTCATACAAGACCTTCGCCTCTCTGGACTCTGGAAATAAGAGATGTAACTCTTGAAGCATTGTTGCTTTAATTTCCTCTTCAGGCCTGATATCATTCGGCGCAATGGCATAGGCATGCAGTTCAACAACACATCCTCCATACTTCTTGGCCCATGAGATAAACGGCTCCTGAAAATGAGAATAAAGAGAGACTGAATCGGTATATGTATAACCAGAAACTGTATAGAACGGAAACTCGGCCGAAGTAAGCGGACGATCAATCCAGAGACGGTAAACCGCATAGGGATCCGCTTCTTCGAGCGACGCAACTTGCGACTCAAACTCAGGATGGCGTAACTGTGAAGCCTTTATCAACTTTCGAGTACCCCGTACGTCAGAAGCTACCACACAATAATCACAGGCTAGCAGATCGCCCTCTCCAACGTTAGAATCCTTTTCACTACTCACCACAAGCATTCCCCCTTCAAGCGCAACCGCAAGCATTCCAAGCGGAGCTTTGGGTGGCCCACTGATCGGAATACCTGATGCATCATACTTGCCAGCATGGCACGGACAGTAAAACCCGCCAGTAAGAATATCGGGTTTTACTGTACAGCCGATATGCGTACAGCGACCATTATAAGCAAGATAACCAGAACCTTTCCGACCGACAAGAATCGGCACACTATCATCTGTAACGTAAGTCGCAAAGTTCTTTTGCGGAATCAACGCAGGATCAATCCTTAATAACAAGGGGCTACCACTTTCGAGAGAATCCACAACAACACCTGTAACCTTCTCCCCATCAACCTTGAGGTTCCTTGCAGTACTCCCCTTCCTGAGCTTCACCCCGAGTTGCTTCAGTCTTGCCTCAATTGGATTGATGATGGCAGTCATACAATCACGGTTCGTTATTTTAAAGGCGAGTCCCTCAGGGCTGCCCATAAAATAAAAATGAAAATACCGGAGAGCCTCCGCCGCCGACAACATTTCCATACGATTCATCGTAGCATCAGAAAAAGGATGCAGCACCGTATCGACAAATGCAGGCAAAATCTCTCCCTGACGGCAATAAGTCATAAAATCGATCGAGTCATACTTGGCAAAAGTCTTTTTGAACTCATATCGGAACAACTCTACTGTCGAAAACAATCCTTTGGAATTTTTCAGAAATGAGATCAAGTCAAGGCGATGAGACTGCCTTACAATGGAGAGTACATTGAGAGGAAATAACTTTGGTGTCTGACCGAATACTTCTTGAGGAGAATTTTTAAATATTACAGGATATCCGAGAGAAGAAGAAAAAACATCTTGCTTGACGCCCGCAGAGGTAAACATCTCATTGAGATTGTAATACTGGTCAAAAAAGCCATGAAACCCGTGCTCAACTGGAAAACGCTCTTCAAGTGCATCAAGATCCCAACCGGTTAGCTTGCCCCCAAGATTCGGAGAAGATTCCACCAGTGTCACCTCAAAACCCCTGCTGGCAAGTTCAAGCGATGAACTCATGCCCGCAAGGCCACCGCCAATGACAACCACCCTTTTTGATCTATCGAGCCTCTCTTTCTCCCCAGCCCCTTCAATCTCTCTGTTGTAAAACTCCTTTCTCGGCTGGTAATATCCAATAAATCCTGCTGTTCCTGCAACGGCAACCCCTGCGCCAATACCACTACGCGCTAGCAGTTTTTTTATAAACTCACGTCGTTCCATAAGAGTGAAAAGAACGTTAACTCTTTAAAAATAAATATTCTAAACTTGCACCAATTTTAAAGATAAGTCACATAAACGCGCCCTTGAATAAAAGACTCTCTATCATTTATGCACCATTTATAACATTTCTTGTTTTGGAAATTTAGGGACTTTCAGAAGGTTCTTGAAAAAGCTGAACATATCGGAAAGAAAATGGAACATGTTTTTGACGGCATGTTCGATATACTGAAATATTTCAGGGATATGGCCTCCACTAACGTAGAGATATGCAGCATAGAGCACAAGAAATGCTGTAACTACAAGAAAAACCTGTACGACTTTTTTAAGAAAAGAGAACAGAATTAAGAGTGCAACAATAACGGCAATAATAAACAATACAGGATGATGGGCAAGATAGGCAACAGTTTTTTCCATAGAAGAGCGTTTTTCTTTTTTAAAAGTATTCCTGTAAAATGCTGGCAACTCTGTGAGAAGGAGAAATCTCAGATAGTTTGGCACGCGCAGCAAGCAGTTCAAGTCGCATAGCTTTGGCAACATTGGGATCTTCAAGAATAACACGTGCATGACGGTATATTTCTACGCCGTTCGCCTCATACTGGATCAGCTCCGGCACAGCCCTATCACCGCTCATAAGTCCTTTAGCTACAATATTCGCCAATGATATATTTTTCAGTTTTACCAACAGAAGACCAATCAGGTAATTAAGTGTCCCTGTTTTATAAACCACAATCATAGGCACACCAAAACAAAGAGATTCAAACGTTGCAGTACCAGAGGTGACCAGCACAAGCTCACTGTACTGCATGACCTCATAGGCTGAACATTCAATAATGGAAAGGTCACGGTATTCCGACAAAACCCGGTAAACCTCTTCGTCAAGATTCGGAGCACGTCCGAAAAGAAATACAGTAGAATATTCGCGACTCAGCAAACGGGCTGCTTTCAGCATTTCGGGCAGAATATGGCCAATCTCCTGTTTACGGCTTCCTGGAAGAAGACCAATAAACTTGCTGTCAGGAGAAAGTGCATGTTTATTGATAAACAGATCCCTGGAAGGAAGAGCGACTTCTGCAAGCTCTTCAATAACGGGATGACCGACAAATTCCGCATTCATACCATGCCGCCGGAAAAATTCAACCTCAAAATCAAAAATAACAAGCAAACGATCAACATGAGACCGAATAGCCTTGACCCGTCCCTCTTTCCATGCCCAAACTTGTGGGGATATATAATAGATAACCGGAATTCCAAGTTTATGAAAAAATCGGGCCATTATAAGGTTCATTCCCGGATAATCAACAAGTAACGCAGCATAGGGCTTTTGCCGAAGTACTGCCTCCTTGAGATCACGAATAACCCGTCGAAGAAACTCCGCTTGCTTCAGCACATCAAAAATACCCATGATGCTCATCTGTGCAGTATCATATATCAAGTCCACGCCAAGCGCACGAAGTTTTTGACCACCAATACCAAAAACTCTTATATCCGGCCTTGCTTTCAAGAGTTCAGCTATAACTCCAGCCGCATGCATATCCCCTGAGACCTCACCAGCTAAAACAAAAAGCATCTTAGGCATTAAACAAGAGAGATAATTGGATGAACGAGATGGAATCCGTACCTTTCAATATATTTATTTATTATTCTTCCAAGCGAATAATGGAATTAGGTTCTTCATTATATCAACATCAATAAAGAATGCAAATTAAATTCGGTACTGACGGATGGCGCGCAATTATAGCAAAGGATTATACGTTTGACAACCTGAAACTTGTGGCTCTGGCTTCGGCCCTCTACTTTCTTGACCATCCAAACCGGTCAAAAGGTGTATGCATCGGCTATGATACCCGCTTCATGTCAAAAGAATTTGCCGAATATACTGCCAGCATTTTTTCATCACAGGGTCTCAAGGTATTACTGTCTGACAGTTTTGTGTCAACACCTGCAGTCTCACTCTATGCGAAATCAAAACAGCTTGCTGGCGGCATTGTAATCACTGCCTCCCATAATCCGGCTATCTATAATGGTTTCAAAATCAAGTCTCCATACGGTGGTCCTGCACACCCAGAAGTGATCTCTGAAATTGAACACAACCTTACACTGATAGACCCGCAAACGATAATTGTGCCCGATAAAAAGCTGATAGAGCTGATTGATATGAAGGGATTTTATATCAGCCATCTAAAATGTTGCATTGATCTCCCCCTTATCCGCGAGTCAAGAATAAAAATAGCACATAATGCTATGTTCGGGGCTGGACAGGATCTTGTCTCTAACCTGTTTGATGAATCAATGCTCAGTTGCTATCACTGCAGCATCAACCCCAGTTTCGGAGGCATCAATCCAGAGCCGATGCCTCAGTACATTAAAGAGTTTATCGAATTCTTTAATGAGGTTGAAACTGATGTTGCCATTATCAATGATGGAGATGCCGATAGGATAGGCATGCTCGACGAAAATGGCTTGTTCGTAGATTCCCATAAGCTTTTTGCTATTATTCTCAAGGATCTGGTCGAATATCAGCACAAAACTGGTGAAGTTGCAAAAACATTTGCTTTGACCGATGTCATCGACAAGATTTGCCAGAAACATGATCTCATCATGCATGAGCTCCAGATCGGCTTCAAGCATCTCAGCAAACTAATGACAACGAATGACATCCTTATCGGAGGGGAAGAGTCCGGTGGCATAGGCATTCCCGCATTTCTGCCTGAACGCGACGGAGTCTATATCGGTCTTCTGATCCTTGAAATGATGACACGCAGGGAAAAAACTCTTGCAGAACTAGTTCAGGAACTGTACGATGAGTATGGCTTTTTCTGTTATAACCGCCTCGACCTACGTGTCAGCGAAGCAAAAAAACAGATAATTATTGATCGAGCAGCAACAGGCGATCTCACAAGTATCGCTGGATACAAAGTTCTGAAATTCAACGATCTCGACGGATACAAATATCACTTTGACGGTGGATGGATGCTTATCAGACCATCAGGTACTGAACCGGTACTGCGCCTCTATTGTGAAGCAGACTCTCAGGAAAAAGTGGACAAAGTCCTCGCATTTGCAGCAAAACTCGCTTGAGTATGAACATGCAGAAAAAAAGATATAATAATGAGATGCTGTGCAACAAAAGCTGGTGCTTACAAAAATAAGTACATTGTAATAATCAGGTATGACATCCAGAGAAAAGCTGTTCAGAAGCCTTGTAGACGACCATCAGGAGATGGTCGTAACTACTTGTTATCGATTTGTTTTTAATCGTGAAGATGCGGAGGATCTTGCTCAGGATGTCTTTGTCGAGGTCTTCCGTTCTCTTGATCAGTTCCGCGAAGAAGCAAAACTCTCAACTTGGATATACAGAATCGCTGTCACGAAATCCCTTGATCACCTGCGAAATCTAAATAGGAAAAAACGGTTCAGTTCATTGAAAAGGATCATTGGCATTCGAGACCCATCAGAGGAGATTGCTGCACCCTCCCATGATAATCCCTCCAACGCATTCTTTAGCAACGAGCGAGCCAAAATATTACAGGATGCACTTAATACTCTTCCTGAAAGCCAGAAAACAGCATTTCTTCTCAGCAAACAGGAGGGATTCAACAATCAGGAGATCGCTGATATCCTCAAAACATCAGTGTCCGCAGTTGAATCTTTGGTGCACAGGGCAAAAAAAAACCTACACAACAGGCTTTATGCCTACTATGCGGAGCATTAATTTATTTCACAAACCACAAGTTTTTGACATACCTGTCGTCACATGTAATGAAACAGGAGAAAAGAATGAGACAACATAATGAGAACATAGAGACTGAGGTTAGCAAGACCTTGAAGTTACTTGATGAGGTAGCTTCAATTCAGCTTACTCATAAGTTCAGGACTAGTCTGATGAGCAGGCTTGAGCGTGAAATAGTACAAGAAAAGGCGGGGAGGCACTTTGGTTTTCGCGTTGATTACAGACTCGCTTTCATGATGCTGCTTTTTGTAATTAATCTTGGTTCTACGATGCTGTCAGTTCAACAAGGTGATGGATCAATGGCAACGATCAGCGCAGTGCCTTATAATCAGACTGATGACTACTCGAACCAAGAGTTTGCCTATTATGACCAGACCGCCTCGTATGAAAACCAGACACCAGTTATCGTACAATGAATTTTATTACTTCAAAACGGTTTGTTACCATAGCGCTTGCACTTCTCGTCGCATTCAATGTTACGCTGCTCGGTGTTATCTTGTGGCAGAACACACACCGGTTGGCACCATGGGCTCCAAATCGTCAGCATGAACGGCAGAACTCGTTTATTGAGCCTCTTACCCTCAGTGAATCGCAAAAACTCTGTTTCCGTAAGTTGCGCCAAGAACATTTTCTCAAAGTCATGCCTGAGATGGAGAAAATTACCCTGCTAAAAAAACAACTTGTTGAAGAGTCATTGAAAGATCAACCCGATATAAAAAAAATTGATACACTCGCATTGGGCATTGGTTCCTATCAAGCCACGATAGAGCATGAGCTTGCGCTACATTTTCATGAACTTGCAAAAATATGCACACCTGAACAACGGGATTCACTGAAAAAAGTACTTGATGGCATAGTCACTCATAAACATTCTATGAGAATGGAACGATCGAAAGAGCATCGACCTTAAAAAGCCAGCTCCCGACTTCTGCCAATTAGTGCGGAAACTCAGGGTTCAAAAGTTGAATGAGTGTGCTCATGCTGTTCGCCAATTTGCTGGTGTTCATGCGCACGGAGTGTACTTCTCCTGTTCGTTCATCAAGGATATTTGCCTCCTGAA
>CAIMPI010000007.1 GCA_903843305.1 uncultured Chlorobiaceae bacterium
ACCGGCAATTTTTTTCTTCCTGCTCTTTTAAGTCTGATCTTTACCAAGGCTAAAATATTTTAGTTAATGTTTACTGGTAACAGTGAATACAATCTATCGTTTTAAAAACTTTTCAAGTGCAAGATTCTGCGAAGTAATTTTTCTGCCGGACTGCGACAGTTTTGATACCGAACGCATCATCTTTTTCATTTCCCCAAACTGTTTGAGCAGGAGATTAACCTCCTGTACTTTCGTGCCGCTACCCCTTGCAATTCGCTGACGACGGCTCCCATTAATAATATCAGGATTAGTTTTTTCCTGCTTTGTCATGGAATTGATCATCGCCTCAATCGGCTTGAAGTCAAGATTTTCAAGATCCTGCTTTGGCACCATCTTGTTCAGACCAGGAACCATCTCAATCAATCCCTGAATTGAGCCCATCTTTTTGAGTTGCTGTAACTGCTCGAAAAAGTCGTTGAGATCAAACTCATTTTTCATCAACTTTTTCTGCATCTCAGCAGCTTTCTCAAGATCAAGATTTTCCTGGGCTTTTTCAACAAAACTTACAATATCACCCATTCCCAGAATCCTCTGGGCCATACGATCAGGATAAAAGATATCAAGATCATCAACCTTTTCACCGATGCTGATAAATTTTATCGGCTTCTCGACAACCTGACGAATGGAAAGAGCTGCGCCGCCCCTTGAGTCACCATCAAGCTTGGTGAGCACCACACCATCAAAATCAAGCTGATCATTAAAGGCTTTAGCAGTATTAACCGCCTCCTGACCCATCATGGAGTCAACAACAAAAAGAAGCTCGTCAGGCTTGAGCGCATTTTTCAGTGCCTCTGCCTCAGCCATCATTTTGTGATCAATCTGCAAACGTCCGGCAGTATCAATAATAACGACATCTTTAGCCGCTAACCGCGCAGACTCCAGACCATCAAGAGCCGCCTTCATGGCATCCTGCTTTTCAATGGCAAAGACAGGAACGTCGACTTGAACACCGAGAGCTTTAAGCTGATCAATCGCCGCTGGCCGATAGACATCGGCCGCAACCAGCATCGGGTTTTTTCCAGTCTTCTTCAGGCGCAACGCAAGTTTTGCACAGAAGGTCGTCTTTCCAGAGCCCTGCAGACCGGCAACCATAATAATTGCAGGAAGTTTCTTCGGAGAAAGGTTCAGTGGCTTCTGCTCTCCACCCATCAGATCGGTCAGCTCATCATAGACGATTTTCACAATCATCTGAGCAGGCGACACGCTTTTGATGACCTGTTCACCAAGGGACTTCTCCCTTATATCTTCAATTAATTTCTTTGCAACCTTGTAGTTAACGTCGGCGCCAAGCAGAGCACGCTTGATGTCGCGCATTGCGAGGCCAATATTAATCTCATTGATAGTGGCCTGACCTGCAAGTTTTTTAAAGGTGGCCTCTAATTTATCACTTAAACTATCGAACATTGCTTTTGTCTTTTTTCAGATAAAGCTTAAAAATGCTTAGCTTTAATTATAACAAAAAATAGCAAAAAATAAAATGATACTATCATATCTTGATGGCTGAGTATGGTTTTTGTTGTTATTTTTTTATTTAAGGGGTTCTCTTCCTTTTCAATAAAACAGACAATTATGACTGTGAGCTCTATAGAAACCATTCTGAACTCTTTTCGCAACAAGCGGATCGCAGTAATCGGCGACATTATGCTTGACAAGTATATTTTCGGACATGTCTCGCGCATTTCTCCTGAATATCCTGTGCCAGTTGTTGATGTCACCCATGAAGATCACCGGCTGGGAGGCGCTGCAAATGTTGCACTCAATACCCTGTCGCTTGGCGCAGAAACTTTATTGATTGGCATCACAGGATCTGACAGCAACAGAGAGATACTTCTTGAACTTTGTAGCAGTCATGGACTAACAACAGAAGGACTGATATGCGACTCTTCTAGACCGACAACATCCAAAACAAGAATTCTTTCGCAAAACCATCATATCACAAGGGTTGATGTTGAGAGCAAAAAGGTGATCGACGAGTGCATTGAACTAAAGATTTTTGACTTTTTTAATTCTGTTATTGACTCAATTGACGCTGTAATACTGGAGGACTACAATAAAGGACTGCTCAGTACAACACTTATTCAGAGAATTATTGCTTCAGCACGAAAACAAGGAGTTCCTGTGTTGGTTGACCCTAAACTCCAGAATTTTCTGGCATATAAAGGTTGTACTGTGTTTAAACCAAACCTTTCTGAAATGGCGGCGTCTCTTGGCATTGTGCTGCACAACAATGACAGGGAAGTTGAAGAGGCGTGTTGTCTGCTTCAGGAAAAAATTCAGGCTGACAACATTATTGTTACAAGAAGCGAGAAAGGCATGACTATTTATAATGGGACCTTCACCCATATTGGAGCAACATCCCTGGAGGTTGCCGACGTATCAGGAGCCGGAGATACTGTTATCGGAGTATTGGCACTTGGCGTGGCTGCCGGTATTGACTTTGTGACCAATGCAATTATAGCAAACCTTGCTGCAGGAACAGTCTGTCAGGAGGTGGGCGCTGTTCCTGTCCGACCTGAAAAACTTATCAAAGCATCTTTGGCTCATCTTCAATAATTGAAAGATACGCTTCCAGTTCTTCCGGCCAAGGCGGGTTATATGAAGTATCCGGCAGAAGAGACCTCAAATTGCTCAATGAGTAAAATGGAACTTCGAACAAGCCAGCATTACTTACTTGAGCTGGCACATCCTTGCCTGGATCAAGATGCATTACAAAGACAACATTAACAACGCCATGACCGTTCGGGGTAAAAACCCACATTCCCGTTGCATGCTGAACACGGTGATACTTTGGATTGGCGGGAAGATATTCCGGTTCTTGTTTCATGGTTAGCGCTATGGCATTATCCCCTGCCGAAACAATTCTGGAGCGCATTATCACCTCTCTCTGCCTGAGAGGCCAAGGGGTATTTATTACTTGACGTACAACATACTCGGTATTTTCACTTTTTTCAAGAACCTCCATTTCTGCAAGCTTATGAACCCAGCGATTAAAGTTTGCCATGTCATAAAAAAGGCTTAGCAACTTTTTTAAAGAGACCTGCAGCTCTATTTCTCCCTTGAAGCCAAAAATTTCTGACCCGCTTACCTTGGAAGAAAATATTTTGATCCCTTTATGTTCGACACGAAACTCCCACTTCCCATTCATGATTGAAATTACATCCATAATCTCATTGTTTGACAGTTATTGAGAGAAAACCTGAAAATCACTCTTTTATAAACTTTTCATAATGCTGGATAACATCAGTAACTGATTTTATAAACGGTGCGTCAACCGGAGTCAAGTACTTTTCCTTCTTGACCATTTCCCGCAAATTAATCATGGTATGATAAGGAGTATCAATAACTGCAATATTGGCAAGCCAGAAAGGAATCTCCCCGCCGGGTTCGATATGCAGACGAAAAACGACCCGGCACTGTTTCTCTGAAAGCGGAATGATGTTCCATGCCCCCTCAAGCTGGGGGACACGTACATATTTATCATTTCTGGGAAGATAGTCAGCCAAACACTCAAGTTTGATAAATACTTCGGACGTTTCAGGATCCATGTACCCCATTGAGCGCGTTATGATTTCTCGATCAGAAACAGGCCACGGTGCACTGACAAGCTGATAGACAATCCGTCCGTCATCATCAGACAACTCTTGCAGCAACCGCATTTCTTTTGTTTTCCAGACCCATTCGGTTGCAACATCAATATCATATAAAAGACTCAAGACCGCAGACTGGGGGGCATCAATGGTCGCAACCGCAACAAAAGAAAGAAAATCGGAAGTTGGAACAGGACAGGTAAATATCTTAAGCCAGTCATTATTAAACCGTAAAGTACAGGCTGCGTCATTGATTTTTTCAAGTATTGACATGATAACAATATTTTAACGGTTAAAAATAATAGATAACAACATGATCTTTAAACCTGTGACTCATGGCTGACTGACCGGAACTGTGGCCGCTATCCTGACAATTGGATCAACACTACGTACAAAAAATTTTATCTGACCTTCGGTACCAAAAAGCTGATGCGCAATCCTTAACTTTACAGCATCTGCAATGTTTTTTCTATCGCGGATAAAACCTGCTCGATCAAAAACGATCTTTTTTGCCTTGCAGGTTTTCATGACAAGAGCTTCGAAATGGCTCTCTTCAGCATAATCAACAATAAAGGCATCAAGTAAACCCCTATACCTCTGAGCCTTGCTAAGGGGATCATCCAGAAGCTTTCGGGCTATATCATCAAAAGAACCTGACTGGGAGAGCTCCTGATAAAAGCCCTGGAACTTCTTCGCTGTTACCCAAAAATCCGGGATAATACCTCCAGCATCTTTTAGTACCGCTAAATTACTCCTATTCTTGATATTTCCTTTTAATGACATTAACAAGCCAGGAAGAGAAGAGGTCTTGTAGACAGAAACCTCACTATTTCTTAAGTACAACAAACTATCAGAATTTGTAAAGAGTTTCTGGGGAAGAATATTCGTCATCGCTTCCTCATAATAATGTTTACGACCTATAACTCCCTTATGGAAGACTCGCTGTATCTGTCGACCAGAAGGAGTATAATAACGGGAAACTGTCAGACGAAGAGCTGAACCATCTGCAAAAGGAAGCTGCTGTTGCACCAGGCCTTTGCCAAAAGAAAGCTCACCAACTACAAGGGCCCTTTTGTTGTCCTGCAGCGCTCCAGCAAGAATTTCTGATGCCGAGGCACTTCCTTTATCAATAAGCACAATGACCTCACCCTGTTCATAACCATCGCCTGATTTAGCAATATATCGTTCATTTTCCGCACCATGCTTTCGACTTTTGGTATAGACAATCAACTGGCCTTTAGTCAGGAATTCATCGGCCACCTCCACGGCCTGTTCAAGAAAACCTCCAGGGTTTCCACGCAAATCAATGACGAGGCGACCCATACCCTGTTTTTTCAAAAGCGCAAGTGATTGACGGAACTCATTGGCTGTTGTCGCAATGAAGCGGCTTAATCGAATATATCCAATACGATTCTCAAGCATAAAAGCAGCATCAATACTTGACGTGGAAATTTTCCCCCGGGTAACCGTAAAATCTAAAATCTTGCCGCTAAGAGGCCTGAAGATTTTCAGGCGTACTTTCGTTCCCTGCTTTCCTCTGAGTTTTTTTAGCACAGCCTGCTGCGTAATCCCGACAGAAGAGACGGAGTCAATTGATATGATACGATCACCGGGAGAAATTCCCACCGCAGCGCTCGGCCCACCCGAAAGAGGAGTAACAACAAGAAGCGTATCGTTAACAACCTCAAATTCTATCCCGATACCATCAAAATTACCTTCGAACTCCTCCTTCGAATAAGAAACCTTTTCCGGCTCCATGTACACCGTATGTGGATCAAGGTACTCAGCCATTCCCTGGATGCCAGCGTCCGAAAGACTGTCACCATTAACTTCGTCAACGTAAAACTCTTTCATCAAGCCGTATGCTTCAAGGATTTTTTTTTGATCATCAAACCTGCTTTCCCTGCTCCCATTAAGCCTGACACCGAGAAACACACCAAAAGCAAGCACAACAAGCATCATGAGAATGGTAACGATACGGGACATAGGCTGTGGGTTTACCAGTATAAGAACTCAAGTGATTTTATCGCAGAAACACAGTTTACCTATCGGTGATCAAAATCACAAAAAAACATTACGCAATCACTCCCCCACTCTTTTACTGAACATTAAAAGTATTCAAATAAACAATAGAAGAGATTGAATAAAAAACGAAAATACAGACAACGATAAATTAATAATCAAAAAAATTTATTTACCCGTTTTCTTTATGATTATAAGCAACAATAAAGAAAAAATATTGAAGAATTAAC
>CAIMPI010000008.1 GCA_903843305.1 uncultured Chlorobiaceae bacterium
AATACCCGTTTCTCTGCTTACCTCGACGATGCTTCGCTGCTCAGGCGGTAACACCTTTTTCAGAACACTCGACTTCACTGCTCTTGAATAGCCCATAATTCACCTCCTTGTTAGAGGCGACATCTATATTAACACATAGGGCACCCTGCGACATTGGCGGTCTTGCTGGCGAGAACACGCACAAATCACGCGCCAGGCAAAATGTTGTATTTGAGCATGGTTATTTAATCGGCAAACTGGGGCGTCACAATGTTTGCGCCTTGGTTAAAGGCGATGTTGAGATTCCAAATAAGATATTAGTGGTGTAGTTTATGTTCCTCTCGACATTCATGGTGCATGGCATTTTTCAGTCGCCAAAGAGCTTCGCAATGCTGGATACTCAATCGATATGAATAAAATAATTTAGGCTAACCCATCATTCAACGCGGACTGGCGCGAAAAAGCTGTTCCAGCCGATTAATTCAAACGTTAGCACTCAAGGGGAAAATTATGAGCAAGTGGAAGGTAGTTCTGGGTATTGCCGCTGGACTTTTTGCCATCTACGTCGTGGCGGCACCCTACATAACAGTGCACCAAATGAAATCGGCTGCGGAAAGCCATGATGGTGAGGCGCTTTCCGAGCACGTTGAGTTTCCTAGTGTTCGCCAAAGTCTCAAAGACCAGATGAATGACATGTTTGCGAAGAAGATGGCAGAAAGCGATGAGATGAAAAACAACCCCTTTGCTGCATTTGGAGCGGCACTCGCGGGGATGATGGTTGACAAGATGGTTGATGCCTATGTCACACCAGCAGGCATCACTCAGTTGATGGCTGGTGAGAAGCCGCAGCCGCAGGCGGCACAAGGTGAAGAAGCCTCAAATAGCACGGCCCGCAAGCCATTGTCGGAAGCGTCAATGTCGTATGAGTCCCTAGACAAGTTTGTTGTAAGGGTCAAAGGCAATGACGGCGGAGAGAAAAAGTTTGTTCTTCGTAGGCGAGGTCTCAGTTGGAAGCTCACAGACATCATTATTCCGTTGCAATGAGTGCTAACCCTATATTCGATCGGGACTGCGCAAAAGCGCGCAGCCCCTCAATTCCACGTTAAACTACTCTGAAAACTATGCGTGAGTTGTTGTTTTTGTTAATCGTTACCGTAAAACCCTGATACATCACAGCAACATACCTCACCCAATAACCACAATCTCATCCCGCTCCCGATCATCCGCCGGAGGAGCCTCACGCTTGCCCTACCGTTCAGGATGCTTCCGCTCCAAAAACCACGCCGACGCAAACCAGTTCTTCACCGAAGCCGTCTCGATATTCTTCAGGTGAAACACCTCTGCCTTCGCCTCCGCCCGCTCAACCTCCAGAAAGAGATCCCGGTACAAGCCAGACCGCTCCCGCTCACCCCGCTTCAGCCAATTCAACAGCGTCTTCCGGTCAATCCCCGCAAGCTTGCACGCCACCTCCCGGTAATGACCCGCAACAAGCGCATCACTGATACTCTCGATAATCTCCGCTGTAATCTTCGCCGCTGGCATCGTACACCCTTTTTTATACGGGGAAATGGGGAAATAGAGAAAGAACTATCCATTTTTTCCCTCCGCCTGTTCCCTTGCTTATCCTTATCATTCGTTATCTTTCGTACTATTTGTTTGCTTTTATTCTCAATATTGGATATAATTATCTATCAAAGATAAGCAAAATAATGGATTAAATGTAAATATATGCCTGTATCAGGCGCGTACACCGACGAAGCCAAACGACTCAGGGGAGAGATAAAGAAGAAATTCAAAACCCAGGTGGCACTCTGCCAGGCCATAGGAGCCAAAGACGCCTCCTATATTACCGCCTATGTCACCGGCAAAAACCGCATCGGCAACATCCTCCGCGAAAAACTCGAAGCCGTCGGCATCGACGTCAACTACATTCTTTACGGCAAAAAAGGAGCCCCGGAACTACCAGCCCCGCCACCCGATCAGGCCCTGACCGTCATGCTCACCCAGTGCACCGAAAAAATTCAGCAGCTCCAAAACAAAGCCATCGACATGAA
The DNA here is from genome assembly GCA_903843305.1 of uncultured Chlorobiaceae bacterium. Taxonomy (GTDB): domain Bacteria; phylum Bacteroidota; class Chlorobiia; order Chlorobiales; family Chlorobiaceae; genus Chlorobium. The sequence goes on from CAIMPI010000008.1 coordinate 2,034, forward strand.
CAAAGAGCTCCTCGAACTCAACAAACTCCTCGAAACCATCAAAAAAAGAGTCAGCCAATAACCCGCCAGCTCATTGTCCCCGACAGTGCACAATTCACACAAGACAATCGACCCTGTTCTTTATTGAAGAACAATCAGCTTTCCCCGACGCACCTTAAATCAAAGTTTAAAAGGTAAGAGTTTAATTTATTAGAGGAAATAAAATATATGCCTTATACTATAGGTGCGCTATGCTTTACTTGCCTTAATATTTAAGAGTATTTCTGTGGCAGTAAAGTCGTTCACAAGCTGGCATCGCTGAAAGTTCTTTATCCTGATAAAAAAGAGTTTTTACTATGATGAGCGAAGTGTTTGCGAAATTAGATCTTTAAGTGCTTGTATATATTACTTATAACGTATTTTAAAAAATAGATATAGATAACAAAGATAGTGCAGAAAAAAATAAGAATAGGGTTTATCGGAAGCGGCTGGGCAAGGGTAGCACAGGCGCCGGCTTTTTCACTGATGGATAATGTTGAGCTTACAGCCGTGGCAAGTCCCACTGAGCTGCACCGACAGAAGTTCATGAAGATGTTCGATATCAGTCAGGGTTTTGCCGACTGGCGCAACCTGTTGCAGTGCGATCTTGACCTTATTTGCGTGACCACGCCGACTTACCTGCATACGGAGATGGTGACCGGAGTGCTTGAAAGCGGCAAAAGTGTGCTTTGTGAAAAACCCTTTGCACTCAATGTCGCGGATGCTGCCGCCATGGTTGATGTCGCCTCCACAGCTCCAGGTTTTGCGCTTCTTGACCATCAGCTCAGATTTCACCCCGCAGTATCCTGCATGAAACAGATGATTGACGGGGGTGAAATAGGCAAAGTGTACGAAGTGCGTGCGGTGGT
>CAIMPI010000009.1 GCA_903843305.1 uncultured Chlorobiaceae bacterium
CTCGGCTGCCATGCTTCAGGCGGAGCAGCTTCCGGTACTCCGGAGGGTGTGTAGCCTAAAGTTCTGCTTTTCGTTTGCGCATGGGGGAGGTAGCTGGCAGCAGAGCGAAGCGGAGTTGCCAGTCGCCGGAAGGGGCGCAAGCTTGCTTTACATTGACGCTCTTGTAGCCAAGTGCGCCATGCTGGCTGCTGCGGCTGAGCGTGCAGAAGCGAAGGCGGTACTCCGCTTTCGCGCAACCTGCTGGCCTGCTTGCTTTCAGCTACAATGAACCGCCCATGCCGCTGCGAGGGGAAGCTGTCATGCACTGAGCGAAGCGAAGCTGCTGGCTGCCATGCCCCGAAGCTTTGCGGCTGCCACTGGCCTGCCTGCTACTCGATTACTCTGCATTGCCCATGCCGCTGCAAGGCGCCAAAGCAGCAGGCAGTGGAGCTTGCTGCTTTGGCGCTCTTGTACTCAAGGGCGCCATGCTGGCTGCGGCGGCGGTGCGTGCATGAGCGAAGGCGGTACTCCGCTTTCGCGCCAGTCTGCTGGCCTGCTTGCTTGTCTCTTGCATCCTGCTGCCCCTGCCGCTTCAAGTCGCCGAAGCAGCAAGCAGCAGAGCAAAGCGAAGTTGCGGGCTGCGGAGGCGATGAAGCAATGCGGCTGAGCGTGCAGAAGCGAAGGCGGTACCCCGCTTTCGCGCAAACCTGCTGGCCTGCTTGCCTTGCTCTTGCACTATGCTCCCCTGCCGCTGCAAAGAGCCGCTGCAGCAGGCAGTGAAGCGGAGCGGAGTTGCGGGCTGCGGAGGCGGTGAGGCAATGCGGCTTGCCGCTGGCCTGCTACTGAAAACCAAAGCGTTCTTGTACTCAAGTGCGCTTTTCTTCCCATACTGACAGTACTCTGACAAGGCGCTCTGCACGTTCTGGAGCTGGAGCGGGGCGATTCATGGAGCAGCGTGTAGCGTAATCGCGGAGCAGCAGCGAAATGAAGCGAATTCTTCCCGCGCAGGCAGAAGAACGCATGCAGTGCGCTGGTGTTGCAGAGGCATTTCGGGCCTGCTGGCAAGCAAAGCGCGCAGAAAGCTCTTCATGCGGCTTTGCGCGGTACTCCGTGCAGTGCGGCCATGCTATCATGCGGAGCAGCTTCCGGTACTCCGGAGGGTGCGGAGCTAAAGTTCTTCTCTTCGTTTGCGCATGGGGGAGGCGGCTGGCAGCAGAGCGAAGCGGAGTTGCCAGTCGCCGGAGGAGGCGCAAGCTTGCTTTATATTGGCGCTCTTGTACTCAAGTGCGCCATGCTGGATGGTGCTGCGGGCGTGCATGAGCGAAGGCGGCACTCCGCTTTCGCGGAAGATGTTGGCCTGCTTCTGCTTTGCTCTTGCTCCATGCAGCCCATGCCCGGAGCAGCATGCAGTGAAGCGAAGCGGAGTTGCAGGCTGCGGAGGCGGTGAGGCAATGCGGCTTGCCGATGGCCTGCTACTGAAAACCAAAGCGCTCTTGTACCCAAGGGCGCTTTTCTTCCCATGCTTTCGGATCACTGATAAGGCGCTCTGCACGTTCTGGAGCCGGAGCGGGTCGATTCATGGAGCAGCGTGTAGCGTACTCGCGGAGCAGCAGCGGAATGAAGCGATATCTTCCCGCGCAGGCAGAAGAACGCATGCAGTGCGGCGGTTTTGCAGTGGCATTTCTGGCCTGCAGCAAGCGAAGCGCGCAGAAAGCTCATGCAGCGGTGCGCTGTACTCGGCGCTCGGCTGCCATGCTTCGGGCGGAGCAGCTTCCGGTACTCCGGAGGGTGCGGAGCTATAGTTCTTCTTTTCGTTTGCGCATACGGGAGGCGGCGCAAGTTTCCTTTACATTGACGCTCTTGTACTCAAGGGCGGCATGGTGGGTGGTGCTGCTGGCGTGCAGAAGCGAAGGAGGTACTCCGCTTTCGCGCAACCTGCTGGCCTGCGCTTGCATGGCTCTTGCATCATGCTGCCCCTGCCGCTGCGAGTTGCCAAAGCAGCAAGCAGCAGAGCAAAGCGGAGTTGCTGGATGCGGAGGCGATGAGGCAAGGCGGCTGCAGATGGCCTGCTTGCAAGCGAAGCGCGGAGACGCTCTTCCTGCGGCTTTGCGCGGTACTCCGTGCAGTGCGGCCATGCTATCATGCGGAGCAGTGCAGTACTCGGCGCTGTGGAGCCAGAATAACTTCAGGTCGTTACAAAACCCTCATGGATGAACATATCAACCCCATTTCTCTGACGTTATTTTCGTAGATTTCGCTTTGCCAATCAACCGATGAAAGTAATGAAGATCAAGGCTGCATTTATCGCGCTTTTGCTGCTTGCGCCCGTCCCTGTTATGGCTGAAAGCTTCAAAGCCAAGGGAACCGTGGATGTATATTTTTCTCCTCTTGGTGGTACCACTGTTGCGGTTGTCAAGGAGATCAACGCGGCAAAGAGTGAGATACTCATTCAAGCGTATTCATTCACCTCAGCGCCAATTGCCAAGGCTCTCGTTAATGCGCAAAAAAGAGGGGTGAAGATCGTTGCTGTACTCGACAAAAGCTAGCGCTCTGAAAAGTACACCGAAGCTGACTTTATCGCTCATGCCGGTATTCCGGTTTCCATCGATGCAGCGCACGCCATAGCGCACAATAAGATTATCATCATCGACCGGGCAACGTTGATTTCGGGCTCGTTCAACTTTACAAAAGCAGCCGAGGAAAAGAACGCTGAGAACCTGCAGATTCTGAAGGGCAACGCTCCGCTGGTTGAGCGGTACATTCAGAACTTTGAAGAACACAAAGGGCACTCTCAAGAGTACAGTGGGAAGTGACTTTTGACGGCTTGCATTCCTTGCACGGCACAAAACCTTCCATTATTCCGTCTTCTCTTGAGTGGCTCTTCTTTACCTTTTTCGCATATTGTGATGCTACTATGATTTTGAAAACTATCACTCTTAACGATGAGACTTTCCCGAATACATTCTAACGCTGTCCTGGAATTTTACACGGCTGATGAAACGACATCGCTTGAGCTGCCTTTGTTTGCTGCTGGGGTGGCTGCGGGTTTTCCTTCGCCTGCTGAGGATTATGTTGAGATTGCCCTGGATTTGAAAAAGGAGTTGGTGAAGCATCCTGCGGCGACGTTTTTCGCTCGGGTGAAAGGTAGCTCTATGATTGATGCTGGTATTGAGGATGGGGATTTACTGGTGATTGATAAGGCACTTGATGCCAAGGATGGTGATATTGCGGTGTGCTTTATTGATGGTGAATTTACGGTTAAGCGTCTTTCGGTGCGGGATGATGGCGTCTACCTCGTTCCGGCAAATGCTGAGTTTAAGCCGATACGGATTACTGAAGAGAATGACTTTTTGGTGTGGGGGATCGTCGCTTATGTGATCCACAAACCGCGATAGCGTTGGAGGGCTCACCTGTGTTTGCTCTGGTTGACTGCAACAACTTTTATGCTTCTTGTGAGCGGGTGTTCGATCCGGCGTTGCGGACTCGTCCGGTGGTGGTGTTGTCGAACAATGACGGCTGCATTATTGCCCGATCTGAGGAAGCCAAAGCGCTTGGCATCAAAATGGGCACTCCGGTGTTCAAATGCAGGGATGTGCTTCGTCGGTACAAGGTGGCGGTCTTTTCGTCGAACTATCAGTTGTATGGTGATATGTCGTCACGCGTGATGATGACGCTGGCGGCTCTTGCTCCTGACATTGAACTCTATTCCATTGATGAAGCCTTTCTCGACATGAGCAGTTTTGGGCGGTTTGACCTGGCAGAGTATGCGCGCCTTATCCGTCGGACAGTCAGGCAGCATACTGGCATTCCGGTTTGCGTCGGTATGGCGCCAACCAAGACGCTTGCCAAAGTTGCAAATCGCCTGGCGAAAAAGAATCCGCATTATCTGGGTGTTTGCCTTCTGAACAGCGATGAGGCCATTCGCTCCGCGCTTGCCGCCACCAAGGTTGAGGATATCTGGGGTATTGGTCGGCAGTTAAGCAAGCTGCTGTATGCACGCAACATCAACACCGCTGCTGATCTGGCGGCGGCCCCTGCGCCCTGGGTGCGCAAGCATCTGCACATCACCGGCGCAAAGGTGCAGGCGGAACTCAATGGCACTTCATGCTTGCCGATGGAGCTTGTCAGACCTGCAAAGCAAAGCATCTGCACATCACGATCTTTCGGAAAGAGTGTGACGACATGGGACGAGTTACATCAGGCGGTTGCAACCTTTGCGGGCAAGTGCGCGGTGAAGCTGCGCAAGGAACAGGCGGTTGCGTCGATGCTGACGCTCTTTATCGGCACAAGCCCGTTTGATGATCAACAGGCACGATACTGGGGCACGAAAACCATTTCTTTACAGTACCCGACTCAAGACACCATGACGCTGACTCGTGCGGCTCAATCGCTGCTGGATGTGCTCTTTCGGGGCGGCTATGCTTACAAGAAAGCAGGGGTTATTGTAAGTGAACTTTCGCCGGCTGCGTTGGCTGGCAAGACTCTTTCGCTCTTTGCTGATGAAGCGGCGGCTGACAGTGAGCAGAGCAAAAAGCTGATGCGGGTTATGGATGGCATTAATGAGCGGTATGGGCGCGGTGCGGTGCGCCTTGCTTCGGAAAATGCCGGGAGCTGGCAGCCTAATCAGGATAGGCTTTCGCCTTGCTATACGACGCGGTGGAGTGATATTATCGAGGTAACGGGGTGATATGGTGGAGAGCGGGGGTGTGGTGGTCATGTGCGGTGTGGTGGGGATGGGCGTTGTTGAGGGAAGACGGTAGGCTGATTTGGCGGGAATATTCACCAATAACCTTATCTGGTTTATCATTCAAACAGCGAAGTGGCTGCCTTTTATTCGTTAAAAAAAGAAACTTGATGAGCCTTCTCTTTTTAAATCTTTCCTGAATTCACTCCGATTTATTCAGAATGAGAAATCTGCCTAACTCGCCGTTCCACCATGATCGCAGCAATGGATTTGTATGACATATATTTCTGAAAGAAGAAGTGTTGTTTCTCGTTAATCCTAAAATCAATATCTGTATTACCATAGGCTTCAGATATAGAAGACAGATTTGTCATACTGATAGTACGAAACCAGATCCTTTACATTTGCATGACTACTGAATACTCTATCGAGAAGGATCTGATTGATAAAATTGTAATATCGAAAACATAATATTCATTTATCTTTTTTGAAATACACCGCGCGATGGGGCATTTTTAAGACCTAAATTGATCGATGAGCAATGAAAAAGAGCTTTAACCCAATGGGTTAAGAGCACTATGACAGATAATGCAAGCTATAACGATCACAAAAATAAACACTTAAGGTTTTTAATTTTTCAGCTAATCTTGGATGAATCGCTCAACTTAGGTAAAAATTTCTTTTCTTCTTTGGGTCGGGCTTGCAGGCTCTTTGACACAGCTTTGGTTTTAGTCTTGGCTTGTGGTGCTTTAGCAATGTGCCTGCAAATGCCTTGAGATTCATAGTTTTTAATCGTATTTGACTTCAATTTTATTCTTCTGCTTCAAACAATCCATGTTGCGTATCTATTTTTTTTTACTTCATAAACTTTTGGTAATTCAACAGTACCCTCTGTTTCGGAGAAAAGTCTTGTCTTTCCCGTACAAAAAACTTTCCAATTCGTTTGGTCGGATTTTATGAAAATGAAATAATCCAACTTGTCAATTTCAAGTTGTTGTATGTTCTCGATAGTAAATTTACTGTTAGCCCAAAAACCGACTCCAATTTTGAAAACTTGAGGGGCTTCTTCGTCAAAGCGACTTAAAAATTTTTCAATTGATTCCTTATAAGGTTTTTCTGTTTTATATTTCGCAAGTTCTTTTATTTCTCCTTGTATTGAAGCAGTAGAAAATTTCCCTTTGTTTTCTTGCAATGCTGAATGAGATTTTGGCAAATAAGAAATAATGTCAATATATCTGCGCTGCTGCCGTCTTCCTGTTCCTGCTTCTGCTAAAACAACTCTATCGCCTTGTGCACCAGGGTAACTTACTGCAATAAGTTTGTAACCATTTTGGCGTAAAACATTGTGAACGGAAATATATGTAATATCATCTTCGTCAAAAACAGTCCTGTCTTGTATAGGGGTTATGGTAGGGAACTTTGAAAAATCATTTGATACGCTAAATTTTTTCCAAATAAATTTTATTCGTGTTCTACCTTGGGTGTCAGTAATGTGTAATTGCTTTGAAAATTTAAAAACTGTCCGCAATGCTTTATTGAGTGTGAAGAAGTTTTCTTGCAAAAAATTGCTCAAATCAATTTCAATGGATTCGCTTTTACTGCCTTTGTATTGGTTGCTGAGTTCTACAAATTTTTCATTTTTAATTGTTCCTGAACCAAGTAAAAAGCAATGCAAAAAATCGCTTGCGGTTTCTAACCCATTTTGTTTTAAGTAATCAGTAATCTCATTTTCTTTGGGTGTATCCTTATACCATGCAGTGTTCTTTTTATCAAACAACATTTTTGCAATTGTGTTGTCGCAAATTGTTCCATAATAAGCTAACATACCTCTTTCAGGGTCCATCGCATGACCGAAACGATTTATTTTTAAATGAAATTCTTTATTAACTTCTTTCCATTCTGTCCGAGAAGTATTTTGTTTTTTTATATCAGGAAGGGTAAATGATTTTAATTTTTCAAGCCATTCAGGGAACCCTTTTTCTTTTACCAATTCATTTTCAAAATCTACAAGCCATTTTGAAAAATTAATTTTTCCCGCCGAAACAAAATTTAAAAGTTGTTTCAAAAATGAAACCAGAGTTTTCACTTCGGCTGGACAACTCATAAAATTTGGATTTACAATAACATTTCCTTTCTCATCACATGGCCAATCAAAATGAAAAGCAAGTTTGCCGAATTTATCATAAATGGCTTTGTAGGATGTTAGGTAATTAAATTTTGTGTTGCCACCGTGTGCACTCTGCGAAGTTTTATTAATAGGTGAAAGTTTACCGTATATGCAATTATTTTCTGTTGATGCTACTATTCCATCAAAGCGTTGTAATTCGTGGTCTTCCGTAAATACTGCAGTTGACATTTCAAGTTGAAAAAGCGGGTACTCAATTGCGTCTTCAACTATGGTTATTAAAATGTCAGGGTCTTTGAGATAAACAACGGGTGCAATAAGTTTGGAGTATAAAGCAAAATTACCTGTTAGTTTAATAAGTTTGATTTCAAAAAGTTTCTTTTTGAAAGAATCTGTTTGTTCTAAAATAGGTTTGATAAAGTGAGCCGCTTGCTCTAAGCACTCAAAATATATTCTTACTTCTTTCATTATCCTTTTTGTAAAGTTATTAAATGTTCTTTCTTCCCTTTCTGTGCATATGAAGGGTTAAAAATCCTTGAATGACCTGATAAATCAGAGGATAAAATTTTATTCACTTTAAACCCAATTCTCGGTGCAAATTCGGAAATTTCCTTTTCAATTTTTATCAATTTTTTATTAATCACACTGTCGCCAATGACAATAAATGCAAGTTTATCGGGTTTTAAAACTCGGTGCATTTCTATAAAACACTTTGTTAAATCATCATTCCATTTTTCGGGTTTCTCTTTTAAGCTTGAATACTCACGCCTTGAACCTATTTCATTATATTGTGCAAACTTAACATCAAGGTCAAGCCAGCGTTTACGGAACTTATGATACAAATAGTAATCGTATGTATTCGCGTAAGGAGGTGAAGTAATAATTAAATCAATAGAATTGTCTGCGATGAAATCTAAATTTCTACTGTCGGCATTGTAAATATTTAATTCTGTTTTGTCGCTAATGATCTTTGAGAACTCAACCATTCGCGAATTGTACTCTGTCGTTTTTTTGCAAAATTGTTCAAGAGTAAAACAGTTTTGAATATTTTTTTCTACTGCAGCAAATCTTGTATCACTGTCTTGATTTGAAACTCTAACAATTATGGATGACAAAACAATTTTTAAAAAGTCAGCAATGTCTTTGTCTTTTTGTTTATGGATTTCATTTAAAAGAAATGTAATTTCTTCTGAAACATTTTTTTGAAACCAATGGTCAGAACCTTCAATTTCTTTTATTTTAATTTCTGGTCGCTGCCCTAATTTCCATCTGAAAATTTCATCTTGAATGTTTTCAATAAATTTACCAATTGTCTTGAATTGTAATGGTGAAAGTGAAGTTGCCTTCACTTTTGAAAGTAAAGTTGATAACCCATTGACATCTACACCTATGGCGTTAACACCATAAATTCTTGCCTCAACAAGTGTAGTTCCTGATCCACAAAATGGGTCAAGGATTATTTGCCCTTTTACTGCGTATTGTTGTAAAATTCTTTTTGGTAATTGCGGTGGAAACTTTGCAGGATATGGATGCAAAGAGTGAGAGAGATACGAAGTATCTTCACCACCAAAATCAAATTCTGCTGCTGTCTTAATCATGCTTTTGATTTTCTAAAAACTACAATGAAAGAACAATTTTGATTTACATAAAATACAGATGGATAACCCAACAGAACTAAACGCCTTTGACCTGTTTGGTCCCAAATAATTAAGTCGTGATAAAGCCAACCTGCTTCTTGTCCAACTGATGCAAGGTCTGAATGAAAAGGTATATAGGGGATTTTGTTTTTTGTGTCACGGTAATCTTTTACAACCCAACATGAGTATCCCCCTGGCTTTGTTATTTCAAAATTGTCTTGGAGAATTTTCTTTATGCCTTTCAGAAAATCTTTGTAAGGCAAATTTCCAAAGTCATGTTCATGTTCACTATATTGTTTAACTGTGCTGTTGTTTTCGTGTTCAATAATAGATGTCTTGTGAACTGTGGCTCTATCCTTCAATGATTTTTGAATAAAATCTGCATACGGTGGCGAAGTTACAGTAAGTTGAATTATATCTTTACGAATATGCTGCAGCATATTTCGGCAATCATCATTTATAATTTTGTAACCCTTATCGTTTGTAAAAAGCCCTTGAACTTCATGCAACCATTGTTCAGCAAGTCGAGCAAATTTTGGATTTAATTCAATTCCTACTCCGTGTCTTTCATGAGCTTGTGCTGCGATTATTGTTGAACCAATTCCTAAAAATGGGTCAAACACTGTGTCGCCAATTGCTGAATACATTTTAATAAGTCGTTCCGCAAGTTTTATCGGATACACCGCACCATGTTCTAATTGATATTTGTTTCTCGGAGAAGAAAGGTCATTCCAAACTGTATTAAGAATTTCAGTTTCGTTAATAACATTCTTTGAAAGTAAAGCCCACTCGCTTGGTGTTAGATTGTTAAAACCTGGTTTTGATTTCTTTTCCTTTTTTTCAATTTCTCTGTTTACTAAATATGGAGCGTCAGGTTCCAAAACTACATTGGTTTTTCCGTTGTGTTCATGTCGGATTTTTTCAACGAAACTGTCCCAAATATCATTTTTAATTATTCGTCTTGCTCCACCAATTTTTACAGATGGAATAACATCTTTAGAAATGTATCTTTTTACAGAAACCTCAGAAACCTTTAAAAGCTCTGATGCTTCTTTTATAGTCAAGAGTTCTTCTTGAGAGTCAATTGTTTGTTTCATACAACATTAATTAAGTATCATTAAGTATCACTACCGCAAAGTTATGATACTAATTGATACTAACAAAATAATTTTAATTTTTTTTGTTTCGGCAAAATTGCATCTCTTTGGCACGCTTTGGTTTGTGTGACTTCTTGTGCCGCTTGCCAATGTGCTGCATGTGGGTAGGCGGATATTTTTAAAAATGCGAAGGATCAGGATATTATTTTTTTCAATTCTATCATTTTGTTTCCGTATTTCGTTTCATTCTCAATGTGCCGGTTGTCTTTTAAGCATGAACGCTAACACCAAGTGCAGTAACTTTGCGCGATCGTCTGTTAATAATTCTAACTGGCTTAGCTTCATAATGTAAAGGGGAATCTGATTGCTTTTCTGGCTGACCCTTATATTGCTCTTACCCCCCAAATACGCCCTCCCGGTTCCTTGCCCCACACCTTACCCCATAAGCAAAGGCTGTACTCAGCTTTTGCGCTACCGCCGTCCCGACGCTCTTCATGCAGCTTGGCGCGATACTTCGTGCCGTGCTGCCATGCTTTTGCGCGGAGCGGCTTCCGGTACTCCGGAGGCGGCGGAGCTGTAAGGTGCCCTCTCCCTTGCTTTTTATCTCAACTTTACCATAAAAGAGAAAGAATTGTTTTCTTTTTTATCTAATTTTATCTTTATTTTACCTAAAAAATTCTAAAAAGGAGATAAAGATATGGCTGATGGAAGTGGGGATGGACAAGGCAAGACCTATTCACAGGCTGAACTAGATGCCGTAATACTGGCGCGGGTTGACGCTGCGACTGCTGCGGCACAAGCAAAAATGGAAGCTGCTCTTGCCGCTGTAAAAGCTCCGTTTGACGGGGTTGATGTTGAAGAGTATAAACGGCTGAAGGAAGCAGAAACAAGACGGTCGGATGATGCTTTGCTGGCGAAGGGACAATTTGATCAGCTTCTCAACAATACGGTAAAGGAAAAAGATGCGGCTCTTCAAAAGATTCAAAAAGAGGCGGCTGATCAGCTCAAGGAACTCACGGCGCAACTTGAAAGAAGTGAAGTTGATGGCAAGCTGCTTGCTGCTGCACGCAAAGCCCATCGCCCCGATCAGGTTGCGGCTCTTCTTCGCGGCTCGATCAGGTTTGATCCGAAGAAAGGCGTCATGGTGGTGGACTCTTCCGGAAATCCTGTAGCCAGGAACGGCAAGCCGCTCACGATTGATGAACACGTATCTGACTTCCTTGAAGCCAATCCCCACTTTCTCCCTGCAACTCCGGGCGGTGCAGGAAGCCAGGGCTCTGTTGATGGTGGTTCCTCTGGCGCTGCTGCCGGTAGCGGTGACCCGGTTGCCGAGAAGCTGCGCGCACAGTTCGAGGCTCTTAAAGCGACACGAAAATAACCTAACACCAAACAATTACCACGATGGGACTCATTTATGATGTATCTGCAAAAGACGAACTCTCGAAACTTGTGCTTGACAATGTGCGCAAAACTGCACCAATTCTGGACTATGTCCACTTCTTTTATCAGCCCGGCGGTTCGGCGCTGGTTCGCTCGGATGCTGATGTAAACGCCAATGCTCTTTTTCGTGCCATCGCCGCTGACTTTGCTTCAAAGGTTGATGCGGCGCCAAGCTACGCAACCTTTGCGCTGAAAATTCTCGGCAAGACGATGCGCCTCGACCGTGCTTATGAGGAGCGTGGTGGAGATATCCCCAGTGAAATGAAACGAGAGCTCGCCGCTTTTGGCCAGACACTTGGCCGCAACCTCAGCAATTACATCGTTAATGGTGATGCTACGCTGACGCCTGCCCAGTTCAACGGACTGAAAAAGATTGTTGCCGCTCTTGGCGCCAGTCAAACACTCACCGCAACAGGCACAAATGGCCTTCAGGTGCTGACAGGTGTGAGTGATACAGCGGTATCCAGCCAGCAGAAGTTTATTGAAGCGCTGCAGGTGTTAATCGGGAGTGTAGTAAATGGCGCTCAGCTTTTGGTGATGAACAGCAGTATATGGGGCCGCTTGTCAACGGTCGCCGCTGCACAGTGTGACGTGACCATTGATCAGTTTGGCCGCAGGATTATGACTTTTGCGGGCGTCCCCGTTATTCATGCGGGTTTCAATTACGACGGCACTGAAGTACTCCCACAAACGGAGACAAAGGGCACCAGCACGGATTGTACCAGTATCTACGCTTTCCGATCTGATGAGCAGGCATACTTTTCATTGATGACCACCAAAAACGGCATGAAGGTCTATGACATGATTATGAACGGGAACTTCTACGAAGTCACCGTCGAGTTGCAGGCCGATTCTCAGGTTCTGAACAATCGCGCGATTGCGGTGCTTCCTGGTGTAAGACTCGGATAATGGAACTGATAACGCTTGAAAAGACAGGGGGAGGGTAAGATATGGCGATTGAAGATATGGGCACTCGCTGGAACCCATCGGCACCACAGATGCCTGCAGCGCCATCTATCATTGATCTTGCCGGCCTTACTGCCGGGGCGTTGAACGCTGACTTGATTGCGGCGGTTGATGTCTCGGTATTTCGGGAGGTGACGGTACAGGTTGGAGGAACTTTTGTTGGCACACTTACCCTTCAGGGGTCGCTTGATGGGGTGACTTTTTCCCCGGTGGTTGCAGTGCCTGTTGCCGGTGGGGTTTTGACGACTACCGTCACGGCTTCCGGAATGTGGATTATCCCAGTGTCCTTCAAATGGCTTCGGGTCCGGATGACGGCTTACACGTCCGGGACGGCTACCGGATTGGCACGAGCAGCAACGATGCCTTTGCCGATTGATGCTCTGGTTTCAACGGTCACGATCAATGGCACGGTGACGGCATCGGGCACCACGGGGAATGTGGCCCATGATGCGGTAGATAGTGGTAATCCGGTCAAAGTTGGAGGCATTGCGTATGCGGCTGATCCTGCGGCGGTGTCGGCTCTTGATCGAACAAATATGTACAGTGACCAGCTTGGAAAACTGGTGATTGTGCCGCTTGCCTGCCGGGCGCTGATTGTTCAGGCCACCGTAACGCTGACGACTACGACTGAGACCACGATATTGGCAGCGGCTGGGGCTGGAATCTATCTTGATGTCTCGTGGATTATGCTGACCAATACCAGTGCTGCAGCGGTAAGGGTGGATATCAGGCCTGTAACGGGAGGGAGTGTGCTTTTGTCGCTGAATGTGGAGGCGTCAAAAACCTTGATTGTTGATCTGTCGGATATCCCGCTTTTACAGACAACAGCAAACAATAACTGGACACTGCAACTGAGCGCCGCTGTAACGGATGTGCGTATTACCGCCGGTTCTCTCAAACGATCAGCATAAAAGGACTCCGATGGCTTTCTCTACCGATGCCGATTTACTGAAGTACCAGCCCTATGTTTTTGAGCATGGGGTTGCCGCTTTTGTGGCTTATCATGATGATGCCAAAGCTGACATTATCCGTGACATACAAACGTTCTGGCTTCCAGCTCAATTATACTTCTCAGCTCCTTCTCGCCCCTCTACCATTACAGGCACTCAGTCTGGCGCGCTTGATGAGGCGAAGCTGAACCCTGCCCAATGGCTGAAAGCTTCAGTCTATAAGGTGCTGGCGGCTTACGTGCTGCCCTCGCTTGCCGCATCTGTTGGCGGTGAGGGGTTTGTGTCGATGATCGCCTTCTATGAGCGGCAATACATCAAAGAGCTGCAAAACGTCTTTGCTGCTGGTGTCCAGTACCTGGAGGGCTCTCAATATGTCACCATCTACGCCCGACTTCAAGCTGAACCCCTTCGTATGCAACGATGAGCCGCAGCAAAGGATTCAATGAAGCGCTCACCACGAAGAAAAGCAGAGGGTGGAACACCAAGGGGCAGCTTACGCCTGCAAACGCCTGGAACACTCGACTGTACATGCGGCAACTGGTGGGCCTGTATTGGGATATTGAGTTACCCGGAAGCCGCACCTTGAACATTGTGGGAACTGGCGCCATCATTATCAACTGGGGAGCAGGATCAACGTATCAGGTGACGTTTGAATCTTTGGTCTATACGACCGTTTACTCTGACCTTGGCCGTTTCGATCTGGTGATCAAGGGGGATGTTCACCGGATTACAAAATTTTCGAATGCTGGTTATCCTTCGCTTTGTGGCTCGGTCAAAGGGTTCGGGAATCTGGAAAGCCTGACTGAACTTGTGCTTGTTGGCGGCAACTTCACCGGTGAACTTTCTGTTGCCGGGTGCCCGCTGACGCGCCTTTCAATCCCCGGTTCTCCTGTGTCCGGTGATTTTGATACACTTCCCGCAACGCTGACAGAGCTTGACCTTTCAGGCGCCACGGGTCTGACGGGTGAGCTGCTGCATATCACCCGCTTTGCCGGCTTGCGGAGACTTGATATTTCTGGAAGCAGTGTTGAGTTCAATGATCACAACATTCCCACTCTTACCACATGGAAGGATGGCGTTCATATTACCGTCTCCAATATGTCGCTGTCTGAAGCGGACGTTATTGCTTTTCTTTCCCTCTGTTTCCTTGCTGCTGTCCAAAACGGTTATCTGGATATCGCGGGCAATAATGCAGGCTTGAGCGCTGAACATGCTCATTACGCCCAGGAGCTGCGGGATTCATTCCACTGGACGGTTTACTGTAACGTGGCGGCTCCGGTTGCCGGGCAGGCATGGCATGGCGGCATCATTGCCGCCATCTATCAGGCGGGTGATGCAGGGTTTGTGGCTGGCGAGTTTCATGGCATTGTCATTACTCCGGCTGATGCTACGCCGATGCCATGGAGTAACGTTACTGATGCTTTCTCCGGAGCGACTGCGTTTGCTCTTGGGCAAGGCAACCCCAACACCAATGCCATTATCGGGCAGGCAGGGCACACCGGCAGCGCGGCAAAGTACTGCCACGACTACGTTTCGCCTGACGGGTACACGGACTTCTGCTTGCCGACTCCCGACGATTGGGTAAAGATTGCAAGCAACTCGGCGGCCATTGGCGGCTTTACGCATGGCTCATACTGGACTTCTGCCGAATCTGCCGATGCCGGCAGCGAATATGCGGCGTATATCTTTTACTTCCCTTACGATAGCTACCCCGCTTACGCTGATACAGAGTGGAAGAGCGAAGCCCGAAGCTTCAGGCCAATACGATACTTTTAACGAAAAAGATTATGGAACGGAACGACTTTTTTGGTCTTGTGGCATCGGGCATTATAGGCGCGCTCACCAACATTATTCATGCACTGTATCTGAAAACAGTTACCGGCAGTCGCGAGCTGCTGATTCGCCTGGGCGTGTCGCTGCTGGCAATATTTCCGGCTTACCTGCTTGTGGAATACCTCAAGATAGAAAGAAACCTCGCGTTTATCGTCGGCTATATCGCTGGTACGCTGGGAGATCGGGTTATCAGTGAAATCTATCGACGGGAAGGGGACATTTTTAATTATTTCGTCGGCAAACCTGAAAACATTGAGGAAAACAATGATAACAATGGAGGTGAAGCATGAGTCGTCCGCTCTCTGTTTTTCTTGACAATGGCCATGGAAATGACACACCTGGCAAACGCTCTTCTTTCCCTGGCTTGAAAACGCTTTATGAGTATGAGTTCAATCGCGATATCGTCACGCTCATCACCCTGCTGCTTGAAAAAGCCGCTGTGCCCAGTGCTCGCATTGTGCCGGAGCTCTATGATGTTTCAATTTCAGAACGAATCAGGAGAGTAAACCGGATGGTTTCGGCTGCAAGCAAAGATGGTTTTCAGACGGTGCTTGTTTCGGTTCATGCCAATGCGGGCAAAGGCAGCGGGTTTGAGGCATGGACGTCGAAAGGCAAGACACGCAGCGATCTCCTGGCGGAGCTGATACTTGATGCGGCTCCAAAGTACCTCAAGGGGTTTGCGGTACGCAAGGATGTAACAGACGGCGACGGTGACAAGGAAAGCAACGACTTTTCCCTGCTGACCAAAACGCTTTGCCCTGCCGTGCTGACTGAAAACCTGTTTATGGATACGCTCAAAGATTACCAGTTCCTCTGCTCTCATGCCGGGCGCGTTGCCATTGCAGAGATGCACGTTGCCGCAATTCTCAACTACAAGGAAACACTATGAAAAAAATTGCTCTGCTTCTTGTGCTGCTCACCGCTGGCGGCTGCACTCTTGCACCGCAACTGAGCACGAAAAGCCCGACCGCTGACACCACTTCCGCGACCTCAAGCACCGTGACTTTCAACAAGCTCTATGCCAGCGGCGTTGCTGCCTGCGGCTCGCTGTACACGCTGATTGAAGGCTGCTACAGGAGCGGCAAGATAAGCAAACCTGAAGCGGTTGAGCTGAAGGGCAAGGTTGACCATGCGCGGGCAGCGCTTGATGAGGCGCGGGTGTTGCAGGTAACCAATGCGCCCACTGCCCCAGGCAAGCTTTCTTCAGCACTCATTTCTCTGCAAACCATCCGTGAAAGCGTGATGAACCTCAAGCAGCGTACTGCTGCGTAACAACAAGCCCAAACCATCATGAACATTGTCAAAGCTCTCGCCTCTCTTTCTGAAATTGTTACCACAATTGAGTCAGTGACGGCACAGGTGAACACTGCCGTTGAAGTTATCTCCACTGCCTCGAAAGAGAACAGGGACCTTACCGATGCTGAACTCAATCAGATTGTTGCCCGCGTTGACCTTTCCCGCCTTTCGCTTGAAGAGGCGCTGGCTGGGTGAATCAGCTCTTTTGTGTTGACAAGGGGCGGATGCTCCCCCATCAACGCGCCTTCTGGGAGCTTCCAAACTTCGTGAAGCTCCTGATTGGTGGCTATGGCAGCGGTAAAACCCGCATCGGCGCTCTTCGTTCCATCTATAACAGCTACATCAACGCGCCGATTCCGCACCTCTATGTTTCACCAACGTACAAACAGGCACGTAAAACGGTTGTTGTTTCCATTGCCGGGCTGCTTGACAAGTCAAAGATTGAGTACGACTACAACAAGACAAATCACGAGTTCTTTATCCCCGGCTGGGCTGGTACCATCTGGATTGCATCAGGCGACGATCCGGACAGTTTGAAGGGGCCGAACCTCGGCACGGCTGGTATTGATGAACCGTTTATCATTGATGGCGACATTCTCAATGTGATTCTTTCGCGCCTTCGCCACCCTGAAGCGAAACTGCGGGAACTCTTCCTGACGGGTACACCCGAGCAACTCAACTGGGGCTATGAGCTGGCGCAAAACACTGAAGAGCGGCTTGACCTGGGCACGGTAGTGGCACGAACAGCGGATAATATCCATCTGCCTGCCCAATTCATCAACATGCTTGAGCGTGCATTCGATGAGAATCAGCGTGCTGCGTACATGAACGGGCAGTTTGTGAACCTGACCGCTGGCAGGGTTTACAAATACTTTGACACGAAGAGCTGCATTGTCATCAGGCCGAAGCTGGAAGGGTATCACTATCAGGCAGGTATAGATTTCAATGTTGACAATCTGACGGCTGAAATCTTCTCGGTGTTCCCTGATGGGACGGTCCACTTTTTCGAGGAGATTCACCTCACCAACTCGACCACCTATGAGCTGGCCGATCTGCTGCATGAGAAGTATCATGGCATTACCGTTTACCCTGACCCTGCCGGACGTGCACGCAAAACCTCATCGGATGCTACAGACTTCAACATCCTGAAAGGCAAGGGTTTTACGGTTGAAGCAAGGCAGACGCACCCGCCGGTGAAAAGCAGGGTGAATGCCGTGAACAAGCTGCTGCGTGAAGGCAAGCTCACGATTGGCAACTGCCCGAGGCTCATCAAAGATTTTGAGCTGGTAAGCTGGAAGGGCGGCGACATCGACAAAAGCAATGAGGCGCTTACTCATGCCTCTGATGCTGCAGGATATCCAATTGAAAAACTGTTTCCGGTCAAGCTGCCAACACGAAAATACACACAACCAACAAACTGGAGAGTATAAGCCAATGGCTACAGGTACTGATATCCTGAAGGTGACGAACAAAGTCTACCTTGCGAACATTGCAGGATGGCAACTGAACAGAGCTGCGTTTGATGGCGGGGAGGAGTGGAAGGCACAGAAGCTGTTGTACGAGTATGTTGCGGAAACAAGTCCTGAGTATGAGAAGAGGATTAAGCAGACTCCCCTTGAGAACCATTGTGAAGGTGTAATTACCACCTATTCGGGATTCATTTGGAGAGATCCACCAAAGCGCAACTTCGGGAAGCTGGTCAATAACCACAACCTGAATCGCCTTGCGGTTAATGCCGATATGGACGGTACTCCATTGAACGAGTTTATGAAGACTGTGCAGATATTTGGAGGCGTTTATGGCGTTGTGTGGGTGGTATTGGATAAGCCCTCTATCAGAGTTACAACCAAAGCCGATGAGATCAGCGGCGACCTGCGCCCGTATTTGCGGCTGTTCACTCCTGAGGATGTGATAGACTTCGAGTTCACCACTGCACTAAACGGGGCCACTTTGTTAAGCTATCTCAAGACGAAGACAGAGAGTGACACGCGCAAGGGCAGGGCTGTGACGGTTATTGAGTGGACGGCGGATGAGATTGTTACGACAAAGCTTCTGGAAGGCACGGTAATCAGCACGGAACCCAAACCAAACCCGTTAGGCTTGATTCCTGCTGTGCTCTACTCCAACCAAAAATCAACGGTTCGCGGGCAGGCAAGATCTGACATTGAAGACATTGTTGGAATGCAGGTTTCAATCTACAACGATTATTCAGAGCTTACCCAAATGATCAGGGGAAGCAACCATAAAACATTGGTGAAGAATGCGGGAGACCAAGCCACTTCCGGCGCTGGCGGCGTTATTATCATGGATCCGGATGCTCCTTCAGGCAAGTTGCCCTATCTCTTGCAGGCGGACGCTGAAGCGCTTGCTGGTCTTCTTTCTTCTATCCAAGAGAAGACTGAGTCTATTAATCGCATGGCACATTTGACGCCAGTTCGAACATATCGGAAACAGGTCATCTCCGGGGTAGCCATGGAGACAGAGTTTCAGATCCTCAACACGCTGCTTGCTGGCAAGTCTGCACAGTTGCAGCTCTGTGAATATCAGCTCTTCAAAATATTTTGTGCATGGGAAGGCATAGACCCTGAAACGGCGGGGTATGAAGTTACCTACCCACTACGCTTTGAGCTGCGCGACCGCAAAGCAGACCTTGAGTTCCTTGCTTCAGCGCGTGACGTCGCGGAGAAGATCAACTCGGCAACGCTCATCAAGGCGCTCAACAAGGAGCTGGCGCGGGTGAGCTTGCCGGATGATACGATGATTGAGAAGATTGATCGGGAGCTGAGCAGGAAGCCGGTTGCGGCTCCGGCGGCGGCGTAGAGCAAGTGACCCCACATTGTGGCGAGCGTATTTCTGGACAAGCTGGAGTTTTTCGATAGAGATGCATTGAGATTCAATGAGCGTTCGATGCTATAGCGGAGAATTGTCACCAGGTTTCGGCCGCCAAAAGGCGGCCTTTCTGTGGTTCGTGCCAACCTGCTCGGTTGAGGTGTGCGGCGCTGCGTCCCTTGCTGCCGCTCTCCTCAACCTTGTTCTTTGCTCCGCATAGCTCAAAAGCAAAGCCGGAATGAGCAGCCAACTGACTACGGGACGAAGACCAGGCGGAAGCCAACATCGAGGTCCCCGTCGTCGGGCGCGCCGACGCCGCGATCCGCCGACCGACAGCCCCCGGCGAAGTCGTCCCAGCCCCCGCCACGAATCACACGGGACGAACCAGTTTCAGGCCCGAAAGGATTAGTAAAAGTACCATCAGCTCCATACCAATCGCTGCACCACTCATAAACATTACCAGCCATATCATAAAGCCCTTCAGGTGTCGCGCCTTCGGGATAGGTACCAACTGGTGTTGTGGCTCCTATATTACTCTCGGAAAAATTAAGCAGTTTTGGATTCGCTTTACCCTTCTCTTCCGGCCACGGATATTCACGCACTTTCTGCCCGGTTGTGCCCTGTTTCCCGCCTGCCGCCCACTCCCACTCAACTTCATGCGCAAGACGATAATGTTTTGTGTTGTCTTCGAGCATCGAAAGCCACAGGCAATAGGCGCGTGCAGCATACCATGTGACACCAACAACCGGCTGATTCTCTCCATCGAATTTGCGATCCTCATCATTTTTTGAACGAAACAATTCGGCAAGATCACGTTCTGCCTTGAGATACTCTGCAAACTCTGGCCCCCATTCGTTGCTCTTCGCAATCCTGTTTAGTTCTGTACTGAATACCAAAACATGGTTCTTTCCTGAATCCTTTTTCTCCAACCATCCGATAAATGAACGATAAAGCTTGTTGGTAACGGGATACTTGGCAACGTAACAATCAGCAACATCCACCGCGTTCTTCATCGCCGAATACCAGTAGTTTCCTCCCGGAATCAGGATATACTCGGCATTTTGCTCATTCGTGTTGCGAATCGACAAGGGTTTGCCGCTGATACTCTTTTCACTGACACGCTCCAGCGCTTTGCCGCCGAAAGCGATAATCACCTCTTCTGCCCGATCAAGAACATCATTGCTCTCTGTGCTCTTTTTATCAAGCTCTTGTACCCTGAACTGTTCCAGCACCGGGAGTGCCGAAGATTTGGCGATGGTTTTCAGGCAGTCGAGAATCACCCGCTGCCTACTGGATGTGGTATCAGCATCAAGCAGCTTTCGGCACAGGGAATCGACCTTTTGCCCTTTCGCCTCTTCAATAATGGTCTGAAGCAGTAACTGCTGCTTGGTCGTCATGGCTTCACTGACCGGGGAATTGAAGAGCTTTTCCATGAACTTGTCGAAGACCTGTGCATCAACAGAGGCGATAAAAAAGCGTAGCGATTCTGTCCACCAATCCTCTCCAAAATTGCTCACAAGCATGGTGAGGTGCTCATAAGGGCGATCCTCCTTGAGCTGCACTCCGGCCAGATATTCCCGGAATGATTTGTGCCGGAAAAGGTACTCTTTGCCTCCAGTCTCAACCAGCAACCCGGCACGTTTGACCAGATAATCGCAAAATGATGCGGCAGTTGGATGAGCATCTGAAGTATTAAGCGTATCAAGCCACTCCTGCATGGCAGTGTGCATATCTGCTTTGGTGGCTTCGTCTTTTTTCAGCGTTTCCTGCATCCAAAGAGAGACCGGCGCCAGCACCTGACGGGCTTGCATCGCCGGAATAAGTGGCTTGATACCACGCCGTTTATCACGGAATTCAAGCAGGTAATCGAGTGATGCCTCATAGAGCTTGAGACGGTTTTCAGGCATAAAATCCCTGTCCTTCCAGAGAATTGCCATAATCTGCAGAATCATGGGTATGGCTGCCAGTTGGCGCAATCCCTTGTTCTTTTCTGCGTTGAGATGGGCTACCATGGTTGTCGTTCGCGCCTCGGCTTCCTCCCGCTGCTGAAGTTCCCACTCCGTTTCATCAGCATCCTTTTCGCAGGGATCTTTCAGAAATGCGGCGGTGAACCAGTTCCTTAAAAAACGCACCTGCTGTGCTGGCGTGAAGTCCTGTACATCGGCCCGTTCGTGATCAACTTCAAGCTCTATCCCCTCCTCCTTGAGGTATCCGGTCGCACGGGATGTCACCACAAAAAAGGCCTTGCTGAAGCCAGTCCAGGCGCAGTCTATCCATCCGCAAACCTCTTTTCTCTCTTCGGTATTACTGATTTCATCGAGACCATCGAGTAAGAGAAGAGAGGCGCCGCTCTGAAGCCAGTTATCGAATAATCGGGGAGCAATGGCTTGGTGGTGCTTTGCTGCCCAGCTTGCAAGGTTTGCCGGAAGAGAATCGTAATTGTTGGTGGCTTTATCGCGTACAAGGTCGCGAAGTGGCAGATAGAAGACGTTCGGTGGAGCGGGAAAGCCAACCCGGTTGCTCTCTTCGAGGGCGCACAAGGCATAATATTTGAGCAGGGTGGTTTTGCCTGCCCCAGGATCGCCAATAACCAGCAGCATCCTGCGCTTTTTGAATGCCCGTTTCATCACCTCATCAGGATAGAAGATATGGCCATCTCCTTCATGCGTTTGAAAATCCTGTTCTTGTGATTTGGCGCCTCTCAACTGCTGGTCAGAGAGGCGCAACGGCACAAAGGTATCGTTATTCAGGTTCACCTTGATGCTTTCAACTCCCGGCATTCCAAGCATGCGGATGTAGCCCAGCTCATCTTTCAGCGCTACCTGATAGCGACGCAACTCCTCATCCTCCGGTATGGGCTTTTTGAGGGTAGGCGTTCCGGGGGTGCAGAACCACTGGCGAATCTGCTTGTCAAGGTGGCGGGAAAGAAGAGTTCGAAATGCCTCCAAACTATCGTATTCCCAAATTAGTCCGTCAGCCTTCATCGTCTCCTTGAATGCCTCAAGCTTTGCTTTCTGCTGAACATCAATCTTGCTCCAAACAATTGGCATATCGGAAAAATAGAGCATCACCGGACGCTTCAGCACGGTCAGCATTCTCTGCACCTCTTCAACCGCTCCACCTTCAGCAAGTTTCGTCGGAGTGCCGATGCGATTCCAGAAAATCCCGATGGCACAGTCGCAATCATCAACAAGCTGGCGGGTAATTGGCTCCTGAGACCCCTCTCCTTCTCCCCGGTTTTCCGGAGCCGCATGTTTTTCCCACAGCACCGCTTCGAGAACCATCTTGTGCTCATCACCATTCCGAATGTTCCACTCTGCTATCACCTCCTCAACAATCTTCCGCTCCCTGTCAACATCACCGGGGGAGGCGACAAGTATTTTCTTTTTTGTTATTCCGTTGTCAGCCATAGCGCTTGCCTGTTGATGTTTTGGCGGCGATGTAACCGCCTCATGAAGGAATTGAATGGGTTAACCGGAATGAAAATGAAGCACTTGCAATATAGTGTATTCTTTGGGAAATGGGCAAGCGACGCGCCACCGCGCCCCGCTCTTCATTCGCTTTGCCTTTACGCTTTAGCTCTTCTTGCTCTGGCGCAAAGCAAGCAATCAAAGCCGCCTGGCGCCATGGCAAGAGGAGCGGAGGGGCTTTGAGGTACTCCTTGTTCCGTGGCACAATGCTTTGTTCCGTGGTACAATACCTTGTTCCGTGGTACAAAAATTCAGCCGTTGCTTTGTTCCATTGAACATGCCGCCCGCCCCTGCTGCATAATGCGAAGTTCGACAAGTGCATCAGCTTTGCCCTGCACGCGATCCCCGAACACTTTGCTTTCAGGCAACAGCAAGCTGTGTCAGGTAGCTTTTGATTGACTCATGCTTCCCAAGCCCAAGTTTGTTATGCAACCTGTACCGTATGCTTTCCAAACCCCTTGCGGATATTCCGATCATACGTGCAATCTCTGCGTTATCATAGTTCAGCTTGATCAGCAGGCATATTCTAAGCTCACGATTATTGAGATTGAGATGCTTCTTCTCGAATTTCGATACAAAAAGGGCGTCACTCTCAGTCAGTTCTATTCCCAGACGCTTAACCAAGGCATCTTTTTCAATCAACCGTAAACAAATATCAGTCATGCCTCTTTTTTGTACCGGATCAATTTCAAGAACATAGATCAGATCAAGAAGTTTTCGCAATATCTCTGCCCCGTCTTCGTTTGCTGTTGCTCCTTTGGTCAGTTGTCTATCATTTTCAACGATCTGTGCCTTAAGTGCTTCTATCTCCTTTTGTAGCTCTATAGTTAAAGCTTTGCTCTGTTTTACTGTGGTAGTCATGGTTCATTTTGGTTATCGTAAGAAAAAAACAATCTTGTAAAAATAACGAATATAAAACCATAATAAAAAGTAATAAGAGATGATCGAAGGCGGTATGCCGATTTCGCGCGAGCTGCTTGCCTGCTTGCTCTGTTACACTGAACCAGACATGCCGGAAGCGATGCTATGAAGGGAAGGGGCAAGGCGCTTTATTACTTTGTCCCAGGGTACAAGGCACTGAATCACAATATTTTGAATAATTGTTCCATATTTGTTCCTCAACAAACTTTATGATTATTTAAATCGTTTTAAATAAACCAATTAAATAGATTTAAGGCAATTACGTGGTCTCATCTTCGCTTTGGGACAATGGAGTGACTACCAACGTCGGCGCAGTGACTTGGGGAAATGGACTCGGCGGAACTATTGGAGCAATAAGCGCTGCAAACAGTCTGGTAGGTTCCAAACCCGGAGATAATGTAGGTATTATCCTCACGCCCCTAAGCAATGGTAATTACGTCATCGGCTCGCCAAATTGGGATAATGGTGTAATCATAAACGCTGGTGCTGCAACTTGGGTGAATGGAATTACCGGAGCTATCGGTACAATTAATGCCACAAACAGTCTGATCGGCTCTAAAGCCAATGACAAGGTCGGCTTCAGTATAACTGCACTCACCAACGGGAATTACGTGATAAATTCACCAACATGGGATAATGGAGCTATCATTGATACAGGTGCCGTGACCTGGGGAGCTGGATCTGGTGGCACTGTTGGATTGGTAAGCACAGCAAACAGCTTGGTTGGTTCTGCGGCCAATGATGCTTTATCATCGAATGTAACGGCTCTGACAAATGGTAATTACGTGGTAAGTTCGCCAAATTGGGACAATGGTTTACTGGCTAATGCCGGTGCCGTAACATGGGGGAATGGTACCATCGGAACAGTCGGTACGATAAGTACAACCAACAGTCTGGTCGGCTCTACAGCCAATGATGGTATATCCTACATTATAACAGCTCTGACGAATGGTAATTATGTCGTGGGCTCGCCACATTGGGACAACGGAGCAATCATCGATGTGGGGGCGGTAACCTGGGGAAATGGGGTTGGTGGTACAGTAGGGGCAATAAACGAGACAAACAGTTTAGTGGGTTCGACCACGAATGACGGCTCAGTCTATAATATAACACCTCTCTCAAACGGTAATTATGTGGTGGGTTCTCCCAATTGGGACAATGGAGCTGCCACCGAAGCAGGAGCAGTGACCTGGGGAAATGGAAACGGAGGCACGTTCGGAACAATAAGCGCAGTCAATAGTCTGGTCGGTTCAGTTAAAAATGATTACGCAGGATCAGACAACACCACCTCAAACAGAATAACTGCACTAACCAACGGCAATTACGTTATTTCCTCAACAGGTTGGGACAAAGGCAGCACAATCAATGCTGGCGCTGTAACCTGGGGAGATGGTCTCAGGGGTACTGCTGGAGAGATAAGCCCAACCAACAGCCTGGTTGGTTCTAAAACCGGTGATCAGGTAGGTGCCATAACAGTAGCCCTGCCGAACGGTAATTATGTAACAGCCTCCTCCACTATAGACAATGGGTCTCTTTCAAATGTTGGAGCTGTGACGATGGGAAATGGATCGGGGACTCTTGTCGGCGCGGTGACTTCAGCCAACAGCCTTCTGGGCTCATTAAAAGATGATCAATTGAGTTCTGGTGGTATTACACCTCTCACTATAGGCCGCATGAACGGCAGTTTCGTCGTCAGTTCAATGAACTGGTCAAACAATACCGGTAAAGTAGAGATTTTCACACCTCAACTTATACAGGATTCTGTGCTGCCCAATAATTACTCCTTTAATCCCGGCACGGACAACATCTTCAAACCTGCCCAGATCACCGAGCTGCTCAATGCCGGTAACCATGTAATGCTTAAGGCCAACAACAACCTTACCGTCAATTCAGCTATCGTGACAGATAACCCTCTTGGTATTGGTGGTAATCTTGACCTTTATGCTGGCCAAAGCATACTGATCAACGCCAATATCACTACTGATAACGGAAACCTGACACTTGTTTCCAATGAAACGCTGGCGAACGGCGTCGTTGATACCTGGCGATCGGCAGGTAACGCTGTCGTCACGATGGCTACAGGGACATCTATCGACGCCGGTAAAGGTAACGTAACCATCGAACTCCGTGACGGAGCAGGACGTACCAACAGGGAGAGTGGTGATATCACCCTGCGCAATATCTCCGCAGGCAGCATCAGCGTGCTGAACAATGGAACAACGGCAGGGTCCGGCATAACCCTCGCTTCAGGCGCGCTTGCGGCAAGCGCAAGCAGTGGCAACAGTATCGTGCTTGCAGGTATGGATTTCAACAACAGCGCCAGTATGACGCTTTCAACTGCAGGAACCGCACGATGGCTGGTCTATTCCGCCAATCCTGGCGCAACCGCCAAAGGGGGACTAAGCTCTGACTTCCGTCACTACAACGCGACATACGCCAGCTATGCCCCCGTTGACGTGAACGAATCAGGCAACGGCTTCATCTACACCAGTGTTCCTGGACAACTTTCCGTCAATACAACTCTGGCCAACGGCAAAGCCAGCAGTTACTATGGAGACCAGCCAGACGCCACTTACAGCTATACCCTTACAGGTTTTTCCGATAACGAGGATAATGCCCAAAATATTGGACTGACAGGCACTATGCGGGTCAACGGTTCACCGACAGCTACATCAAACACTGGCAGTTACACCATAACGTATGCTGATGGTTTATCGAGCAGCGCTGGCTTCACCTTTGCTGCTGGTAACGGACTCGCCTACACCGTTAAACCGCAACCGATAAATATTTCAGCCGATGACCAGAATAAAACCTACGACGAGAACGATCCACCATTGACATGGGATACTGAAACACAAAGTAATGGGCGCGGCCTCATTGTGGGTGATATCTTCAGCGGTGAACTTGCACGAGTGCCAGGAGAAAACGTGGGCAGCTATGCTATCACCCTGAATACACTGAACAACAGCAACTATGCGATCAACTACACAGGCGCACACCTGACCATCAATCAGCGACCAATCAATATTTCAGCCAACCCTCTAAGCAAAACTTATGGCAACTCCGACCCAGCGCTGACCTGGTCATCTGAAGTCCAAAGCAGCGGACGCGGTCTTGTTGCAGGTGACAGCTTTACCGGCGAACTCAGCCGGACAGAAGGTGAAAATGTAAACAACTACCCAATCGCTCAGAATACACTGAACAACAGCAACTATGCGATCAACTACACAAGCGCCAACCTGACCATCAATCAGCGTCCGATTACTTTGAAAGCCACATCGGCAGGAACAACTTATGGTGAAATGGATCCTGCGCTTGCTGTCACCATTACCAGTGGCAGCCTCGGAAGCGTGACGGTAAGTGATGCATTAAGCGACGTCACAGGCCTCCTGAGTCGACAGACAGGCTCAAATGTCGGCAGTTACGATATCTACCTCGGCTCCGGCAGTAAGGCTGGCAATTATAACATTACTTTTGTTGCAGACAATAATGCCTTCTCTATCACTAAACGCCCGATAAACATTTCGGCAAACGATCTCACGAAAACCTACGGTGAACTTGATCCAATGCTGACATGGCAGGCTGAAGCTCAGAGCAGCGGACAGGGATTACTTGCCAGCCAGACACTCTTCCGCAGCTTTTATCAAACAGCCAGTGCTATCGATGAAAACTATGCAAATCCAAACAACAGCCTCGACATGATCTCCCAGACAGGTGAAACTGCTCAAAACAGATCC
The DNA here is from genome assembly GCA_903843305.1 of uncultured Chlorobiaceae bacterium. GTDB lineage: Bacteria > Bacteroidota > Chlorobiia > Chlorobiales > Chlorobiaceae > Chlorobium. The sequence goes on from CAIMPI010000009.1 coordinate 26,965, forward strand.
GATCTGCTGACCATAAACAATCAGAGCGACGAAACAAAGTCAACAACCGGACCTCTTCTGGTCTCTTTAGCCACCCCATCCGGCAACACGGCAGTTACAAAGGGTTTTATGGCGGTTAACCCGATAGAAGTACCTGTACCCGCTGAAAAATTCTTCATGTATTCTTTACCAGAAGACATGTTCAGTCACCATAATCCAGATGCTGTAATCTCTCTTGAAGTGGGCTCTGTTAATGGTTCATCAATACCATTATGGATGTCTTTTGACCCTGTAAAGAAGATTATAAGCGGAACACCACCGAAAGATGCCATAGGAGAATACCGAATTGAGCTTATCGCCAAGGACCAGTTTGGTGGCGAAGTGCGAACAGTGGTACTGGTTAAAATCGGATAAACTTCAGGAAGTGCTTCTTTGAATGTCCATTATCCATTGATTGGAGGGATTTTGCTTCTATGGCAACATTATTGTACATCCTTTTGTTTCTCGTAACTTTAACAGCCAGCACAGCTTTTGCCACTAATCTTCCCGATTCTGGCCGACTGCTCAAGGAAAGTGCCATATCGCCTTCTTTTATGCCTCCGCCAGTTCCATCTGATCTTAAGAAACAGGCTGAAACAGGAAAACCAGCCACAGGTGGTAAAAGCATCAATGTTTCAGGTTTTACTTTTACCGGAAATACCCTTTTTTCCGACAGTGAGCTTGCTGAATTAATGGCCAACTATAGAGGACAGACACTGACTCTCGCTGAACTGGACAAAGCTGCCACAACAATCACCAATGCCTACCGGAAAAAAGGGTATTTTCTGGCTTCAGTCTTTTTTCCGCCTCAAACGCTGGCTCCAGGCACTCCTCTTGTCATCGAAGTTATGGAAGGCATTCTCGAAAAAATACACGTTGAAACAAATCCGGCTCAAACAAGAACTCAGAAATCTCTTCTGGAATACTATGCAAATCAGATACCCACCAAGAAACCTTTAGAAAATGGCTCACTTACGGCCATGATCATGAGAACCAATGAACTACCAAATATCTCTTCGCGTCTTCTGTTGGAACCGGGTTCAAGACCCGGCACAACAAAAGCAACTCTTGAAGTCATTGAAGGCAAGCCCTACAGCTACTCAGTGAATATTGACAACTATGGAAACAAAACAACCGGAACGAATCACTTCAGCGGAAATATGGAGCTTTATTCACCTCTTCATCTCGGGGATCAATTCAATCTGGGCATACAAACATCAACAACCGGCGAGTTGCAGAATGTGCAATCCGGATATACGATACCCATGACACCTTACGGAACAAAAATCGGACTTAACTACAACTACGTCACCTATCAGATGGGAGGATTATTTAAGGCATTGCATGCACATGGCAATGCACATAACCTGAGCTTTTCACTTACCCAGCCCATTATAAGAAACAGAACTCTGATCATGAATGCAACATTTGCCGGGGAAGGAAGAGTGCTGGACGATCGAATTGAAAGTACACAATACAGAAATCAGCGTCTTACGGCATCTTGTCAGACAGGTATCAGCGGGATAGAGATGGATACTATGCTTGGCGGTGGTTCCACCTCACTCTCCCTTGGTTTTATCGGTGGACAATTGATGATCAACAATTCAGAAACACTGGTAATTGACCAATCATCAAACGGATTGCACACCAACGGCGGTTATTCCAAGCTTACTATGAGTCTTGCCCGCACCCAGACAATTTCTGATGGATGGAGCCTCTATGCTGGCGCTTACGGTCAGTGGAGTAATAAAAACCTGGACAGTTCAGAAGAACTCGCCCTGACCGGGCCAAGCGCGGTACGTTCATGGCAGACAAGTGAATTCTGTGCCGACAAAGGTGTTATCGCGACGGCTGAACTGCACTACCTTTTTAGTTCAACCGGAGAACTCCCTGGCAAACTGGAACTCTCTGCATTTATTGACCATGGTTACGCCACACTTCATAACAACCCACTCCTTGATGCAGGCAATAACATCCACAACCTGACGGGTGCTGGATTTGGTGTAAAATGGTTTGATACCAAAAACTATAGCCTGCAATCGACAGCCGCATGGAAAATCTCAGAAGCAAACACCCCCGAAAGCCCCATGGTATATGCCCAGGCAATAAAAAAATTTTAGTGAAGTTATTTTTTTGGTTGTACACAGGTCAGACATCATTGACAAGGAAAACCGGAAATTCGCGAAACCATAATTTTTTGCGTACACTTTGCTTGCCACAGGCAACAAGAGAGGCGGAAACAAGAACTTTTTACATCCATGCGCATTTCACGAAAAATCGAGATTGATTACGGCCATACACTTCCGAACAGCTTTTCCTTCTGCAATCAACTGCACGGTCATCGCGGGGTGGTTGTCGCCACCGTCGAAGGTGAACTGAATGAGCAAAAAGGTGACCATGAAGAGGGAATGGTGATGGATTTCAAGTTTTTGAAGGAGATCATGATGGAGCACATTCACGACAAGCTTGATCACGGTTTTGCTGTCTGGAAGGATGATCATGAAGATCTTGACTTTATCATGAAGCGCAATTCCCGGGTACTGGTGACTAATGAACCGCCAACAGCCGAATGTCTTGCCAAGTGGGCGTTTAACCAGATCTGCCAACATTTACCTGAAGGGCTAAAACTAAAACAGCTCCGCTGGTATGAGACACCAAACAATTGGGCAGAGTACGAAAACGTCTAAAAAAACTTTTTTACTTCTTCCTCATTTTTTATAGACACTATAAACACTTATTTATTACTTTTAAGGTATTTATTTCATAGCAATAAAACCTGAAAAAATGCGACTCCATGATTTTGACCCTGAAAACAGGCCGAGAGAGAGATTTCTCAATAGTGGCCCAGCCTCACTAAGTCCGGCTGAACTGCTGGCAATTATTTTGCGCATTGGCTCAAGAAAACTCAACATTCTTGATACCTGTAACGAAATTATTGCCCGCTTCACTCTTGAAAAGCTCGTCGATGTCACAATCGGGGAACTTCAGGAAATTAAGGGAATCGGAGAGACCAAAGCTATGCAGATTGTTGCTATCTTTGAATTAAACAAGCGGTTGCACTACAGACGGAACATCAATAAAAAAATTCAGGCTGCAAGGGATATTTTTGAATACATGGCTGGCCGTATCCCTGATGAAACAAAGGAGCACCTTTTTGTGCTGCACCTGAACACCAAAAACCAGATCATTAAGCCAGAGCTTATATCGGTGGGCACGCTCAACGCGGCACTCATTCACCCCCGTGAAGTGTTCAAAGCTGCTATCAAAGAAAGCTCACACGCCATTATCCTTGTACACAACCACCCTTCCGGTGATGTTGAACCAAGCAATGCCGACAAACAGGTCACAGAACTCCTGAAAAAGGCAAGCGCCCTCATCCAGATCGACCTGCTTGACCATGTTATTACAGGAAAAACAGAATGGTTCAGCTTTCGGGAAAGTGGACTTCTCTGACAATAATCACCATCCGAACAAGGCAAAAGCTCTTGTAATTGTGGGAAAGCAGGGTTTTTTCCTGTATTTTCAGGTTCTTCTTCAATAAAACAATTTTGAGACTACACTATCATGAGTCTGAAAGAAAAAATAGATCTGGATCTGAAAAATTCGATGAAAAGTGGCAACAAAACCCGCCTAAACGCAATTCGCTCTATTCGTGCTGGACTGCTTGAAAAAGAGGTATCCATCCGTGTTGGCGGCATCGCCGTGCTGACGGAAGAGCAGGAACTTGAAGTGCTGTTGAGTCTCGCCAAAAAACGGCGTGATGCCATTGAACAATTTACCGCTGGCAATCGTCTCGACCTTGCTGAAACTGAGCAGGCAGAGTTGACTGTGCTTGAGGAGTATCTTCCAGCACCTGTCTCTGACGAGGAAGTAACGGTAGTAATACAGGATATTATCACGAAAACAGGCGCTGCATCCATGAAAGAGATGGGCAAGGTGATGGCCGAAGCCATGAAAGCACTGAAGGGAAAAGCTGATGGCACGAAGGTTCAGCAAATCGTCAAGTCACTGCTTTCAGCATAACCCATATTCTCACTCACCATCATGCTTGATATCAACTATATCCGCCAGAATCCGGACGAGGTTGTTGCCATGCTGCACAACAGGCAGCTCTCTGTGGAAGAACCGAAACTGCAGCAGTTGCTTGCCTGCGATAAGGAGAGAAAACAACTGGTACAGCACTCGGATGAACAAAAAGCCCTGCGTAATAAAGTTTCAAAAGAGATTGCCGACATAAAAAAAAGAGGCGCTGGCTCCCCGGAAGAACTGATCATCCAGATGAAATCAGTTTCCGAAAACATTACCAGAATGGATACCTCGCTTAGCCTTCTTGAAGAAGAGATGGAGAATATCCTTCTTGCCCTTCCCAACAAACTGCACCCATCGGTTCCAGTCGGACGAAGCGCGGCTGACAACCAGATTTTCGGAGAGCCGATAAGCTTTGTTCACGACCTTGACTTTCCGGTTAAAAACCACCTTGAACTGGGCAAATCCCTCGGAATTCTCGATTTCGAGCGTGGTGCAAAGGTGAGCGGAGCCGGGTTCCCTGCATACATTGGCAAAGGTGCCCGTCTGGAACGCGCCCTGATCAACTTCATGCTCGACACGCATAGCGAACGTCATGGCTATACCGAGGTCTTCCCGCCATTTCTTGTAAACCAGGAGTCGCTGAGAGGAACTGGACAATGGCCAAAATTTGCTGACCAGGTCTACCATATCGGTGAAGATGACCTTTATGCCATACCGACCGCTGAGGTACCGGTCACCAACCTCCACAGGGGAGAGATGCTTGATACCGCAAGTCTGCCAATCTCTTATGCTGCCTATTCAGCCTGTTTTCGTCGCGAAGCAGGAAGTTATGGCAAAGATACCAGGGGATTCCTCAGAGTACACCAGTTTAACAAGGTCGAAATGGTGAAGTTTACCCGCCCTGAAACCTCTTATGCGGCTCTTGAGGAGATTCGCTCCCATGCCGAAGCAATTCTTGTAGCACTGAAGATCCCCTACAGGGTACTGTTGCTCTGCAGTGGGGACATCAGCGCCAACGCAACGAAATGTTACGATATTGAGGTCTGGTCACCGGCCGAACAAAAATATCTTGAAGCATCAAGCTGCTCAAACTTTGAGGATTACCAGGGAAGAAGATCGAATATCCGTTTCAAGCCCGACAGCAAGTCAAAACCGGAGTTTGTGCACACGCTGAACGGTTCAGGCCTCGCAACCTCACGGCTCATGGTCTCCCTTCTTGAGCACTACCAGACAGCGGAGGGACATATTAAGGTGCCGGAGGTGTTGCAACGCTACACCGGATTTGAGGAGATATAAAACCTGGAAGCGCCAAGCTCCAGCTCGGCATCGTATCCTTTTTTTCTGCCGAGCTGGAGCTCGGCGCTCCCAGGCCTCGGCGTTCCCAAGCCAAAATCATGGTTCAAGACGATCAAGAAAATTCCTCACCATGCTGCTAACTGTTTCTACATCGATAAGAAAAGCGTCATGGCCATAAGGTTCATCCAGGTAGAGAATGCTTGAATTCGGCATGAGTCGGGCAAGCTCTTCCTGTTCCTCTTTCGGATAAAGAATGTCGGAATTGATAGAGAGAATCTCCACAGGAAGCCGTATGGAACGCAATACCTCTTCGTACTCTCCCCTTCCTCTGGAAAGATCGTGCAAGTCCATTGCTTTGGTGAGGGTAATATAGGTGTTGGCATCAAACCGCTCAACCAGCTTCCGGCCCTGATGGCGCAAATAGCTCTCGACCTTGAAGGTTTTTCCCTCCTGCTGATACTCACGACCAAAGCGCGACTGAAAGTTTTCAAAACTCCGGTAGGTACACATGGCCATCATCCTTGCTGCCGCAAGACCTTTTGCTGGCGGATGACCCTCTTTGTACCAGCCACCATTCCAGTCACAATCGGCATAGATCGCCTGCCGCTGCGCCTCGCTCTGCCCAATACACCATGAAGAGTGACGCCCTGAAGCACCCATCGGCATAAGCGCCTGAACAACGTCAGGATAGAGAAATCCCCATTCAAGCACCTGCATCCCGCCAAGAGAGGCTCCTACCACAAGCTTTACCTGCACAATGCCCAGCCCGGCAAGCAGCCTGCGCTGCACGTGTACCATATCCCTGATGGTGATTGGCGGAAAATCAGGGCCATAATGGCTGCCTGTAAGGGGATTAATGGAAATCGGTCCAGTGGTGCCATAACAGCTCCCAAGCACATTCGTGCAGATAATAAAATCTCTGCTCTCGTCGAATGCTCCTCCGTTGGAAAACATCCCTTCCCACCAGGCATCCGCATCAGCAGAACCTGTGAGAGCCTGACAGATGAGAATCACATTATCTTTCCTGGCATTCAACGTGCCCCATGTCCTGTAGGCCACTCTCAACGAAGGAAGTAAACCGCCTAACTCGGTAGTAAAAGGTTCTTTTGAATCGAAATAGTGCGTTTTTTCTGAAATGATTTCAGTATATGCTCTCATGCGCTTCATGTCAGTTTTGCAAAAGCTTGTTCAAAAACCACCTTCTGGGTGGCACTATCGCTCCGGGAGTACAAAAATAACCCTGATACAACGGATTACAGGAAAATGTCTGAAGAGAGGTATGAACCTGCAGAAAGGCATACATACCATCATCATTCCCGGTCTTTATTCCGGGATGGAATTGGCACCGATCATCGTGCAATGACGGTTGCCAAGGCTTCTCTGGGCCAGTCCCTCCACCTTTCTGGATGATAGCTTGAAATCTTGAAAAGAACATTTTGTCTGACTAATCTACAACAGGGATTAGTATTTTACAAACAGACTGAAGAAGCGAATGCACTTAAATGATTATTAATTCTTTTCCATGACCACTGCACGAGAACTGGCTTTGAATGTTTTGCAGTCACTTGAAACCGGAAAACAGCGATCTGACCAGATTCTGCACAGGGTACTGCAACACTCCGCACTGAACCGCATCGACCGGGCGCTCTCCACAGGACTGGTCAACGGAGTTCTGCGCTACCGTCTTCAGCTTGATTTTATTATCGGACACTTTTATCACCACAATTTCGAAAAAGCTGCGCCTGTCCTGAAAAACATTCTTCGACTCGGCGTCTATCAGATCCTCTATCTCAACAAGGTTCCCGACTGGGCTGCTGTGAACGAATGCGTGAAACTGGCAAGAAAGTACAAGGGCGAACGTATGTCAAAATTAGTCAACGGTGTTTTGAGAAAGATCACTCCGGAGAGTGTAACCCTTGACAAGTGGCTGAAGGATAAAAAAATTGAAGAACAGCTCGCCATACAATACTCGCACCCACAATGGCTGGTTAAACGCTGGATTGAGGCTTTCGGAAAGGAAAAAACTCAGTCCATCCTTGTCTATAATAACCTTTTTCCGCTTTTTGGATTCAGAATCAACCGATTAAAAACTTCGGCAGAACAGCTCTTTTCTGATCCTGCATTTGCCGTCGAGCATGAAGAGTGCTACCTTGAAAACTTCTTTCTTTCAAAGAATTTTAACCGCTTTGAACCTGCTGTGTCCGATGGACGTCTCACGGTTCAGAACCCAACTCAAGGACTTGCCTGCCTGCTGCTGAATCCGGCTCCAGAAAGTGTTGTGCTTGACTTGTGCTCAGCGCCAGGCGGAAAGGCCACCTTCATGGCGGAACTGATGCAAAACAGCGGGCAGATTATCGCTGTTGATCGTTATGAACAAAAACTTTTGAAAATGAAAGTCCATGCTGCCGCTCTCGGTATTACCATCATCAAACCCGCAGCCGCCGATGCCCGGAACTTTGTACCTGACATTCAGCCCGAAGCTATTCTGCTTGACGCTCCCTGTTCGGGAACAGGAGTTCTTGGCCGACGCGCAGAACTGCGCTGGAAACTAAGCCCTGACATGCTTCTGGAGCTCCAGACGCTGCAGGCTGAGCTTCTTGATCATGCGGCAGAAATAATTCACAAAGATGGTGTTCTGGTCTATGCGACCTGCTCTATTGAGCATGAAGAAAACAGCGGGCAGATTGAGACGTTTCTTCAGAGACATCCCGAATTTATTGCCGATCCAGAAGGCCCCATCCTCACTCTCCCGGGTGAGCATCCTGGCTTTGACGGCGGTTTCTGCCAGCGGTTGTATAAAATCAGACAGTAGAGGCATGAGCAGGCTTGACAAACGCTACCAGAGAGATCTTGAAAGTTTTCTGAACTATATGCTTGTCGAGCGCAACTTTTCGGCAAACACCAGGGAGTCGTACAACAACGATCTCACGCGCTACCTGCTCTTCATGCAGCAGAACTCCAGACCGATCGAGGCCATAACGACTCCTCATATTGAGGAATTCATTACCGAACTTTACACCATAGGTCTCGAGGCAAGTTCAATGGCCCGAAACATTTCCGCGATCCGTTCCTTTCATAAATTTCTGGTAAACGAACGCACTCTCAACACAAACCCGGCGGAAAACCTTCATCAACCAAAACAGGCCCGATACCTGCCGAACGTCCTGACTGTTGATGAAACCCTGCGACTGCTTGAGGCTCCACAAACTCTCATTCCGCCCGGAAAATATGTTCTGCGAGACAAGGCAATACTTGAACTTCTGTACGCAACCGGAGTCAGAGTAAGTGAACTTATCAACATTCAGCAGCAAAGTCTGTATCTCGATGCAGGTTTTATCAGGATTTTCGGCAAGGGCTCAAAAGAGAGACTTGTACCTGTTGGTAACTCAGCCATTGCATGGGTCAAACGGTACCAGACTGAACTTCGAATTTCGCTGGTACAGCAGAACTCTGATGACTATCTGTTTCTTAATTCACGGGGAATAAAACTGACACGCATGGCACTCTTTGCAATGGTGCGAAAATATGCCGTCATGGCTGGCATAGAAAAAAGTATCAGTCCGCACACCTTCCGTCATACCTTCGCAACACATCTTCTTGAAGGTGGTGCCGATCTCCGCGCAGTTCAGGAAATGCTCGGCCACAGCTCGATTGTCACCACCCAGATCTACACGCATATCGACCGATCATTTATCAAGGAGGTACATAAAACCTTTCACCCGAGAGGATGAGAAGGCTTTACTTGTAATATCCCTTTGTTTCAATAATGAGCCTTTTCTTGTCATGACTCTCCATTTCAATTTTAAAGGCCGAAAGGGTCATATTGACATCAATAAAGAAAAAGAGCAAGGAAAAACTCAGGCAGAGCATACTGAAAATAAAAATCCCCGACAATAACATCGGCAAATCAAGATTGACAAGTGCGCTGAGAAAGAGCATGATAATAAGCCAGCTCGCGCCAATACAGGTCATACAAGCCAAGAGAATCGATGTACGGATATAGCGTGCCCGTTTCCAGAGAATGGCCACCTCCTGATTGATTCTCAGAATATAGGATTCCGGATAGGATTCAAGATCATCAAGAAGCGAGCGTGAACGGTCAATAACACGACCAAGTCTGTTGGTCATGGTAAGAAACAGCAGACCGAGGCCCGAGATGAGAATCATCGGGCCAATGGCTGTTTGAAGAATAGGGACAAGTTCCCTGAATGAAGTATTTACCATAATATTTTTTGTCGGAGAGCCTACCCTTTACGTTTCTTTTTGTTGCCTGTAAAAAATGAGGTCTCTTTTCCTGCCACTGCCGGTTTATAAGGTTTTTTAAAACTCTTTTTTGGTGCGTAAGGTGACTCACGCTCCTGCTCTTCCATTTTGGTAAGCCTCAACTGACGACCACATACCCTCACTTTTCTCAGCTCATGAAAGATATTATCAGGCATCCCCTGGGGCAATTCGACAGTACTGTAACTATCATTGATAGAAATATGGCCGACTGATTCCGGATCAAGTCCAACCTCGTTAAGGATTGCGCCAAGAATATTGCCAGCCTTGACACCATGTTCACTGCCTACCTCAAGGCGGTACTTCTCCTTGCCTTCTTCGCCATAAGCCTCGCCCTTGCTTCTCCTTTTGACAGGCCCACGATCCCTGTCGCCCCCCCGCTCTCTGCCCGATCCTTCTCTCTCATCATGAAACTTTGACTTCTCGGGCTTGTTGGATAAAAGAAGCGGCGTTTCACCCTGAACCATTGAGGCAAGAGCTGCAGCAGCTTCAAGTTCCGGGACATCATGCTCGTGACAGTACTGTTCAATAAGCTTGGTAAAAAATCCAAGATCTTCTGCTGCAATCGTATCAGTGATACGCTGATTGAACTTTGCAATCCTCTTGTTATTGATGACTTCAGTGGTTGGCAGTTCCATCAGCTCAATACGGCTATGCGTTGCACGTTCAATGGAGTAAAGCATGTTTTTCTCTCTGGGAGAGACAAACAGAATGGCATCGCCAGCACGCCCAGCACGCCCGGTACGTCCAATACGGTGCACATAGGATTCTGTATCAGAAGGAATGTCGTAGTTGATAACATGGCTGATACGATCAACATCAAGTCCGCGTGCAGCAACATCGGTAGCAATAACAATACTCAACACTCCATTCTTCAGTTGCTCGACGGTACGTTCACGCTGACTCTGGGGCATATCTCCGTTGAGAGCGGCGGCACCATATCCTCTGGCCTGAAGCTTTTCAGCAAGTTCAATCGTCATGGTTTTGGTACGTACAAAAATGAGCATTCCATCAAACGACTCAACTTCGAGAATTCTGGTCAGGATGTCGATCTTGTGGCTACCACCGACAATCCAGTACCGCTGCCGAGTGGTATCAACCGTCGTGGTTTTTGTCTGTATCGTAACCTCTGCAGGATTAGTAAGATACTTTTGGGCAATACGGCGGATCACCGGAGGCATGGTTGCCGAGAAAAGGGCAATCTGCCGGCCTTTTGGTGTCTGCTCAAGAATCCATTCGACGTCGTCGATAAATCCCATGCGAAGCATTTCGTCAGCCTCATCAAGCACAAGGCACTTCAGCGAAGAAAGATTGAGTGAGCCGCGCCGCATATGATCCATAACACGACCTGGTGTTCCAACTACAATATGCACTCCGCGTCTCAACATGCGAAGCTGAATGCCGTAATCCTGCCCGCCATAAATAGGTACGACATGAAAACCCTTGAGGTATTCAGCATAACGCTGAAAGGCCTCGGCAACCTGAATAGCAAGCTCCCTTGTCGGAGCGAGCACAAGCGCCTGAGGTTCAGCTTGTTCAAGGTTGATATTGGAGAGTATCGGCAGTGCAAAGGCAGCGGTTTTTCCTGTCCCTGTCTGTGCCTGCCCGAGAACGTCACGTCCTTCGAGAATCAATGGAATTGTCTGAGCCTGAATTGGTGTGGGGCTTTCGTAGCCAACCTCCGCAAGCGCCCTCATTAACGGTTCGGCAAGCTGAAGGGTGTGAAAATCCGTCGGCAATAATTGCTGGTCTTTCATTTGTGTATTCGTTTCCAGATCATTGATAAAAAAAAGCCTCGTGCGAGGCAAGAGTGGCAGCAATGCAGGAAAGAAAAAAATGAAGAAGAGTTCTCATCAACCGAAAACATCGGGGCAGCCTAAAACAAAGCCAAGCGCCATCGAATCGTCACAAACGCTGGAAATTTATACTTGATAATACTATAAATTTTTCAGCGTCCTTTCTTAGCATATTCACCACGCATTATAAACTTCAGGATGATAACATTTTTTTTTGTAAAAGGCGAATTTATTTTATATGCCTTAAAACAGTTGAACGGCTTGACTCATCCACTATTCATTCAGCTTTTTGTGTTACCTTCAAAGTCATCTAAACATTTTTGAGTGAGGAAAAATGTCGTTATGAACAGTCCTGCTTTTTTATTCTATACCATACTTTTCCCCATTTTTCTCGGAATTGCAAGGCTCTTCAGTTTTCTCCACCCCAAGCTTCGGACTTTTTTCACGGTACGAAAAGGAATGTTCGATGAACTGGAACAAAAAATCAGCAAGCTCCCCTCTTCTCCTTTCAAATTATGGGTCCATGCAGCCTCAGTAGGCGAATTCGAACAGGCGCGTCCTATCATTGCTGCGCTGAAAAAGAGTCACCCGGAGATAACTCTTTTTATCTCTTTTCTTTCAGATTCCGGATATAACTCCAGAAAAAACTTCCCTGAGGCGTCCGCTGTCTTTTACCTGCCAACAGACACGCAGAGCAATGCAAGAAAACTGATCTCGCTGATCAAACCAGATGTACTTCTTCTCATGCGTTACGATTTCTGGCCAAACCATCTCCTCGAAGCAAAAAAAAGCGGAGCAAAGCTGATTCTTGCAGCAGCCGTACTGCAAAAGAACGCTCCATACTTCAAACCCTTTCTAAAAAGCTTCTACAAGAACATTTTTCATCTCTTTGATCATCTTTATACGGTCTCATCAAATGATACGCTTGCTTTCAGACAGACATTCAATTGCCAAAAGGCTGAAAGCGCAGGGGATCCAAGGTTTGACCAGGTCTTTCTGCGCAGCCAAAACTGTACGAAGGTTAATTACCTCAAACCTTTTTTTGCAAACCATACCGTACTGGTGGCCGGAAGCGTATGGGATCGAGACGTAAACATACTCCTTCCTGCATGGCAAGAGCTTGAAAAACGGCCATCACTTATTCTTGTCCCGCATGAAGTATGCCCCGAAAACATGGCTCACCTTTATCAGGAGCTTCAAAAGCGTTCTTTGGCCTATACCCCGGTATCAACACTGAATGGCACATTCGATCCTGAAAGGGAGATTCTGGTTGTCGACCAAACTGGCTATCTTGTTGAACTCTATTCACTCGCATCAATAGCTTATGTCGGAGGAGGATTCGGTGTTAATGTGCATAACACGCTCGAACCCGCAGTCTATAACATCCCTGTACTCTTCGGTCCCCGCTACCATAACTCCCCCGAAGCGGAAGGTCTTGTTGCTGCAGGCGGTGCAACAGTCATTCACAATCAAAAGGAACTCGCCTTTACATTAAAAACCATGACTACCGATGCTACAAAAATAAAAAAGAGCGGGATGGCCGCCGGAAAATTCGTTCAAGCACGTACTGGAGCCACGGGGATAATAGCACAATGCATTGAACACTACTATGATACCCGGGCACACTAAAACCTGCGTGGTGATGTGGAACCGAAAATAGCCATTCTCAAAAGCAAATACACAATATCACCTACGTCCCCTTTTCTGGCTTGAGGGGCAGGGGTTTACGTTTGTGATACTTCTTTTCCCAACCCTGTATTGCTATTGCCTCAAAGGTTCGCTTGCCGGTTATTATGCCGGTAATTTTCAGATATCTGCCGGGAGTAATCTGTGTCTTTGGACGCACTTCGGCCTTACTAATGTCAACTCGCCATAGAGCTTTACCAAAGTCTTTCAGAACAAGAGAATGGTGAATCGTGTCGACCTGAATGACCTTTCCTCCAAGTAATCCTTTTTGTGAATTGGTCCAGCGCTGTTCATTGGCGTTTATAAGATTGTTGTAAACATGAACATTTTCTATGAGATAACGGTGAATGTAGCCTCCAATATCAACCGTGTTCAGACCAACGCTGAGCAAAAGACTTGCAAAGAGTGAAGCTGCAATAACCTTTGTTGCTGAATAACGGTAACCTTTTTTTGTGTGCCGAAATCCAAAAAATGCAACCAGGGTAAAGAGGACAAGAGCCGCCAGCCAAATATAGGGAATGCTTGATATAACCTCGGCCACAAAAGGGCGCTCAATTAAAAAACGGTTTATATAATCGTGATCCTCAATGAAATCGTTATCAAGGAACACATAAATCGCCGTTGCCATAGACAATGCGCCTGTTAAAACCGAAATTGCAGCAAGCAACCAAAAGCCTAACCGCTTGACAAGAAAACGCCAGCGAGGAATGAGCTCGACATGTCTTTTTTCAATTTCATCCAGGATAAACTTTGATCTGTCCTTTTGCATGAGGCCCTTACTGCTTACTCTTTTCCAAAAAAAATCTGATTTTTTTCTTTGCCCGATTAACCAACGTAGCAACTGTTCCTTGAGGGATCTGCAAAATATCAGATATCTCCTCATAACTTTTTTCTTCAAAAAATTTCAGAACAATGACGTCACGATACTTTGTTTCAAGCCTGTCAACGGCAGCCTGAATTTCCGCTGAAGTATAGCGTTGACCCTCTAACTCTGTCAAGCCTGCGTCATCAACAATGTTTTCAAAAATAAAAGTTGTGTCCGGTGTTACTAATACGCTTGGACGACTCTTTTCCTTTCGGAAATAAGTTATTATTTCATTATGTGCGATTCTATAAATCCACGATGAAAATTGGAGAGAAGTATCGTAATCGTTGAGATGGACAAACGTTTTGATAAATACTTCCTGAAGCAAATCCTCGGCTGCAGAGATATCCTTGCATCCCAAACGGAGAATATATCTCAAAAGAGGAGCCTCATAGCGTTGAACAATGGCGGCAAATGCCTGTTTATTTTCAATCGCTCTGGCAACCAGCTCCTGATCGATATCGTGCGACTGTTCTCGACGTATGGAAGTATGGGCCATATCTTGTTAAAAATCCTGAAGCGTCCTGTTGTCGATCCTCAAATACAACTCGTGATCCCGGCTTATCCATTCACTCTCCGGGCTTCTTTGGCTTCAATATATAACCTCAAATGAGGATCATCAAAATCATTTCCCCGAAACGGTGAATGCTGCCGTCTCAGTCTTTTGAATTCCGGTTCGGATTCATGAGCTTTGTCGATTTGCGAGAGCCTGGCTTTTTTCGGCAGAACAACTTTTTCAAGAAGCACTTTCAGTGCACGCAACAGCGTTAGCTCCTATAAAATAATCAGAACCGAGCCGCCGATAATGAGCAGCGCACCCATCAGGATTTTCCAGGTAAGTATTTCATGCAGAAGCACTGCCGACAGGATAATGGCAATGGCTACGCTCATTTTATCGACAGGTGCAACCTGTGATACTTTGCCCAACTGCAGAGCCTTGAAATAGAATATCCACGACAAACCTGTCGCAACGCCCGACAGGCCAAGAAAGAGCCAGTTCTGTTTCGACAACAGGTTTATGCCCTCCACCTCTTTTCGGGCAAAGACAATACCCCATGCAATCACCAATATAAACAGTGTTCGTATGGCGGTCGCAAGATCGGAGTTTATCCCTTTAATGCCGACCTTTGCAAGAATTGCTGTAAAGGCAGCAAAGAGAGCTGACAGTAACGCGTAGAACCACCACATATTTCCTCCTGTATAATTTTTTCCAATATTTCCCCTCTGCTATAGTGCTGTGAGCAGCTCAACTATTCGTAGCGGAGTGCTTCGAGCGGCTTGAGCTCAGCGGCTTTGCGGGCTGGCCAAAGACCGAAAAATATGCCGATGAGGGCAGAGAATGCTGTTGCAACCACGACCGAGACAATGGATGTTTTTACCGCCCAATCGGCAAAATATGCGAGCAAGAACGAGACACCGACACCGGCAATGATCCCGATCACACCTCCACTGATTGTGAGTCCAACCGATTCGACCAGAAACTGCAGCATGATATCTCCTTTTCTTGCGCCGATAGCCTTGCGAAGCCCGATTTCCCGTGTCCGTTCGGTCACAGAGACAAGCATGATGTTCATAATGCCGATCCCCCCCACAACCAGCGATATGGCGGCTATGGAGCCAAGCAGCAGGCTCATGGTCTGCGTGGTGCTGCTCAGCATCTTCTGTATCTCGGTCATGTCCCTGATATTGAAGGAGTCATCATCCGATTTCAGCCGATGCCGTTTGCGGATCTGTTCGTCGATCGCACTCTTGGCGGGATCAATCAGCGCAGGCTGCGATACCTCCACAAAAATGCCGCTGAGGAAATTCTTTCCGAGTACCCTGTACATGGCCGTCGTTACCGGTATGAGCACAATATCATCCTCATCCTGCGGCCCTGAAAACCCTTTTGCCGGAGCAATTCCTATCACTGTAAAGTTGATCCGGTTGATCTTGATGGTTCTGCCAAGAGGGTTGCTGTTTCCAAAGAGCTCCTTGACGACTGTCACGCCGATAATGGCCACCTTGTCGCGTTTCCGGATCTCTTCCTCTGTAAACCACCGGCCGACGGTGGGGATTGTAGCCCGCATGTCGCCATACTCATAGCCGACACCGGAGAGGCTCGAACTCCAGTTTTTGTTGCCGTACACAATCCGCCCGGCACCGTTTACTACTCCGCTGGCGCTTTTTACCAGCGATTTGAGGGTAGCGATGTCGTCCACATCGGTAAAGGTGAATCGGGCAACCGCACCGGCACCCTGTGCAGCACCCCTGATTTTGGCCGATCCGCCCCTGATCGAGAGCATGTTGGAGCCCATCGATTTGAGTTGCTCCTGCATGGACGCTTTGGCGCCCTCACCGAGGGCCATCATGGCTATCACCGAGGCAACGCCGACAAAGATGCCGAGCACAGAGAGAAATGAGCGCAGCTTGTTGGCAAGTATGGCCTGAAAAGCCTGCGCCATAAAGCCGATAAAGCGCCCATCCTGCCATAACGAAACATGTTTTGCGCCATGCACGTCAAACCTCCGGTCCGCTGCTGCTGGTACAACGGGCTCCGTTCCAGCACGGCGTTCATCGGATATAATGACTCCATCCCTCATGGTAATGACCCTGTCTGCATAGGCCGCGATATCGTTTTCATGGGTAACCATGACGATGGTTTTTCCCGCTTCATGAAGCTCTTTGAAGATCTTCATGATCTCGGACGAGTTCTTCGTATCGAGGTTGCCGGTCGGTTCGTCGGCAAAGATGATCAGCGGATCGCGTAACAAAGCTCTCGCTATGGCCACACGCTGCTGCTCGCCACCGGAGAGCTGGTTCGGTGTGTGGTCCATTCGTTTGTCAAGGCCGACCTGCCGAAGCCGCTCAATCGCCTCCTGGCGGAATTCTCCTTTGAGGCCGCTGTAGATGTGCGGCAACCGGACGTTCTCCACGATGGTCATGCGCTTGAGCAGGTGAAACTGCTGAAACACAAATCCGGCAATATTGTTGCGCACGCCAGCCTGTTCATCTTCCGTCATGGTGTTGACATTCTGGCCGAGCAGCAGGTAGTCACCCTTGTCTGGCGTGTCGAGCAGACCGAGTATCTGCATAAGCGAGGATTTGCCTGATCCGGAAGCACCCATGATGGCCACAAAGTCGCCCCGCTCTATCTGCACCGAAACACCGCGCAGCGCCTGAACGGTACTCTCCCCGATCTGGTAGGTGCGGTGCACATCGACCAACTGAAGCAGTGGCGTTGTCATTCTCTCCTTCGGTTACGCTGGGGGGAAAAGGGGTTGCTACCTCCGCTGTTTTTCGGCAGCACAAAGGTTGAATCCGGAAGCAGCACCACGGAACTGTCCGTCAACCCCTCAACAATTTCGACATTGCCTTCATCCTGCAGACCGGTTTTCACCGGACGGAAATGAGGCCTAACTCCTCTCTCTTCGCTTCTCTGAAGCACTCCGGTGCGGCCTCGTCTGCTCAGTACTGCCCTCAGTGGCAGGAGCAGTGCATTGCGCTTTTCCTGTACAATGATGCGGATGTTGGCGCTCATGCCGGAGCGGAAAACATCAGGAATGCGATCAGGCATCACATCGACGTTGTAGATGTTCACGTTGTTCTGCAGATGGGACTCGTAGTATATATGGCCGACAACACCGTTCACCCGGATATCAGGATAAGCATCGAGGCCGATCACCGCCTTCTGGCCTGTTTTAACCCGTCCGATATCAGTTTCGTCAACGTAGGCTTTGACAATCAGATGGTCGGAGAGGACAAAAAGTGAGTCGTTCATCGTTACGGTCTGGCCGGGATCGACGCTGCGTACAATGACCTGACCGTCCATTGGTGCGAGGACGGTGGTTCTTTTGTAGACATTGTTCCAGTAACTCTGCTCACTTTTTCCCTGCAGTTTCGCGGCATCGAGCAGCGCAGCTCGCTCTGTCGAGCTGAGCAAGGCAAGTACCGTTCCTTTTTTTACAACTGCGCCCTCTTGAACAAGAATCTCCTCAACTCTGCCGCCGACCGATGACTGTATTTTTACCCGGTTCTGCGGCTCTACCGCTCCGGTGGTCGATACCGATAAGCTTATGGTACCCCTGCTCGGACGAACCTTGTCAAAGCGTTTTTCCGTGCTCCTGCCACTTTTGAAAACAAAAAAACCTGCCACGCCAAGAATAATTGAGGCGACAACAATAGTGATAACAATTTTATTCCTGCTGACTTTCAAGTCCGCCTCCTTTTGCATGAATCCATTGAGCCTCGGCAATCAAAAGATTTGCCCCGGCATTGAGATACTCTTTTTTAGCACTGACAAGATTATTTTCGATAATAATCCACTCGTTGAAGCTCAAAAGTCCGTTTGAGTACTGCGCGTTGGCGATGGTCGAGCGTTCAACGGCTGCATCAAGAAACTTTTTACGCACCAGAACCAACTGTCGCGCATCGAGAAAGCCCTTCCAGCTCTCTTCGAGGCTGTCGTAGAGCTGCAGATAGCCGCTCTTTTCACGGGCGTCATCCTGGCTCAGCACCGCCATGGCCCGCGATACCCGTGCCCGACCGGTTCCCCCTCCATAGATCGGTACGGAGACCGTAACACCGCCGTTCCAGTCCAGCGGATTGGCCGAGAGCTGGTCAATGGCGCTGCGCCCGACCGATGCGGTGAGATAGAGCTGCGGTGCGAATGCGCTTCGGGAGGCATCGAGCTCGTAACGGGCGGCCCTACTTTGTGCATCAAGCTCTTGAAAGAGCGGGTTTTGTTTGGCAAGCAGCGCAATGTCAGGCGTTACCGCAGAGAGCTCTGTGGCCTTGAACGCTCCCTCAACACTCAGCGGAGTATGCTGGTCACGGCCTATTGCCGACGCGAGTTTTGCCTGGGCGAGCGAAAGGCCGCGCTCAGCCTGCGATACTTCAAACGTTGCTGAAGCAAGATCGGCTTCGGCCTGGCGAAGCGAACCGATATGTTCACGGCCGCCCTGATAACGAAGATTGATCAGCCGTTTGTTGTTACTGCGCCGGGCAGCAATCTCGCGGGAAAGAGCGACAAGATCCTGCGCTTTGAGCAGCTCGGTGAATGCCGAGCGGAGGGAAAATCGGACGTCGGCAGAGACTGCGCTGTAGTTCTGCTGGGCAGCTTTGATCGACTCTTCATTGCTCGACACCAGATTTGCAGTTTTGTGGCCATCAAAAAGCAGTTGACTAGCCGAAATCGAGTAGCTGAAGCGCGATGAGACGCTGCCTCCCTTTGCTGTGCTGCCGCTCTCCTGTGAGCTTGCCCCGATACTTAGCTGCGGAAGCAGTGCGCCTTTGGTGATGCGTTTGTCCGATTCAGCCTGCTGCAGAACCGCCAGGGCGCTGTAGAGGTCGGGGTGAGCCCGACGAGCCTCACTGGCGCACTGCTCCCAAGTCAATCGCTCGGCTGCGTGAACCGGCTGAGCAGTGACAAGAAGCAGTAACACTATTGAATATTTTTTTGCTCTCATAGTAGTGCTTGTTCCCTCAAAAATTGAATTCCTGGCAGCTCTGCTTTATTTGTCACGTCAATAAACCTTTTCCGCAATTTTACGTTTTTTCTGGATTGGGCGAAACTCGAAATCCTTTATGAAGCCTGAATAACTGGTTATAACATAATATAATAATGGACAAGTTCAGTAACACAATAACGGTAATTTGCATACCGTTATTGTGTTACTGGACTACCCTACATGATCATATTTCAGTTTCCCGTTTCCAGTATGAGTTACCAGTCCTTTGAACTGGCTCAGGTAAAGGTTACTGTATATCCCCTTCTGCTGGAGCAGTTCATGGTGTGTTCCTTTTTCTGCAATGGTACCATTATCGATCACCAGTACCTGATCTGCATCGCGAATGGTGCTGAGCCGATGCGCAATTACAAAGCTTGTCCTTCCCTTCATGAGTCTCAAAAGCGCCTTCTGAATACGAAGTTCGGTCCGTGTATCGACGCTGCTGGTTGCTTCATCAAGTATAAGGATATCTGGATTTGCCAAAATAACTCTGGTAATGGCCAGCAACTGACGCTGCCCCTGACTCAGATTCCCTGCCCGTTCTGAGAGATTGGTCTTATAGCCCAGCGGCAACTGCCGGATAAACTCGTCAGCTTCGGCAAGTTCAGCGGCTTGACGACACTCTTCATCGGTAGCGTCAAGGCGACCAAAACGGATATTTTCCATCACGGTGCCAGAAAACAAAAAGGTATCCTGAAGCACCAATCCAAGCCTGCTGCGCAATGCCGCTTTGCCAAACTCACGGATATCACGGCCATCGATGGTGATAATGCCGCTGGTGGTCTCATAAAAACGGGTCAGCAGATTGATAATAGTCGTTTTGCCTGCCCCTGTGGGGCCAACAAGCGCAATTGTTTTTCCAGGCTCTGCAACAAAGGTCATATCGCTGACAATCGGAGCACCCTTCTCATAGGCAAACGTTACATGATCAAAACTGATCGTCCCGGCGATAGTTGAAGGCACTGTTTCCTGTGAGCTGTCAACCTCAGAGGGAATATCAAGAATTTCAAATATTCTTTCGCTTCCTGCAAGCGCAGATTGTATCGTGTTATACATGTTCGCAAGCTGACGAAGAGGCTGGATAAAATTCTGCCCGTAAATGATAAATGTCGCTATGACCCCAACGGTGACCAGCCCCTTCAGGGCAATCCATCCACCTGCAGAGGCAATGACAATCACAAACAGATTTCCAAGAACATTGCCAAGTGGCATGAGAAGCATGGAATAGCTGTTGGCATAGACGGCCGCTTTGAAAACCTGCTCATTTTGACGCTGAAACCGCTCAATGACCTCCTCACTCCTTCGGAATGCCTTTATCACCTTCAAACCGCTGATGGACTCTTCCATAACACCGTACATTTCACCCAACTGTTTCTGAAGCTTTCTGAAGCCTATACGCGTGTAACGGGCAATATACTGTGTTAACCAAAGCATCACTGGAATAACAAGCAATGTTGTCAATGCGAGCCACGCATCAAGCAGAAACATGGCTATAACAATACCTCCCAAAGAGAGCAGGCTCGCCACAAGGGAGGTTACATTCTGGGATACCGCCTGATTGATTGCATCAATATCATTCGTCAGCCTGCTCATCAGACCACCTGAAGAGTTATGATCGAAATAACTGACAGGCAGCGTCTGAATATGGGTAAAGAGATCCCCGCTCAACTGCTTTAGGGCTGTTTGCGAGACCTTAGCCATTATCCAGCCTGCGATGAGTTGAAAAAGATTATAAAAGAGGTAGACTAAAAACAGAAGAAGTGAGATTTTTTTAAGCCCCGCTACATTGTGCTGCACAATAAAACGATCTATGGCAACCCCGATAAGATAAGGACCGGCAAGGCCAAGCAGGGAGTAGAGAACGACCAGAAGAGCAACGACAATGAGCTTGATTTTGAAAGGAAAAAGGTATTCAACCAATCGGCTGGAGGCTGCTGCAGAATTCCGTGGTTTTTCAATTATGCCAGGTTTAGCAACGTTGCCGAGTCCGATCGGTTTATGACGATCCCGCAAGTGATCATATTGACGACTCACTGTAATTCCTCCTTCACTTCCACTACTGTATTATTAAGCGCTTCATGAGTGGTTTGTACGCCCAACTGTGAAGCATAGATCTCCTGGTAAACAGCACTGCTCTGCATAAGCGAAAAGTGATTGCCTTGCCCTGCGATGTGCCCCTTGTCGAGCACTATTATGTTATCGGCATTGAGTACCGAACTGACCCGCTGGGCAACAATAAGCAAAGTGCATTTGCTGCTTTTCTTCTCAAGAGCGTCCTGTATCCTCGATTCCGTATCGATATCAACAGCACTGGTGCTGTCATCAAAAATCAAAATTTCAGCAGAAGCAAGCATCGCCCTCGCTATTGCGATGCGCTGTTTCTGACCGCCTGACAGATTTACGCCCCGTTCTTCAACTCTGGTATCATACCCTTGTGGCAATCGGATAATGAAATCATGAGCCTGAGCTGCCCTGGCAGCTTCAATCACCTCTTCTTCGGTTGCATCCGGAACGCCATAGCGGATATTGTCACGAATTGTGCCCGAAAAAAGAACCGTTTCCTGGGGAACAATTGCAATCCTCGAAAGCAGAGAGTCCTCGGTAACCGACCTGATATCGATGCCGTCGATGAGTATTCTGCCGGACGAAACATCGTAAAATCTTGGGATGAGGTTCACAAGTGCCGATTTACCTGCACCTGTTGAACCAAGAATAGCAAGAGTCTTTCCCTTCTCTGCAACAAAACTTATCTCCTCAAGTACAAGGGCATCTGATTCTTTGTTGAATCGAAAAGAGACGTTCTCGAAAACAATCCGTCCTTTCTCCGATAGCGGAGGCATCGCAATTGCCTGAGACTGAAACTGAATATCAGGAATGATGTCCAGCACTTCGGCAACACGCTTTGATGAGGCTATGCCTCCTGCCCATACATTCGTTAAATTCGCCATAAAAATCAGTGGTGCCATGGTTGTCAAAAGGTAATTCGTAAATGCTACGACCTGTCCGATACTCAACTCCCCATGAACAGCATCAAGCCCTCCAACCCAAATCACCAAAACCATACCCGCATTGATACACATGGTTAACAGCGGCGGCATGCTCGCCATAAACTTCATGACACTGATTGAATCTTTCGCAAATGCCTGATTGGCTTTATTAAAACGAGTGAATTCAAAATCAGCCCTTACAAATGCCTTGATCAGACGTATCCCTGCGATATTTTCCTGCAGTACGCTACTCAGCCGGTCGAGCTGTCGCTGCACTGAGCTCCAGAGCGGCTCCATTTTTACGACAAAAAAGATAATTAGGGCACTTGTTATAAGTAGTAAGGGGAGAATAGTCAATGCAAGTGAGCTGCTGGTTTTGATCATCAGGGTAAGACTGCCGATCATCAGCAAGGTTGATCGCGTACCAATTCTGAGAGAAACCTGGGCAACACGCTGCACAGCCGATGTGTCGCTCGAAAGACGCACCATGAGCTGCCCGGTATTCAACCTGTCAATGTTTCCAAATGAAAAGGATTGAATTTTGAGAAACAAGGCTTCACGAATATCGCGGGCAACGCTCTCACCTACCCTGACCGATAAAATGTGTGAACCTACTGCAAAAAAAACACTCAGGAGAGTGATCCCGAGCATCAGCAGACCTGTATCAATAACCACCTGTTGATTGTGCTGATGAATGCCCTGATCAATGATTTTCTGGATCAAACGGGGAATGCTGAGATCCATGCCCACCACTGCTGTAAGCAGCAACAGCGAGACTAATGCCTGTTTTCGATAGGGTTTTACAAAAGCAGTAAGTCGGAAAATATTACGCATAAGGTTCTCGTCCCATAAGATTGTATGAGGGTTACAAGGAGTTTGATAACTCTCTATTTTAAGCGGTTAATTTCCTTGTCCTCAACCGATGGGCGATTTTGTATGCATAAACCGGCAGACCTGTCAGCGAAATCAAAGAGAGTGCAAGAGCAGTGAGGAGCACCTGATGAACGTACTGTTATTTCCATTTCTTGAAACATCTCCCGGTAAATAAATCCTGATTTCAACTCTTAGAGAATAAAAGGACAATGATGTCTCTATGCCATAACACAAGGGTCAGATAGCATAAGCGAATGTATATTCCGTCCCGAGATGAAACTCTTCGAGTATCTCGGCTTTTATCTGCATAAACTCGGAACTTGCCCTGTCACGAGGCCGCGAAGATGAGACATCAATAATTTGTTTAATAATACCTGGACGTGAAGACATAATAACAACCTTGTCACTCAGGTATATCGCTTCCTCAATATCATGAGTGACCATAATCATGGTGATTTTTTCAAGCTGCCATAATCTTTCAAGTTCTTTCTGCATATACATTCTCGTCAACGCATCAAGAGCTCCAAGCGGCTCATCGAGCAGAAGCATTTCCGGTTTGTTTGCCAATGCTCTTGCGATTGCTACCCTCTGCGCCATTCCGCCTGAAAGCTGCGAAGGATAGACGCTCTCAAACCCAATGAGACCAACAAGCTGAAGATGTTCATCAACAAGGAGTTTTTTCTCTTTCCGATTCAGCTTGTCCAATCCGAACGCAACATTCTCTCCCACGGTAAGCCAGGGAAGAAGACGATGATCCTGAAAAACAATACCACGGTTAGTGCCTGGTCCAACAATCTGTTTCCCATCCATCAATGCTTCACCATCATAATGATTCTCAAGCCCAAGTATGATCCGCAGTAGAGTTGTCTTCCCGCACCCGCTGGAACCAACAATAGAGACAAATGAACCAGATGTAACTGTCAGGTTGATGTTATTAAGAATCTGCAATGGACTATTGTCAACAATAAAACTTTTGCTGAGATTCCTGATTTCAAGAGTGCCTTTGTTATTTGACATTTTCTTTTCGATTAAATTTACTTATCAGCGCTGATGACTTGTCCCCGTTCTACTGCTTTCACTATTTTCTGAACCAGAAGGGTCATGGAATACCCCAATACCCCGACGGTAATAATTCCTGCAATAACCAGCGCTATATCAAAACGATCCCGTCCCCTCTGAATCTGCGTACCAATACCAAAAGCAGTTTGGATAAATATTTCTGCAACCATCAAAACAGACCATGACATGGCAAGCCCCAGACTAATACCGGTGGCAATTGAGGGTAATGCTGCCGGTATAATAATTTTTCTGATCAGCGTCAATCCCTTGTATCCATAAACAGAAGCAAGTTCCAGATACTCTCTTGGCACATTTCTTACTCCGGAGAATGTATTCAGGGTTATCGGATAAAACGCTGCAACAGAAATGATCAGAACTCGTGGCAGTTCATTCATTCCAAACAACATAATGATCAGCGGGATCCAGCCGATCATCGGAACCTGGCGTACTGCATGAAAAAATGGAGCAAAAATCTTTTCTGCAGTTTTTGATAATCCCATGAGCAATCCGAAAATAAAACCAGCCAGAGTACCAATAAAAAAACCGATCATGACCCGCTGTAAACTGACCGCGATATTATGAGAATAGGTCGGATCAGAAAAAAGAATCACAAATTTTTGTAATACTTTATAAGGGGATGGAAGAAATCGTGCGGATGGAAACCCTGCAAGAATAAATAACTGCCAAAAGGCAATAAAAACGATCGGAAAAGCAATAGCTCCCAGTATTCCTTTCGTTTTTTTGCTGATGAGGAGTTTTTTCATGCAGGCCTCCCGTCAACAGGCTCACGCCATAGTAAAAACTGCTTCTCGGCTCGTTCAAGAAGAAAATTCATTGCAAATCCAATCACTCCTACAAGAATCAAGCCCGCCATTACAAGATCAATCTGAAATACAGCACGTCCCCAGGTCATCAAATAGCCAACACCTGAATCCGATCCAAAAAGCTCTGCTCCAACAACAAACATCCATGACAAGCCAAGACTGAGACGAATACCGGTGATTATCGAAGGCAATGCGCTTGGAATAATAACTTTAAAGAGGTAACGAAAACTCTTGTAATCGAAAACCCTGGCAAGTTCGTGATATTTTTCAGGAACACCGCTGACACCCTGATAGGTATTCAAGACCATCGGGTAAAACGCTCCGATTGCCACGAAAAAATATTTTGCAAATTCATCAATACCCAGAAACATTATGATCAGCGGCATCCAGGCAAACTCCGGAACCTGTTGGAGCGCTTTTATTAACGGACCAAAAATTCTGTTCAAAAACGGGGAGAGCGCCATGAGAATTCCAATAACAAACCCGGATGTTCCGCCAAGCAAAAATCCGATCATAACTCTTTTAAGGCTTGCCAGAATATTCAGAGTTAGGTCTCCTGATTGAGCAAGTTCGAGAAGCGTGTTCAAAAGGGTTAATGGCGGTGTCAGAATAAGTTCTGAACATAATTTCTGAGATACCGCACCCTGCCATGCTGCAAGCACCAGAAGCGGGACAATTATTGCCAGAAGTTTATCTTTTAATCCCAATCGTTGTAAGAATTTCTTTGCCATACTTTTTAGATTTATTAAACAGGGATCCTATACCATCTCGATGAATGCCTCGACCCGGTTGGTCGACTGTTCGGTTGCTTATACGAGTTCAGCAATCTCTTTTTTACTCTTTATCATTTCAATGAAGGCTTCCACTCTTGTACGAATGGCTTCAAAATCAGATCCGGAGTATTCCGTGTGGATCTCCAGAAACGGCAGCTTACCCAGAACTTCTTTGGTTTCACCTGCTTTAAAGGTGAATGCATCGCAATAGCGAAGGGTGTGGTAGATTATTCCGTCAGCGCCGAACTCTTGTAGCTGATGTTTCAGATTAGCAAGCCGGCCATCGCTCTTCAAATCGAGATAGGGAAGAGAGCCATGCGGAACCCTGTCGAGATAGGCATCGGCTACACCATAGGGGGTTGGCTCTTTTATTTCAAGATTGAGGAAGAAATTGAGTCCGCTCCATAGGTCATCTCCCACTATCCGTCCGCCCAATTGCTCAATGATATCGACAAGCTTGGTATCGCCCGGAGGAATAAGGCTGCCGGAAAGGAATATTCTGGCCTCTACTTCCCGCCTTCTGGACGGCTCCGAAAGTTTAGCCTCTGCTTCCACAATCAGCTCTTTCAGCAGTTCAAGATAGTGCGCTCTGTCAAGATTATAACCCGCATTGATAACGCTTGAGACTTCCCGCCAGCTTAAAGGCGCATTATCAAGACTTTGATACTTGTAAAGTGTCTTGATCGCTTCCCTGATTCCATCGTATATGTCTATTGCTTCCTCAAGTTTCGACTGTTCCAGAGTGACTCCGGCAAACTCTTCAAGTTTCTTTGTAAAGAATTCAACCTCTTTTCTGAAATACTCATGCCCCTCTTTGGTAGCAAAATTGCGCGGGACTCCAAGGACTACCGTTTTATAGCCGAAATAGAAGTTGATAAGCTCTTCAAGCCGGTAGAGCTGAATGCAGGTAGCATCAATAGCAACCAGATCGAGCTGTTGTATGTACGGATCGGTTTTCTCTGCAAATTGGCCAAGAGCCTGACGCACAAAGACACAATTCTTGGTCGAAATATGACGCGCACCGACTTCAACAAGCCGTCCATCGCCACCCTGCCCCACTCGTATTGGAATCAGTCCAAGCGCATAGATGATCTCTTCCGGAATGTTATAGGCAAGCCATCCAACAACTTTTTTACCCTCTTTGCGCAGTTGTTCAAGTTCAAGGGGACGGCTTTGTAATGCCGCCGATATTTTATCAAGAGTCTTCAAGCCCATAGTCCCTCCTTTTTAGCAAAACTGCGGGCAATAACGGCAGCACCCAAAGCGCCGATAAGCTGGGGATCAATTTCGGGACGAACAATGGTGACTTTCAGCGCCTGTTCGATCGCACTCTTCATGCCGGTGTTCTTTGCAACACCACCTGAAAAAAAGACATCACTTGCTATGCCGACTCTTGAGAAAAGTCCGGCAATACGATTGGCAATCGAATGATGAATGCCGTTAAGAATGTTTTCAGGCTTTTCACCTCTTGCTACGAGAGAGATCGTTTCCGACTCGGCAAAAACCGTACAGGTGCTGCTCATCGGGACGGTATCGGTTGCCGAAAGAGCTATAGCCCCCAAGTCATCAAGTTTTACCTTGAACACCTCTGCCATCACCTCAAGAAAACGACCGGTACCTGCTGCACATTTATCGTTCATGGCAAAATCAACTACAGCTCCATCCTCATCTATTCGTATAGCCTTGCAATCCTGGCCGCCCATATCAATGATAGTGCGAACGGTCGGATGCAGATAGTTTGCGCCTTTGGCATGGCAGGTAATTTCAGTTACGGCCTTGTTGGCATAGGGTGCAGAAACGCGACCGTAGCCGGTTCCGACGATATAGGTGAGATCTTCCTTTTTTAGTCCGGCTGCATCCAGTGCGAGGTTCAAGGCACTTAAACCGCTTTCGACCGAATTCACACCACTCTTCAGAAGACCAGTGGCAAAGATATCGCCATCCTTCAAAATCACTGCTTTTGCAGCCAGGGAACCGACATCAACACCAGCAAAATAATTATAGCTAAAAGACATTTTATACTCCAGATTTCAGGTTATTTCAGAATTTCAACTAATCATGTCATTATTGTACAACAGGAGCAAAACAAACGCGTTGCCCCTGTAACTTCTCTTTTATCAAACAGTTGGGTACCTGTTAATGCACCCAGTATTTATCATAGCCGAGTTCTTTTAAAACAGGTGCCTGAAAACGGAGATCAAATAACTCACTGACATTATAGTGCCTCCTGATGATGCCGCGTTTAAAGGCAAAATCAATGATCTCCTGATAATCTTTCAGCACTTTGGGGGTGACGGTGGGGTCATACCTCTCTTTTGGAGGAAGAGCACCAATAAGATCTGCTTTGATATGCTTGTAGGTTCCCCCGAGTTTAACGGATGACTGAATAATGGCCTCCTGGTTCTCAGGTTTTGATGCCCAGTAATATCCTTTAAGAAGAGTCTTCAGAACTCTCTTGGTGATTTCAGGATACTTGTTGGCAAAGGCTTCGGTTACAAAAATTGAACCCGGACCACTTTTAAACTGAGGATACTTGCGAGTATCGAAGAGTAACGTTGCAACTCCCTGGTCAACAAGAGGGCGGTCAGAACTACTCACAATGGCATCAACACTGTTTGTAGCAAGTGCAGCCTGTGCGTCAGCATTAACCAAATTCACACCCCTGATGTCTTTCTCAGTCAAACCGACCGCTTCAAGAACTCTGTTGAAGGCGAGGTGAAGATAGGTGCCCTTTTGATAGCCGATCCTCTTTCCTTTGAGATCCTTCAATGATTTGATACCTGATGCCGGATTAACTTGGATATAGATATTACTGCCGCCAGCTCCGCTCGTACTGATAATTTTGTACGGCAACCCTCCAGCTCTGCCAACAACGGTAACGAGATCACCCGCGGATCCAAAATCGATCAATCCTGAAGCAATAGCCTCATTCTGACCGGGACCCATAGCAGTGTAATAGGTGCGCTCTATCTTGATACCATCTTTTGCAAACTCCTTTTCCAAAAGCCCCTGATCATTAACCCAGCCTGAAGCTCCGCTAGCGGCAGGGATTTTAAGAGAATTTCCTCCACCGCCAATCCGAATCACTTTTGGTTTTTCTTCTGCCTGTGCCACCACTGTCATAAACAACAGCGCTACAATTGGTAAAGCTTTTATCCACTTTTTCATGTCCATTCTCCTTATCATGTTTAGGTCAATTAAAATCCAAATTGGAATTGTGCTGCAAACGTGTTCTGTTTCAGGTTTACTGCCTTATCATCACTTATACTGTAATTCAACTGAAACTTGGTTGTCTCAGCAAAGAAAACATTGAAGCCCAGCGTTGTAATATTTGATTCATTACTTGCAACCGCTGTGTCCGGATCCCAATGATCATAACGAAGAAAAGGTTGAAATGTTGTGGGCCACCAGTCGTCATTTCTGGACTGATTTCTTGAATTCTTGTAGAACTGCTCACCCCATTCATAGAAGAGTGTTACCGTATAACCCTTGCTTTCCGTAGTTGCTCTTACTGCGTTGGCAAGCGTCAATCCGGAAAGTGCTTTTTCATCTTTGCCAATAACATACTCAGCAGTAAATCCGAATGGGGCACTGACATAAGAGAGATCCGTTCCATAGCGAATTTTTTTTGCTTCTCCCTCTCCTTTGGTAATGAGAGTGGTACCCTTGTAAAGATCCTGCTTGCCTCTATAAAAAGAGCCACCAAGAGCCAAACCACGATATGGTGAATAATAACCTGCCGGTGCATTGATGACAATCCTGCCCTCAATATCTTTATCCTGGTTGGTATCCGCTGTATTCGGGCCAGA
The DNA here is from genome assembly GCA_903843305.1 of uncultured Chlorobiaceae bacterium. Lineage (GTDB taxonomy): Bacteria > Bacteroidota > Chlorobiia > Chlorobiales > Chlorobiaceae > Chlorobium. The sequence goes on from CAIMPI010000009.1 coordinate 56,750, forward strand.
ACCATTATAAAGACCTAATGAATACTCAATAAGGGGAATGCGATAATTGTACCCAAGATCTACGACCGGAAATAAATCTCCGTAAAACCGAATACCAATATCTCGTGCAGAGAGACCAAGTTTTGAAGCAAACTGTGCCAAATTGATTGCTGGCTGTTTATCTTCTGTCGTTGTTGCTTCAAGGCCAAAATTCTTTTTCTGTTGACCGATATTCACATTTAAATATGGCTTATCGATATCAAGAGACTGGCCAATGGAGTATTGCAGATAGGCGTCAGTTGGCTGAAGATTATATGATGTATTACTCCCCAAGCCAAGCGTATAAGAGATACTTTTACCTTCCTCATAATCTCTTTTCAGGTATCCTTTCAGGGAAAGAATCGCCGAATTGAAAAGAAATCCATTTTTATTGGGAGAGGTAGAGACTGAATAGCGGGTCTGTGTGGAACCGCTGATACTGAGCGATCGCTTTGAATTGGCAATAGTCTTGTCAAGCCTCTGGGTTAACTGATCTCTGAGTGTCGCAATTTCGGCTCTCACTCCGTCCAGCTCGGCTTGTGACACATTGCCGCCAGCTTCTGAAGTATCCTTTTCAGAAAGATCTTCAGAACCGAACGGCACTGCTGTAGAATCGCTCACTGGTTGCTGTCGCGGTTCTGTCTCTGCAGTCTCGGCTGCCCGCAGATTGGCGTTACCAATCAAAAGAGCACCAAGAACAAGAATAGTCAACTTTCTTTTACTCATTATTTCCCTTTGATTATTTGACGCGTTGAGTTCAAATTCTTTAACTATGATTATTCAATAATGTTGTGTGTAATTAATAAAACTTGTCCAGGCACAACATCGAAAAGCGCTATTTAGATACATTTTCTGCATATTTTTTTTAAAATCTCGACAACAATCATGAAAAGAAAACGCCAATCCCCTGAAAGCATGAATTGGCTTTCTTATACGCTTTTTTGTTTAATAAATGCTATAAAAGGAGCAAAAACTATTGCATCAGAGAGCTATAAAGCGGCAACAACAAGGAGGATTTAAAATTACAATTACATTCATGACAATAGCTTTACTAAAAGTTCTTTTATTGATTACATAATATTCTATATCATTAATTATGTAAATATCAATAATCTAAATGGATTAAAAAATCCCTTCTATGCGGTGTATTACGTACCATAAATAAGCTACCCTTGATAATTAAAAAATCAAATTGATATTATAAATAACTGACACTGCAGCAGAGTACAAGGACTTAAACAAACTATACCATTTCTATAAACGCCTCGACGCGATTTGTTGACTGTTCGGTTGCTTCTGAACGTCCCAATTCACCAACTTCAACAAATGTTGTCACGACTCCAGCCCTTTGTTTTACTATATCCGAGATCATCCGTGCCACACCGCTCTGATAATTGCAACCCCATTGGTACATAAAAATAACACCATCAGCGCGGGATCTCTTCACCATATCGGCTGTCCATTCAGCACGTTTTTCGGTGCGCTGTTCATAAGGATAAGCGAGCATTGATTTGGCAATATTGAGATAGGGATCACCTTCTTCTTCGACTGGCACAGAAATGCAACTCCAGCTATCGTCACGGCCTACAAAAACAGCGCCTGCGGTTTGCGCATGATGGGCATTCGGCCCGACGCAGGAACCGCAAATAAACAGTCGTTTTGCATGATCCGGAACACCAAATCCCTTGATATTATTCTGAATCCGTTCCTCAATCTCCTTTTTGCTCTGCTCAAGCAGATCGACTGATGCAACAGGATCCCCTACAAAATCATTGGCAAGAAAGGCAATGCCAAAAAAATCGGTACTGTTCGTAGGCGGATTTTCAGCTCCCCACCATAAATCAGCAATTTCGGTAGCAATCCTGCGGCCCCGATTCTCAAGTTTTATCTCATCAAAGAGCACTTCATCAGTGATTTTTCTGCCGGAAAGCGCGGCAATTTTGTCGATGAGTTCGCGCAACTCAGCAGCAATGTACTCTGCCGCCCACGGCTTGTTTTCATGGTCGACTGGATAATCAACAAGGTAACGGGGAATATCGTGAACCCGGTTGCGATGCGTTTCAACCAGAAATGACATATCAGAACAACGCAGGCAAAGAAATGGGGCAATCAAATCAATCGGCACAACCTTATTGTCAATTGCAGCATGCGCTGCAATCTGATTGCATGCATCGATACTGATTTTGCGTCGTCCGGATTCGAGGATATTGAGGCCCAGCGTTTCTGACTGGCGAAGAGAGAGCCCCTCCTCCATATTCCGAGCCCATTGCATGACCAAACCCGGTCGCACAGGTATTCCGCCTGCGGCGTAGTAAGCATCCATCGCCTGTCCACCCTGAACCAACACTGTTGGTGTTCCGGCTGCGTGTTGTTTCATCACCCGATCCTTCAGAGTAAGAGTCAGGTAACCTCTTTTAATACCCGAAAGAAAGTGAACATCGTCTGAAAACCGGCCCATGTTATTGGCTCCGGCATCAAACGCATAGGGGAAGCGTTTAGGGGCTTCTTTAGTCATGAAATCCCAAATTTCAGCAGAACTGACCGTGGAGCCGTCCTTAAATTTCAAACCCGGTGTTGCTACAAATTTATCCTTGATCTCTTCTGGATAGCTGAACGGTGAAATAATCGCCATGATCTCTTTCTATGTTTATGTGTTATATAAAATCAACAGATATCTTGCATCCTCATTTCAGGCATCCACCAGAACACTTTGCTCCTCGGCAATCTCTGATTTGATCTTGATCATTTCAACAAATGCCTCGACCCTGGTTTTCATCGCTTCATAATCAGATCCTGCGTATTCGGTATGAATCTCCAGCAGAGGAATGCCGGACTTCGCCAATACATTCTTGGTCTCCTTGGCTTTGAAGGTAAATGGATCACAATAGCGCAACGTGTGGTAGATAACTCCCTGTGCCTTGAACTGGCTCAAACACTCCTGCAACTTCTTCAGTCGTCTGTCGCTCTCCAGATCAAGGTACGGCAGTGCCGCATGAGGAGTCCGATTCAGATAACCAAGAGCAACTCCTGCCGGTGAAATCTCTTTGATATCAAGGTCAAGATGCGGAAGGATCCCGGACCAGAGATCGTCTCCCACAATCCGGCCCCCAACCGACTTGATGATGCTGATCAGTTTCCGGTCTCCTCGCGGAATAAGGCTTCCTGATAAAAAAATCCTGCTGTCACCATCATCGGAAGCAATCACGGGATAGTGCTGACGCTCCTTCAACTCATCCAGTGTCTGGGTGAGCAGGGAAAGATACTCCCTTTTGTCAAGCAGTTCACCGGCCTGAATAAGGTCGTAGACCTCCTCCCATGAGATCACGTTATTTTTGGACGCCTGGAAGGTGTAGATACTTTTCAGGGTCTTGCGGATGTCGTTGTACAATGCTACCGATTCAGCCAGTCTGGCTGAATCCAGAGGAGCTCCGGCCCGTTCTTCCAGAAGACGGGTAAACTCATTGGCCTCATGGGCAAAGTATTCCTTGGCCTCGTCCAAATGAAAGTTGCGCGGCACTGCCAGTACGACCACATCTTTTTTAAAGAAATACTCGATAACTTCAGCCGCCCGATAATTCTGCAGACAGGTAGCATCGAAAGCAAGTATGTCCGTTTGCTGAATATAGGGATCCTTGTTTTCGGCAAATGCCCCCACAATTTCACGAATAAAAACACAGGTTTTGCTCGATGCATATCTTGCACCGATTTCAACCAGTCGGTCATCTCCTCCAACGGCAATTCTCACCGGTATAAAACCCAGTGCATGGATAATCTCCTCGGGGACATTATAACCAACCCACCCTACAACCTTCAGGCCATTCTCACGAGCTCGCCTCAACTCATCAGGGCGCTCCTCAAGCCGTTTTCTAATGACGTCCAGTGTCTTGACAGACATAATTCCGCTCCTATTCATTTTAGATCAGTTGAGAAAATTTTAATTTCAGAGCATTTCAACAAAAGCGTTTACTCGATTCTGCTCCTGCTCGTCCCGCAATCCGTGAAGGTCACGCTCATGGATATAGGTGGGAATCCCTGTTTCACGCTTGATGATATCAACAATGGGCCGGGAGATGGCAGCCTGTGTATTGCAGCCCCAGTTATGAATAAAAATAACCCCGTCAGCCCTCGATTTTTTGATCTGTTCAATTGTCCATTGCGCTCTTTTTTCGATGCTTTGCTCGTAAGGATATTCAAGAGTGGCTTTGGCCAGATTATAATAGGGATCGCCCTCCTCTTCAACCAGTGAAGAGCAATGACTCCATTGATCATCCCTGCCAACAACAATCGCACCGGCATCTTCACTTCTGGATCCGTTTATTCCTACACAAGAGCCAAGAATAAAAAGCCTTTTCGGATTATCGGCTACCGCATGTCCTTTGACACCATTCTTTACCCGTTCGGCTATAAATTTTTTTGCCTCTTTAAGAACGCTCAAAGATGCCTGCACGTCTCCATGAACTTCCAGATTTCCAAGCGAGACCATGGATGCGCGGTCATCGCTGTTGGTTGGCGGAACATCGGCCGACCACCATAATTCAGCCAATTCCGTCCCAAGTCTTCTCCCTGTGTTATGCAGCTTTATCGCTTTCAACAAATCATCTTCACTGGTTTTTCTGCCAGTTACTTCATCCAGGGTATTTACCAGTCTCCGCAGATTCTGAGCGAAATATTCAATGGCCCATGGCTTGTCGGCCTGATATCGCAGAGGATAATCAACGTTCAGCAGTTTGACATTTTTTTTGGGGCCATGCCGGTGAGCCTCAACTCCGTAGGAAATATCTGAACAGCGAAGAACGGTATAGGGAGCGATGACATCAATACGTAAATCTCCAGCCTGTACATGCTCATACCCGCCTGTTTGACATGCCTCAAAGCTCATATCATGAAACGCTTTCTCTTTCGATTTTTTGCGTCTCAAGTTCTCTTTATTTATATCATTACCATATTCAAGACCGTTGTTCCACTGGTTAACAAGTCCGGGCCTCAGTGCAATGGTATCGGCAGCGGTATAAGGGTCTACTGCTTGTCCTCCCTGAATAAAGGCTATGCTTTTGCCATTGTCTTTTGCCTTCTCCATCCGCGCACTGAAGGTGAGTCCCAGATAGCGGGTCTTCAGCGATGTAGGCAAGGTCTCATCCCTGCTGCCACGATTTCCCTGATAGAGATTAACTTCAAAGGCGCTCGGGTATTTCACCGGCGCTTCTTCAGTCAAATAATGCCAAATCTCCTCTGGAGAGACCGTGCTCCCGTCATTAAACGTGATGTTGTCACTCTCCAGAAACTTTTCCTTGTTTGCTTCCGAATATCTGAATAACTGCTTACCCATGAATGCGTCCCTCCTTGAGGAGTTTATTTTTGATCATTTCTTTTAAATGCAATGAGCGTGCTCTAAAGGAGCATCATACTTTACCTGTGTGTTGTCAGGCCCATAGCCCCTCTTTTTTGGCAAAGTTGCGCGCTATAACTGCGGCGCCAAGGGCTCCGATAAGCTGAGGATCAATTTCCGGCTTGACGATGGTGACTTTCAGCGCTTGTTCGATGGCATTTTTCATGCCGCTGTTCTTGGCTACGCCACCGGAAAAAAAGACGTCGCTTTCAATTCCTACTCTTGAGAAGAGGCCGGCAATTCGATTGGCAATGGAGTGGTGGATACCATTCAGAATATTTTCAGGCTTTTCGCCTCTGGCTACCAGCGAGATCGTTTCAGACTCTGCAAAGACTGTGCAGGTACTGCTCATGGGTACCGTATCGGTGGCAGACAAGGCTATAGCTCCAAGATCTTTAAGCTCAACTTTAAAGACACCAGCCATTACTTCAAGAAAACGGCCGGTACCTGCGGCGCATTTATCGTTCATGGCAAAATCGACGACTGCTCCATCCTGATCTATCCGTATAGCTTTACAGTCCTGACCACCCATATCAATGATCGTCCGAACAGTCGGATGCAGGTAGTTTGCGCCTTTGGCGTGGCAGGTTATTTCCGTCACAGCCTTATTGGCGTAAGGGGCAGAAACTCGTCCATACCCTGTTCCTACAATATAAGTCAGCTCTTCCTGCTTGAGTCCCGCCGACTCCAAAGCTATATTCAACGCATTCAACCCGCTTTCCACAGAATTGACTCCACTCGGAACAAGTCCTGTAGCGAAAATATCGCCATCTTTCAGAATCACAGATTTTGCTGCCAGTGAACCGACATCAACACCAGCAAAATAATTTCCACTTAACGACATCGCATACTCCAATTGTTGAGTTATATAAATTTTTTCTTGTCAGGATATTTTGCAATCACATTTTCTACGTTCTCTTGCTATTGTTCAATTGATTTGAATTTTTAACATAAAAAAAGCCAAATCTTTGACCATAAGAATCGGCTTCCATATAAACTTGCCTGCATTTTCAAGTACTATGTCGGAACGATAATAATGGCTTTTTGATTCTCTTGAAAGCAACAACAATAAAGAAAGCTGTCTGATATCTTGCTCTTTGTCATAATAAATCAACCGGATTAATTGTTTTCATTCCCATCATACGTTAATCAAAAAGATATAATCCAACCTTACTTCTTAATATGATGAATAAACAGATAGTTACAAATCCCTGTTAAAAGGTATATTTTATCCCGCAAATAGGTTATGACTAGATATCAAATTTTTCAATGGAATATCTATGAATTATCCTGCAAGCAGCATAGGATCTGCAGCGCTGCACAACAAATAATTGCAGATCATTTTGCACAAAGATTATCCATTAAGACTGGCAAGAAATGAATCGTTTTTCTCTCTTCGAAAATAAAGTATTACCCGAAATTCAGAGCATTTCTATGAAGGCGCTGACACGATTATGTTCCTGTTCATGCTGTAACCCGAATTCGCTTTCATGAATGTAGGTCGGTATTCCTGTCTCGCGCTTGATAACATCAACAACGGCTCTCGAAATTGAGGCCTGTGTATTGCAGCCCCATCTATGGATAAAAATAACACCCTCGGCTCTTGATCTCCTGATCTGTTCGATTGTCCACTGGGCTCTTTCCTCGATTCCCTGCTCATAGGGATAGTTAAGAGTGGCTTTGGCCAGATTGTAGAAGGGGTCGCCCTCTTCATCAACAAGGGAGTTGATGGTGCTCCAGCCATCGTCCTTCCCGACAACTATTGCGCCATCGACTTCGCTTCTGGCATTGTTCACCCCGACACAGGAACCGAGAATAAACAACCTCTTCGGATTATCCGGAACGCCGTGTCCCTTTACCCCGTTTTCAACTCGTTCAACAAGGTACTTTTTGGCCTCTTTAAGTACACTCAAAGATGCTTTCGTATCCCCATATTCGAGATGTCCAAGTGAGGAAAGAGTCTGTCGATCATCACTGTTCGTCGGCGGAATATCTGCCGACCACCAGATATCAGCCAGTTCGATAGACAACCGACGTCCGGTGTTATGCAATTTTATCGCTTTCAGTAAATCCTCATCCGTTGTGGTCCTTCCCGTCGATTCATCAAGAAGCCGGACTAATTTTCGCAGGTTTTTGGAAAAATATTCAATCGCCCACGGCTTGCTGGCCTGGTTCCGCAAGGGAAAATCAACATTGAACAACTTGACATTTTTATTAGGACCATGACGATGTGCCTCAACGCCGTAGGAAACATCCGAGCAACGCAGGGTTGTATAGGGAGCAACTATGTCTATGCGCAGATCTCCCTCCTGAATATGCTCATAGCCAGCCGTCTGGCAGGCTTCAAAAGTCATATCATGGTGTGATTTTTCTTTCTTTTCTTTCCTGATCTGTGCATTTTCATAGATATTCTTGCCATGGTGCCTGCCATTGTTCCAGTTGCCGACATTTGCTGGCCTGAGAGCAATCGTATCGGCTGCTGTATAGGGGTCGATAGTCTGTCCACCCTGGATAAAGGCTATGCTTTTGCCGTTATCTCTGGCTTTCTCCATCCGTTCACTCAAGGTGAGGCTCAAGTACTGGGTTTTGAGTACAGTTGGCAACGTCTCATCCTTGCTTCCCCGGCTACCCTGGTGCAGATTGATTTCGAATGCATGCGGATATTTTTTTGGCCCTTCTTCAGTCAGATAATGCCAGACGGTTTCTGGAGTCGCAACGCTGCCATCACTGAACGTTATGTCATCACTTGACAGGAACCTCTCCTTGTTTGCCTCTGAATATCTGAAAAGCTGTTTGCTCATATTTCCTCCTTGATCGTTATAATGAAATCATCACACATGAAACAGGGTGCTTCATTGTACATCGCGATGCTATGCTGAATTTCCTTTAAAAAAAACATAGAAATATCCACACCAAGTGTTCAGGAGGAAATATTCTGTACGCTTTTATGGTAACAGCTAAATATAGTCACACTGCGCAATATGCAAATCCCGTTAAAACGGTAAAATATATACCATAAATAAGTTAGCCGACAGCAGAGGTTTTGTGAGATGGCGTGGTATCCATCCTGCAGATTGCTAAACAATCTATATTTCTCGTAATTCGAGAAGCGTGATCAATGTGAGAATACGGAAAAAGGAGTATTGCACATGACGTCTTTCAGTCTGTGGCTGCCAGGTGGCAGATCATCTGACCCTGAACGATACTCCCAGCGACAGGGCCAGTGCCCGGCAAGCATCCAGGTCAACTCCAGGATAATCCACAACCGATGCAATCACGTTGGGTATCTGTTGTTTTGCCAATCGTATAAAATCGCAAACACCGCTGAATCCATCATCTCCAAAAGGAGTATCGCACAACTGCATATACGTTTCTGCATCAGAGGCATTGAGGCTTACAGAAATAGTGTCCACCAATCCGGCCAGTTCTGGAACAATGTTGCGGCCGTGGACCAGATTGGCCTGGCCATCAGTATTGATTCTTATGGGGTAGCTGTAGCGGCGTTTGAGTTCCCGTGCAATGCGCACAACCAGCTCCAGTCTGATCAGCGATTCACCAAACCCGCAAAAAACAATCTCATCAATTCCTGTTGGCTCTACAACTGCAACCGCAGCCATGACCTCTTCGAAAGAGGGTTCTTTCTCAAGCAGCAAATCATGGCTATAGAGTTTGTACTGGTTGAATTTCGGACAGAATATGCACGTATTTGAGCATCGGTTGGTGATATTGAGGTAGAGAGAGTCGCCGATTTTATAGGCTAAGGTTGCCGCTTTTTTCTGGCGACCTTTCAGGTTTTTATCATCATACATCGTAGTATCCTCACTGGATCAAGAAGCCTGTTATCACCATTGCTAAGCCAAAACAGCAGGAAACCCTGCTTTACTCATGGCATCTTTGAGTTGCGTCAAACCAATACGCTCATCATCAAAGCATACCGTCACGGTTTTCAACAGCAAGTTCACCCTGACTCCACGAACATCTGCTATTTCTTCAAGCGCCATACCCACTATCTCAGCACAATCCCTGGAGACAATAGACGGCACTGACCATTCGACCTCAAGAAATTCCTTAAACTTGCACGTACATGCCATCTTCCCTGCTCCATTATTAATTCTTTTAAAAATACACTTAAACAAGACAATCTTCCTCAACCATAGCCATTTCATCCTGTTGAGCGTCCTTCCATTGGCTTGAAGAAAGTTGCCAGTAAAAACCTTTTTGCGCCAGAAGCTCGCTGTGAGTACCGCGCTCAGTGACTTCGCCATGATTGATCACAAGAATCTGGTCTGCACCGCGAATGGTGCTGAGCCGGTGTGCAATTACAAAGCTGGTACGTCCTTCCATCAAGCGATGCATAGCCTCCTGAATATGCTTCTCCGTTCGGGTGTCTACACTGCTGGTCGCTTCGTCCAGAATCAGGATTGCCGGATCAGCCAGAATCGCCCTCGCTATGGACAGCATCTGCCGCTGGCCATGGCTGAAATTGCTTCCCCGCTCTGTAAGAACGGTTTCATAACCAAGCGGCAGCAAATGAATGAAGGTGTCGGCATTGGATAAACGGGCAGCTTCGACAATTTCCTCATCCGTAGCATCCAGACGGCCATATCTGATATTTTCCCTGACTGTGCCGGAAAAGAGAAACGTATCCTGAAGGACGATGCCGAGCTGACGACGCAGTTCCACCTTCGCAATATCACGGATTTCACGGCCATCAATCTGAATACTTCCACTGTCGGTTTCGTAAAAACGGGTCAGCAGATTGACAATGGTGGTTTTTCCCGCACCGGTAGGACCGATCAATGCTATCGTCTGGCCGGGCCGGGCATGAAGGCTTACCTCCTTGAGAACTGGCACATCAGGACGGTAGGAAAATGATACATGGTCAAAAAGAACATCACCCCGGATTTTTTGAAGCGACTCAACATGATGAGCGTCAACTTCAGGACTTTCATCGACAATTTCAAAGACACGCTCAGCGCCCGCCATAGCAGACTGGAGAAGGTTATAGAGGATGGCAATTTCATTCATGGGCCGTCCAAACTGACGGGTGTAACTTATGAACATCGCAATGACACCAACCGTTGTCATACCGGAAATTGCCATGAAACCTCCAACTCCAGCCACAATCGCATAGGCGGTGTTATGAATGGTATTCATCATCGGGCCGGTCAAACCACTGAAGCTCTGCGCCCGAATACCGGAAAGGCGAAACTCTTCATTCACTGCGTCAAACTGTTCTGTGAACACTTTTTCCTGACCATAAGCCTTGATCACTTTCTGTACGCCGATAGTCTCTTCCATAAATCCGTAGAGGCGACCCAGGGCAGCCTGCTGGACACGAAACTTGACACGCGTTTTTGCTGCAAGCCAGCGATTTCCGAGGATCGTCAACAGTGATATGGTAACAACACTGACCGCAGCCAGCCGAGGATTGATAAAAAACATGGCAATTGCCACACCTATGGTACTCAATGAACCAGAGACAATCTGCGTTACGCAGTTGCTTAACACCTGGTTGATGTTTTCCACATCAGAGGTCAGGCGACTCATCAGTTCTCCATGAATACGGCGGTCAAAGAAATTGAGCGGCAGATGCAGCAGCTTGCTGAAAAGATCAGCACGCAGATCCCGCATGGTACGCTGTGCTGCGCCTGCCATTACATAACTTTGCAGCAGATTGAGCGTGCCGCTGCCGGCATAAACAAGAAGCATCAGCAAGAGAATTCGTGGAAGACCAACCAGGTTGCGCGTGACAACATGAGCATCAATAACCTGCCCGAGGAGAATAGGTCCAGCAAGATCAAGGCAAACCGTAACGACTACCATCAAGGCTGTCAGGATCAATGAGCGTTTCTGCCGACGAAGATAAAACCAGACTCGAAGGAGTGTTTCCGCCGTTTTTTTGGGGCGCTGCACTTCGCTGTAGGATTGAGCGCTTCCGAACCGGCCCATAAGAGCTGGTGCCGCTGCTGCCCGGGATTTCTCTTGAACGTTAGTGGCCACTGTAACTTAATACTCCATTTTCGGTCTGTGATTCATAAATTTCCCGGTACACATCACACGCATCAAGAAGCTCATAATGGGTTCCCTGTGCAATAATTTCACCGTTATCAAGCACAAGAATCTTGTCCGCATTCAACACGGAACTGATGCGTTGAGCCACAATGAATCTGGTTTGCCGGTAACTGTTCCGTTCAAGTGCGTCCTGGATGAGGGCCTCTGTTCCTACGTCAACAGCGCTTGTGCTGTCATCAAGAATCAGCACTGATGGTTGCAAAAGCAATGCACGAGCAATGGCCAGCCGTTGTTTTTGACCTCCTGAAAGATTCACCCCGCGTTGTCCCACAAGCGCTTCATATCCGTCAGGAATATTGCGAATGAATTCATCGGCCTGGGCATTTCTCGCGGCAGTTGATAGTTTTTCGAATGAGGCATCAGGTTCTCCCAGACGAATATTGTTTTTAATCGAAGCACTGAAAAGAATCGATTCCTGCAGGGCAATTCCTACATGACGACGCAGCTCTTCCTCTGGAATTTCTCGTACATCCATGCCATCCAGTGTCACACTTCCCTCAGAAACATCGTAAAAACGGGGAATCAGTTGCACCAGAGTTGACTTGCCGGAACCCGTTGCGCCAAGGATAGCAACCGTCTGACCGGGCTCAGCCTCAAAACTGATATTCTTCAATATCATGTCCTGACTGGCAGAGGAATAGTTGAAGCTCACGTTATTGAATACAACCTTTCCCGATGGCCGGGACGGGAACTGCTGCTTTTGAGTCGGATTCATCAATATCGGCTCACTATCAAGAAGTTCAAGAACCCGCCGTGCCGAAGCTTGGGCCGTCGAAATCTGTATGGTCAACGTGCTGAACATCATCAGGGTAATGACGGCCTGCCCGAGATAATTGATAAATGCTACAAGCTCACCAACACGCATTCCGCCTGTTTGAACCTGCCCTGCCCCTATCCATAGAGCAGCTACGACTCCAGTGTTCAACGTCAACATCATCACAGGAGTCGTCCGGGAACTCATTCGCACAGCATCTGTCATTCGTTGAATCAACGTATTGTTAGCCAGAGCGAAACGCGCAGATTCGTGCTCGGAACGGGCAAACGCCTTGACCACCCGAACTCCGGCAAGATTCTCCTGAAGCACGGTGTTTATACCATCCAAACCCTCCTGCACCTGTCGATAAAGAGGAAATGTCTTACGAATGATCATGGTCAGCGCCAGAGTCAACGCCGGTAATATCACGATAAAAATCAACCCAAGCCTTGGACTGATTACCGTCGCCATAACCAGACTGCCGACCATAAGAAGGGGCATTCGCACCATTCCGCGCATCATCATCATTACCATCTCCTGAACCTTGTTGACATCGCTGGTCAAACGGGTAATCAACGCACCGGTTTCAAGCTTGTCCAGATTTCCAAAAGAGAGGGTTTGCACCTTGCGAAACAGGGCAGCTCGCAAATCTCCACCAAGCCCATAAGCCGCCCGAACAGCAAAAAAACCGCAGCCTAAACCGCTAAGCCCGGAAAGCATCATAAAACAGAGCATCAAAAAGGCGGTAGCAAGAACCATATTGATATCGGAGCGGGCAACACCATAATCAATAATACGTTGTATCAAACGTGGCTGCATCAGGTCAAGAACGACTTCGCACAACATCAAAATGGGTGCCATGACGGTAAAACGCCAATGCGGCCTCAAGAATTTCAATAATTTCAGTAAGGCTTGCATGAAAACTTCTTTGATTCAAGGAAAAATCCAGCATAAATAGAGTCGGCATCAGACTTGTTCATTTTTTTTATTTTTTGTACTGCGGATTGAACTCATTGGTATAAATATCAGAGGGGTTAAGCTGGCCTGGCTTCAAAAGTCCATCTTCGGTAAACTTTTCGATCCAGAACTGAATATCCCTGTCGGTAATAAATTGGTTTTCTGGCGACCAACGAACTCCCCGGTAATACTTGGCCAATTCAGGATTTCCCCCTTTTGCTTTGGAGATTTCAGCGTAGACTTTGCGCACACGCTCAGGATTTTTCTGATACTCTTCCCATACAATACGCCTTGCTTTATCGACAGCTCTCAAATACCGCCTGACATCATCAGGATGAGCCTTGATAAACTTTTCCAAAAATCCTTCACTGGTGGTCAGTAAACTCTGATTGCCACGAGTCTCAAAACTGCTTGTACCAGGAATTCTTCTGACTCCTCCATGGTCAACCGTGCGATCGAATTGGGTACCTCCACTGGTTGTCCATGCTATGGCGTCAACCTGATGGCTTCGCAGAACCTGCTCCTGATTTTCAGCAGGCACGACAACCAGTTCCACCTTGTTAACGGAGAGACCATTCTGCTTCAGGAAGGTTCTGATGATAAAATCCGCCTCTGCTCCAAGCACATTAACCGCAATTTTTTTACCATTAAGGTCTTTAATGGTGTGAATATGACTCTCCTCAAGAACCAGCAAACCGGAATGTTCAGGCTCCTCTGTCACGGAACCGGGGAGCAAAAGCTTTACTTTCGCTCCTTTGCTGACCGCATTTACCCAGATTGAAATCGAACCTCCGGCGACATCGATGTTATTTGCAAGCAGTGCCTGCATCGTTACCGTACCACCACCTCCACCCTGAATTGTGATTGGCGTAAGCATTACCTTCTCTTCTTCAAGAATATCCCTTCCAGTCAGTTTTTTCGCCAATTCATAGTTATTCGGCACTGAAGAGTCGCTTAGCCTGATTGAAAAAGCGCGCTCAGTATTATGTCGCGACGTCTGAAAATAAAGCCACCATGAACCTGCAACAACAAGGAAAAGGGCTGCTATGACGGCAAATTTTATGTTTTTCATGAGGCTATCATCGACTGTTTAAAGATTCATCAACACCATTTTTCTTATACAACGGATTGAATTCATTGGTATAAATATCAGTGGGCTTGATTTGGCCTGGTTTCAGCAATCCATTCTCGGTAAATCGATCAATCCACCACTGAAGATCCTTGTCAGCAATGAACGGGAATTTTGGCGTCCAGCTTGAGGCTTCATAATATCTGGCCATACGCGGATTACTTCCCTTCTTTGTCGCGATCTCCTCGTAAGCTTTCCTTACCCGATCAGGATTTTTATGAAACTCGGTATACAAAATCCGCCGGGAGGTATCGTAAGCTCTGATATATTTTCTGACCACATCAGGGTGTTTATCGATGAAATCATTGCGGAAACCGATGCCATAGAGTACCGTCTCACCCTTTGTATCGAAGTTTCTTGTTCCCGGAATTTCACGGACACCACCTTTTTCAACTGTCATATCAAAATAGGGGCCGCCACTGGTTGTCCATGCCACGGCATCCACCTGTTTGCTGCGAAGCATCTGCTCCTGGTTTTCGGAGGGCACCACAACCAGCTCAACCTGAGAAATAGAAACTCCATTATTTTTGAGATACTGGCGAATCACATAGTCAGCCTCAGCACCCAACACGTTGACCGCAATCCTTTTACCAACAAGATCCTTGATCGTTCGAATGCTGCTTTCCTCAAGAACCAACAAGCCACTTGTACCGCTCTTGTTCTCTTTTGTCGATACAATAGTACCGAGAAGCGCCTTGATTTTCCCGCCATGAGCAATGATATTTATCCACGCAGGCCATGCCGAACCGGCAGTATCAACGTTATTGGCCAGAAGAGCCTGAAGCGATACCGTGCCTCCCCCGCTCTGCACACTCTGAACAGGCTCCAGAGTCACATTCTCTTCGTCAAGAATGTCCCGACCGGTCAGTTTTTTTACAAGCTCCCATTGCGTTGGAGCAGTAGATTCAAGCACCCGAATAGGAATGCTTTCAGCTTTTGACTGAGACTTGTTGAGAGTAAACAATCCAACTGCTGCAATAGCCAGAGCAATGAGCACAACTGAGAGCCTCTTTCCGATGTTTTTCACTTTTTTGTCTCCAGGTTATCCAAGAATTGAGCTGCCTATTTCACCTTTCCAAGAGGTGGTTTTCTTTTCAAACCAGACAAGGAGATAGTTGACCACCAACCCCAATACCGCCAGAGTCAGAATGCCGGCATACATTTCGGGCACCATAAAATTGAACTGCGCATTCTGAATGAAAAATCCGAGTCCGGATTTAGCCCCGATCATTTCTGCGGCAATAACCACCATGAGAGCAATTTTTGCTCCCAATCTTGCTCCGATAACAATTGAAGGGATGCTGGCAGGGAAAATCACCTTTTTGAAGAGTTCCCAATCCGAAACACCCATCGACTTGGCGGCCTTTATGTAAATTGGATCAACACTCTTGACACCACTTATTGTGTTCATCAGAATCTGCCAACTGGCACCATAGAAAATGATGGCAATCTTCGAGGATTCACCAAGCCCCAATAAGAGAAGAAATATCGGCAGCAGGGCAAAGGTTGAAACATTCCTCAGGCTCTGCACAAAGAGATCGGTATATCGTTCAAATTTGTTATACCACCCCATCAAAAAACCCAACGGCACGGAAAGCAAAAGTGCAAGTCCAAAGCCTGCTGCAGCTCTCTGCAAGCTGACCAGCACATGCAGCAGCAATTTGCCGGACACTGCCAGCTCAAACAATGTCTGGATGGTGGTCGAAAATGCCGGAAGGAACAACGGATCAATAATCCCAAGACGTGGCAAAGCTTCCCAAACGGCAAAAAATAGAAGCACCAGAGGAATTCCGCTCGACCATTTCTTCAATCCCTCTACAAATGGTGTAAATTGCTTTACGTATACACTGAAATCAATAGCTTTGTTTTTCTGCCTTACCTCTGTCTGTACTGCCAGCTCTTCTGACATAATGAATCTCCTTTTATTAATCTTGAATGAGAATGAACAGTGTTATTCTGAAAACACCGGCGCAAGTTTCCAATCCTGTTGAGCTTTATTTACTTCGGCCTTGAGCGCACCCCAAACCTTATGGCGATTGGCAGCAAATTCACTGCTTGAACGAATATCTCCGTTACGTGGCCGTGGCAGATCAATCTCAATGATATCTTTGATCCTTCCCGGACGTGCGGTAACAACCGCAACCCGGTCGGCGAGAAATACCGCCTCATCAATACTGTGCGTAACGAAGATCACCGTTGTGTCGGTACCCTCCCAGATTCTGATAAGTTCGTTTTGAAGAATTTCCCTTGTCTGCGCATCAAGCGCCGCAAACGGCTCATCCATGAGTAAAACTTCTGGTTTGGTTGCAAGTGCCCGTGCTATGGCTACTCTCTGCTGCATTCCGCCAGAAAGCTGGTATGGAAATCGGTCTTCAAAATCAGAAAGACCAAACAGTGATAATAACTCCCGGCCAATCTTCACGCGCTCCTCCTTGGGAACTCCACGTGTTTCAAGCCCAAATTCGATATTCGAAAGAGCGCTTCGCCATGGAAAAAGCGCATACTGTTGAAAAACATAGCCTGTTTTTGCGCTCGGCGCCTCCACTGGTTTATCATCCAGGTAAACGACACCACTGGTTGGAGAACTTAAGCCACCAACCAAATCAAGAAAAACTGATTTTCCGCTGCCACTCGGCCCCACCAATACCAGAAACTCTCCTTTTTTGATCTTCAAATCAAAACCATGCAGAACTTCGATCTCATTAGAGATGACACCATTGTTGTTCACCTGCTGACCATGCTTGAGCTGGAATTTTTTATGCACCTTCTCTGCTACTATAATGTCCATAACCATCCTTTTATCGTGATTGTTTTATATAGTGTTACGTGGAGGCAATGAATTGCCCTTGTATCATGAGGGCATCAACAGAGATGACAATCTCTGTTGAAAGCAAGAATAGCTGTTCCAATATCCTCAAGCAGCGTGGTTGCTCCACGATAACCTGCATAGCTTCGTTCCAGCACAATCCGATCCGCAAGCGGAAATGAGAGGGCAAAAAAAGGAACTCCAGACTCTTCCGATACCTCGCGCTCAAGGCTACTTCCCAGAACAAGTTGAGCTGCAGATGCTCGAATGAACTCTGTTATGTCAGTTCGATCTTCGCTGAAGATGACCTCTGTATCATATCCTGGAACAATCGACGCAAGACGCGTTATCAGCGACTGATGCACACTATCAGGGGGATTGTCAGTGATAATGAGTGTCCGCGGCAATAAACCGAGACTCTTACCTAGAAACTCTCCGATAGCGACAACCTGAGCGCTCTCACCAACCAGCACAAACTCTCTCTGAAAACCTGCATGGAAATAAATGTCTGCCAATCGCGCAAACTGAAAATTCAGTCGTGACTCCTCTCGAGAGATAAACGCTTCAGTACGGATTGTATCAAGTTTCAGTAGCTCGGTCAGACGACGAAGCAATGTCGAAATTGCTGTACCAATCGGCAGGCTATCCAAGGTGATCGACGGTGTGGCATACCGATCTGCAAGAAGTCTTGCCGGAAGTTCTCCCCAATGAGAGAGAACCAGATTAAGTACCGCTCCAGGAATCTGTTGCCAAGAGGCAACACTCTGTTCACTCCCGAGCAATAAATTCGGCACCAGACCAATCCCTTCCAGCAGCCGCCCCAACTCCTGGAGATTACCTCGCCAAAACGGATCCTGATTCGGAATAATACCCCATATATTGACCAATCCTGAGGGAACCTTATCCCGCTCTTTCCATATATCGGGTAGTTGCTCAATAAGCGCTTTAACAGCAAGATGGTAACCATGATGCACGTCACCACTGAATCCTGGAGTATTAGTGTAAATGACCGGCCAATTTTGATCACGTCCCTCCCTGGCCATAGCAGCGATGTCATCGCCAACCATCTCCGTTGAGCAACCTGTAACGATGGCATAGAGATCTGCCTGAACAACTTTAACCGTATTTTTAAGCTGTTCACGCAAACGGGAACCACCGCCGAAGACCACATGTTTTTGACCAATATTGCTGGATGAAACCGGTGGACTACCAAAGGGATCGTTTCCTCCAGACATGCGTGTTACTCCAAGGTAATGCTGTACACCACAGCCTGACGTGCTGTGAATAACCGGAACGACTCCATCTATCGCCTCAAAAAGCTGTAACGCTCCATGCAGGGCACATGAATTGCGAGATCCTTCCAAATGATGTGCCATATTATTTAACCTCCTGCTTGATGTGCCAGTTGTGGCTGCGGCGAAACCAGGCATCCTGATAGGGTGAATTGACCTTAGCCAAAGAATCGCCATAAGAACCGTTTGCCAGCGCTGTTTTGATACGTCGAGCCACACGGACAACTCCACTGTAACCAACAAGAGCAAGCGACTCTAACGAAACCACAGGAATACCGAGGCGGGCAACTTGACCAACATGAGTTGAATCTCCAATGTACAGGTCTGGAGAGTGTGTGCGAAGAATAGAAATCTCTTCGAAAGCCTGACCATCCGAGACATGAATCTGAAGTGACGGATTCCGTGCGACCAGCTCTTCAAGATGCCGGATATGCAATCGGTCAAGGTGCGTAATGGTAAGCCCTGCAACTTCTCCACCCAGCTCTTCAACAAGACCTAACACACTGAAGGCGTTAGCCGACGATAACGAGATATAGACCTTGACTCCTTTTAGCGAAAAACTACCCAGTTGGCGAGCTGTCTCAACAGCTTTGCGCCTATGGAGTTCTTCGGCAGCATCCTCCTTCCCAAGGAAGGTCGCGATCGACCTCAGCCAGCGGCCAGTTCCCCCAAAACCAACAGGTCTCGTCACATCGATAAGCGGTACTCCATATTTTTGCTGTAGTATTGCACCGAGATACTCCGACGCATCAGGGCAAAGGGGAATGGAGGCGCGAGCAGCAACTGCTAATCTGAAGAGATCAATCGTTGAGTCATCAGGTATGACGTTCAAGGTGATACCAAGCTCTTCTAAAAGATGTTGCGCCTCTTTTCTGTCCTGCGGGTGCTCGGCAACAGAAAGAAGATTCAGAAACTCTTTTTTTTCTGCCGCAGAGGTCTCTCCTGCCAGATACTTCATCAATGAATGTAACGCCGTATCATACCCGGAAACTGCATTTTGTGAGGAAAATCCGGTCACATAGACGGGCACTATCGGAAGTTCAAGCTCCTCATTCAGCTCTTCAACAACTGACTGTATGTCATCGTTATTTATTGCAATCACCGGATTACCGACAATGAATACAACAGAAGGATGATAGCGACGATACATAGCAACAACACTCTTGCGCAACTTGCCATCTGCACCCATAATGGTATCGCGCTCATCAAGATTGGTGACAACCCAGCGGGTATTATTGCCTCCCGCCGCAAGGTGGTGCAGGCTGGATGCAACACAACCTCGCGGGCCATGAATAATAGTGACACTGTCGCGTATCCCCGCCAGAATACGCAACGCATAAAGCAGATCATCATTCCTGCTCTGCGCGAAAGTCCTGATGCGTTGGGGAATTTCATCTCCGGCAAACTCTTTTGAAGCAACGGAAACCGTCCCAAGCCAAGCGCCGAGAGTGTCGAGACGCTTTTCCCTGCTACGCGGTGCTTTTGGGCGTAATGGACTCATAACATTTTTACAGGCTTTGCTCTGTTTAATGATCGACTATATAGAGGCCATTTCATGCACCACTCCTGTTTCTACTTCAAATATCCTGTCACCCCACTCTCTGGCCCACTTTTTCAGTTCAGGCGAATTAAGTGGTTTTGGAATAACCGAATCTTCATTTTCGTCGATGTATTTAGCCAGGTTTCTGTATACTTGGGCCTGCTCGGATTGAGGCGCTGCTTCAATAACTGTTTTGCCATATAATTCACTCTGTGCAACAACCAGTGAACGTGGCACATAACCAATAACATTTGTACCGGTCTTTTCAGCAAAATCATCGATAAGCTCTGGTGCATAAGCTGCAAGAATACTATTGGCAATAACTCCACCAAGACGTGCGCCACCGGATGGAGCATATTTGTTGACCGCTTTGAAAAGGTTATTTGCAGCAAAAATAGCCATAAAATCAGAAGAGGTTACCACAAAGGCGCGGTCAGCAAGACCGTCGCGAATCGGTACCGCAAATCCACCACAGACAACATCACCAAGGACATCATACAAGACAAAATCAGGCTTAAATTCATCAAAAACATTTAACTCCTGAAGCAATTCCACTGCCGCATTAATTCCTCTTCCAGCACATCCAACACCCGGCACCGGCCCGCCTGCCTCAATGCAGAGCACGCCGCCAAAACCAATGGCTGAAATATCCTCAATCCTGAGCT
Source organism: uncultured Chlorobiaceae bacterium (assembly GCA_903843305.1). Classification (GTDB taxonomy): domain Bacteria; phylum Bacteroidota; class Chlorobiia; order Chlorobiales; family Chlorobiaceae; genus Chlorobium. The sequence goes on from CAIMPI010000009.1 coordinate 77,372, forward strand.
TGCTCTGTTCGCGCAGCGTATCGAGCACCGTCGGGAGATCATTCCCTCCTCGAAGAATGGTCGTTGAATCGCTTTTTGGGTCGCAGCCAATCTGGATTACCCGATAACCAGAATCAGTAAGAGCCGCACTAATGTTTGAGGCCGTTGTTGATTTACCGATGCCGCCCTTGCCATAGATGGCAATATGTTTGCCTATTTTTTCACTCATATTCTGCCCGCATGAATTTGATAGAGTAACTGCTTTTTCGATTATCTCCTGAAAAACAAAAAGCCGATTTCATGACAAAAAAACGGCTTCTTTATTCGCTTGCTTTTAATCATCAAACTCTACATCATAAAGAAAATTTAAATGTCAAATACTTTGAAAAGTATAAACAACAACTCTTACATAAGACTTTTCTTTATATCGGTGTTTAATAACAAACTTTTTAATCGAAATACTGTCTTTCATTTCTTTATATGATAAAGAATAAAATAGATTATATAAATCCCCACTAAACGGCATTTCATATACCCGAAAAAAGGTAGCTCATAAAAACTGTTACATGGCAGAGCAAAAATGCTACCAACAAGAGATGCACATTTTATTGCAGTTCTTAAATACTATCCCGATGTATCACAAGTCTGTCCAAATGGAAATAAAATGGATGAAAAGTCTCTTCCTGAGCTTTGCGTACCTGATAAGTTTCATCATGAATCTTCAATGGCTCTATCAACCATACTGCAGCCAGATCAGCATCACCCAATTGAGAGCGCACCTTACGATAAAACCTGCTGAACCGTAACCCGGAAACAAGCGCTTTGTACACTCTTCCAGAAATGACAAGCACCTCGTCATTTCGACCGCTGAGAGTCACGGAAACGGGACGATCAAACCAGATACTTCCAAGAAGATTGCGATGAGTAGAAGATGTTTCAAGCAACTCGAGGTGCACAAGCCGTCCAGCCTCATCAAGCTGTAAAAATGGAGTCGGCACGCTCTGTGGAGCGCCATGTTCATCAATCGTTGCAATGGTGGCGATGGTTCCAGCCTCCGCCAAAAGGCCGCCAACTCGTTGTAGTAATTCGCCTGTCATAGCTCACTTTCCCATAACGGCAAGATCCTGGATAGATCGGTATCAGGATGATTTCCACAATTCCGATAACTGTCATGATCGATGGGAAGGCGATACTTGATTCGCAGTTGATGAAGTCCGCGAGCCAGACGAATGTAATAGTCGAGGGACGCATTCTTATATTTACCCAAGGGGGTGTCGGGACGAGGAGACCAGACAATAAAAACCGTGCTGACACCCTGCCGTGCCAAATCCTCTGCTTCAGAGAGGGTTCGCTCCAGCGCAAGATCTTCACTCTGAAATCCATGCGGCCCAGCCAGTTCTATTCCGGCGACAAGTCCAGTATTCACACGCCCATACCCAAACACATCAACGGCATCAACCAAACGCCGTTTCCACTCTTTGTAACCGATCCACTCCCTCTTGCCCGGGCAATAACGGTTGAAGAGTCCCTCATCCAAAACCTCAAGATCAGAGGTATAGCTGGTCAAGCCCGTTTTATCGTAAAGCCTTTTCAACTGCTCTTTTTCAAATGCAGTACCAATCATCTGACTGGGATATTTGTGGGTACGGAAATTTTTTCCAACCTCTTTCAGAAGAGCGATAAAGTAATCGACCTCATCATCAAAAGGACGCTCTCCGCTGGTTATAGAGCCTGAGGTCAAAAAAATGGTGGAAAAACGACCCTGCTCTTTCAGTGCCTCCCCAATCACTTCACCAACCTCAACAGGATCAAGTTTTGCTGGAATATTCAGCAAATCGCGCCCCTTTTTGAGCTGAACAACGATATCGCAGAACGCACACCCTTTTGCATTATTCCAGAATGTGCAGTAACGGTAAGGGAAAATATTAAGCCGCTGTGGACGGGCGCTGACGATATGTTTCATCGGCACACCAGAACGACTTTTCTTTGCATAATATGCTGGAGCTGGCCAATAATCAACAGGTTCAACTGGAGTGCCATTATCAAAAAGCCACGCATCACCATCGAGTACATCCACAACATAGGGATCATCTTCCTGTGGGGTTGGTGTCGTAATGATTGATGTCCCATCACGCAAGAGCAACGACTCTGGACGAACTGCAGTTTTGCCGTCACGAGCTCCAAAGATATGGGTACCGGTTGTCTGATGCAGTGTTTCATCCAAAAGCTCGAGGGCGGCATCGGCATAAAAAACTCCACGACGCTGGACATCCGTTTTGAGAATAATCAGACGAGGCACATCTGGATAGCGTGCAGCAACGGTATCCAGATCTGTTATCAGAGATCTTTTGAGTAACGCGTAAGACATTTTGCACTAACCTCCATTTGTTATTGTTGACAAACGCTCTAAGCCACTTCATCCAGCAATATCCCTGCCTGATGCAAGCGCCAATAGTGCCCCTGCCGACCAAGCAACTCACCATGGGTTCCGCTTTCGACAATCTTTCCAAGCTCCAGCACGCAAATAGTATCCATTTGCTGTACTGTCGATAAACGATGAGCAATAACCAGAAGAGTACGACCAGCCGATACCCGGTGAATCGCTTTTTGAAGAACCTCCTCAGTTCGTGAATCGAGGCAGGCTGTTGCTTCGTCAAGAATCAGGATTCTCGGATCAAATATCAGCACACGAGCAAAAGAGAGCAGTTGCCGCTCACCGGCCGAAAGTGTACTGGCTCGCTCCGAAAGAATGGTTTCATACCCCTGAGGTTGACGCAGAATAAACGGTTCGGCTCCCACAAGCCTGCAAGCCTCCTTGACCCGATCCTCTGAGATGCCGGTCTGGAAAAAGCGGATGTTATCAATAATGGTACCGGAAAAGAGTGTCACATCCTGCTGAACAATACCAACTGAACGCCGGAGTTTATCCAGCGGCCACTCACGAATATCCTTGCCATCAATAATCAACGAACCTGCCGTGACATCATAAAACCTGGTAACAAGATTCATGATAGAGGTTTTGCCTGCGCCAGTAGCGCCAACAAAACCAATACGCTCTCCAGGACGAATCGTCAAGTGAAGATCGTGCAGTACAGGGTGGCCTGGACGATAGGCCAGAGAGACGCCGTCTAACGTTATCAAGCCCGAAACCTTCGGCGCTGTCGCATCGGCAACTTCCTGAATATCAGGAACCTCCTGAAGCGTTCGACTGATGCGATCCGAAGCAACAATCGAAGACTGAAGCGTGTTCATCTGCTGAGAAATGGTGTTAATCGGCTGGAAAAAGCGCCGGATATAGCCCACAAAGGCATACAAAACACCAAAGGAAATTGTCCCGCCAATCACCCCTTTACCTCCAAACCAGATAAGGGCAGCAATCGAAAGATCTCCCAGAAGTTCGGTGATATTAAAAAAGAGAAGAAACCAGCGGTTTTCGAGAATAGTCCATTCAAGCAGGGCTTTATTGCGCTCGTCAAGTCGTCTCCGTTGCTTCTCCTCCTGATGAAAAATCTGAACAATCGCCATGCCGCTCAGATTCTCAGCAAGAAATCCTATGAGCACACCAAGCCGATGACGAACTTCGGTGTTGATTGTTCGAATTTTACTTTGAAAAAAGAAGGCTAAAACAACAACTGGCGGCACAAGAAGAAAGCAGTACAACGCTATAACCACGTTCAAATGCAACATAAAAAACATGATCAGCACAAGTGAAAAAGTACCTCTCAGTGTGTTGGCCAAAAACTGGGTAAAAAAGTTATTGAGCGCTTCGGTGTCGCTGACCACATTGGTAATGATACGACCCGGGCTGTTTTGGTCGAAGTATCGCAGGGCTAACCGCTGAATGTGCTTGAACAGATCGATTCGAATTGACCGGACAATTGAGAGGCCTATCTGTTGTAAGACGATGTCCTGGTAATAGGTTAGACCAAAGGCGAGCAACACCAGCCCAAGGTAGCTCAACGCCATGAGCACAATTGCTCCAGAATCCGGTTTCGAAACCGTCACAAAACGATCAATAGCCTCTTTGACCAGCCACGGCTGCACCAGATCAATAACCACCACTGCCACCACCAGAGTACAGACAATCGCCAACCTTTTCTGATGTGATTTGATATAAGGAAACAAGGTTGCAAAAGCGCCTCTCGTTTGTGATTGCGCGCTCATAAAACCTCCTCCATTCTACCTGATTCAAGGACATTCATCTCAACATCAAGATCAGGCTGTGAATTATCCCGCTCTCCATCTGCCTCACTCGCCTCCGAAAGACCAGCCTGCATGAACCACAATCCAGCATAGTGTCCACCAAGGGCAAGCAGTTGTGCGTGATTACCTCGCTCAATAATTCGGCCTTCGTCAAACACCACAATTTCATCAGCATGTTGCACGGCACTCAACCTGTGGGAAATGATAATAGTAGCCTTTGGCACGTTCTCTGTCGAATCTGGAAATAATTTTGGTAACTCAAGAAGATTTGACAAAATACGACGCTCGGTACTGGTATCAACTGCGCTCAGAGAGTCGTCCATAATCTGAAAGGGCGCATCCTTGTATATCATACGGGCAATCGCTATACGCTGTTTTTGACCGCCAGAGAGCCGAACGCCACGTTCACCAATCTCCGTATCATATTGTTCAGGAAAACTGACGATGTTGTCATGAACCGCCGTAATTTCCGCACAGCGTTCAGCCCTTTCTCGATCAGGAGATTCATCAGAAAAAGCAATATTTTCGAGCACGGTCGTGGAAAAGAGAAAACCATCCTGAGGCACATAAGCGATGCCATCCCGGAGACGCGCAAGCGGATAGTGCAGAATATCCTCACCATCAATAAAAACAGTTCCCTCCGGCGGATCGTAGAGACGCAAAAGAAGGTCTGCCAAGGTTGATTTTCCACTTCCCATCGCCCCAATGATACCAAGGGTTTTGCCAGGTTTTACTTTGAAGGATATGTCGGTCAGCACATCACTATTGCTGCCAGAATAACGAAACGTCAGCCCCTTCACCTGAAGATCTCCCCGCAACGGACGATCGAGCAGCGGGACTGCCCTGTCGAGCACTTCGGGTACCACACGCAGAAGTTCATCGATCCTGTTCAGCGAAGCAATAGAGCGCTGAACAATATTGAGCACATTACCCAACTGCTCCAATGGCTGGCGCAACAACGCAACGTAAAGGGTAAATGCCACAAAATCTCCGAGCGAAATAACCTTTTCTATCAGCAAAAAACCGCCATATCCAAGCACAAAAATAAAACCGAGATTGACCATCAACGGAACCAATGCTCCAAACAGTGAGGAGAGACGGACAAAACGCATTTTCTCTTCGACGATAGTATCAACCGTTTTTTCAAACCGGCTTATAACGACATGCTCAGTGCCAAACGCTTTAACGGCACGAATACCGCCAATAACCTCCTCCGTCGTCTGTGCCATAGCGCCAAGCGCCTCCTGAGTACGTTGGGATTGATGGCGAATTTGAGGACCAAGCCACTTGACAAGAAGCGGAATAAGCAACAGTGGGCCAAGCCCAGCCAGTGTCAGCCGCCAATCGACATGAGTGACCATAATCCAGGCGGCAACAAGCAACATCGCCAACCCGCTCACTGCCTGGTTGATTCCTTGAGAAACCAGCTCACGCACCACCTCAACATCGCTTAACGCATGAGAAATCATGTCGCCCACGCTGTGACGATGATAGTAGGATGGCGAAAGCGTACCCCATTTTTCAAATAACTGTTTGCGCAGGCTATAAGTCAACTGACGCCCCTTGTGGTGAACAAGAACACGCCCACCCCAACCGGTGACAACACGCACAACACCGATCACAATAATCAGGCCGACATACTTCGCCATTTGTGTTGTCCCCAGAGTACCATCGCGCAAGCTGTCAGTAATAATGCCAAGCAATCGCGGAATCTGTGCCGCCAAAAAACTGGCCGCAGCAACCATACCTATACCCACAAAGTAGATGAACCAGTGTCTTCTGATATGTAAGCCAACAATCCGTAATCCTCTCATAATGTTTGGTTTACCAGCTTACTTTGGAAGAAACTGCTCATCGACTATCTGTTGAGCAGTAACCTTCGAGTTCGGGTCAATGTCGCCCAGATCTTTCAAAATTTTAATCGCATGTTCGGTACCGGCAAAATCAATTCTTCCGCTGGTCTCCCAAGTGGGAATCTCTTTTTCATTGACCTTTCTATAAGTGACTTCATCCTGCTGCAACTCTGTTACCGCAAACTTGATTGCCTCATCAGGATGGGCTTTGAGATACTCTACCGTCTTGCGATATGCAGCGAGAAATCCTCTTACTGCCTCAGGTTTTTCCTTGATAAACGAGTTGGTTGCAAAAATGAACGAGTGCTGGTAGTGACCAAAATAATCGGCGGCACGCTCCAGAATCTTGCCAAATCCCTCCAATTCTGCTTTAACTCCTATCATTTCAGAAGTAATGATCGCCTCAACCTTCCCTGCCTGCAAGGCCGCCAACGCATTAGCGCTGGTGCCAGCATTCACGTACTGAAAATCAGATGGCTTGAACCCTTTCGCTTTTGCAATAACATTGAACGCCTGAATTGTGCCTTGACCTGGAGCTCCAGGGCTGACCGGCTTGCCCTTCAAATCAGCAAAGTCCTTGTACTGGGGTTTTGAAACCAGAACAAAATGCTGACCTGATGCTGGCGGCGCCCCGATAATGGTAATCGGCACTCCTGCAGCAGCTCCGACCAGGATCGGCGAACCCATTCCGCCGAGATCCGCTTCACCTGCAGCGGCGGCGGTCACAGCCTCAACACCACCGGTAATAGTTACTATTTTCACATCAAGTCCCTGTTCAGCGAAATAACCCTTTTTTATACCAAAGGTTATTGGAAGATTTCCTGCACTGGTAGCATACCTGACAAGGGTTTTTTGCGTTTCGCCCTTCTGCGCGGATTGTTCATTTTTGTTGGTGCAACCTGTTATTGCAAGCACGGCAAACATCAACAGCGGAATAAATTTTATGATACTGAGTCTCTGCATGGTACTCATCGTCCTTATTTATAGTGTTTTGATAATTTCAATGCACGGCAACTTCGCCACGCCACCTGTCAAAATAACGACCGAACCTATCAAGCGTAAAATCAAGCGTTATACCAGTGAATGCGACAACCAGAACACCGGCGAAAACCTTGTCGGTCTGAAACGTTGAACCGGCATACTGAATCATATAGCCAATACCCGCTGCACCACCGAAAACCTCAGCCATAATGACCCCAAGAAGTCCACGACTGGCGGCCAATCGTAATCCGGTTATCAGAAACGGCAGGGAGGTTGGCAACGCTATACTGCGGAATACCTGCCAGCGTGACGCACCGTAGGCGCGAGCGACATGGATCAAATCATTGTCAATGGTGCTCATGGCAACCTGAAGATTCACAATCAGGGGAAAAATGGCGCTCAAAAGCACAATTACAATCTTGGAGGTGATACCAAGTCCAAACCAGATAATGAACAGCGGCATCAGCGCAATGCGTGGCGTGGCCTGCATGGCTGCAATAAACGGGCCAAAAGCAGCTCGAATCAGTTTAAACCACCCGAGCATGATCCCTATGGGAAAACCAATAAGAATTGCCACACCATATCCAAAAACAAACTCCTGGCCGCTTATTATCAGATTTTGAAGTAACGAGCCGTCCGTGATGATTGTAATCAAAGCAAGCACCACTCGGGAAGGAGAGCTGATAAAGAGCGGATTGACAAGCCTGAATTGAAACAAAAGCTCCCAACTGATCAGAAACAGCAGAATAACGCTTGAACCCAAGAGCGTACTTGCAATTTTCTCCCTTTTCACTTCGTTTGATTTTGGAAATACCGTCACTTTTCTCATATACCGCCCCCAATATTTGCATTGCCTTCAATTACTCGCCAGATTTCGTTCATGAACCCCCTGAACTCTTCAGAATCTTTAATGAGGCTTTTACGTGGTCGCTCGATAGGTATACGTATATCTGCAAGCACATAAGCTGGCCGCGACGAAAAAATGATAACGCGGTCGGAAAGGAGTACCGCTTCGTCAATTTGATGCGTAACCATCAAGACCGTCTTGCCAACTTTTTCGCACAGTTCGAGCAGCTCGTTCTGCATCAGTTCACGAGTAATGGCATCAAGGGCGGCAAACGGCTCATCCAGCAGCAACACCTCAGGATCGCAAGCCAGGGCACGCGCCAGATTCACTCGCTGCTGCATTCCTCCCGACAATTGATGCGGATAATGGTCTTCAAAGCCGTTGAGCCGTACCAGGTTCACATAGTAACCGGCTTTTTCTCTGGCAGCAGCCTGCTTCATGCCGCTCAATTCGAGCCCATAGGTGATATTGCGCCCAACCTTCCGCCATGGGAGCAGTGATGCTTTTTGAAACACCACGGCCCTGTCCATTCCTGGACCGGTGACAATTCGATCATTGACTCTGATTTCACCATGCTGGTGTTTTACCAAGCCTGCAATAGCATTGAGAAAAGTCGATTTACCACAACCGGACAAACCCACGATGGTCACAAACTCCCCTTCGCGTATGTCAAGTGTCACCTTGTCTACCGCCACCATAGTGTGCCCGCTCTGCTTGTCAAGGTATCCGATCACCAGATCCTTGATGGAGAGCTTTACAGGGTGCTTGGCGAGAGATTCAAGTGGTTCCCGACCTCTGCCATTGAGCTTGACGGCAGGAGCCGCATGTCCATTTGCCGCAGTGACGACTGTTGAGTGCACCACTGCAGCAACACTGCTTTTTTCAATGATTGCTTCCTTCATGATGTTTCTTGTACCGGTTACACCGCAATCTTACGGGCAGGGCCACTTGCCTTGCTGCGGTCAAGATATTCGAATTGAGTGGTCTTGATTTTATAGATCACCGCACTACCGAGATCATTTGTGGCGATACGCTCCCTGAACCGGGGACTCTTGGCGGCGAGGCGTTCAAGAGCTTTTCCATAATCGGGTGAGCCGGGGCTGAGAGGCGCCGCATCACCGATGAGGAGGAGACTCGTCCACCGTTCCGGCACCTGGTTGTCATGCTGGAAATAGAACGATACCCGCCTGTTTTGCTTAATCTCCTGCACCTTGGCACTCTCCTTGCTTGTGGAAAAAAAGAGATCCTCCCCATCCGGCGCGAAACTCCCTATTGCACGTGATACCGGGGTCAGGTCGCTGCGCACATAGGTGAGCAGGGCATGTTTGGTATCGAGAATGTATTGCAGGATTTCACTCTGGTTCTCTGTGTTGCTCATTGTTTTTTCTCCTTCTGGTTTATGTTTCTTCATAAATTATTTGCGGTTCATCTGCCAAAGCTGATTGCAGCACCTGCTGAGGCTCAGGGTATTGCCATGGTGTCAATATTCCGTTATCATCAAAATCTTCCTGCTCAATCTGATATATGGTTGTGGCAAGACCTGCCGAAGGACTCACATTATGCAGGTCTGAAAATGAAAAGCCATATCGCTTGTAAATGCTCGCTATCTTCTGCTGCAAGTCAAAGTGCCATGCGGTTTCCGGAGAACGATGTCCTTCAAGAACCGACCCGACGACCGCTCTCCATGTTGACGCCGAGCCAATAATTCCTTTTGATGCCTTGTACTCAATTCCCTCCAGAATCGAGTTTTTAGGTTCAATTCCGCCAACGATGTTCGATGCCACCCTTCCTTTTCCAAAAACATCTGCAGCATATTCCAACGCCTTTACCCAGTTATCCCAACCACCACAGTGATTTCGTTTACCGGGGCAAATGGTGTTCCAGATATTTTTATCCCAGATTTCGATATTCATCCGAATACTGAAATAGCCTGCCTCTTTGTATTTGTCGATCACACTGAAATCAAGCGGAGCTCCAACCACCACTGTAGCTCTGAACTCCTTAAAACCGGTACGGTTCTGAATTTCATCGGCAACATCGAGGTAATAGTCAAGCTCTTTGCGTTCAAACAAAAAACCGCTGGTCAAATTGAGATGTTTGCCGACACCAGCTTCATACAGTGTTGAAAAAACTTCACCTACCTGCTGTGGTGTTTTCAGGGTTGCGTTCCTGACGCTGTAATTGCAGAAGAAACAATCCTCGCCCTTCTCTTTCAGCACACACTCCTGACTGTAATTAACATGCACCTGACCATCCTCGCGCACACTGGCGATGGTATGAAACGGTACTCCGTCTCGGGTTTTCAGGTCAAGCAATGGATGGCGGGTTCTGTTACGAAACTCAATCTCTCCAATCCTCGATTTATTTTTTCCATACTTATAAATAACAGGATTCCCCTCTTCAGCCTCCAATCCATAGATCGAATTATTTTGCTGACGAAAACCGGTATCAAAGCCTGGGCCTTTTATTTTTCCACCTACAAAATTGAATGCCAAAGGAGAAGCCGGTGTAGCATTCAACAGTTCAGTGGCATGAGAAGCATTCAGTTTTCCGATCTCCCCAGCATCAACGCTGATACCTTGAATCGCAAGATCAAGTTGAAGTTCCAATTCATTATACAGCGACTCTTTCAGCGCTTTACGGTCTCCTGAATAAGCCATACGACATATACTCCTTTAATGAATAAGCTGATGTAATTTGAAAATGCTAAAAAAGAAAAAGTCGATTCTTTGACAGCAAGAATCGACTTTCTTATGAACTTGTCGGTATAATCAAGTACTTTATTTAAAGGCGAAATATTGATGTCATCATATATCAGTCAGTAGCGACAGCAATAGAAAGCACATAACAGTTTACTATAACTCATAGCAAAAGCACTTGATTTTAACCAACAAAAAAAATAATCAAACTCTCTTTATTATTTCCTGACCTGATAATATCAGTAATAAAAATTTCACTCGAAATCCCCTCCATAGGGGATATTGCATACCGCAAATAGACTATTGGGCACCTCTCTTATTATGCAACTCAATCAAGGAATGGATATTTATATTGAGCAAGTCTGCTGCCTACAAATTCTCCTTTTTTAATCTGGAAAACCTGACCACTATGTGGGCCAGAAGCAGGACCGCTATACATTTGAAGTGTCGTAAATCCATAACGGATAAAAATATCGGTTGCCTTGTCGAGCAATGCCCAATGCCATGAAGCTTCAGGACTCCGATACCCTTCCAGTGGGGTCCCTTTTTCCGGATGAAATACGCTGAAATGGCAGACTATGCCTTTTGATGCGAGGTACTCAATACCTTCAAGAGTTGAATCCAAAGGCGCCAATCCACCGACAATATTTGAGTGCACATTTCCTTTTCCGAAAATATCAACAGCGTACTCAAGAGAGTCAACCCAATGCTGCCAGCCAGAATTACGCTTCTCCTTGCCTGGGCAGATAGCTGCAAAAATATTTTTGTCCCATACCTCCATATTGTGAGAGATATTTTTAAACCCGGCCTCCTTGTATTTGTACAGTATTGAAAAATCGACTGGGGCGCCAATAATTCCAACACCATAAAATGAGCTGTATCTCTCTCGTATGGCATCAGCAACATCAAGGTAGTATTCCAGCTCCCGGCGTTCAGGAACAAAGCCGCCGGTAAGACGGAAGAAGTTCCCCACTCCAGCCTGACGCGCAAGATGATATGCCTCAGCAACCAGTTTGGGCGATTTGATGAGTACTTTATTCAAAACGCCATCTTTTGCCCGCTCGTTGATTGAGCAGAAGAGGCAATCTTCACCCCTGTCTTTCAGTGAACATTCGGAGCTGTAGGCCACACTGATTCCGCCCTCTTCACTGACATTTGCAATATGACGGAACTTTTCACCGCTACTGAGCAACTGTTCAGTGAGAGGATGAGTCGTTGGAAACGTCACAACGCCAAGACGCTGGCCATCATCATACAGCACCACGTCATCACCTTCAACAACAAGCGAATATGGCGTATATCGGCTGTATCCACTTAAATACCGTGCAGTAAAGCCATTGGGAAGGGTCAAGTTGGTGACTCCTTTCTGGCGATGGTATGAGGAACTCTGTTCAAACTTATCCTGAAACTTTCTTATCTCTTCAATATTATAATTGATCCCTTTTTCGGTGAGCAACAATCCAAGCTTCGCTTCATCAAGAAGAACCTGCTTTGCCGCCTCTTTGTCGTGTGTCGCAAACAGCGTTGCTGTTGTGAGTTCCTGTTCCAGGATAGCCATAACGCGTTATCTCCTTGTGAGGTATTGATAAATTGTTTAATCCAGTGACGGAAATTTCCATGGAGCAAGATGCTCCCCTTCAAATTCACCAGCTTTTATCTGGAAAACCTGAGCGCTATGAGGGCCGGAAGCATTGCCACTATACATTTGCCGAGTTGTAAAACCGTAACGGATAAAAATGTCAGTTGCTTTATCCAGCAACTGCCAATGCCATTCGGCTTCGGGACTCCGATACCCTTCGAGAGGTGTCCCTTTTTCAGGACGGAAGGCGCTGAAATGGCAAACCACCCCTTTTGTTGCGAGGTACTCAATGCCTTCAAGTGTCGATTCCAATGGCTCCAGCCCACCAACGATCGTCGAGTGAACATTTCCCCTTCCAAAGATATAAACAGAGTATTCAAGGGCATCAACCCAATGCTGCCAGCCACCATTCCGTTTTTCTTTTCCAGGGCACATCGCAGCAAAAATATTCTTGTCCCATACTTCTATATTGATTGAGAGATTATCAAAACCGGCCTCCTTGTATTTTGAAAGAACAGAAAGATCGGCAGGTGCGCCAACGACGGCACAGCCATAAAACGAGCTGTACTTCTCTTTAATGGCATCTGCAACATCAAGGTAATATTCAAGCTCCCGACGTTCAGGCACAAAACCGCCAGTAATACGAAAATGATTTGCGACGCCTGCTTGACGAGCAATATCGTAGGCCTCGGCCACCTGTTTTGGCGACTTGAGAAGCACCTTGTTTGCGGCGCCATCTTTGGCGCGTTCATTAAATGCGCAATACAGGCAGTCCTCTCCCAAATCCTTCAGTGAACACTCATTGCTGTACATGACATGAAGACCACCCTGTGCACTGATATTGGTTATGTCTCGAACTTTTTCACCAGTGCTGAGCAGCTTCTCTGAGACCGGGTTACCCTTGTTGAAGTTGATTTCTCCAATACGCGTACCATCATCATATAAAACCGGTCGAGCATCTTCAACAACCAGTGAATAGGGAGTCCAGCGAGCAAAACGCCCCCTTGTACTGTAACCATGCGGCAATGAAAAGCCGGTTATTCCGCCTCCGCGATTAAATCCCGATTTCAGTTCTATGGGGTCCAGAAATTTCTTTATCTCTTCAGCTTCGTATGAAATACCTTTTTCGGTAATGTTCAAACTCAATTTCGCTTCATCAAGAAGAACCTGCCTTACGTCATTCTTGCGGGATTGTGTAACAGGTAACCCGTTATATATTTCTTGGACTACAACAGTCATAATATTTTTTCTTTGTTTTTAGGAGAGGCTTTAAGAGATCTTTGTTGAATAATAACAGCCGGATTTCTATCTTTATTTTTAGATTATCCAATTTTTATTGTAAATAAAAAAAACGACTCTCCGGACAATAAGAATCGGATTCCTTATACTTATTTATATAATCAAGTATTATTCCGGAGCGAAAACTTTGATGTCTGGATGCAAATTTATGCAACAAAATTCATGGTATTAAAATCGATAATAAAATGAACTTTGTAAATCCCTATTTAACGGCATATTGCATACCATAAACAGGCTATTGATTGATGATTCAACTCATCATCAATCAATAGCAAATAAATTAAATTGGGTTTTCCGAACATTTTATTGAGTGGTTTACCGGATTGTTCAGCAGATATCCTGCCGCGTACACACAGGTTGATGAGTACATCCGGAAAATTATGCCTGATATCCAGGATATTCAGAATGAACGGACTGGAAAAGAGTCAAAGAATATGATTGTCCGGTTTGATGTTAACCATGCATAGTTGGATGTGGAGTTTAATGAGTTGTCGGATGGAGAGAAATGCTTTTTTGTGTGTGCGCTGGTTGTTGCTGCAAACAAATGCTATGGGCTGCTTTTTTGCTTCTGGGATGAACCTGACAACTATCTCGTACTCTCTGATGTCGGTTTTTTTCTTCTCTCACTGCGGCAATCATTTCAGGAGAGTGGGCAGATTCTGATGACATCGCATAATCCCGAAGCCATAAGAAAGTTTTCCAATGAAAACACCTTTGTGCTCGACAGAAAAAGTCATCTGGAGCCAGCTCTCGTCAGGTTACTTTCCGAATTACCGATTCAAGGTGATCTTGTCGGAGCAATGATTCGTAGGGATGTTGAATTATGAGCATAAACACTGCCCCGCCGAAAGGCGGGCATCTCCCTCTTGCTCAAGAGTAAAGCCGGAATAAACTCCCTCTAAACTACGGGACGAACACAAGGCGGAAGCCAACATTGCTGTTACGGTTGCCAGGTGTGTTGTTGTTGCGATAAGCCGACCGGCAGTTCTCGGCATTGTTGTTCCAGCTCCCGCCGCGAAGAACACGGCTCGAACCGGTTGCAGGGCCCTTCGGATCCATGACTACCCCTTTAGACTTGCACTCCTTGTAATAGTCACCTTCGTACCAGTCACTGCACCACTCCCACACATTACCGTGCATGTTGAACAATCCAAACGCATTGGGTTTCAGGCTATCAACAGCTACCGTCTTCTGCCGGTACTCCCCTTTTACATGGTTGTTATAGGGATAGTTACCATCATAATTGGCCTGCTCTGTTGTGAGGTTTTCACCCGTGCTGAATCGCCCACCACGAACAAGGAGGAAATTGCGAGTGGGTTCAGTTTCCTCTGTAACGGCTGAAACCTCTTCACGCGAAGGCGGAAACTCCTGCGGTGCAAGTATTGAGCTCACTGCCTTCTATACATTCACGAAAGTATGGGTTTGCAGCATCATTGTTCCATGCGGTGAGGTCAGCCGCCTGGATAAGGCTGAAGCCGAAGGGGGGATGAACCTTGTCAAGAAGAAGAGGCACCAGAATGTTGTTGCTTTTTGCATACATTGCCTCTTCAAGCACCCAGTCGGACTTTACGGAAGAGTGTGACCAGGCAACAATCACACATCGAGACTCACGCAATTTTGTTTCAAGAACGCTGTGCCATGTTTTGCCAATCGGAATACGCCTGTCCCAGAAAACACTTCAGCCGGGAACGAGAAGTTCCTTGACAATCGGCCTTACCCTCGCCTCATCTTCACGGGCATAGCTCACAAAAATATCGGTCATGACACGGTATAAACTTTTTTCAGGGTTGCAAAAACAGGGCGGCTGACCACCCCATGATCATAAAAAAATACTTTTGAAATGCCATTCCGGCCTCCGGTACTACAAGAACAAGAGAGATGGTGGTTTTTTTTGCTACCAATATGCCGTTCCTCCGGAGCTTGAATTCTTGATGCCATTTACCATGCACCTCGATAACATGCAAAAACAACAATCAGATTTTCCCCAGATAGACCTCTTCACCATCGAGCATTCAATCGGCAACTCCTGTATCAAGCTACGCTATAAACCAATAAAGTATTCAGCTTATGCAGCACTTCATCAAGTGTTGCGGCCGGTAAACGGGAAATAAACTCAGCTTGCCGGATCTTCCAGTCAAGACTTTTTACCTGATCAGATAACACTGCTCCGTTGATCTTCAAGCCTTCGGGGAGTAACACTTCAAACGGATACCCTTTAATCCGCGTGGTAATGGGGCAAAGAAGCGCTAAACCAACTCTGGAGTTGTATGCGACCGGGGATAGTACCAATGCAGGGCGACGTCCCGCCTGTTCATGACCTGCTTGTGGATTAAAGGCAATCCATACCATATCACCACGATCTGGAGTATAAGCCATAAGATCACCAGTTTTCGTTTCCGACAGCTTCACCTGTGTCGCATTCGCGATGCAGATTATCTTCAGTAACACCCGAAAGCAGGTGAGCGAGATCTTGTTTGATAGTGACTATTGGGCGAATAACGAGTTGTCCCTCTACCAAAGAGATATCTACATCCGAATCCTTTTCCAGTTTAGCCTCAAGTGCATAGCTCTTCGGTATTCTCAAGGCAAGGCTGTTGCCCCATTTCTGAACCTTTGTAAGCATACATATTTCCAGTTTTATTTATACAATGTAGATACGGTTTCCGGCAGGATAAAGCAAGGATATTGTTGACGGCGATGCAAAAGAGTATCGGGAAGGAGTAAAGCGTCAAGCCAGCTATGACATGCCGGAGCTTATTGCAGATACGCCCCTACGGAATTGCGGTAATTATTGAGAGGATGACAACCAGCATCACAGCAACAAACCCTTTGAGCATCCTGTCGGTCGCCTCGATACGCGCTTTGCGCTACTCGGTGACCTGAATTCGTACTGAAGCAGCATTATTCGTTGCAACCCTCAAAAAAATCAGACTGCCCAAGGCGGGCTCTCTCTGTTGGCACGCCGTTGCGCAAAATTTTGGTATACGGCACTAAGTCCCCGGTCGCTGAGTAGGCCGAAGGCCGTATCGAAGCGACGGAATTCGAGGACACGATTGAAGGTGCGTATGGCAAGTGCGCCCCTGCACCAAAACACGCAGGAATGAGCTGCCAACTGAACTTCATTTCAATTCAACGAATGCAATCAACCTTTCGCAGGCTTCCAATGCTGCTGTATAGGAAATCAGCTCGTCATCACGGGCGAATGTCATATCCTGAACAAACGATTGATAAGCCATTTCCCATTGAGCGGTTTGTAATTGTGGCATAACCTTCTGAAGGCGTTGTTCTGGAGCGATATCGGTACGATTGAAATCACAAGCAACGGATTGATAAACAAGAGTTGTAAACTCTTCTCTTGTTGTGACAAATGATTCCAGCGCAGCAAGATCGTGAACATGACGAATGAGTGTTTTATCCTGACATTCATCCTTGTCTTGCAGCCGCCATGCGAGAGCGCTTAATTTGTCAGCAGCAATCTCAACAGGATTGATAAAAGGCATCGAAGCAATTTCAGGAGGCAGTTTTTTCCCTGTCGCAAAAAGGGATTGAACCGGCATTAAAACAACAGGCAGTTGCGTTGTTCCAAAACGTACCTCGATACGAATATGTGTTCTCAATCGTGAGTGTTTCGCAAAAGTTGATCCATAATCGACTTCAATCGAAAAAAATCGGCTTTCATCATAAACTTTTGGGTCTGCAACAAGAACGAACCCTTCAGCGACAATGGCTTCGATGATTTTCTTGCGAGCTTCCCGATAATATTTATGCCCAAAAGGGTGAATAGCGACTTTGAAATCTATATCCTCAGAAAAACGCTTGATAATTCCTGCCTTTGCCAACGATGTGCCGCCACCAAAAGCAATCTGAATATTGTGCATCTGCATATCGTTCAGCAATCGGAGCACTTGTACCACATACCAATCCTTTTCGATAAACGCTTCGTCTACGGTGACAAGCAGACCGGCAACCCGCTCAATCGCTGATTTTTGTGGAGGAACTGTTTTCATGTGGCACGTTCAAATCTCAGGCTATAGCCATTAAACCCGATGGCCCGACGAACTCGTTTGCAGACACCAATAACTCTGCCAGCAGGAACCTGGGTCGTCCTGCCTTCGTTGTAGCTGCGCTCCATACTCGTCGGCGCTGTTGGGATAGCAAGTCGCTTCAGAGCTTCCTCGGCAAGAGTATTGAGACTTTTAGGAAGAGCCGGGCGATTATCGAAAGGCGAGACTACTGCTCGGACATATATCCCCTGCCCTATTTTGACAAGAGTACCCTCTCTTACCAGAACAAGCAAACAACGGCCAACCTGATCATAATCACCCAGATCCTGAAAATCAGAACGTAAAATGACATCCCCGTGTTTACGCCTGACACGCGTTCTTATTCTCGCCAGAAGTGTGTTTCGCTTCTTTTTCATAGTGTCAATATACGACAAATCGAGAAGAATAACCAGCTTCCGTTTTTACTACTACTTTTGCATATTGGATCGGCCAGCTTGGTTTTCCCCGCTTCAATACTTGCAGCAATGACATTGAGAAATAACCAGATTCTTCTTCCCTGTTTTTTCTGTCAGACACCTTGCTTTATTCATGGCAATATGTTTATACTTGAGCCATAACATAACCAGAGATAGCATCTCCGGTTCGACGCTCCGAGGGGAGCGTTTCTTTTTGGGCAAGTTACGCTAAAGAGTTCCGGAAAGGAGTAAAGCTTCAAAATCAGGAGAACAAAGCAATGACCTCGTTTGAGCTATGCCCGGTATGCAGTGGTGAAGTGATTACAAAAAAGGTGGAAAAATTGATTCCCGGGGGCAACAATACCGCTGTTGTAAAAGTAACCACCGAAGTCTGCACCCATTGTGGTGAACGATTATACTCGAAAGAGGCGATCACGTTGTTTGAGCATATCCGGTCAAAGCTTGCAAACGGTGATGTTGCAGGCTTTCTTCCCGTGGGGCAGACCTATAAAGTTACCGGGTAAAACATGGGTGACCTTGCCCTGTTGTCGTCAGTTACACAATATTTTGCTATACGGCACTACGTCCCCGGTCGCTGAGTAGGCCGAAGGCCGTATCGAAGCGACGAAATTTAATTGCACAATTGTAGTTGCGTATTACGATACGCCCCCTACGGAAGTACGGTAATTATTAAGGGGACGACAACCAGCATCACTGCAACAAATCCTTTGAGCATCCTGTCGGTCACCTCGATACGCGCTTTGCGCTACTCGGCGACCTGAATTCGTAATGAGACGACACTCGTCGTTGCAACCCTCAAAATAAAATTCATGCCGCTACAGTTGATAATGCATAGACCTTTTTCGCATATTTACTGGCAGTAGCGACATCACCAGATTTCAGTGTTTCTCTTACATGATCGAGTTTTAACGCATCATCAAGGCTGATATACGGCGCCCAGCCATCTTCAGAATTTATGATCTCAATTTCTGCTTCTGCCGCATAGTTACCTTCGTGAACAAACTTTGTATGTTTTCTGGTATTCATCTTTTTTTTAGGCAAAAAGTCGTTACGATTGAAGAAGGCGCTGCAGCAGAATATCTTCGACATTGCGTCGGCTGTCGAGTACCGCTGTTATATAAACATTGCTGTCTGCGATACGATACAACAGCCTCCATGGAGAAATAATCAGCTCCCGATAGATAAAAATGCCATTGGACTGAAGTTCAGGAACGACCCTGCCTCGCTCGGGAAAAGTATATAACGAGGAATCTTTATCCCTGATGTTTTCCAGAACACGCAAAGCATTCTGCACATTATCGCCAGCAATAAAGGCTGTAATCTGCCTGAGATCCCTTTCCGCAACTTCAGTCCATAAAACACTGTAGCCTGCACTCATGAGGTCTGCTCTTTCAACAGACGTTCAAGGTCACTGAATACCTCCTCTTGCGGACGAATATTGCCCTTACGGATATCCTCTTCACCTTGGGCAAGCAGTTTCAGCAAGCCAAGCGCATTGCGCATCTCCTCATAACTTTTCGGGTCTTGAAGAACAGCTCTCGGCTCGCCGTTCTGGGTAATAATAACCGGACGACGCGTATCGTTGATTTGATCAAGAAGATCAGCCGCTTTTGCCTTGAGGTAAGTAACCGGTTTGATGTCAGTAGTAATATTCATCTCTCCCCTTCTTCATAATTTCTTAAGACCTAATATAGTACGATATTCGAACTGATGAAAGGTGAATTTATCTGATTTTGATCGAATCGTAATTTTTATTGACAACTTCTCTTCAATTTCAGCAACAGAAAACAAGTGACTCAAGGGTATCCGGCCAGTTCTGAAACAGTATGCTTCTGATCCCTGCTTTACAGGCAGATGCAACGTTTTCAGCCTTGTCGTCAATCAGGATAAACTCATCAGCGCTGCGCCCTGAACTTTCGAGAACATGGCTGAAAGCTTCAACACTGCTTTTCATCTTGCCATGCTCAAAGGAGAGATAGTACTGATCAGCATTTCGGAGTAACGAGTAATTATTGAGCAAAAAGGTAAAATGGAGGGGGTCAGTATCGCTCATGATCCAGAGTGAATGCTTTTCCCTGAGAAACCTGACAGCCTCAACAGCACCCTCCAGCGGTTCAAAAATATTCTGCCAGTGATGCTTGAGCATATTAAGAGGCAGAGCTTTAGCGTGGGGATCACGGGCAATCATGGCCAGATATTCAAGTGGCCCAATCCAGCCGATTTCAAGCTTATCTTTCAGCTCACCGGTACAGTATTTCCGGAAAATCTCTTCAGCGCCTGCATTCAGTTCAATTGCAACTGCCCGGCAAAAGCGCATAAAATCGACCGTAACCAGCACATTGCCTATATCAAGAAGAATAATGCTCATTGGCTCTGCTTTTGTTGCGGAACATCCTTTTTTAGAGAATATAAGCCATCGCCAAGCAAAGAGGGCATTAACACACAATATTAGTATCACATATATTCCGACCGATATGGATATACACGCATCTGCATATTGCACCCTATATGCTATTTTATTCTTTTTTATCTCCTCGCAGCAAAATACTTTATTAGTGTATTTATTTAAAAGCATATATTACACTGAAAGCAAAAAGCTTGAATATACTGCCTTCAAACTGAAACGTAAAAAATATGAAAAACTATTTTTTTTGTTTACTGTCAGCCGTTTTGATTTCCAACACTTCGTATGCGCAGAGTCCGTTTGAAGGTTTCAATGCTGGAATAATCACAGGCGCAATCAATGGCAAATTCACTATAAGCACTGATACTCATTATTTTTCTACAGGATATAGTGAGGCCGATGAAACCTATTTCGGTAATCGAACAAATGCAAGCAACGTCTCTGAGAGCGGAAGTGGAAAATTCAGCAAAACGCGTGTACCTGTAGGGCTGTCTTTCGGCTACAACAAGGATTTTGGGGCGTGGGGATTGGCAGGTATTAAGGCAGATTATTCTTCGATAGGATTGAAAGAATCAAAAACTAATTCTACAACTTATCCTGGCATTAACGGATTCAATCCGGAAACAACAATTTACTTACGCGCTGATAACCTGGCAACATTAAGAGCCAAGTACGGTTTTACAGTAGATCAAACCAGTTGGATTTATATAACTGGAGGCATAGCATTTGCGGATATAGAGTCAAAAACCAAATTCACTGATGGAACAGCAACCGAAAGTAATAATCAGTCTGAACATAAAACAGGCTGGGTTGCAGGTATAGGAGTTGAAAAGATGGTTGACAAATTCTGGTCAATCAATGCAGAGTATCATTATACCGCTTTCGGAAACATTACCGGAACATCCAGAAACATGGCTGACGTCAATGATAATCACTTCTCGAATCAACCTTTTACCACAACAACAAAGTTAAATATGAATGCCTTTGAAATTGGAATCTCCAAACACTTTTAAGATATAGAGTATTGACATTCGTGCATGATAATAATCTTTCGGTATTCAGATTACACTGAATAACTCAGCAATTCTCGTTTACCCCATCTCCTGCAACTGCCGCTTCAAATCTTTCCGCGCCATCCCGTACATGTGCACATAGAGCAAATTGAACATCAGCACCGCCGACCGCAGCCGGGGCGCACGGGCGGCACGTTTCACGGCGTTCTGTAAGTTAAAGACGCGGCTGGTGAGCGCAGTGTAGCTTGGAATGAACTCCTGAAGCGGGATGCGTTGGGGTTTGTAGAGCATCGCTTTGATTCTCATCAGCGAACTACGCCAGCAGAGGGTGAGGAAATCTGGACTCATCGAAAGATACACGGTGCGTGAGCTCCTGCGGGAAATGGAGACACTCACAAAAGTGACCTATAGTGGCAAGTATGGAAACATACTCACCGAGCCGGAGGAGCTCCGCCGCCTCGATGCGCTACCAGTTCTCATCCAAGAAATGTGTTGCAAAAGTAACCGGGAATCCAGTATCTTTATGGATACAGTATTGTATGAACGAAATAATCACAATAAAAGCCACTGCCGGTTTTGAGCGTTGGCTGAAGGCATTAAAAAACGTGCAGGCTCGTGCAAAAATTGTTGCGCGAATCAAGAGTGCTGGAAAAGGAAATTTCGGGGATTGCAAGCCAATTGGGGATGGTGTTTCAGAAATGCGCATTCATGTCCGTTCAGGGTACCGAATTTATTTCATACAGCACGGCTTGACTTTGTATATCCTGCTCATTGGGGGAAATAAGGCAACACAACAGCAAGACATTACACGAGCAAAAGAACTTGCCCGTGAAATTAAGGAAGGAAACTATGAGCACAGTGACAATCCGGGATTTTGACCCGGCCAACTATCTCGACAACGATGAAGTGATTGTCGAATACCTCAAGGCAACAGCAGAAGACCCGAACCCGGAGGTATTTCTTGAGGCTTTGGGCGATGTTGCAAGGGCAAAGGGTATGGCTGAGATTGCAAAAAAAACAGGTCTTGGGCGTGAAAGCTTGTATAAAGCTTTGCGTCCGGGAGCACATCCTCGCTACGAAACCGTGAAAGCTGTCCTCAAAGCAGTCGGCGTGGAAATGACATTCAAACCTGTTTCTTGAAGCAGAGCCAGATTATAAGTGCACCCCGATTTTCAAAAAATAAATCAAGCTGGTAACCTGCTCATGGTTTGGTTCAGAAGAATTGCGAACAACCATAGATCAATGCCCTTTTCTTGAAGCATTCACAGCAAAAAGAAGATGCCTGTCCAATGACAATAACTCAAGGTCTGAACAAAGTGCCGTTGCGGCAATGATTGCATCCGGCAACTTAATTTTACGTTTTTTGCGTAGCTCAATAACGGCCTCTTCAATCTCGCTGGTCAATGAACAAGAGGTAAAATGAGCAAGCTTTTCTTTTATTAAACACTCCTCATCAGCCGTAATCCCATGATAGCCCAACAACTCCATTCGCGTGATAACGCTGTAAAAGCATTCTGATGTATAAACAGATCGAGAAGATATTTCCGCAATCACGGCAGGATTCGACTTGAGTATACCCAAAATGAAATTGGTATCAAGGAGATAGTTATTCCCATTCATCCCGTAATCGTTGCTGGATTTCTGAAGGATCACCGGAAAACGTGGTGGATGTCTCCAGACCGCCAGCCATATCGATCAGCATCTCTTTACCTGATGCACGCTCACCTGCCATTTTTTTTTGCAGGAACTCGGCAAAATCAAGTATCTCAGCCACTACCGGTTCAGGAAGCTCCCTTGCTGTTTTATACAGTTTCTCCGCTGTAGTCATCTGAATCCCCTCTAACTGAAGATGATGATTTTCTATTTTTTGACCCCACCTCTTCCATGATAATCATAATGTGGTAATACTTCAAAACTTTTGCTCAACGGCTTGACAGGTTCTGGACGTTACAACGGTGGAACTATACCGAAATCCAGGACATCGCTGATCAGAAAATGTTACAATGATACCGTTTATCGCGACAAAGAGGATGGCTGCAACCAGCATCACTGCAACAAATCCTGTGGCCATCCTGTCGGGGCGCCTCGATACGGGCTAAAGCCCTACTCGACGACCTTAATCCGTACTGAAAAGCGCCACTCCTCGTTGAAACAGAGAGTGGCGCTCGTTACAAAAATATCGGTTCACGGCCCATCATCCCCAGCCGCTGAGCAGGCCAAAGGCCGTATCGAAGTGCGCTCCGCTTTAGCTCAAAAGCAAGGTGCGTAATGAGCTGCCAACGGACTACGGGAAGCAGACCAAATGAAAAACAACACGCGCTGCGACGGTTGTCGGGATTGTAAGTGGTTACGATGAGACCCCGAACAGTACCTCGCACTGCCATACTACTCCGATTGTTCATTCTGTGAGAGATTGGCATCGCTGGAAAAAATCTGAACACAATTCACTATATTTTAGAAAATTAAATCAATGAAACCTCAAGCCGCTCGACCATTAAGGATAACTAGGGAGAGTGGCTATATTGACACCACTTCCAGCCACTACAATGATCCATCAGTCTGGTTACCCCTGAGATGACGTCTCTTTTTTCTTGATGGGTGCCATTCTTGTTCTGTGATTTGATACTCAAGTACTTCAAGCTTTTGTTGATCAATACTGGATCGATGCGTTTCAATGAACTCAGGCAAATAGTTACTTCGGCATTCTCCTGCATTCCATATTTGACCGTTTTCAATCGCTGCAGTAATGAATGCATTGATTTCATCATCGTTGAAAGTCTGGAAGTGATACCTTAAAGGTAACATTAAAGCCTCGGCGTTGCGATAGCTTATTGCAAGCGCCATTCGCTCAATTATGCAAAGGTATGATTTCATGTGGAAAGCGATTAGTAAGAGGTTCAATCAATAAATCGCTATTGATCTCTCCGCCGGAAAGCATTTTCCCCTGAATGTGTGAAATGAAACCAAATGGGATCGTGGTATCCAATAAAAGTGGAATGAAAACTATATCATTACCACGAGCGAAAGCCATACCAATTTCCTGAGGTGCCCAGTCAGACTTTTTATAGGCTTCACTGAGCAATGGAACAAAAACATTGGATTCACTCAGTTCTTGGATGATTCGATTCTTCCACTCTTGTGATACATCAATGTCTTCATGAGCTAAAAATCCCTCAATACGGTACTCATTAAGGACGTCCTTAACATTTTTGGCAATTTTTTTGTCAGTCGTCGAGTAACTGATAAAAACCTTCATGGCCTTAGTTCTTATTTTAATAGGAGTTGGTCAAGACATCATTATTTAAGCCGAAATAGCGCCCTAAAACAATTCCATTAGCAAAATGGTTGAAACAAGCAGTAATCCCATCACCAAAAGAATTTAAAGATAATAAACCAGCAAAGGAAGGAAACACATTCACCCCATCCCCCCCAACTGCCGCATCAAATCCTTGCGCGCCATCCCGTACATGTGCACATAAAGCAGATTGAACATCAGCACCGCCGACCGCAGCCGGGGCGCACGGGCGGCACGCTTCACAGCATTCTGCACAGTAAAGACGCGGCTGGTGAGTGCGGTATAACTCGGGATGAACTCTTGCAAGGGAATGCGCAACGGTTTGTAGAGCATTTCCTGACCCCATGAAAACTTGAATGCGTCGTGGTCATCCGGGGAGTGGAGCAGGCGCCCTTCTTGTGCAAGCCGGTTGAAGACGCCGGTGCCGGGAATGGGACGCAGGAGGTTGATGCCGGGCACATCGACGCCGGTCTCTTCGATAAAGTATTCGAGTTTGGCGGGGAGTTCAAGGGTATCTTCGTCGAGGCCGTAGATGAAGCTGCCGTAAACGCATATCCCTGCCTGGCGGATCTGTTTTATGCACTCCACCTGGCGGGCTGCGGGGTTGTGAAACTTCTTGTGGGCATAGTTACTGCCATCGGTGAGGCTCTCAATGCCGATCAGGAGAGCGCCGCAGCCTGAACGGGCGAAGGCGTCGAGCAGTCGGGGTTTTTCGCCAAGGGCGGTGGTGGCTTGCCCTACCCATTTGATCTTGAAGGGCTCCAGTTCGCGAAAAAGCTGTTCGGCGTACTGTTCGTCAGCGTTGACGGTGTCGTCAAGAAAAAAGAAGATCCGTTTATCCTCTTTCAGGAAGGTTTCAACTTCCCTGAGAACAGCAGGAATGCTCCGTTGACGCAGCCGGTGGCCGTTCATGACGTGCACGTTGCAGAAATCGCAACTGTAGGGGCAGCCTCGGGTGGTCTGCACCACATTGGTGGTAAAGTAGCTCTGGATGTCGAGCGCACTCTTGTCGACAATGCGGTCAATCGAGAGGTCGGGAAAGGATGCTACCCTATACTCCGGCTTGAGGGCGCCACGACGAAGATCCTCCTGCACCTCGCACCAGATATCGTCCGCTTCGCCGATCACAAGAGCATCGGCATGGTCGCGGCACTGGTCGGGGAAAATGGTGACGTAGGGACCACCAAGCACCACCTTGATGCCTCTGGAGCGGAGAGCATGGGCAAGTTCAAACGCTGGCTTGACGGCGCCGGTCTGGACGCTGATACCAGCCATGTCCCAGTGCTGGTCGAGGGGAAGTTTTTCGAAACGCAGGTCGCAGATGGTCTGGCTCACTCCCGCCACTTTCTGGGAGCTGAGAATCATCAGCGCCAGCGGCGGAATGGCGAACTGTGCCCGCCGGATAATGTTGCTCAGAGCGGTGTCTTTCAGCGAGCTGAAGAGGCTTCGTTTGGCTGAGGCGCTATCGAGCGAAGCGGCTCCGTCTACACCACTGTCGGCCTGGATAAAAATGAGCAGTACCTTCTTTTCTTCTGAAACCGGCATCAGTAGCCACCCCCGTTCCGAGCCAGTTCCTGCAGCTTTTTCAGCTCCAGCAGAGCATCGATCGGGGTGAGCCTGTCGAGGTCAAGAGCCTCAACAGCATGGCGAAGACGGTTGTCGGACTCTTCAAAAAGGCTGATCTGCATACTCTTGATTTTAGGTGGCCGAATCAGGGGAATTTCAATGTCGCGCTTTTCCATACCCGCAAGAATCTCCTTTGCCCGCGAGATCACCTCTGCTGGCATTCCCGCCATTTTAGCTACCTCAATACCGTAGCTGTTGTCGGTGGAGCCCCGGATAATTTTGCGCAGAAATATCACCTTGTCAGCAGTCTCAACGACGGTGGCATTGTAGTTTACCACGCCGGGCAGTCGGCTCTCCAGTTCGGCAAGTTCATGATAATGGGTTGCAAAAAGCGTCTTTGCGCCGATGGATCGGCAGATGTATTCGCTCATTGACCAGGCAATTGACATGCCGTCAAAGGTGCTGGTTCCCCGGCCAATCTCATCGAGCAGCAACAGGCTTCTGGAGGTCGCATTATTGAGGATGCTGGCCGCCTCATTCATTTCAACGAGAAAAGTACTTTCACCGGATGCGAGGTTATCGGAAGCGCCCACCCGAGTAAAGATGCGGTCAACCAGTCCGATCTCAGCCCGCTCTGCCGGCACAAAACTCCCAGCCTGTGCAAGCAGCACAATCAGACCGACCTGACGCAGAAAGGAACTTTTTCCGGCCATGTTCGGACCGGTAATGATCAGCATCTTCTGTTTGTCGTCGAAGTGGCAATCGTTCGGGACGTAGGGCTCCTCAACGCTCATCATCCTTTCGAGCACAGGATGACGGCCACCAATGATAACCAGCTTTTCCTGTTCCGTGATTTCAGGTTTGCAGTAACCGTATTCGACGGAAGAGAGGGCAAAAGAGCAGAGTGAGTCAATTTCAGCAATAAGGGAGGCGTTTTGCTGTATCTCGGAAGCTTTTTCGGCAATGAACTGACAGAGGTCGTGAAAAAGCTGTGCTTCGAGTACCAGGCTTTTCTCTTCGGCGTTGAGAATCTTCTCTTCGTACTCTTTCAATGCGGGAATGGTGTAGCGCTCTGCATTGACAAGGGTCTGTTTTTTCTCGTAATAGGGAGGAACCTTGTCAATGTTGGCACGGCTTATCTCAATGTAGTAGCCGAACACTTTGTTGAAACTCACCTTGAGCGAAGAGATGGTGGTGGCTGCCCGCTCCTCCTGCTGAATCTGCAGGAGGCGGTCTTTGGCTGTCGAGGCAACGGAGCGAAGATCATCAAGCTCAGCATGGCAGCCTTTGCGGATATAGCCACCGTCACGCATGGATGCGCCTGATTCGGGATCAATCGCCTTTTCAATTCGGGCCGCAAGTTCCGGAAGTGGTTGCAGATTGGCCGCCAGGAATTTCAGTTGAACTGAAGCGGCATCAAGAAGGAGTTCCTGAAGTATCGGAATAGAGAAGAGCGAGAGTCCAAGCTGCCGAACTTCGCGCGGAATGGTGCGGAATGTTGCAATACGGGCGAGAGAACGCTCAAGATCGTTGATAGCTGCCAGTTGTTCGCTCAGTCCCTCTCGCATGACGCAGTTTTCGGCAAGCTCCGCGACGGCATTGAGCCGCCGGTGAATTTCCTCAACCCGTTTCAGTGGTCGCTGAAGCCAGCGACGGATCAAGCGTGCACCCATGGGGTTGCGGGTACGATCCATCACCTGCAACAGGCTTCCGTTCAGTGTTCCATCCTGCATCGAAGAGATAATCTCAAGATTTCTCTTGGTTTGCTGATCGAGCGTCATGTACTCGACGTTATGCAGCTCACCGATTCGGGTAATGTAGTTGAGACGGTTCTGTCTGGTCTCTTCCAGATACTGGAGCACAACTCCAGCGGCTACCCTTCCGGCACGGTTTCCCTCAATGCCAAACCCTTTCAATGAGTGTGTCTTGAACTGCCGCGACAGCACCTCTTGCGCCTGCTCTTCGCTGAACATCCACGAGTCCAGTTCCGTCAGAAGCGTCTCCGCCGGAAGCGCTTTTTTCAGAAGTTCGGCACGTTCTCTCTCAGCAGAAGAAACAAGAACTTCAGATGGATGGAGTGAAAGAATAAAGTCTTTGAGCTCTTCGGGCTGCAATGAGACAATCTTGAATTCAGCCGTGGTCACATCAATAAAGGCAACTCCGGCAAGAAGCTTTCTGCCCTCTTTAACATAGGCAACAGCGCTGAGATAGTTGTTGTGACGATCGTCGAGCAGCTTGTCGCTGTAGGTAACACCCGGAGTAATAATGTCGGTGATTTCACGGCGGACGATGCCTTTTGCATCGGACGGGTCTTCAACCTGGTCACAGACCGCCACCTTGAATCCTTTTTTTACCAGTTTGGCGATGTATCCTTCGCTGGCATGGTGGGGAAAACCCGCCATAGGTATATCGGTGGTGCGTTTGGTCAGTACAATATTCAGCGCTTTAGAAACCGTGACGGCATCATCAAAAAAGGTTTCGTAAAAATCTCCGACCCTGAAGAGCAGCAGAAAATCGGGGTACCGCTCCTTTACCTCCAGATACTGCCGCATCATTGGAGAGTGCTCTTTCTGCATGGGACACTCTGCTTTGCTCATGGTATGATCATCAGTTATTAAAACCGTTTGAGAGCGGCAAACCCACCCCGTTTCGTGAAAAAGAAGCTACTTCAGCGAGACTTAATAAACAAGAGGGGGATTGTGCGCTTCTCTCTTGACAAGAGGTACAAGAAAAAGTATGTTGAGACAAAATTTGAGAATCCTTGATCTGTCGAGACTATGGACATTATTCATACGCTGCTTCGCTTTCTGCACATTACCTCTTTTGCCGCATGGTTCGGTTCAGTGCTTGCCTCAATCTATTTTCTTAAAAGCATTGAAGAGAAGCTCACCGGTAACGCGAGCAATATCGGCGAATATACCTCACTGCTCCAGCGTTACATCAAGCTCGAAACAAAAATTGCCGACACTGGTTTCAAGATGGTCATTGTCACCGGTATTTTGCTGGCATCCTTGTATCATGGCTGGACGCTCTGGGTGTTTGTAAAAATTGCACTTATTGTGCTTCAGGTTGCCCTGACCCTTGGCTACATCACCCGTTCCATACGCACACTCAGCTATCCCTGCACAGGTACTGAATATGCCAAATGGTATCGGCTCTTCACTCTTTCGCTCACCATGTTTGCCGTGGTGCTGACAGTCAGCTTTTTTTTACTCTGAGCGCAATGGTTCGTTGTATTCGCAGATTCTCAGAGATACTTTTCCATAATTTGATTTTCAGGGAATTAATACTATATTAAAGACCTTTATCACTAAAATATATCTGTAATGCAGGCGCTGATCAAGATTTCCGACAAACAATATCTGGTACAACAGGGGGATACGCTCTTTGTCCCCAAACAAAAAACGGCAATTGGCGAAACTATGGAAATCAAAACCATGGCAGCGATTGACGGGGAAAACACTGTTCTGACTGCAGGCAGCATTCAGGCAAAAGTTCTTGCTCATGTCAAGGATGAGAAGGTTATCGTTTTCAAGAAAAAGCGCAGAAAACGCTATCAGTCAAGAAACGGGCACCGTCAGCAGATGACCCAGATTGAGGTTGTTTCGCTTTAAAAAAATTCAGGATTTTTAACGTTAATTTTTTGCTATGGCTCATAAAAAAGGTGGCGGATCGACAAAAAACGGTCGCGACAGTAATCCGAAATATCTCGGGGTAAAAGCTGCCGGTGGCTCTACTGTAGCAGCAGGGACAATTATTCTTCGCCAAAGAGGAACCGTTATCAAGCCAGGCATTAATGCCGGATTGGGACGTGATCATACTATTTTTGCGCTTGCTGACGGCGTGGTGACCTTCCGAAACGGACGGAATAATAAAAAGCAGGTGAACATACTCCCCTGCTGAACCATGCTTGCTATACAACAAGTTTTTTAATAAAAAAGCCGTCTTGTTTTAAGTCGGCTTTTTTTATTATAAATCACCGAATACTATCGAAAAAGTATCTCTCTTATAAGTCAACTCCTTACACCTTTAAATAATTATCAAACTATGAAAATCACCGTTATTGGAGCGGGAAATGTCGGGGCTACAGCAGCTCTTCGTATTGCTGAAAAACAACTTGCAAAAGATGTTGTTCTGATTGACATCGTTGAAGGTATTCCCCAGGGCAAGGCGCTTGACATGTACGAATCAGGACCTGTCGGCCTGTTCGACACTTGTGTCTTTGGATCCAATGACTATAAAGATTCTGCTGATTCTGATATTGTTCTGATTACTGCCGGTCTGGCAAGAAAACCAGGCATGACAAGAGAGGATCTCCTGATGAAAAATGCTACGATTATCAGGGACGTGACGAAAGAGGTGATGAAATATTCTGCCAATCCGATTATCGTCATGGTTTCCAACCCGCTTGATGTCATGACTTTTGTTGCACAGAAAGCGAGCGGCCTTCCGAAGGAGAGGGTTATCGGCATGGCTGGAGTTCTTGACACGGCACGCTTCAAAAGCTTTATTGCTGAGGCTCTGAATATTTCCATGCAGGACATCAGCGCCTTGGTGCTTGGCGGACACGGTGATTCAATGGTTCCGGTTGTCAATTATACCAACGTAGCTGGCATCCCTCTGACCGAGCTGCTGCCACAGGAAAAAATTGATGAACTTGTTGCACGCACAAGAAATGGCGGCATTGAAATTGTCAACTATCTGAAAACCGGTTCGGCATTTTATGCTCCGGCAGCTTCGGCTGTAGAGATGATTGAAGCTATCGTGAAAGACCGCAAACGTATTATCCCTTGCACGACCCTGCTTGAAGGCCAGTACGGTATTGACAATGTCTTCTGCGGTGTTCCAATCAAACTCGGCAAAAACGGCGTTGAGCAGATTCTGGAAATCAATCTTTCCGGAGCTGAACTGGAAGCTCTCCAGCAATCCGCCGCGATTGTCGAAGAAAACTGCAAGAGCCTCGCTGCACTGCTTGCCTGAGGTGTCAGGGGAACTCGGGCTCTTCATGGGTTATACAATGAATAGCCCCGAGCCCCCAGACAAGATCAGTACAATCGATACCAACCACGTTCCTGTCAGGGAAAAATTCCTGCAGAATCTGAATGGCTTTCTGGTCTTGTGAACAACGGTAGGTTGGCACAAGAACCAGCGTGTTGGCGATATAGAAGTTTGCATAGCTGGCCGGCAAACGACACCCGTCATGAAAAACCGGAGACGGCATGGGAAGCTTAACCACCGTAAGTGGATTACCGCCAAGATCCGTATACTGTTTAAGCCTCTCGTAGTTCTCCAGCAATGCCTCATAATTCTCATCTGCAGAGTCATCTTCAACGGCAATCACTACGGTCGTTTCATTGACAAAACGAGCCATATCATCAACATGTCCGTCGGTATCGTCACCCACAATGCCATCGCCAAGCCAGAGAACTTTTTCAACGCCGAGATATCGTCCCAGCTTCTCTTCAATCTGCTCGCGGCTCAAATCGGGATTGCGGTTAGGGTTCAAAAGACACGCCTCGCTCGTCAGCAACAGTCCTTTTCCATTGACATCAATAGAACCGCCTTCAAGAACCATGCCGGGTGAAACAAAAGGCAACTGCTGCAACGCGGCAATCTTTTCAGGAACGGCATTATCTTCATGGTAGGATTCATATTTTCCGCCCCAGGCATTGTATTCCCAGTTCATGATAACTTTTTCAATCCTGCCTTTGCTCTGACGAAAAACATAGTTCGGGCCATGATCCCTGCACCAGGCATCATTGGTTGGAATACCATGAAAAAAAATACGCTCCATCCGGAGTTGCTCATGGTTTGAATTGCGAAACAATGTTAACAACTCCTGCTCGATTGCTTCATCAAGCACATTGATATGTACTTCCTCTGAAGAACTCAGCCAAGAGGCAATATCAAGAAACACTTCAGGTATCGGCTCAAACTTGCCGGGCCAAGTTTCAAGCCTGTGAGGCCAGGAAAGCCATGTCGCCTTGTGCATAGACCATTCAGGCGGCATGAAATAAGTAGACTCACTCATAAATTTTTTATCAGTTCAGGCTTTGGCACTACCGACAACAAGCGATCTGATGCGCCTGATACGCTGCAAAACCGGTGGATGAGAATAGTTTAAAAAAACATAAAGAGGATGCGGCGTCAGATTCGACAGGTTATTGCGTGACAACTTTTTCAGGGCATCGGCCAGCGCGGCGCCCTTTTCAACGGTTGATACCGCATAATGATCGGCTTCATACTCATGCTTTCGTGAAAGTGCGTGCATAAAAACAGAAATTACCAACTCAACAGGGGTATAGAGCAGCGAAAAAAAGATCAGACTACCATAGACTGAGGTTTCTGTCATGAAAAAAGCCTGAAAAAGAGAGTGGTTATTGATAAAAAGGGAGAAAAGAAAAAGAAGTATTCCAAGATTGCAAAAGCTCAGGATCATGTTGACAATGATGTGCTTTTTCTTGAAATGACCTATTTCGTGTGCAAGAACAGCAACCAGCTCATGAACCGGATGTGCGGCAACAAGAGTGTCGAAGAGTGCAATTCTTTTCCGTTTTCCAAATCCAGTAAAAAAGGCATTTGCTTTTGCTGAACGCTTTGATCCATCGAGAACATAAATACCGGAAAGAGGAAAATGAACCTTTTCTGCGTATCGCATGATAGAACTCTTTAATTCCCCATCTCCAAGAGGAACAAATTTGTTGAACAGAGGCATAATCCAGGTCGGGGCTACATACTGAAGCAGGAGGGAGACAAGGATAACTCCTCCCCATGCCCAGAGCCATGCCCGAGACCCCGCCACCTGAAAAAACCAGAGAACTCCAGCAAGCAAAGGAGTGCCAAGCAAAAGAGCAAGAAATAAGATTTTTAAAATATCTGTGACAAAAACGGCCGGGGTGGTTTTGTTGAAACCGAATTTTTTTTCAATGACAAACGTTTTGTAACCACTGAATGGAAGTTCAATCAGCGACTGCATGAAAAGTAAAGCAC
The DNA here is from genome assembly GCA_903843305.1 of uncultured Chlorobiaceae bacterium. GTDB lineage: Bacteria > Bacteroidota > Chlorobiia > Chlorobiales > Chlorobiaceae > Chlorobium. The sequence goes on from CAIMPI010000009.1 coordinate 110,560, forward strand.
CGATATAAAGGAGACCGTTGATAATCGGATTAGAACCAAATCTCCTTACAAAATGGTCGAGCAGATTAAAACCACCTGAAAACCAGAAAAGCAGGAGAATAAAAAGATCAAGAGCCGCGCTATATAATGACAAGCGAGTTGTTGCAGCAAGATAATCCCGTGATTTTTTATAGGAATCCTCATCAAACAGTCCGATAAACTCAGCAGGCAATCCGGCTGCAGAGGCACGGAGATTCAGGAGTTCAGAAACCAGTTGAATGAAAAAGGTAATAATTAGCGTAAAAAAAATAATCGGGCCAAATATGTTCATAGTGAAAAATTAATTTTATTCATCAAGAAATCGTTTCTGCAATTCACTGTAGGTTTCGATTCGGCGATCACGCAAAAACGGCCAGTGCGATCGATAATAACCAATACGACTCCGATCACACTCGGCAAGAACAATGGCTTCAGCCTGATGTGCCGCATCCTGTATGATCTTTCCGAATGGATCGCAGACAAAACTGTTGCCCCAGAACTCCAGCTCACCTTCAGTTCCGACCCTGTTAGCCGCCGCAACAAAGACTCCGTTGGCAATGGCATGGCTTCGCTGTATGGTTATCCACGCATCCCGCTGCGAATGACGCACCTCTTCTGAACGCTCGTCGGTTGCCCAGCCAATAGCTGTTGGATAAAAAAGAATTTCAGCCCCTTTGAGCGCGGTCAGTCGTGCGGCTTCAGGATACCACTGATCCCAGCAAATCAGAACACCAATAGTCGCATAGCGGGTTTTAAAAACCTTGTATCCCAGGTCACCAGGCGTAAAATAAAACTTTTCGTAAAATCCCGGATCATCGGGAATGTGCGTTTTGCGGTATTTGCCGAGGTAGCTTCCATCAGCATCAATCACTGCGGCTGTATTGTGATACAAGCCTCTTGCCCGTATTTCAAAAAACGAGGCCACAATGACTACCTCCAGCTCATGAGCAAGCTTCTGCATCACCACAGTTGATGGACCAGGCACCTGTTCGGCATACTCGAACGACTCATAATCCTCCGTCTGGCAAAAATAGCGTGTGGTAAAAAGCTCCTGCAGACAGATAATCCGTGCGCCCTGTGCCGCTGCCTCCCTTATTTTTTCGCACGCTTTGGCAATATTTGCCGCCGGATCATTCTGGCACGATGTTTGAATGAGCGCGATGGAGACCATATCGGAATACATGAATGAACGAGTAATTATTGAATGAGAAGACCAGCGGAAAAGAGAAGGCCGTGAAGAGTCATCAGTTTTCCCGTGCCAGCAAGAACATCGTTCAACTCCCTCCCTTCGCTTGCATAAAGTTTCCTGATCATACTGAACGCAAGTGGCGCTGAAATCAGGGAAAGCATACCCCACTTCGAAAAGCCGTTTATCGAGAGTAACACAGGCACAAGAAAAGCAATAACGGTCAGAACAATATAGAGTTTGCGTGCCCACTCACCGCCAATACGAGCCGGAAGTGTCATTTTGCCAACGATGCGGTCGGTAGCAATGTCCCGGATATTGTTGACCAACAGGATATTGACCGAAAAGGCACCGGGCGCTACAGCCGCTAATAGTATTAGTGGCGACAATGTATGAGCCTGCACATAGTAGGTACCACCCACAGCGACAAGACCGAAAAAAACAAACACAAAGATGTCACCCAAGCCAGAATAGGCAATCGGATAAGGACCTCCGGTATAGGCCCACGCAAAAAGGAGAGAAAGGAGGCCGATGATGAAAATCGGCCAGCCAGACGTATAGACGAGATAAAGTCCTAACAGAAAAACAGTGCCAACCAGCGCCGCCGATACTTTGATCATGGTTTTTTCACTGATAATCCCTGCGGCTACAGTTCTCGTCGGACCGAGCCTTTCTGCCGTATCGGCTCCCTTTCGAAAATCGTAAATCTCGTTAATGAAATTGGTCGCGACCTGAATACCGAGCGCACAGATCAGTGCCACAAGTGCCGGAAACATACTAAACCGGCCATCAGAAGCGGCAAGAGCA
>CAIMPI010000010.1 GCA_903843305.1 uncultured Chlorobiaceae bacterium
AAGAGGTTTGGTTGCCTGCAATGGGCTTCGGCGTATTGTCGGGCCTCGGTCATCAACAGTTCCAGCTCGTGCTCAGAATGAGCACTGCCGATATGCTTGAGGGAGGAACGCTGCTTCCCTTTGTTCTGGACTACCTGGACGACGGTTGCCCCAGATGCTGTCCGAACTGTTCTGATTGTCAAGTCTCCGCGCATGGACGCAAGATACCATTAGTGCGAAAACTCGGAAATCAGAAAATGCTAACCGCAAATAAAAAAATGACTTAATTTTTTCGGGTCGGCAGATTTTCAAAAAGTGGCACAACTCAGGAAAAAAATGACAAGCCGAAGAGACATTTTTAAGGAAAACAGTCTACTCTACTTTTTCCCCTGCTTAAACTCAATTCTCACTGAAGTATGAGGCACTGCCTCAAGTCTCTTTTTCGGAATAGGTTTACCTGACTTGATACATATCCCGTAAGTCTTGTTTCTGATCCTGTCGAGTGCCTGATCAATGTAGTTAATATATTTTTCGTCACGGGCGATAAACATAAAGCGCTGTTCACGATCCATAGTATCAGTACCGTGATCTGCCATGTGCATGGAGTAGTTCGAATTAATGGAATCTTCCACGTTTTCATCCGAAAGTGAAGAACGCAAAATATCCAGATCACGAAGCACTTCCTCACGCCTTTTCAGCAGCAAAAGCCTGAAATGTTCGAGTTCTTCGTCATTTAAATATGTTTTCGTAAGAACCGGTTCTTCCATTATTTCATTTTCTTTTTTGGAAGTACTCTCGTTTTTTTTCGTCATAATAAACCTTGTTTTCTTATCTAACAGAATCCTGAAAAAAAGAGCGTTGAATAATACTATTAACCATCATACTTTTCAAGTGATAACCTGCAAATTTCACCATTGACCGTCTCCTCTTTCCCTTTTGTTCTGAAATCAGGATCAAGTTTTTCGAAAACAAGAACAGTAGCAAGAGTTTCCAATTTGATGTACGCATCATTACTTCTTACCGCCTCAAGCAGTTTTTCTGAACACTGAAGGGCAAGTGAAATCCGGTCAGTAATATCAAGGCCACTCTCCTTGCGCAGCGCCTGAATTCGACTGACCAATTCACGGGAAAGCCCCAGCATCTCAAGCTCTTCGGTCATCTCCGTGTCAAGTGCCACCATGATACCATTCGCTTCATCGAAGGCAACAAGCCACCCTTCGATATCCTCATGCAGGATTTCAACATCCTCACGCTTCAATTCGAACTCTCTGCCATCAAGCTCAAGAGAAAGTTCTCCATTTTTTTCCAGAAAAGCGATCTGTTTATGGCTCATGATTCTGATAGCTTCCGCTAAAGCTTTCATATCCTTGCCAAAACGGGGCCCAAGACTTTTAAAATTTGGTTTGACCTTTTTGCTGATAACCGAACCATCTTCCTCGATATACTCAATCTTCTGGACATTGACCTCTTCCATAATAATATCCCCAACCTGCCGATACTCTTCCCTTGAGGCAGCATCACTGACGGAAAGCAGAATGCGCTTGAGCGGCTGACGAACCTTGATCGAAGCCTTCTCACGCATAGTGCGCACCAGCGAAGTAATAATCTGCGCTTTTTTCATGCGATGTTCAAGTGGCCGATCAATCACCATCAAATCAAGCGAAGGAAAATCTGCAAGATGAACTGACTCGCAGGATTCGAGTCGACTGATGCCGTTCAGATTCAGATATATCCGTTCAGCAATAAACGGTGTAAAAGGAGCCAACAGTTTTGCCAGCGTTGCAAGACAGTTATAGAGTGTCTGATAGGCACCGATTTTGTCCGGGCCCATGTCGCTTTTCCAGAACCGTTTTCTTGAACGACGAATATACCAGTTTGAAAGGTCATCAACGGTAAAATCGTTGATCAGCCTGATGGCACCGGTAATATCATACTGCTCCATGCGGAGATAGACTGAGTCAATCAGAGTGTTCAGACAGGAAAGTATCCAGCGATCAAGCTCCGCACGCTCCAGAACCGCAATTTCTGGCTCGGCAAAGGTAAAATTATCAACATTGGCATAAAGCACAAAGAAATTGTAACTGTTAATAAACGCACGGAAAAATTTGCGTTGTTCCTCTTCAATTTCATCAGTATTGAACGATTTCGGTTTCCATGGAGGGCTGCTCACCATCAAGTACCAGCGAAGTGCATCAGCACCGTAGCGCTCCATAGTTGCAAAAGGATCAACGACATTGCCCTTCGACTTCGACATTTTATGACCGGTTTTGTCAAGAATATGGGCGTTGACAATCAGGTTTTTATAGGCGGGCTTGTCGAAAATAAGCGTGGCAATAGCGTGAAGCGTGTAGAACCAGCCTCTGGTCTGATCAACCCCTTCCGCAATAAAATCGGCTGGAAACATCTTGTCGAAAAGCTCGCGATGTTCAAACGGATAGTGCAATTGGGCAAAAGGCATCGAGCCGCTGTCGAACCAGACATCAACCAGTTCGGGTGTCCGGTTGAAGCGTCGACCATTTCGGACAAAGTAGATCCTGTCAACAAAAGGCTTATGCATATCAAGCTCAGCCAGCCCTCTGTCGAGTGCATCTCCAAGAATAAATCGCTCCCCGTTAATATCAATAAATCCTTCACGCAGCTCCGCAATTGAACCAACCGCAAACATTTTTCCCGAAGAAGCATTATCACCAATAACAAAATCCTCCGAAACCCAGAGTGGTAATGGTGAACCCCAGAACCTTTCTCTTGACAACGCCCAGTCCTTGTTCTCTTCCAGCCAGTTTCCAAAACGCCCCGTACCAATCTCGGGAGGGCACCAGTTGATGGTTTTGTTGAGTTCGACCATACGGGCAGCTATTGCCGTTGTCCTTATATACCAAGACTCCCTTGCATAATAGATCACCGGCACATCGTAACGCCACGAATAGGGATAGGTGTGCGTAATAACCTCCTTGCGATACAATTTTCCGGCATCCTTGAGCTGCTGGATAATCAGCGGATCTGTATCCTTGAAAAACATCCCGTCATAGTCGCTTACTTCGGACGTAAAACATCCATTCCGTGCTACCGGCTGAAGCATTGGCAAATCATATTTTTTGGCAATTTCGTAGTCATCGGCACCGAATGCTGGAGCAATATGAACTATACCAGTACCATCTTCAGTAGAGACAAATGTCCCGACTGTAACATACCAGCACTTTTTTTCAGGGTAAATGTAGGTGAACAGGGGCTCATATTCCAAGCCTTCAAGATCACGTCCTTTCAGTTCGACAAGAACCCGCCAGAGAGACTCTCCCTCTTCGTTTTTCTCAAGCAGCACCTGCAAGCGTGACTTGGCAAGAATCAACACCTCTCCGCTTTCGATATGGGAAACTTTGACGTAATCAATATCAGATCCCACACAAAGTGCAACATTGGAAATAAGTGTCCAAGGTGTCGTTGTCCAGACCAGCAGAGATTCTTGAGAGCTTCTGACTCGAAACTTTACGTAAATACTTGGATCTTTTACCTCTTTATAGCCAAGAGCAAGTTCATGCGAACTCAACACGGTCTCGGATTTTGGATCCTGTGGGACAATTTTATAATCCTTATAGATAAGCCCTTTGTCGAAAATAGTTTTCAGAGCCCACCAGACCGATTCGATATAGTCATTTGTACAGGTAATGTAGGGATTATCCATATCTACCCAGTATCCCATCCGTTCGGTCAATTTACCCCACCCTTCGCGATTATCTTCAATATGGTGATAAACTAATGCACGAGCTTCAGCGTTGAACTCGCCATCGCCATACTCGACGACCTGCGATTTGTTTTTCAGACCTAGCTTTTTCTCCACCGCAATCTCAACAGGCAGTCCATGGGTATCCCACCCAGCCTTGCGGGGAACACGATACCCCTGCATGGTCTTGTAGCGACATACGATATCTTTTATGGTTCGACTGAAAACATGATGAACACCAGGCTTGCCATTGACCGTCGGGGGACCTTCATAAAAAGAAAAAATCCGACCGGCAGGCTTCTGTTCCAGACTCTTATGAAAAATTCCGTGCTCATTCCAGTATGCCAGAACTTTTGCCTCCACCTCACTGTAGGGTACATTTGAGGGATACTCTACAAATTTATCATCCATAATTCTTCAATATCATTCAATCAAAGCAAGTAAAAAGCCTGTGATTATAAAAAAAGTCAATAGAATAACGACTAAGCATTAAAACAACACAGGCAAGCCTTTCAATACCCGAAAAGCTTGCCTGAAAACATGTATAAACAAAAATCTGGACGCCTACGCTTTTCGACACCTACTTCTTGCCGCCAAGTGTAGAGTTGACACCGTCAAGAATTTGTTTTGCAACCACAGCAAGAGAATCAAGAGTCTGGGCAAGAATCTTGCTTACTGGCTCAATCGTACTGTCAATAAGAGTACCTACACCAACAAGGATTGTTGAAAAATCCCCTGGAGCAAAATCACGTTGCTTCTGCTGATTTTGACCGGACGTCTTCGTTTCTTCAGCCATATTACACTGCTATTTAGGTTTGTCGCCAACAAAAACAATACTTGGAAAATGTAATATATTTAATCGTGCTATCAAAGCAAAGCAGAAGAAGCTCGGCAAATCTTTCTCATGATTTTCAGGGCTCGACAGTAAAAAAATAACTTCTTTCTACTGTCGTCCGTACCTGTCATCGACCCTAACTATATCATCTTCTCCCAGATAACTGCCAGACTGTACCTCAATCAGTTCAAGCGAAGTTGTTGCGGTATTTTCCAGACGATGAAATGCTCCGACGGGAATATAGGTAGACTGATCCTCATTGAGAATGATTTGTTTGTCTTCAACGGTAACAAGCGCTGTTCCTTTCACCACAACCCAGTGTTCGGCACGGTGATTATGTTTTTGCAATGAAAGCGCAGCACCGGGGTTTACTACAATACGCTTCACTTTGAATCGTTCTGAAACATCAAGAGTTTCATAAGTACCCCAAGGCCTGCATACCCGCCGATGGGTTAATACTTCACCCCGCTTACTCTTTTTAAGCTGTTCAACAAGCACCTTGACATTCTGTACACACTCCCGTGAAGCCACAAGCACAGCATCGGATGTTTCAACGATAATATGTCCCTCAAGGCCTACTGCTGTAACAAGACGACTGGTCGCATGGATATAACAGTTCTTCACATCATGCACAAGCACATCGCCTTTTTTGATGTTTCCAGCATCATCACACTCCTGAATATCCCAGAGTGCAGACCATGCCCCGACATCATTCCACCCGGCATTGAGGGGAACAAGAACCGAGCTCCTGGTTTTTTCCATTACAGCATAGTCAATGGAATCTGAAGGAGATGCACAAAAAGCATCAGCATCAAGACGCAAAAAATCAAGATCCTCAACAGCTTTATCCAAAGCTTCACGACAAGCGTTAAGCATAGCCGGGTCATGCGCTCCAAGCTCAAGAAGATATGACTCTGCATTGAAAAGAAAGATACCACTGTTCCAGAAATAGTCACCAGAAGCAATATATCGTTCTGCAGTCTCCCTGTCGGGCTTCTCGACAAACTCAAGTACTGAATAAACAGCATGCTCATTTGTACTGTTCACTGAAGCCTTGATATAGCCGTAACCAGTTTCAGGTGCATTCGGAGTAATACCAAACGTCACCAGTTTCCCATTTTCGGCTGCAGATATACCTGTGGCAACAGCTGCACTGAATGCCTCCGAATCAAGAATGACATGGTCAGCAGGTAAAACCAGCATAAGAGCACCGGGATATTTTTTTGTTACCAGCATAGCCGAAATGGCGGCAGCAGGCGCCGTATTGCGACCTATGGGCTCAAGAATAATCTCTCCAATTTCGGCTCCAGTCTCATGCAGTTGCTCGGCCACAAGAAAACGGTGACTCTCATTGCAGACACAGAACACAGGCCCCCTATCCTCGATTGAGGCAAGACGAAAGACAGTATCCTGAAGCATGGTATTCTCGCCCGTCAACGACAGCAACTGCTTGGGATACAATGCACGAGAGAGAGGCCAAAGCCGGGTTCCAGAACCACCGCTGAGAATCACAGGAATAATCATCAAGGAACAAGTTATTTTTAACGGATAACATACTTTTCATACATCTTCCAGGTTGTCGAAACAAGGGTATCAACATCACTGTACTTCGGTACCCATCCCAGCAATTCCAGTGCTTTACCAGAGGATGCCACAAGCTCTGCCGGGTCACCTGCCCTTCTGTGGGTCACCTCAGCAGGAATTTTCCTTCCAGTAATTACCCGCGCCCTTTCAAGCATTTCAATTACACTTACACCCGCCTGACTGCCGAGATTCACTGTCAAGCTCTTTTTTTGCTTCAGGATATATTCAAAAGCACTCACATGCGCTTCCGCCAAGTCACTCACGTGAACATAGTCACGAATGCCGCTTCCGTCACGTGTCGGGTAATCATCCCCAAAGATAGAGAGTTTCGGGCGAATACCCACAGCCACCTCCATCATAATAGGCAGCAGATTTTCCGGGTTCAACTCCAACCCCTTTATACGCTCCTGCACATCATACCCTGCAGCGTTGAAATAACGGATTGCCGCGTAACGCATCCCTTTAAGACGATCGTACCAATCCAAAAGTCTCTCAATTTCAAGCTTAGTGAATCCGTAAAAATTCTCCGGATCCTTTGGATGATTCTCATCTACCGGTAAGTATTGAGGACTTCCATAAACCGCCGCAGACGAGGAAAAAATAATCGGGGATATCTTGGCTGCAGAAGCATGATTGAGAACGTTGATCGTACCCGAAATATTGGCATGGGAGTATTCCGCAGGATGCAGCATCGACTGCCCTGCAGCTTTCAGCGCGGCAAGATGGACACATCCATCATATCCTCCAGCCATAACGGCCCCCAACTGTTCGGGTCGCATGATATCGCCATGGACAAAGTTCGCCTCTTCAAAAAGATTTTCCCTGAAGCCGGTTTGAAGATTGTCGAACACAGTCACATCATATCCTTTATCAAGAAATGCTCTTGTAACATGGCTGCCGATATAACCTGCGCCCCCGATAACCAGAATTCTCATAAAAAGTCCTCTATTTCAATGGTTGTTATTATCTGCCGCCATACATCTCTTGATAATAATGCTGGTAACTGCCCGAGGTGACATTACTCAGCCACCCAGTATTTGAAAGGTACCAGTCAACCGTCAACATAAGCCCTTTTTCAAAGGTTACCGAAGGAACCCATCCAAGTTCGCGCTGTAACTTCGATGAATCAATTGCATAGCGAAGGTCATGACCAGCCCGATCGGCAACATAGGTGACTAGTTTTTCAGATGTTCCGGCTACCCGACCAAGCTTTGCATCCATAATGCGACAGAGCAGCCTGATAAGATCAATATTACTCCATTCGTTATTACCACCAATATTGTAGGTTTCACCAGTTTGCCCCCGATGATAGATCACATCAATTGCCTGGGCATGGTCAACAACCCAGAGCCAATCACGGATATTATCTCCTTTTCCATAGACAGGAAGCGGTTTGTTCTGGATGATATTGTTTATAAAAAGAGGAATAAGCTTTTCGGGAAACTGAAATGATCCGTAGTTGTTTGAACAGTTACTGATCACCGCTGGCAAGCCGAAAGTATCATGCCAAGCTCTGACAAAATGGTCGGAGGAGGCTTTCGAGGCTGAATAAGGACTATGGGGATCGTAAGGCGTCTTTTCGGAAAACATCCCCTCGTTACCGAGAGAGCCGTAAACCTCATCAGTTGAAATATGATAAAAACGTTTATCCGCGACATTAGACTGCCAAGAAGCCCTTGCCGCATTGAGCAGATTGACCGTGCCGAGCACATTTGTCAACACAAATGCAGTCGGATTGGCAATCGACCGGTCAACATGCGACTCCGCCGCCAAATGGATAACTCCGTCAAAGCGCTGCTCCTCAAACAAGCGCATGAGAAAATCACCATCAGTGATATCACCTTTGACAAACCGATAGTTCGGCAAACACTCGACATCAGTGAGGTTGGCAAGGTTGCCCGCATACGTCAAATTGTCCAGATTAGTAATGGTATAAGATGGGTATCGATTCAGAAAATGGCGGACAACATGTGACCCAATAAAACCTGCTCCTCCAGTAATAAGAATATGCATTGATTTGTAACGATTTGTTACGAGCTTCTTTATTAATTGTATTGCGCAATTCGATTATTTCCCCTGGCTTAAGCCCTGCGTTACCAACATTGCTCCTAAGGGGTTTGTATCCAAACCACTCACACCACTTTCCTCCGCCAAGCGCTGAAGCATGGCGGAGAGTGAATCGCGCCAGTATGGAATGTCGATCCTCCACTCTTTTTTGATTGCCGACTTGTTCATGACGCTGTACTGTGGCCGTGGCGCAATCTGCGTATACTCATCACTTTCAACCGGAAATACCCTGCAAGGTACTCCTGCCAGTTCCATAACTGCTCTGGCAAAATCGTACCATGAAGCAACACCTTCATTAGAGTAATGGAATGTACTGCTATAGAGACAATCTTTTCGATACTGTTCAATGATCAACACAATAGCGCCTGCCAGATCGGCCGCCCAGGTCGGCGTTCCAATCTGGTCAACCACAACATTCAAGTCAGAACGTTCCGCACCAAGACGCAGCATAGTTTTGACAAAATTACCGCCGTGAATTGAATAAAGCCAAGAGGTTCGGATAATGATGTATGATGGCGCTATATCACGGATACGCTCCTCACCCTCCCACTTCGAAAGACCGTACACTCCCAGCGGAGCCGTCAGATCACTCTCACGGTAAGGAATATTGGAGTTACCATCAAAAACATAATCAGTAGAAATATGCAGCAACAGAGCACTACGCTCTCTGGCGCATGCTGCAAGCAATGCCGGACCATCTCTGTTCACTTTGAAGGCGATTTCTGAATCTGTTTCAGCCTTGTCTACAGCCGTATATGCCGCGCAGTTGACTATCACATCTATGCCAAGGTCACAACAGAGAGATTCAACCTGGTCGCGGCACGTAATATCAAAATCAGGAAGATCATAGAAAAAAAAACGATGGTTGCTGCACTTGGTCGACAACTCCAGCAACTCCGAACCAAGTTGACCGCGACTGCCTGTAACAAGAATATTCACTTATAATACCTCGGATAAAGTTTTTCTTGCCTGAAATCGTCGTACAAAAAGAGATCAACCGACTCAAACAATGGCTGTCGGGCATCTTTACCTGAAACCCTGATCAACTCTTCTGGAAGCTGCCAGTCGATACCAAGCACCGGATCATTCCACATAACACCGGCATCGTGAGAAGGAGCATAATAATTATCACACTTATAGGCAAAGACAGCCTCTGGAGAGAGTACCACAAAACCGTGCGCAAACCCTTTCGGCACCCACAGCATATTCTTCCGTTCAGCATCCAGCACAAAAGCTACATATCGGCCATACCATGGTGAACCAAGACGCAGATCAACGGCGACATCAAGTACACTTCCATAAAGCGCACGAACAAGCTTTGACTGGGTAAATGGCGGTTTCTGAAAATGAAGACCACGAAGCACTCCAAAACCTGACCTCGATTCATTATCCTGTACAAACGAAACATGCCCGATATGCTGGTCAAAAAGATCCTGCCGAAACGATTCCAGAAAATAGCCACGATCATCGCCGAACACTTGAGGCTCAAAAATCAGGACATCAGGTATGGCTGTAGTAAGAACTTGCATAAACGCAGGAACAAAATATTTAATCACCAATTACGACAAAAGCATGCACAATAAAAGCGGCCTGCCCTGTATAATTGCCATTACGTTACACTTTACCGTTGAACAAGCAACTGCTTGAGATACTGGCCATAATGGTTCTTCATCAATGGTTCGGAGAGGCGCAACAACTCCTCATCATTGATCCAGCCATTTCGCCATGCAATCTCTTCAGGACATGCCACTTTCAATCCCTGCCTCTTCTCAACCGTCTGGATAAAGTTTCCGGCCTCCTGAAATGATTCGTGCGTACCGGTATCAAGCCAGGCAAAACCACGCCCAAGCATGCAGCACTTCAACTGACCCTGTTGCAGATAGGCTTCGTTAACCGCTGTGATTTCAAGCTCTCCCCGAGGTGATGGCTTTACCTGTTTCGCAATCTTTACAACATCATTTGGATAAAAGTAAAGACCAACAACCGCATAATTTGATTTGGGTTCCATAGGTTTTTCTTCAAGAGAAAGCACTGTCCCTGTCGCATCAAGTTCGGCGACACCATACCGTTCTGGATCACTGACATAGTAACCAAATATTGTTGCCTTGCGATCTTTGTGTACGTTTTGTACTGCCGCATCCAGCATTGAACTGAAGGCATAGCCAAAAAAAATATTGTCACCAAGAATCAGCGCGACATCCTCATTGCCAATAAACTCGGCACCAAGAATAAATGCCTGGGCAAGCCCATCGGGAGAAGGCTGAACAACATAAGAGAGAGTGATACCCCAGTCACTGCCATCCCCAAGCAGCTTGATGAACATCGGTTGATCCTCCGGGGTAGTAATAACAAGAATATCCCGTATTCCAGAAAGCATCAGCGTAGTCAGGGGATAATAGATCATGGGTTTGTCATAGACAGGCAGGAGCTGTTTTGATATTCCTTTGGTAACCGGGTAAAGTCTGGAGCCAGAACCTCCCGCAAGAATAATTCCTTTCATAAAACTCAAAAATTACAGACTTCTTAGAACATGAAAAACGTCAAGCTCGCTTATCCCTTAATTGGAAAGTTTGACAATGGTATAGCCGGCCTCCTTCAGTAAACGGGGAATATTTTCCGAAAACAGGGCGATGTATTTATCTTTTGCCTCTTTCGGCAATCGTTCCCAGTCAACGAGCAGGGCATGAAGCTTTTTCACTTTGTTGGTTTGGAGGGCAAATTTCCATCCATCCTTCAGTTTAGCATCCATCCAGCGCTCGTGTTCAAGTATAGCCATCTCTTTCAGCTCCGGTATCAGGAATTCTACAGGTTTTTCATTGTTGCGCATAGGAACAATGGCGTAACCAAAAGCAGCAAGTATATTGGGAATATCCCGGACAATAGCACGATTCTTCTCCTTCTTATGAGGCAACAAGTCAGAAAAACTTACCAGGGAGCTGTGCGTTTTAGGGTTTGCTTTTTCATCAGTAACTTCTCCCCATACATATCCCTGACTACTAAGGCTTTTGTAAAACAATTGGTGATTATGCCGAGCTAATTTTTCGAGCAGCTCTTCATTGAGTTCCATATGATGTACCATTGCTATAAAAGAATGAGGATCAACATGCAATTCCAGTTGTTCTTCGGGTGGCAGGTAGGAACGGTTGAAATGAGTTGCGTTGCCCAGCCTGCTCATGGCAACAATTGCCTCCATTGAACGAGAACCATGTCGATAGCTTTCAACCCGGAGAAATGCGCGCAAGATCCCGATATCGATACGGAGTATATGATTTCTGTCGAATAATTGAGGGGTCATTCGCTCGAACATTGAACGAAGAAGAAGCGCCCGACGCACAATAAAATAGGGATCATCTCGACCTTCAGATACTTGCGGATTCGGGCCTAACACATTGAGGAACCCTTTAAGTCGGCTTAAGAAGTCCGGAGCTTTTGCTTCAACAAGCTCTCTCTGCTTTTTTGATTTTGTAAAAGAATCAAGACTGGAAGAGGTTCCGCCTGCAAAGACAAAAATAGCTTTTCCGATTGGATG
>CAIMPI010000011.1 GCA_903843305.1 uncultured Chlorobiaceae bacterium
CCCTGTAAGGTCGGTTTCATTGCTTCGTATTCTGCTGATCCCGATTTCATGTGGACGAACAAAGGTCTGACTTGGTTTTTCTTCAGCATGTTTCAGCTCATCAGGCGCATCAACATGGTGTGTGCCAAGACTGACCTTGCCATTTTTGATTCGCCCGTGGAAGACGTTGACATTGCCTAAAAAGTTGTAGACAAACGCATTTTTAGGATGATCATAGACCTCAAGGGGAGTTCCTTGTTGTTCAATCCGCCCTTTGTTGATGACAACAATCCGGTCTGCCAGCTCAAGGGCTTCCTCCTGGTCGTGAGTGACGAAAATGCTGGTGACGTGAATTTCGTCATGAAGCTTTCTGAGCCAGCGGCGCAGCTCCTGCCGAACTTTGGCGTCAAGGGCTGAGAAGGGTTCATCCAGCAGGAGTACCTTCGGATTGACGGCCAAAGCACGCGCAAGGGCTACACGCTGCCTTTGTCCACCAGAGAGCTGGGATGGGTAGCGTTTGAGAGCCCATTCCATTTGCACCATTTTCAAAAGATGCTCCACTCTCTCACGAATTTCAGAACGGGATGGACGCCCTTTGCGAGGAAGAACCTTAAGACCGAAAGCGACGTTTTCAAACACCGTCAGTCGTCGGAAAAGTGCGTAGTGCTGAAAAACAAAACCGACATTTTTTTCTCTGGGAGGAAGGTTTGTTGTGTCCTTGTTTTCCAGAATGATTTTTCCAGCATCCGGTAGCTCAAGGCCGGCAATAATCCGCAGCAGGGTGGTCTTGCCGCAACCTGAAGGTCCGAGCAGCGCAACCAGCTCGCCCGAAGCGACGTTGAGGCTGATATTGTCGAGCGCGGTGTAGCCGGTAAATTTTTTGGTAATGTTCTGAAGTTCTATACCCATGTCAGATCCTAATGGTGAAAGCTGTTTTTCTGAAATTGTTTTTCCATGGCCACTTTAAGTGTTACGGTGAGCAAGGCCAGAAAGACAAGGATTGATGCCACTGCGAAAGATGCCGCAAAATTGTATTCGCTGTAGAGAATTTCCACATGCAGGGGAATGGTATTCGTCTGGCCACGGATATGGCCGGAGACGACCGAGACTGCGCCGAATTCACCGATAGAGCGTGCGCCGCAGAGGATCATCCCATACAGCAGGCCCCAACTGATATTCGGCAGGGTGATTTTCCCGAAGATCTGCCACCCTCTTGCGCCAAGCGTCAGAGCGGCCTCCTCCTCATCCCGTCCCTGTGCCTCCATAAGCGGAATCAGTTCACGGACAACAAAGGGAAAAGTGACAAAGAGCGTAGCAATAACAATCCCTGGTGTTGAAAAAATTATCTTGATGCCATGTTCGCCGAGCCAGCCTCCAAACGGAGTACGGCTCCCGACAAGCAGTACAAAAATGAGGCCGGCAATAACCGGCGAGACAGCAAACGGGAGATCCAGCAGTGTCTTCAGCGCAGCTTTTCCTGCGAAATTGAATTTGGTGATGGCCCATGCCGCAGTCACACCGAAAAAAGCATTCAGCGGCACAACAATAGCCACGGTTGTCAGCGTCAGCTTCACTGCCTCAATTGCATACGACTCTGTTATGGATTCAAGATAGAATGCCAAACCTTTCTGGAACGCCTGCGCAAAGACCAGCCCGAGTGGCAAAAAGATAAATCCAATAAAAAAGAGCACCATCAATCCAATCAGCACAATTTGTACCTGCAGAGGATCCGAAACTCTTTTTCTGACAATTGGTGCAGTATCTGGTGTTGGTTGTTTCAGCATAATCGATTAACGGTATTCTTTCTGTTGCCACTCCTGAATCGCGTTCAGCATCAGGAGCATTGAAAAGGAGATAAGCAAAAGCACCAACGCGACAGCCGAAGCTCCGGCATAGTCGAACTGATCAAGTTTGGACATGATCATGAGCGGCGCAATTTCGGTTTTCATCGGAAGATTGCCAGCGATGAAAATCACCGAACCATACTCTCCGATACCACGTGCAAAAGCCAGAGTTGAACCGGTAAGCAGGGCGGGGAAGAGATGCGGCAGCAGGATTCTTCTGAAGGTCTGCCAGCGTGTTGCGCCAAGGCAGTGCGCTGCCTCTTCAATCTCCTGCTCAACCTCTTCCAGAACAGGCTGGATGGTACGGACAACAAAGGGAAAGCCGATGAAGACAAGGGCGACAACAATGCCTGTCGCCGAGTTGATGATAGTAATATTCCACTTGGTTAACGTTGCACCGAGCCATCCAACTGGAGAGTAAAGGGTCGCAAAGCAGATACCGGCAACGGCGGTAGGCAGTGCAAACGGGAGATCGACAAGAGCATCAAGAAACTGCTTGCCGGGAAAACGGTAGCGCACCAGCACCCATGCTGTCAGCAGCCCGGCCACAGCATCAAAAATGGCAGCGAAGAACGCTGTTGAAAAACTCAGTCGGTAGGAGGCAAGAACGCGGGGAGCCGTTACGGCGTGAACAAATGGATCCCATCCCATGGGAACGGTGTTGAAGAATATCATGCTCAGTGGCACAATCACAATTGCCGAGAGGTAGAATACAGTGTATCCCATCGACAATCCAAAACCTGGCAAAATGTTGCGCCTTTTTATCGGAAATAATCCCATCGTCTCTGTTTTTCCTGATGCGAATGAGCAGAGAGTATTTCTCTTCTCTGCTCATTCAGTGGTAAATATGCCTTTAGATCAGGGAACGTAAATCTGATCAAAAACGCCGCCATCGTTAAAATGGGTTTTCTGGGCTGCACGCCAGTTTCCGAACACTTCTTTGATGGTAAAAAGCTTGATTTTCGGGAAGTTTCCGGCATATTTCTTCAGTGCTGCAGCATTGCGTGGGCGATACGAGTTCTGGGCAATGATATCCTGAGCTTGAGGAGTGTACAGGAAGTTCAGATAGGCTTCAGCAAGTTTTCGTGTTCCATGTTTATCAACGTTTTTATCAACGATGGCGACGGGTGGTTCTGCAAGAATGCTTACCGCAGGAGAGATGATTTCATACTTGTCTGATCCGAACTCCTTGAGAATCAGGTGAGCCTCATTTTCCCACGCAAGGAGCACATCACCAAGGCCTCGCTGTGCGAAAGTCAGAGTTGAGCCGCGTGCGCCAGTATCAAGCACTGGGACATTCTTGTAGATTGCCTTGACAAAAGCTTTGGCCTTTTCTGCAGAGCCGGTCTGTTTCTGTTTGTATCCCCATGCAGCCAGGTAGTTCCAGCGGGCGCCACCGGATGTTTTTGGATTTGGAGTAATGACGGAAACACCCGTTTTGGTCAGATCATCCCAGCCCTTGATCTGTTTCGGATTACCTTTTCTTACCACAAAGACAATAGTGGAGGTGTAGGGTGTGCTGTTGTTGGCCAGTCTGCTCTGCCAGTTGGCAGGCAAGAGTTTGCTGTCGGAGATAGCGTCAATGTCATAGGCCAGGGCCAGTGTGACAACATCAGCCTCCAGACCATCAATGACCGCACGGGCCTGTTTTCCCGATCCACCGTGTGACTGGTCAATTTTCACGGTCTGACCGGTTTTCTTCTGCCAGTACTGAATAAAAGCGGCATTTTCGCTCTGATAGAGTTCTCTTGTGGGGTCATAAGAGACATTAAGCAGCGTTGAAGCAGCAGCGGCTTCTGCAATCGTTCCCGGCAGACCGGATGCAAGAACAAGCGATGCAAAAAGCGTAATTTTTTTCGTCCATTCAAAATTCATTGTATTATCTCCCTGTAACGTATTTATAGTTTTAGTGTAATAATGCAAAAATCAGCAAAAAAAAACCGGTTCACTGTGGTGTCAGGAACCGGCCATGGCAAAAAACAGCTATGGTTCTACCTACACAAGCCAGAAATTCCTTTGTCAGCACAAATACTCGGTTGACAGCAGCAAATGGTTGTTTGGTTATCTAAAACAGTGCTCATTGCTTCAATAGTTGGTTAACGATTGTTAATAAAGCACAATGTTTTCAATGTTTCCAAGCTTGGAGTATAAAAATACCGTAAATATGGTATGAAGTCAGGGGTCAGGGGCAGGCAACGTCGGCTTGTAGTTTTTTTGGGCTACTCTTCTTCAGTTCTCTCAATTTTGCCATACAGCTCATAAGCCGATGAATCGCTGAAGGTTGCCATGCAGAATGACCCGACGGTGACTGGTGTATCTCCAATTGAAAGAATACACTCATTATCTACTTCTGGTGCATCGTACTCAGTTCTTCCAAAGGCGGTGCCACCCTCAATCTGTTCAATCAGAACCTTGATTGTTTTTCCCTCAAAGAAGCGGTTATTCTCTGTGGCAACAGCTTCCTGAATTTCCATGAGTTCCGCTATTCGCTCCTGTTTTTCTTCGGGTGTTACGGTCTCTTCAAGCGCATAGGATGCGGCATACTCTTCGTGGCAGTAGGGGAAACAGCCAAGCCGGTCGAAACGGCTCGTCTCGATAAACTCCAGCAGCTCCTCGAACTCCTCTCTCGTTTCTCCGGGATAACCGGCAATCATGGTGGTGCGCAGGCGGATATCAGGGTTCTTCTCCCTGATGGTTTCAAGAAGGCGAATGGTTTCCTGCTTGTTGATGCCACGGTTCATTGAATGGAGGATGCGGTCATTACAATGTTGCAAGGGGATGTCGAGATAGTTGCACAGATTCTGCCGGTCACGCATTGTCTGAATCACTTCGAGCGGAAAATTCACAGGATAGGCGTAAAGCAGTCTTATCCAGTCAAAAGCCATGTCAGAGAGACGGAGCACAAGATCATTGAGCATAGATTTGCCAACCGTATCATAGCCGAACATGCTGATATCCTGGGCAATGACATTAAGCTCTCTTACACCGTTTTGCTGCAACAACGCGGCTTCACGCAAAAGCTGGTCGATTGGCTGGCTCCTGTAGCGCCCCCTGATTTTCGGAATAGAGCAGAACGAGCAGCCTCGATTACACCCTTCTGCAATCTTGAGGTATGAGTAATGAGAAGGAGTAAGCAGCGATCGTCGGTCGTAAAGCTCCTCGCGATAGGATGCTCCAATGGCAGCAAGTACTTCAGGCAGTTCACGAGTCCCGAAAAAGCCGTCAACCTCCGGCATCTCCTTCTTCATTTCTTGCCGGTAAAGCTCGCTGAGGCAACCCATTACAAAGACTTTCTGAATTTTCCCCTCTTCCTTTTTATCAATAGCGGCAAGCGTTTCAGCAATCGATTCTTCCTTGGCATCTTCAATAAAACCACAGGTGTTGATAAGAATAGTGTCCGCGTCATCAGCGTGTTCAGTAAAGACAATACCGGAAGCCTCAGCCTGAGCCATCAGACGTTCAGAATCGACAGTATTTTTAGAGCATCCGAGGCTCAGAAGAAAGACTTTATGCTTGGTCATTGCTGTTGTTGAATTGGTCGAGAAAATCTTGTTTCCATTCTGAAAATGAGCCATTCTGAATCTCTTTGCGTGCTGTCGCGGTGAGCCACATAAAAAAAGAAATATTCTGCAGTGTACAGAGCTTCAGTCCCAGAATCTCACCCACATTAAGCAGATGGCGGATATAGCCGCGAGAATAGTTTCGGCAGACCTCATTTTCGAAGCCCTCATCTATTGAGCTGAAATCATCAGCATATTTTGCCGAGCGCAGATTTATTTTGCCACATCGGGTATAGACCCTTCCGTTTCGCCCTTCGCGCGTTGGGATGACACAGTCGAACATATCAACGCCTCGCTCAATGGCGTTCAGAATATTCTCCGGTGTGCCGACACCCATGAGGTAGCGTGGTTTCTCTTCGGGCAGTAGCGTGTGTGACAGTTCAAGAATGCGATACATTTCAGGGGCAGGTTCTCCTACAGCCATACCGCCAATAGCATATCCGTCAAAGTCAAGATCAACAAGTTCGTTTGTTGAGATAGTACGTAAATCAGCATGAATTCCGCCCTGGGTGATACCGAAAAGGTACTGTTTATGGCCGTAAAGAGGTTCCGTCAGACTGAAATGCTTCCGTGCCCTTTCAGCCCAGCGAATAGTCAGCTCACCGGAGATACGGACATAATCCCTTTCAGCGGTTGACGGAGGACACTCATCCAGGGGCATCATGATATCGCTGCCGATAATGCGTTCGGTATCCACCACATTTTCAGGAGTGAAGAGCTGTTTGGAACCATCAAGATGCGACTTGAACATCACTCCCTCCTCACTGATTTTTCGCAAATCGGAGAGTGAATAGACCTGATAGCCGCCACTGTCGGTCAAAAGCGCTCCTTGCCAGTTCATGAACCGATGCACGCCACCGGCCTTCAACAGAATATCATTTCCCGGTCTCAGGTAGAGATGATAAGTATTAGCCAGAATAATATGGACATGCTGCTCTTTCAGCTCATGCGGTTCAACCGATTTCACGCTCGCCCGAGTGCCCACCGGCATAAAGACCGGAGTAGGAACAGTGCCGTGGTCAGTCTGCAGAACGCCGCATCTCGCAGAAGTTCTGGAGTCTTTTGTGGTAACCGTGAATTTCATTGATGGCCAAGGGATTGATATATTTGACAGCTGGTTGAAGGTAAGGGTTTCGGGGGATATATTCTGCAAATATTCAGCGGATTGCTTGCTCTTTTTGGAAATGTATTCGGATAAAAATTTCGACAAACACAAGAAACTATGCAACTCTATGTTCAGGAGACACTGATTGGAACTGTCGGGATAGCAGAGCAGGACGGATGTATAAGCAATCTTTACTTTAAAAAGGACAAATTTCCTTCTTGCGGAGAATGTAGTAAATCAGCATTGCTTGTTGAGGCATTTCGTCAGTTGAATAGTTATCTTAAGGGTGATATCAGTGTGTTTTCATTGCCGCTTGCTCCTGCAGGGACTTCCTTTATGCTGGATGTGTGGCAAGCCCTGTGCAGAATTCCATACGGAAAGACTTCGAGCTATAAAGAGATAGCTGTTGTTCTCGGAAATCCTCGTGCCAGCAGGGCTGTGGGGATGGCGAATCGCCGAAATCCTTTACCGGTGTTTATTCCCTGTCACAGGGTTATTGGTAGTAACGGTACCCTAACCGGGTACCGTGGCGGGCTGGCATTGAAAAAAGTGCTGCTTGATCTTGAACGCAGAGCAGGATAATTGTAGTATGTACTTATTGACCTTAGGGTTACTTTTTTGCCATAGTACAGCAATGAAACCGTGCTTTTGGTGTTATGGCTTCAGCACTATTTCGCAATTTGGATGAAGTTCTATAAAGCGTTTAACTTCTTCTTCAGGGACTATGCCTGTCGAAAGCTCTATTTTTTCCAGGTGCTTAAGGTGCATGATCGGACCAATGGAGGGAACGAGGGTATTCGACATATCAAGTTCTTCAAGGCTGGTAAGTTCCTCCAGAGCGTCAATATTGTCAATCGGGGTGTTTGCTATGCTCAGTTCCCGAAGGTCGGCCATATTTCTTAAGGGTTCAATGCTTTTGATTCTCGTTTTGTTGCACCGGAGATACTCGATATTTTTGAGATCGGCGAGGGGCGTTATATCATCAATGTTGGAGCTGTCGATACCAAGCTCAATAAGATTTTCAAGGTGTGTGATGGGTTGAAGGGAAGATATGCCTGTTTTGTAGCAACTGAGTTTTTCAAGATTGATAAGCTCTTTTAGTGGTGAAAGGTCAGTAATATTTGTTTCTGAACAATAGAGCTCTTGAAGTTTGAAAAGCTGACTGATTGGTTCAAGAGAGCTGACCTGGGTGCTGGAAATCCAGAGGAGTTTCAGGTTTGAAAGGTGACGCAGGGGCTCAAGCGATGAAAAGTCGCAGTCGAATGCATAAAGGTATTGCAGGTTTTTCAGATGCTGAAGAGGTTCAATATTTTCAATAGGGGATTCGTCGCAGCGGAGCTGTTGAAGCTTTTCAAGTACCTGAACGGGTAAAAGATTATGAATTCTGCGACTGTCACAACGCAGATGAGTTGTTTCAAAAAAATTAAGCAACTCTTGATCGGATGGCTCACGCGCTATTTTAAGAGAACTTTTTACGATCTCTTTCCAGTCAGCCGTAAGGGTACTCCACCATTTTTTTCTTAGGGTGTAGTCACGAAGGAGTTCATTTCGAGAAATACTGTGAAGTGCTTTAATTTTATCAGTGTTTTCGACAGTTTGTGTTACACCTTCCTGCTTAGCCCCTTTTCTTGAAGGTATTGGATCATCTGTGCTGAAATTGAGCTTTTCAGTAAGGCAGCGAGTATACCACTCGGCTTTTTTTTCTGCTATGTTCTGATGGTGCAGTTCTTCAGATTGCTGGTCAAGAGAAGATATATCTTCAAAAATGTCATCTCCACATCTCGGGCATATCGCACTGTTCAAAGAAAGAGGAAAACCGCAGACCGGGCATTGATTATAGGTATTTTGCTCCAAATTATAAAGTAATTTAATGTCATGGAAAATAAGCACTATGGCATTTTTAAAAAATAAGGAAAAAAAGCGTTACTGCCATAAAACAGTGAGAACATTATCGGCAATTTTCTGCTTAATCGTTATCGAAGATGATTTGGATGGACAGGGTAGGAATTTGAAGGAAGAGATGATGGAGATACCCTCTCAAGATCATCAGAAAATGTGCTATTTTGACGTTCATCTGCATCGTTGCAGATGCCAAACAGTTTTTTTGCGGCATAATCCCGCACTTTGCTTCAAGGATGATGTTTTTTTATCGATATGGATTTTATTCACTTACATGCTCATACGCACTATTCGATGCAGAGCAGTCCAATTTTTCCGGATGAATTGTTTTCTGCTGCGGTAAAGTTTGGCATGAAGAGTATTGCGGTTACCGATTATTGCGCAATGTTTAATATGCCGCAGCTTTTCAGTGAAGCCAAACATGCCGGCATCAAGCTTATTATTGGCAGCGAGCTTCTTCTGCTTGAAACCGATGCGCATCAGCATGGTCGCATTCCTGTGTCGCCTTCGCTGGTGCTTCTTGTCCAAAATGATATCGGGTACAAAAATCTTTGTATTCTTTTGTCGAGGGCGGCAAAAGAGGGTTTTGTTCATGGCATGCCTCATATTGAGAGTCGCATGCTTGAAACTTTTCATGAAGGACTTATCGCTCTTTCCTGTTACTCTTCGGGTAGAATTGGTCGTGCATTGCTTGCTGGAGCCGTGGAGGAGGCAGAAACTTTTACCGCTTACTATCAGGAGATTTTTGGCGACAACTTTTATCTTGAACTTCAGCGTCACAATACCCCTTTTGATGACAAGCTCAACCAGCAGATTATTACACTTGCGGAAAAATTTTCTATTGAACTGGTTGCCACCAATAATGTTCATTATCTCGAACGAAAGGATGCTGGCTGCTACAGGGCAATGGTGGCGAACCGAACCAAGGAAAAACTTTCCAATCAACATCTGCTGGCACTTGCTGGAAGTGATCATTATCTGAAGTCTTCTGAGGAGATGAGCATTCTGTTCACTGATGAACACAGGGAACTGAGCAATACGGTGCTGATTTCCGAAAAATGTTCTTTCATTTTCAGCCATAAGGAGCCTGTTCTGCCGCACTTCCCTCTTCCGGAGGGCTTTGATAATGAGTTTACCTATCTTCGTTACCTGACTTGGGAGGGGGCAAAAGAAAAATATGCTGACGCTGAATCTGACGGTATTACTCCCGAGGATGTGAAGTCGAGAATTGAGCTTGAGCTTGGAGTGATCGAAAAGATGGGGTTCAGCTCCTATTTTCTTATTGTCAGTGATCTGATTGCAGCTTCCCGGCGACTTGGTTATTCTGTAGGCCCTGGCCGCGGATCAGCGGCGGGAAGTATTGTTGCTTACCTGACAGGAATCACAAGAATCGATCCGCTGAAATATAAGTTGTTGTTTGAGAGATTTTTGAATCCGGAACGCTCCTCAATGCCGGATATTGATATCGATTTTACTCCGGTTGGCAAGCAGAAGGTTCTTGAATATACGGTCGAAAAATATGGTACTGAGAGTGTTGCCAAAGTTATTGCTATTGGTACGTTTGGTGCCAAGGCGGCAATCCGTGATGCAGGAAGAGTGCTTGAGGTTCCGCTCTCTCTCGTGGATAAACTTGCAAAACTTGTTCCTGTAAAGCCGGGAATTACTCTTGAAAAGGCATTAAGCGAGGCAAAAGAGCTCAAACAGTTTGCTGAAAGCACGCCAGAACTTCGGGAGCTTATGGTCTCCGCCCGTGCTCTGGAGGGAAGGGCACGGAATGTTTCCATGCATGCTGGTGCTGTGGTTATTACTGACGGGCCGCTTGAGGAGCAGGTTCCGCTCTATGTCTCCAACAAGATTGAGACTGAGGTTCGAAAGTTTGCTGATGAATTTGACCTTGACGAACCTGACCATGTGAAGGGAAAAGCCTCTGATGGCAGTGACGAGAAGCAGGTTGTTACCCAGTTTGACAAGAACTGGATTGAAACTTCCGGACTGCTCAAGATTGATTATCTCGGCCTTGAAACGCTTGCCGTCATTGATGAAACGCTCAAGATGATCAAACGTCGCCACAATCTGGATATTGAGCTTGAAAAGGTACCCATGACCGATCGAAAGACCTTCAAGATTTTCCAGGAGGGTAAGATGGCCGGTATTTTCCAGTTTGAGTCATCCGGGATGCAGAGCTATATGACTCGCCTGCAGCCTACTCAAATTGGCGATATTATAGCCATGAGTGCCCTTTATCGTCCCGGCGCTCTCAATGCAAGGATTGATGAACGGCGCAATGCAGTAGATCTTTTTGTCGATCGCAAGCATGGCAGGGAGGCTATTGATTACATGCATCCCATGCTCGAGCAGATTTTGAAGGAGACTTATGGTGTTATTGTTTATCAGGAGCAAGTGATGCAGATCTCCCAGGTGATGGGTGGGTTTTCGCTTGCCAAGGCGGATAATCTGCGCAAGGCAATGGGCAAAAAGAAGCCCGAAATCATGGAAAAATACAAAGCTGATTTTGTTCAGGGAGCTATTCAGCAAGGAGTTCATGGTACGCTTGCAACAAGGGTTTTTGAACTTATGGCCGAGTTCGCAGGTTACGGCTTTAATAAAAGCCATTCGGCGGCTTATGGTGTTCTTGCTTACTGGACGGGGTACCTGAAAGCTCATTACACTATTGAGTTTGTGACGGCTGTCCTGAACAGTGAAATCGGCGATATAGAACGGATGAAGCATTTAACCGATGAGGCAAAAAGTTTTGGTATATCGACTCTGCCGCCTTCGATTAACAAGAGTGATGCGCTTTTTTCGGTTGAGGAAGCGGATGGTCGTTCCTATATCCGTGTTGGGCTGAGCGCAATCAAGCAGGTAGGTGGAGCGGCAAGAGCAGTTGTAACATCAAGACTCCGCAGGAAACGTGACTTTGTAAACCTTTTTGACTTGGCGGCATCGGTAGATCTGAGAGTCATGAACCGAAAGGCGCTTGAGTGCCTGATTCTTTCTGGGGCATTTGATGAAATTGACACGCATCGTGCAAGGCTGATTGCCAATGTCGACAAGGCTATCAAATTCGGGCAGATGCAGAATCGCTCCGTGACGCTTGGGCAGTGTGGTTTTTTTTCATCAGAAGAAGGTGACGGTCTTGAGGAGGCGCACTATCCTGATATGGAGTCAGCGGATATGATGCCTGAAGCCGAAAAACTTCTTCACGAAAAGAAATTGGTCGGTTTTTATCTGAGTCGTCATCCGCTCTCGCCTTACCGTCGAGACTGGCAGGCGTTTGCAACCCTTCATCTTCAGGAAAAAGAGGTTATTGCGGCAAAGCAGTACAAAGTTATTGGTGTTATTGTATCGGTGAAGCCTTATCAGGACAGGAAAGGCAAGCAGATGCTGTTCGGTTGTATTGAAGATTTTACGGGCAAGGCTGATTTTACGGTGTTTGCCAGTCTCTACGAACAGCATGGTCATCTTATCAAGCCTGAGGCTTTGCTGATGCTGGTTGCTGAAGGAGAAGTCAGTGGAGGAATGCTTAAACTGCTTGTCAGGGATGTTGTGCCGATCAAAAAGGTAAGAAACAGCTTTGTTAAAAAAATTATTCTCAAAGTTGATGCGGATGATCAGGTGCAAATGGAAAAACTTGGCAGTGTTAAGAAAATTTTTGATGCAAACAAGGGTGGCACGCCGGTTGAATTTGAGGTAAAAGCCCAGTCGGGAGAAAATATTGAAACAATCACGATCTTTGCCCGAAGTACCCCGATTGATGCGGAGGAAAGTACTATTGAAAAGCTTGAGGAAATTCTTGGTCCCGACAATGTGCGGATTTCCGGATAGTCCCGTTTATTTAATAAATTTTTTTATTACTTTATTTCCTTGCTAATTGAAATGATTGAGTCGAAACTATAATTAATTTAAACTGGTATAAAAATAGAATAATGAGTGGTAAATATCTTGTAGCAACAGACACGAATTTCAAAATTGAGATTCTTGATTCCGATAAAATCGCGCTGGTTGATTTCTGGGCAGCGTGGTGTGGTCCCTGTATGATGCTTGGTCCTGTTATTGAAGAGCTTGCCGGTGACTACGAAGGAAAGGCCGTTATTGCGAAACTCAATGTCGATGAGAATCCTAATACTGCAGCCCAGTATGGTATCAGAAGTATTCCTTCTCTGCTAATCTTCAAGAACGGCCAGGTTGTCGATCAGATGCTTGGAGCTATGCCGAAGAACATGATCGCCAAGAAACTCGACCAGTATCTCGCCTGATAGAGTTGTTTGAGAGCCCATCCTTTTATCCCGGTGACAACGCCGGGATATAGTTTCCATTTATTTAAACCTCATTGTAAGGAAAATCATGGAGTGTACTGTACGCGATATTATTATTATGGGTACCGGCCCTGCTGGTTATACAGCAGCTATTTACACTGGTCGGGCAAATCTCAAACCTCTTGTTATCGAGGGATTTCAGCCAGGTGGTCAGCTTATGATTACAAGTGAGATTGAGAATTTCCCAGGTTTTCCAGCAGGTATTCGAGGACCGGAGCTGATGGCAAAAATGCGTGAGCAAGCGGCAAAGTTTGATGCTGAGTTTGTCAATGGAAGTGTTACCGAGGTTGATCTTTCAAGAAGTCCGTTCTGCCTTGCGCTTGAGGACGGTCGGGAATTTTTAACTCATGCACTCATTGTCGCAACCGGCGCAAATGCCAAGTGGCTTGGCATAAAGTCGGAAGGGCTCTACCGAGGCAAGGGAGTATCGGCATGCGCAACCTGTGACGGTTTTTTCTTTCGTGACGGTAAAGTTTTTGTTGTTGGCGGAGGCGATACAGCAATGGAAGAGGCCCTCTATCTTACAAAATTTGCCTCTCATGTTACTCTGATACATCGTCGCGAAGAGTTCCGGTCATCGAAAATAATGAGTCTTCGAACCAGAAAAAATCCTAAAATCAGCATGATGCTGAATGAGGTGGTTGACGAAATTCTTGGCGACCGTCAAAAAGTTACCGGAATAAGGTTAAAGAATGTCTTGACCGGAGAGCTTTCAGAACATGCCTGCGATGGTGTTTTTTTGGCTATTGGTCATACGCCCAATACAGAGTTGTTCAAGGATCAGCTTGATCTTGATGACTACGGCTATATTAAAACAAAAAAATCATCAACAGAAACCAGTGTGTTGGGCGTTTTCGCTTGTGGCGATGTCCAGGACTACACGTACCGTCAAGCTGTTACAGCCGTGGGAACAGGATGTATGGCGGCTGTTGATGCAGAGCGCTTTCTTGAAACAATACGTTGAGTTTAACTCGGCTTTAGTTCGAGGGTGGGGTGTATTTTTTTTCAGTATTTCCCCGCAGACGGTGGTAATAGTCCGCAAGAACCTGATCGAAGCCGTAGGCAAGCTCGATTTGCCCGGTTTCATCCATAGAAAACCACCGAAGCATCTGCCCCTCATGCAGGATAACGTTCTTTATGTCGAAATCAGCCTGTTTCATAAAAACGTACTCTCTTCTGTCCGAAAATTCATAAACACGGAAGAGCATACAACCCGAAACATTGATTTCAATCTCTTCAAGCATTTCTCTGACAATGCACTCTTCTGCAGTTTCATTGTCTTCAATATGTCCACCTGGTAAATTCCAGAGTCCGGGGTAGGGGATGGTTGAAATATTATCCCTCAGTACCAGCAATACTTCATGAGAGCTGTTGTAAAAAATTATGCTGGCGCCACTGTGTCTCATACCTTGAGTTCAGGAGCTTCTGAACTTATTGGCAGTGATTGTGCGGGTGATTTGAGCACTTTTTCTTTGGTGAGTCCAACGATAACGGCTCCAACTGTGAAAGTCAAAGCCCCCACTGCGGCACCGGTCAAGGCATGAAGAGCCAGAGGCACACCAAAGAGGGGGAACAGTAATGAAGCACCTGCCGGAAGAGCCTGAAGGGTTATCGATGGTTGAATTTTTTGTGTACTATCCGGTTCTGGCATAATAATTCAAAGGTAGTTATAATTCTAGGGTAAAGAGTAACTTCTATCAAGTTAAAGTGACACACTCGGCTAATTTAAGCATTAATTGTTGATTTATAAATGGGCAGGATCTCTGCTTTCTGTTGCTGCAGAGAACGTTCATTCAGCAGGTTAATCATCATCTGTCTCCTCAGCTTTGCCGTTGCGATGGCACTTCATGCAGTTCTGGAAATTGTAGATTCCCTCTTCACGATGCTTGTCTGCAATATTGGAGAGCGAGTGTTCATGGCAGTTATAACAGGTATATTTTTTGTAATTCCCGTGATCGGTATGGCATGTTTTGCAATTTACCCTGTGATCACTGTCGAGTCTGAAATACCGGCTATGGTTAAATGTTGCAGGTTTCCAACGTGTAGTGCCATGGCAGGTTCCGCAGCTTGCCTGCGATTGGCGGTGCATATCGTCAGCGGGTTGATCAGCCTTGTGGCAACTGACGCACTGTTTTCCACTTAATGCAGTAAACTTTTTGTGATCGAATGTTGCTGGTTTCCAGCTTGTGGTTTGATGGCATTCAGCGCATTTTTCTATTGCGAGTTGATGCAGTACATCTCCCGGCTTTTGCTCTTTGTGACAGGTGATACAGTCGTTCCTGAGTTGAGGAGAAAGCGATGTATGCCTGAAAGGCTTGACTGCTTGAGAGGGGAGAGTGCCTTTGTGATCGGTATGGCACTCGATACAGGAGTTGTCGTCAAGGCCTTTATGAAAAAGAACTTTGCTGGTATTTTTTTTCAGAATGGTTCCTGCGACAGTTTTGCCGCCGATGTCACTCTGTTTATGACAACTGAGGCACTGAACTGACGTTATGCCACGAAAAGGTGTATGGCAGGCAAGGCAATCGTTGTTAATCGTCGTATGGCCTTTCGTGAGCTTACCGGGGCTCAGGAGTACGTCAGGGTATGCTATGGCAAGAACAGCAAGAATAACTGCTGCAGCGATAAAAACAAAAAGTGGTTTCAAAAGGTTACCTCCAGTTCCATAATAATAATATGGAAAGAATATGGACTGAACTTAATGCTATTAAAATAGATACCATAGGCGTATGAACGCGTCTCCATTGGTCAAGAGTTTTGACTGTCAGGCTGTCCCAGTAGTGCTGCCGCTCCAGTTCATCATCCACTGTTGCATTGACTCCGAGCTGTTTCATTTTTAGTTTCATCTCCTCTTTGAGTTTCTTTATCAAGTATTGCCCGACATGGCCGCTTGCAGTTACCACCATCATAAGCGTTGTTGCAACCCATGGCAGAATCGCGTTGAAATGAATACCAGAATGAACGAGAATCATCAGGGTTCCAGTCCATCCTGTATAACAGTGAAACTTGAGAAAAAACTTGAGTGCTCCGTTTTTGATAACCTTGTTTTTGCGCGCTGAATATCCAAAAGATAAGGCAAGAAAAACTGTGCCGACAATCCCAAAATATCGTCCTATCCAAGCAAGATGCGCAATATGAAGGATGTAATCAAGTGCGATTCCGGCAATGATCAGCAGGAGATATGAAACCGACAGAGGTAATGTTCGTTGTATAAGGAGTGATTTCCACATTGTTGAGTATTGATAACCAATGATTAACTTTCTGAAAAAGATAATTGGTTTTGCTTAAAAGAGTCTGAAGAGTGCATTAAAACTCGATTAAAATAATGAAGAGGCGAGGTTGTTTCCTTTAAAATTGGCCAGGCAGTTGGAATGGTGAAACCGACGTAAAGGAGTATATAAGAATTTAAGACTTTCTTTATTAAGCATTTCTTAAGCTTGGCTTTCGACTTCTTTAAGATTCTGTCAGATATATTTTGTTCACAAAGGGAGAAATAGAGAGTGAACTATTGAACTATTGTCTAATAACTTAAAGAGAGTGTCATGAAATGTCCCGCTTGTAATGTTGATCTGCTACTTTCTGAACGTCAGGGGATTGAAATTGATTATTGTCCATCATGCAGGGGCGTCTGGCTTGACCGGGGTGAGCTGGATAAAATCATAGAACGGGCTGCTCCTCAGCCGCGCACTTCGGATTATGGTCAAGAATATCGTAAAGAGGAGTCGCATCATGGTCACCATGACGATGATCACGATTATTACATTGACCCAAGAACGGGAAAGAGAAAAAGAAAAGGTGGAGCGCTCGGATTTCTTGGCGAACTGTTTGATTAATTATCGCATCAATAGTGTGGCAGCATAATGACAAAAGCACAACAAAATTATAACTTTCAGAAGATTGTCGCGGTTACCGGTGTTGTACTTTTTGTCATTAAAATGGGCGCCTGGTACCTGACCAATTCAGTAGCTATCCTTACCGACGCACTGGAGAGTACGGTCAATGTTACCAGCGCTTTTATAGGATTATACAGTCTGTATATCTCGGCAAAGCCAAAAGATAGTCATCACCCTTACGGGCATGGTAAGGTTGAGTTTATTTCAGCGGCAATTGAGGGAACATTGATTGCCTGCGCTGGCTTGCTCATTATCTATGAGGCGATCAAAAACCTTCTTGGCACTCCTGCGCCGATTGGCAAGCTTGATTATGGCATACTTTTGATAACAGCAACCGCTGTAATAAACTATGTCGTTGGTGCGATTGCCGTCAAAAAAGGAGGCCAGAATAACTCTCTTGCCCTTGTTGCCAGTGGCAAACATCTCCAGTCAGACACCTATTCGACGATTGGCATCATCCTCGGTCTGATTCTCCTCTATGTTACAAAAATGCTCTGGCTGGACAGCGTTGTTGCTCTGCTGTTTGCTTTGCTCATTGTCTATACCGGCTACAAGATTATTCGTGACTCGCTTAGGGGAATTATGGATGAAGCAGACGAAGAGTTACTGAAAAAAATGGTTGACCTGCTTGAGGCTCATCGTCCTCAGGAGTGGATTGATCTGCACAATATGCGCATTATCAAGTACGGCAGCACACTCCATCTTGACTGCCATCTGACGGTTCCTTGGTACCTCAATGTCCACGAAGCTCATCTGGAAATCGACAAACTCAACAGACTGGTCAACGAAAGTTTTGGTGAAACTATCGAGTTATATGTCCATACGGATGGCTGTCTTGACTTTTCGTGTGAAATATGTGAAAAAGAGGGCTGCTCTGTTCGTAAGGCAGAATTCAGGCGAAGAGTAGAGTGGAAGGTTGAAAATGTTTCGAATAATCACAAACACAACGCTTCATTAACTCTCATAAAATAGAGGTCGTCAGTGAAAAAAGCAGTACGAATACTCTCCTTTTCATTTATCGGTCTCATGGGTATGACAGTTTCAGCTTGCGACAACGCGTCAGATGAGTCAAAATACAGTTTACTGAGTACAGGAGCAAAGATTGGCAGTGGCGCTGTCGAGGGTTCCATTGCTGAGTTTTCAAAAGCAATAAAACTTGACTCCACTTCGGCGAAGGTCTATGTTGGTCGAGCCGCAGTTAAATATTCCGCAGGGGATAACAAGGGCGCCATGACTGACCTTACGAAGGCTATAGAACTGAATCCAAAATCAGCAACAGCATATTCTGCCAGAGCGACCGCTAAATTCTCCGAAGGCGATATTCCCGGCGCGGTGGCCGACGTTATCAGCGCCGGAAAGCTTGTTGTTTTCTCTTCGTTCAGCAAGGAGTCAGGGAACTGATGAGCATTCAGAAACAGGGATGTGCATGTTCTCAGTGATTTTGCAGGGCGAAATTTAACGGGAGTGAGTTGATGGCTCTTGAACAGTGGCATACGTTGCATGCTGATGAGGCACTTGAAAAAATCGGCTCTTCGCCTGCTGGCCTCAGTAATGCTGAGGCGCTCAGTCGTCTTGGGGTTTATGAACCTAATCGCCTTGAAGCTGAGCGTAAGGCAACTCCTTGGCTCTTGTTGCTTGATCAGTTTAAAAATGTCCTGATTCTTACCCTTCTTCTTGCGACGGTTCTCTCGGCTTTTCTTGGACATGGGGTTGAGGCAGTTGCCATTGCCGTGATTGTTGTGTTTGCTGTGCTGCTTGGTTTTGTTCAGGAATTCAGGGCTGAACGGGCTATTGAAGCGCTCAAGGCAATGGCAGCGCCACTCGCAAAGGTGATGCGTGATGGAATGGAAGTGATGATCAATGCTTCCGAGATTGTGCCGGGTGATGTGGTGATGCTTGCAGCAGGAGATCGTGTGCCTGCCGACGCAAGGCTGCTTCAGGCGATGAACCTGCGTGCCGACGAAGCGTCGTTGACGGGGGAGTCGTTGCCATCTGAAAAGGAGGCTGGTGTGATATTTTCGGAACAAGCAACGCCAGGTGATCGTAAAAATATGGTTTTTGCCGGTACTGCTATCAGTTATGGTCGAGCAACAGCCCTTGTGGTGGCGACCGGTATGCAGACTGAATTTGGCAGGATTGCCACGATGCTTCAAGGGGTGAAAACCGAAAAAACACCGCTCCAGAAAAATCTTGATAAAGTGGGCTCGGTGTTGGCGGGCGTCGCCTTTGTGGTTGTGCTGGTTATTGTGGCTTTCGGGGTGTTTCGTGGCCAGTCTTTTATTGAAATGCTGATTTTCGGCATTGCGCTGGCCGTAGCCGTGGTGCCCGAAGCCCTTCCTGCCGTGGTCACCATCTCACTTGCTCTTGGCGTTCAGCGTATGGTAAAGCGTCATGCTCTCATGAGGCGCCTGCCTGTGGTGGAGACCCTTGGCAGTACCACAGTTATCTGTTCAGATAAAACTGGTACGCTCACACGGGATGAAATGACGGTCCGTGCACTCTATACTTCCGGGACTCTGATTGAGGTGAGCGGTTCAGGTTATAGGCCTGAAGGTTCTCTGACAGTTGAGAGTAGTGGGGTTTTGCCTGAAAGTGTGCGGGAGCTTCTTGTTGCCGGAGCCCTTTGCAATGATGCCAGGATGGTAATAAACGGGGATGGTGCCTGGCAGATTGCCGGTGATCCTACCGAAGGAGCGCTTCTTGTGGTTGCCCGCAAGGCAGGGCTGGATGAGACTCTGTTGCAGCAGGAGCATGAACGCCTTGATGAGCTTCCATTTTCTTCTGAAACCAAACGGATGATTACCCTGCACAAAAGTGGTAACTCAACCAAGGCTGTGATCAAGGGTGCGCCGGAGGTGCTTGTCGATGGTTGCAATTCTGTGCGTATTGGCGCTGGCGTGCAGGCGCTTGATGATGCCATGAGAGCCGCTCTTCTTGCCGTGGCAGATGGACTTGGCAAAAAGGCTTTACGGGTACTTGCCCTTGCGGTAAAGGATGTGGCAGAAATTCGGGGAGCTGATACAGGCTTGACCTTTCTCGGATTTGTCGGGATGATTGATCCTCCGAGGGCAGAAGCTGGAGCGGCTGTGCGCAAGTGTCTTGATGCAGGGATTCGTCCTGTCATGATTACCGGAGACCATCCATTGACTGCTGAGGCTATTGCTCGCGAGCTTGGCATTCTCGGCGATGGAAAGGTGGTTACCGGGATCATGCTGCAAAGTATGAGTGACGAAGAGCTGCGCCGTACTGCCAGTTCTATCTCAGTTTTTGCAAGAGTATCTCCTGAGCATAAGTTGCGTATTGTTGATGCACTGCAGCAGAATGGTGAAGTGGTTGCCATGACGGGCGACGGCGTGAATGATGCTCCAGCCCTGAAAAAAGCCGATATCGGGATCTCCATGGGAATTACCGGTACCGATGTGGCAAAGGAGGCATCGGCCATGATGTTGACCGACGACAACTTTGCCTCAATAGTAGCGGCTATTGAGGAGGGAAGGAGCATCTATGACAACATAAAAAAATATCTTGTCTACTTGCTCTCCTCGAATATCGGCGAACTTGGTCTGATGGCTGTTGCCACCTTCATGGGTATTCCTCTGCCACTCTCTGCTGTGCAGATTCTCTATGTGAACCTTGCCACCGATGGCCTTCCGGCTCTTGCGCTTGCAGTGGATCCGGCTGAAAGTGATATTATGCTTCGGCGTCCGAACGATCCATCACAAGGGATATTTACCCGTTCAGTTCTTGCGCTTATACTTACTGGCGGTATATGGTCTACTATGGTTAACGTTTCGCTTTTCCAGTGGACGATCGCTTCAGGGCGTCCTCTTAAAGAGGCGATGACGATGACTTTTTTATCGCTGGTTCTCATCCAGTTTTTCAAGGCCTATAATTTCCGTTCCGAAAAGAATTCAATGTTCATACGTCCCTTTGCCAACAAATGGCTGAATCTGGCAATAGGCTGGGAACTGGTGATGCTTGCAGCTATTATCACACTTCCATTTTTGCAGAAACCATTTGGAACTTTCCTGCTGACGGGTGAAGACTTGGTTATCGTTATTTTTTCAGCCGCGACCGTTGTGCCTGTTATCGAGATACTCAAATGTTTTTTACGTAGGGAGTTGCTGAAATAGAGCGAATTTTTAAGCATTATTTAAGCTGAACTTTCGGATTTTTTAAGGTTATGAGCGATATACTTCTTTCAGAAAAGGATGATATGATTGAAGGTGATCTTCAACTCAATAACTTTTTTTAAACGGTTCAGTGCTTATCAAAACAACATAAACTCTTAAACAGCAGCAAACTATGAGAAACAAGCAGAACAACATGTACAGGTTACTTCTATTTCTGGTAATCTTGATGACTTCCGCCTCTAATGTCTGGGCAGTGGGGGGAGCCGATGCACCCAGTGTATTAATTGGCAAACAGGTCTGGATGCAGGAGAACCTTGATGTTAGTCATTATCGAAATGGTGATACGATTCGATATGCTGGATCAAATACGGAGTGGCTTGATGCCGCATCAAAAGGTGAAGGCGCATGGTGCTATGAAAAATATGGTCGCCTTTACAACTGGTATGCCGTGAATGATCCTCGTGGTCTTGCTCCGTCAGGGTGGCATGTGCCGAGCGATGAGGAATGGAAGGCATTGACAGATGTTTTGGGTGGAGAATCCATTGCTGGCGGAAAAATGAAATCGACTAATTCTGCAGTCTGGAATACCCCGAATATTAATGCCAGTAACAGTAGTTATTTTAGTGCATTGCCAGGTGGTCTCAGAGGAGAAGGTGGAAAAGTTTTTTTTGTAGGTGAAAGCTCCTATTTTTGGTCCTCTTCGGAGGCAACTGCGAAATCTGCGTGGTATCGTGTCCTGAATTATCACAATTCAGCCTCTGTTCGAAGCGGTGAAGACAAACAAGATGGAATGTCAGTTCGTTGCGTCAAAGATTTGGAAGTTCGTTGAGTCAAGAATTGAGCGTATTGTTAAACTATTACTCAGAGAAGCTTTTTTATCAGCTTCTCTGAGTATCTGACAGTTTACAATCTTTTGAGCCTTTTGCACATGATGTTTTGTGAAGCAGGATACTGAGTTTCAGAGAAACGTTTATACCTGTTTCATGGCTGTAGTTGATGTTGACATATATTGACAAGCCTTATAAAAAGGCCATCAGGAAAATGGAGTCGCAACGATTTCATTTTCATTCTGCGTTTCCGAAAAAGTCTGCTCAGCAACAGGCCGTATCTTGTTCAGTACCTCACCAGATGGTTTAAGGAGCTCCTGAGTTTTAGGGTTAAAGAGCAGGTTTCCAGCCAAAGCTCCAATAGCCCCGATACCAATCCCGTGAATAGCGTGCATAAAAAACGGAACAGCTAACGGGATAGCTAATGGAAGCGCCAAGGGAAGAGTAAAAACCGGAGCAAGGAGTACAAGTTCGTAAATATCAGGTTGTGTCGTTTTATTTTCTACAGCATTTTCTTGAGACATGGCAGTGATAACATATCAAGTTGGAATAAAGATAAATTAATTTTCTCTTTCGGTTCGATAGCCGATGTTATATACTTAAAATTACGCTATTTTAATTGATCGAACCAAAACAATAATTCTCAGTTCTATAGTGGACCCTCCCCAGTAGACAGAAGAGGGGTGACTTTAACTTGGGGTCGCTTCAGAATTCGGACAAAATCGTACGCTAACGATAAAATGCCCACTGTGTTGATGATACCGATGTTTGATTCGATGTCACCCAGCAACAAAACTCCGGCATCGCTTGTCATGCTTCCAGCCATGAAATCAAGAGAGACTTTTTTGCCTTTGACAGAAGAAATGGCTGAAGCGGAATTGTAAGAAAATAATTCTTGCTGACTATCCAGTGATGTGACTATATTCCTCTGAAAAGACTGTATAAATATCGCGTCTTATTAGCTTACTTTAACTATCAGTAATATAATGAGTTGCGTTATCTTTTGCGCATTTTTTTATTTCTTTGATGAATAATGCAGGTTATCAAGTAACAAATAGAACCCCAATAACAAAGGAATAGTTATGAGAAACAAAATTCTGAAACGCGCTTTTTTTGCAACCATCTTATCTGTTGGATGTGCATCGTCAGCATTTGCCGGTTCAGGGGATATTGCTGTCGGTGTCAAGGGTGGAACATTAGGTCTTGGGGGAGAGGTAACTGTAGGAATTACCCCTGCCCTTAATGCAAGAGCTGGCTATAACGGCTATAATTACAACGGCTCCACCTCAAAAAATTCGATTAATTATGATTACAAGTTATCTCTCGGATCTTTTCCTGTATTGCTTGACTGGTACCCATTTGAACATTCTGGCTTTAGGTTGTCGCCAGGAGTTATTTTCAATAATAACAAGGTAAGCGCAACCGGTACATCACCACAAGTTGTGTCTTACATTATCGGAGGAACCACATATACCTCGACTCAAATAGGCTCTTTGACAGGCTCTATTGATTTTAACAAGACAGTACCATACGCCGGACTTGGGTGGGGAAATGCTGTTGGAAAAGATTCGCGCCTTTCTTTCGTTTTCGATCTTGGCGTCATGTTTCAGGGTACTCCTAAAGTTGCGCTTAACGCAAGTAATCTCCAAAACAACACTCCTGGAGACCAATCAGCTATTCAGTCAAGTATTGATAAGGAAATTGCGGATTTGAAGAACACGACAGATCGCTTGAAATATTATCCGGTTGTTTCTATAGGATTAGCCTACAAGTTTTAATCTCTACGGGTTGAATTTCCAGCCGCTTGCGGAGCAAGTGTGGATGATTCAGAAGAAGGAAAAATCCGTATGCTAAGGATTTTTCTGTTAACAGATTCTGTAAGAGTGTTAGATAACCAGGCAAAATGAATTTTTTTGTCTGGTTACTGCCTGCCGGAACCCCGCAAACCCCTGAGCCTTGCGCACATGATGTTTTGTGAAGCAGGATTATAACTTCTCCACAATCGGTTGTACATTTCAAGCAATAGGGATTATGCTTCTCACTATAACCAAAAGAGGAGAGTGTTATGGCCATTGTTTCAAAACTGCAGCTTGCCTCGGATGCTATTCAGGATGCAAAGAGACGTCTGGAAAGAGCAAAGGATGATACTGATGATGATTATGAAATTCGTCAGGCAATAAAGATTATTGATGAAGCGGCGGAATATTTAAGGGGTGCAATCTCAGAACTTCAAAAATAAAAGAAATCGATCGCTTATCTCCTGCCACTCCGCAGCCCGAAGGCTGCATCACATGGTGGGTGAGTTCAGCGTGTCACATAAAAACAGGCAAACTTCAGGTAGCTTGTTTCCGGCATGGCAAGCAGTACCGGGTGGTCAAAGGGTTGCGAGTTTTTATGGATCAGCCTGAGCTGGCAGCCAGCGGCAAGGGCGGCTTGGTGTATCGATTGCAGGAAGTCCTCTTCTGAAACATGGTGACTGCATGAAGCGGTGGCAAGAAACCCGCCATTTTTCAAAAGTTGTAACCCGAGTTTGTTCAGTCGTTTGTAGGCCTTCAGGGCGCCGGGGAGGTTTTTGCGGCTTTTAGTGAAGCTTGGCGGATCCAGCACAACAAGGTCAAACGATTCCTTTGACTCTACCATTTGATCGAGAGTGTCGAAGGCATCAGCGGCAACAAGACTGTACTCGGAAAATTTGTTCAGTTGTGCATTGTGTTCCGCCCGTTGAAGCGCCTCTTTGGATGCGTCCACAAGAATGGCTGAATGAGCCCCTCCGTACAGGGCATTCAGGGCAAAGCCTCCGTCATTTGTAAAGACGTCAAGTACGTCGGCACCTTCGGAAAACTTTCTGATAATTCTGCGGTTTTCACGCTGGTCAAGGAAAAAGCCGGTTTTCTGTCCTTCAAAAAGATCGACCTCAAACGTAATACCTGCATCGTGAATCGTCTGGACTGTTTCAGAACGTTCACCTCTCACAACATCTTTATGGAGAGTTAGCCCTTCGAGTTCTCTCAAGGGAGATTCGTTGCGCACGATAATAACGGAAGGGTTGAGCAGCTCCTGCAAGACATCACTGATTATCGGCAGGTGAATGTCCATGCCAGCCGAAAAAGCCTGTAGCACGATAGCCTTGTTGAAGCGGTCAACAATAAGGCCTGGCAGACCATCAGACTCTCCGTGCACAAGACGATAGGCATTTGTCTCCTCAGTTTTGTAGATTATTTCACGGAGCTTGAGTGCTTCAAGAAATTTTTTACGGAAAAAATCTTTGTCGGGTTCTTCGTCCATGCGAGAAAAAAGGCGGACAGAGATAAGTGAGTGGGGGTTGTAGAAGCCGGTTCCAAGGAATTTTTTGTCGTGGGTAAAAAGTTTTACGGTTTCACCGGAGGCTATATCGCGCGGAAGGCTTGCGAGTTCATTGCTGAAGACCCAGAGATGTCCTTTCTGGATTCGGTGGTGTTCTTTTGGTTTAAGGTAAAGGGAGTGCATAATGGTAATAATGTGATTTTGATTTTGATAGCTTTGCAATTTACCTTAATTATAACCGTCCTTCACTAAAGTACAAGAGAGTCCCGTTACAGGAAAAAGAGCATTCTTGACCGTCTGCCATAAAAACGTAGTTGCTTGAACATTACTGTAATGCAATGTGCAGCAAAAGCTAAGAATCTCAAAGGAAATAAGTGCAGGGTTTGTTGATGTGGTTAATTTTACAGGAAAAAGGATGAAACAGAAAGTTAGGCTGATTTTTGTGCTTTTCATGCTTGTTCTGGTCTGGGGTTGTGCGGAATTCAGAACGGTCGGCAAGCAGGAACTGCCCACTGAACAGACGGGGTTGCTTGCGGAACATGCGGCTCTTTATCGTGAAGTGACCGCCGCATCGCCTTATGTTCGTTCACTTGACGGCTATGCTGACGTATGGATAAAAACGCCCAAAAGGCAGAATCGTGTTTTCTGCAATATCCTTATCAATCGGGGAGGAGAGTCACGGATGATTGTCAGCGCTGGTATTATCGGGTGGCCAGTTGCCGATATGTTTTTCAGCCGTGATTCACTTTATGTGCATGATATGCTCAATAACCGGCTTTTTCTGGGCAGTAATAGCGATATGAACCTCCAAAAAATTCTGGGAGTGAATTCAGGATACCAGCTTTTATCAGAATCTCTATTGGGGTTGGTAAATATTTCCGAACCGTTAAGTGCAATCAGGTCGGTGAAAAAAGGTTCCGGAATGTTGCTTTTCACGGTTGACAGTGCCACAGGAAGCAAAGAGATGGTTATCGATCCTGCCAACAGAACGCTTACTGCTCTTCTCCTGAAGGACAGGCAGGGAAAGACGACAACTGAAATTCACTTCAGGAATTTTGAAGCCATCACGATCGACGGACAGAGCACACTTGTACCGAAAGAGATTGATATGGTGTTGTATAACAGTGGCAATGGAATTGGTGAGCATCAACTGGTGATTGCCTATGATGAACGGGCATTTAACAAAACTCTGCAGTCACTCAGATTTGTATTACCTAAAAAAGCAAAGGTGGTCAATATTGATGACATGCAGGCAACACTCTTTTTGTGATCCACCGGTTCGGCGGTATGTCGGTTCTTTGCTGACATACCGCCCGAAGGTTAATTCCTGCAGAGACCAAATAGTGACAGGCTTACGCCACCGTTGCTTTTTTGAAATTTTCTGCTGCAAAATCCCAGTTAAGGATGTTTTCTATTACTGTCGCGACATAGTCCGGGCGACGATTCTGATAGTCAAGATAGTAGGCGTGTTCCCACACATCAATGGTAAGAATTGGCTTTTGGCCGCTGGTTGATGGCGTTTGGGCGTTTCCGGTTTTTACGACTTTGAGTGCATCTCCTTCCAGCACAAGCCATGCCCATCCACTGCCGAATTGGGTCGTTGCAGCGATTTTGAGTTCTTCTTTAAATTTGTCGAAACTGCCGAAATCTTGGGTGATTTTTGCTCCAAGAGCTCCAGCAGGCTCACCTCCACCGTTAGGCGTAAGGCAGTTCCAGTAAAAGGAGTGATTCCATGCCTGAGCGCCATTGTTGAAGATACCGACTTTCTGCGGGTCTGAGGCGGTCAAGGCAATAACCTCCTCAAGGCTCATGCTCTCAAAAGATGTCCCCGCCACAAGGTTATTATAGTTTGTAATGTAGGCAACATGATGTTTGCCATAATGAAAACTGAGCGTTTTTGCGGAAATAAATGGCTCAAGTGCGTTTTCTGCATATAAAAGTACAGGTTGCTGGTAGGTCATAAAGAATCATCATTTAGAGTTTAAAAAGAAGTCGATAGAAACAATTAAAATGTTTAAACTTGTATTCTGATAATTTAGTTTCTTGAATCCACATAATTCATTCTTGCGGTAATGAAATTCTGCAATTCCCTTAGGATCTTTATTTTATCATTTGTTTTTTGTTGTGCCCTGTCAGGGTGCAGTGAAAAAAAATCTTCTGTACTTGATAAGGATGATATCCGTATTGCAGGATTTTATTGTGATTATCTTCTTCTGTCAGGAGTGGAGTCTGATAATGGAGGCGTTGAACTTGCCGTGATAGATTCGGTTGATCTCAATGAACTTCTTGTACGTCACGCACTGACTCGTGAGAGTATGCAGCGCAAGATGGAAGCCTATAAAAGGAATCCTGAACTCTGGAGATTGGTACTTGAGCAGGTTCGGGCAAATATCCGCAAAAAAGCAGCTACAGCTCAATGAAGCGAACTTATCCTTTTCTTGTCGGCGTAACAGGTGGGCTTGGTAGCGGCAAATCAATGGTTTGCCATTTTCTTTCGGAGATGGGTTGCGCACTGTTTGAGTCTGATCGGGTGGCAAAAGAGCTTCAGCTTAACGATCCGGAAGTGATTGAGGGAATCACGGCACTTTTCGGATCAAAGGTTTATTCTTTCGATGTTTCCGGCACAATGGTTCTGGATCGAAAAAAAATAGCGGCAATGGTTTTTTCTTCTCCCGAAAAGCTTGAAGCGCTGAATAGGCTCATTCATCCCAGAGTTTATATTCAATTTCGCAAGGCGGTGCTTGAGGCTGAAAAACGAGGGACAAAGATTCTGGTTAAGGAAGCTGCAATTCTTTTTGAGTCGGGCGGAAATGAAGGGCTTGATGCTGTGGTTGTTGTAGCGTCTGATGTGCAAAAGCGGATTGAAAGGGCTGTATTGAAGGGCATGGGTACTCATGAAGAGATCGTGCTGCGTATTGCGACCCAGTGGCCTCAGGAAAAGTTGATTGCCCAGGCCGATTATGTGATTTTTAACAAAGGATCTCTTGTTGACTTGAAAAAAGAGACAGAGAACCTTTATTGCAAGCTGCTTGCTGCAGCGGTTTCAAGCTGCAATCCTCTCTGAGTTGTCTTGGCAATCATTTGAGAGCAGCATTGTTGCGATTTACCTGTGCTGAAATCAGGATGCTGAGTTCATAGAGCAGAATCATCGGGAGCCCTATGATGAGCTGGGTTACAGCATCGGTTGAAGGGGTAACCACCGCAGCAACAATCATAAGAACAACAATGGCATGTTTGCGGTAAAACCTCATAAAAGCTGGTGTCAGGAGCCCTATTTTGGAAAGAATATAAGAGATAAAAGGAAGCTCGAAAACAAGTCCGGCGGTCAGAA
Source organism: uncultured Chlorobiaceae bacterium (assembly GCA_903843305.1). Taxonomy (GTDB): domain Bacteria; phylum Bacteroidota; class Chlorobiia; order Chlorobiales; family Chlorobiaceae; genus Chlorobium. The sequence continues at coordinate 28,191 of CAIMPI010000011.1, forward strand.
GTGTGCCGATAAAGAAGCTGACATAGTCCTGGACAGAGATGTTGTTCTTGATAAGGGTTGATCCGAAGCTGGCAAAAAACTGCAGAGAAACAGGCAGAAAGACAAAATATCCGAAGGCTATGCCGGAAAAGAAGCAAAGGGAGATGAAGAGTATGGAAAATCGGCTGGCCTTGCGCTCATGTTCATGCAGTCCTGGAGCTACAAATTGCCATATTTGCCAGGCGATGAACGGAAATGAGATAATGAATCCCGCAAAGAAGACAACCTGAAAGTAGAGAGAGAGCTGCCCGTAGGGAACAAGGTTTTGAAGTACCATGGATTGATTGCTTCGCTTGAGCGGTCCGATAAGGATCTCATTGACCAGGAAATCGGCATAAGTGGCACACAATGCTGTAACAATGAGCAGCGCTATAACCGATTTGATGAGTCGTGATCGTATTTCATCAAGATGTCCTATGAAGTTCATCTCGTTTTCTGGTTCGGGTTCTGATTCTTGCGTCACAGTTTTCTGTGTGCTCTCATCGGGAAGTTGTAGCGATGTTGCTGATTCTGGTTCCTGGCTCATGAGTTCAGTTCAGGATGAAACAAAAAGGGTGTTCCCGGGATGCTGTCGTTGCGTTGGCTTGCTCTGGAACTTTGATAATAATCGCAAAACATAGTAACAAAGATGCACGTAGGCAAGAAAATGTTTTAAAGGCCTCATCGTATTGACCATTTTTTTTGCTCCCTGAAATGTTATACTTTAAGTCGTTTAATGAAGCTTATTATGTAAAAGTCCGGGGAATTGGTGAATATCAAGGATGTTACTGCATCGGTAGCCGATGAAATTGTGATATTTCAGCAGAAGTACAAACAGGTGCTTTATGCCCGAAATACACTGGTTGACAAGGTTTCCCGCTATGTGCTCAAACAGCAGGGAAAGCAGATTCGTCCTGCCATGGTTCTGCTTTCCGCTCAGTTGTGTGGTGGCGTGAATGACGCAAGTTATCGGGCGGCCATAATGGTTGAACTGCTGCATTCGGCGACACTGATTCATGATGATGTCGTGGATGGTGCTGAAATGAGACGGGGCCTGCCATCGATTAATGCTTTGTGGAAAAATAAGATATCGGTACTGATGGGCGATTATCTTCTTTCCAGGGGTCTCCTCTATTCTCTCGAACACAAAGACTACGGCTTTCTCCATCTGGTTTCGGAAGCGGTTCGCCGGATGAGTGAAGGGGAGATTCTTCAGATACAGAAGACCCGCAGTCTTGACATTTCAGAAGAGGATTATCTGAGTGTTATTTCAGACAAGACGGCTTCGCTGATCTCTTCCTCCTGTGCTATGGGTGCTATGAGTGCTACCTCCGATGAGGGCAGAATTGCCGCTCTGAAAAGTTATGGCGAGTATTTAGGTCTTGCTTTCCAGATACGTGATGATCTGCTTGACTATACGGGAGATTCAAAAAAAACAGGCAAGCAGATGGGCATCGATATCAAGGACAAGAAGATAACACTTCCCCTGATTTATGCACTTCGTAATGCTCCGTTATCCGAGCAGAAGATGATCCGTTCTATTTTGAAGAGCTCCCGTAAAAGGGCAGTGAAAAGTGCTGAGGTGATATCGTTCGTTACAGGTAAAGGTGGTCTCGACTATGCATCTGAAGTTGCTGAAGGGCTTGCGGCAAAAGCTGTGGCATCAATCAGCTCTTTTCCTGATGGCTCGGCCAAAACCTCATTATTGAGGCTTGTGGATTTTGTTATGGTCAGACAGTATTAGATTCCCTTGTTCCGATATAAAGGTGTTTTCATTGAATCGAAATAATTGTTACAGAAGAGATGAAAAAAGCAGGCGTGATTTTTCTTATACTTTTGGGGTTTGTACTGCTGTTCGACAAATTGCTTATGCCCTTGTATATTTCACAGGGAAGCGTCAAGGTGGTTCCGGATGTGACCAAAATGGACTATGACGATGCTGCGCAGAAATTGCGGTGGGCAGGATTCGAGGCTATAAAAAGCTATCATGTCAGATACCTCAGCAATGTTGATTCCAATATTGTGATTTCCCAAACGCCCCAGGCAGGAATGGAGGTCAAGCCAGGCAGAAACGTTTATATTGTGGTCAACCGGCGGGAAAAGCCAAATGTTCCGATGCCTGAGCTTGTAGGGAGACCGGAATTTGATGCTCGTCAGGCGGCTGCCCGTATGGATATAGTCCTTAATAGTGTACAGGTCAGTACTGTTAATAAACCTGAAGAGGACGGACGGGTGCTGAGCCAGTCAATTCCTCCGCAGACCATGGTGAAGTCAGGCACTTCTGCTTCTATTATGGTTGGAAGGTATGAGGCGCCGATTGCAGGCGCCAAAAAAATAGCTCTGCCCAATGTTCTCGGTATGTCACTTGCACAGGCCAAACAGGTTATTACAGATGCAGGTCTTGAAATAGGAAAGGTCACAACTGAATATTCTGTACTTCTCGTACCCAATACTGTAATCAAGCAAAAGCCTGCAGTTGGTTCTTTTATCGCTACCGACCAGCCGATTGAACTGACGGTGGTAACGGCAGAGTAGTCCCTGTTATCTGTAGTTGGTGTTTTTATACTCGTCGCGCAGATCCTTTATGCCAGTTGTTCTGTCGTTGCCGTCACTGATAAGTCCGAAATACTCAAGAATAATCCTTACAACCAGCCAGAGTCCAGCTAAAAGAATTGACAATGATCCCCAGATAGTGGTGATGCTTTTTTTTACCATAGGAGGTTGTGATAATCAGACAAAAAGGCCATTCTTCAAGGGAATGGCCTTGCAAAAAAATAAAAGCTACGTCGGTTCAGTCGGTAACGGTTCCTTCCGCCTCTAACCAGTCCTCAAAATCTGACCCGTGGGTTTTTCCCCGTTCTTCCCACCGATAGTATGCAGCAAGCCTGACCTCCTCTTCACGCATTTCAGGTGTTTGTGCAGCCTTGGTTTTCTTGCTTTTTGTTGCTGGAGTTTTTTTCTTACTCTCTTTATCCGTTGTGATTTTAGCCATTTATTCGCTTATTTTATTATCAATACCATCTAACTTATGGAAGTTTATAAAATAAAAAAATAGTGCGTTACAGCAATCGTTTTCCGAGAGCGCTGAACGAAATGACAAGAAGGATGGTGAGCGCTTCGATTATCATGAAGATATCCTTTGGTATCCAGGCGTTGACCGTCAGTCCTCCGTATTCAAGGCATCCGAAAAAAAACGCCGAGAGGAAAATCCACAACGGATGAGCGCCAGCGAGCAGAGCCACTGCGATGCCTGTAAAGCCGATTCCACCTGTCATTCCTGACTCATAATAGTGTTTATAGCCGAGCACAATGTTTGCCGCTCCAAGCCCTGCAGCAGCTCCACCGAGGCTCATGGCGGTGATACTGTGCATTCCCGCATTGATTCCTCCATACCGTGCAGCCTCAGGTTGGAGGCCCGCAGCCCTCATTTCGTAGCCGAACCTCGAATAATAAAGGAGAACCCAGAAGAGCAGCGCCACGCCGACCGTCAGAATTGTGCTGAGATTGGCAGGAGAGTTGGTGAACCATCCTGTGACAGAGCCATAGGTCGGTATCATGGCGTTATCCGTAATTTGGGCAGTATGAACCGTCGATGGAATCGCAAAATGGTAAGTCAGCAAATATCCGGTAATACCTTGGGCAATGAAATTCAGCATGATGGTTGCGATAACCTCATTGACGCCAAAGCGTACCTTGAGCACTCCAGCCAGCAGTGCCCAGCCAGCTCCTGCGGCCATTGCTGAAAGAATGCAGAGCGGGATAGCAATAAGGGATGTGAGACTCGCTGGAAGTATGGCGCCGGTCATTGCAGCGGCGAATGCTCCCATAAGAAGCTGCCCTTCGGCCCCGATGTTGAAAAGCCTGACCTGAAAAGGAATTGCAACGGCAAGCCCCACAAGCACAAGCGTTGTCATCCTGAATACTACCTGCCCGATTCCGTAGGGTGTACCGAGTGTTGCATGCAACATTTTCTGAAAAATCATGAGCGGATCACAGCCTGCCAGAGCAATGATCAGACTGCTGACGGCGAGCGCAGAGAGAAGAGAGAAAAAGGGTATGAGAAGCCGGAGATTTTTTGAATTCATGGTATTCAGGTTGTTCACGTGATATGAAGACCAATCTCTTTTTCGAACTCATGTTCTGCCTCTCTCTTGAGTGCGACCTCCTCCTGACTGAATTCGTGTCGGATTGAACCCTTGTAGAGGCAGCCGATACGCGTTGAAAGCGCAATGATCTCTTCCAGTTCAGAGGAGACAAGAAGAATTGCCATACCGCTTTTGCGAGCCTCGATAATCTTTTTATGGATGGTCTCAATTGCGCCGATATCAACACCTCTGGTAGGTTGGGCAAGAATAAGCAGGGAGATACTTGGTCGGTTTAGTTCCCGGGCAAGAACGACCTTCTGCTGGTTGCCTCCCGAGAGGGCGCTGAGGGGTTGGCGGTCTGGTGAGGTGCACCTGATATCATATTCTGAGATCATCGCTTCAGTATAACTCTTTATGGTGCGGTTGTTAAACCCCATACCCTGGTGAAAAGAGTGCTCCCGATGCCTGCCGAACAGCAGATTTTCAGAGATGGTGTAGTCAAGGATAACCGCATGTCGGAGACGGTTTTCAGGAGTGTGGGAGACGCCCATAAGCGCGATCTCTGCCGGTTTTTTCCCGATGATCGAACGCCCTTTGAGTGTTGCGTCACCCGAGATGACGCTTCCCTCGGCCGCAAGCCCCCAGAGCGCCTGCAAAAGTTCGCTCTGCCCATTTCCTTCAACTCCTGCAATCCCGTAGATCTCTCCGGCCCTGACATTCAGGGTGAGGTCATGAAGCCTCTCTTCGCCTTTCGGGGTGCGAAAACTGAGCTTGTTGATGTTAAGAATGGTTTCTCCAGGCGAAGGTAAGGGATTGGTAACCCGTAACAGCACACTGCGTCCCACCATCATCCGGGCAAGTTCCGGCTTGGTCACAGAGGCGGCAGGTACAGTGCCGACAATTTCCCCTTTTCTCATAACGCTGACGGTGTCGGCTACAGCCAGTACCTCATCCAGTTTATGGGTAATAAGGATAACGGTTTTTCCCTTGTCGCGGAGCGATCGGAGCGTAGCAAAAAGCATGTCCGTTTCAGAGGGTGTGAGTACGGCAGTTGGTTCATCAAAAATCATGATGGATGCCTGACGGAACAGGAGCTTGAGAATTTCAACCCGTTGCTGTTCGCCAATGCTGAGGCTTGCAACCGGAGCGTCAGGGTCTACGGCCAGCCCGTAGGCTTCGGCTTCTTTCCGGATAAGAGCTTTAGCCTTTTCCAGGGGGAGAGGTCCAAAAAGCCAGGCCTGTTCATGGCCGAGAATGATGTTTTCCGCAACCGAGAGTTCCTGGACAAGCATAAAGTGCTGATGAACCATCCCTATACCAGCCTTGATGGCATCCCGTGGAGAGGTGAAGTGGGCAGGTTTACCTTGTATGACAACCTCGCCCGACGTAGGCTGGTGCATTCCGTAGATGATTTTTGTCAACGTACTTTTTCCGGCCCCGTTTTCACCGACAAGCGCATGAATGGTGCCCTCTTCGACAGAAAGCGAGATATTGCTGTTTGCGGCAAAGCTTCCAAACCTTTTTGAAACACCGCTCAAACGGACGGCAATACCCATAACATGAGGATTTTCAGTCGTTATACCCAGCTCAACACGGTTTTGATAGATTCCTTGCCGTCAAGCGCTTTGCGATAAGCCAGTTCAAACTGTGAAACCGGATAGACACCGGTGAAGAATTTTTCGGTCTCAAGCCTTCCGCCCTCAAGCAGGGAGACGGCCTCTTTCAGGTTCGACAGAGTGGTTATACTGGAGCTGATGATCACCGGTTCCTTATGCTGTATCAGGCGGTAATCATAGGCCATAACCTCATAATTGCCCATCAGCAGAACTATAGCTTGCTGCTTCATCAGGCGAGTGGCCTTTTCAACCATCAGGATTCTGCCGGTCGTTTCAATAATAAGATCGTAGGTATTGTTGAACTCCTCGGTGAAATCGTCAATATCGAGAGCAATATGTTCAGCATGGGAGAGCTGCCCCCTGATACTGAAAATTTCGACAGCATCCACATGCTTGATGCCAAGCGAGTGAAGGTACTCCGACACCATGAGGCCGACCGAGCCGAGACCAAGCACAAGGACTTTCGACGAAGCCTCAAGAGGCACTTTGTCGATGGCGCTAACCGCGTAGGCAAGCAGGCCGGTGAGCAGATCGCGGTGGACAGGAGGACGGCCAAGAGCAAGAACATTCTGCCGCGATGTGGGAATGATCTCTGCATGGCAGCCAGCGTAGGGCTCAATTCCCAGCCAGCGATCCCCCTTGAAAACGTAGACAAAATCACCTGCTTGCAGATCGGTGACTCCTGAGCCGGTTTTGATAACCTGCCCAATAGCCTCACTGCCTGGCATGATCGGATAGGTGAAGACTCTGCTCGATACCGGTTTGTTAGTCAGAAGAAGCCGGTCAAATCCTGGAGTTATCGTGCTTGCAATAGTTTTGACCAGAACATCGTCAGGCTGATCGGCATGGTACGCAGCACTCTGCAATTTAAGCTTGTTGGCCTTCAGCAAAACAATCGCTTGAGCTTCTCCCTTCATGGTCATTGGTGTGGTTACTTCGTGAATTTTTCTGGAGCGCAGAATACCAAAGCGCTTATCCTTTTGCATCCCTTGATGTTCTTGGGAAGATAAGGAAAAGAAGGAAGATAAACAGGGCAGGGAAATTTGAAAATGGAAATAAAAAGATTCAAGATATGAGGTGGTCTCCCATCTTATTTCTTAAATCCCGTAAGGATGAAATATCGGTAGCAACCAGCGTGGAGAGGCTGGAAATTTTTTTGCGGTAAAGCAATTTTATTGTCTCTTTGTCAACCGTCCATTGTCCATTGAAAAAATGTCTTCAGATCTTCTCCCATTCAAACTTGCTGACATTTCTGGCCTTCGGGTCAAAGACGATGCCAATCAGGTAGCGTTCACCGCTGTATTTCTCGTAATATTTCATCTTTTTGATCTGCTCAAGCGGCTCCTTGTCGGTCACTTTGAACTCAAACAGCAAAGTTTTCCCTTCGACCTTCAGCGTCAGATCAATTCTGCCCTTGTTACTCACATCCTCGGCGATGATATCGACCCCGAGACTGGCAAAATAGGCATAAAGCACGCTGGCGTAAAAGCCTTCGTAACTTTCAATAGAGTTGTTGGTGAAATTATTGTAGGCAATGCTTGCAAAAAGGCGTTTGATGACTGGCTCCAAGCGTTCAACAGCTGCGGCGTTGATGAGATCAAGCAGCTCATGGCGGATCGGCTCTTTTTCCGAAACACTGGCCATTGATTGCAAAATGTAATTGTTAAAACTGATCTGCACCTCCTTGTTGGGAAATCCCAACTCGTAACCAACTCCCATGCCTGACGGCAGCACTCTCTTGATGGTCAAATAGCCGGTTTGAAACATAATCGTTTCAAGATTGAGCGACTCAATGTTAAAGCTGTTGAGCAAACTTTTGTCAACGTTGATATTGAGAAAATCAGGAATGAAATAGCGGTTTTTTTTGATCAACTCAACCAGAAAGCGCGGAGTACCGGTTTCGAACCAGTAATTGTCAAACACAAACCTGTTCTTGATAAAGAGCAGAATATCATAAGGGTTATAGACTTTGTCACCCAAAAAGTTATACCCGTTGTACCACCGCTTTACCTGTTCCATTTCGACGCCCTCAAGATATGGAGCAAAAGCGGTCTCCACATCAAGCTGGGTGTAGCCGCAGACAGTGCCATAGTCGGGATTGAGGCTGATATCTTCGAGATTATTCAAACCACTGAAAAGCGACACCTTGGAGAATTTGCTTACCCCGGTGAGGAAGGTAAAGCGCAGATACTCGTCGTTCTCCTTGATTTTTGTATAAAAGTCCCGCATTCCATCCCTGATGGTGAGCGCCTCAGGGATATTTTCAATATTGTCCAGGATGGGCTTGTCGTACTCATCAACGAGAATGACAACCTTCTGCTTATATTTCTCGGATGCCTTTTTGATTAATTCTGCAAAAAAGTATTGTGCTCTTGACCTGTTTTCACACTTCAGCCCAAGTCGCTCCTCATTGGATTTGAGTATGTGCAACAAATCCACCTCAAGATCGGCCTTTGAGTGAACCCCGCCACTGAAACTTATCTTGATGACCGGCCAGGTCACCTCCCAGTTCCATTGCTCCTCAATGAGAAGCCCCCTGAAAAGCTCCCGTTTTCCCTCAAAAATATTTTTCAGCGTATCAAGAAACAGGCTTTTGCCGAAACGGCGTGGCCGCGACAGAAAGACATAGCGATAATTGTCAATCAATGCACGGGCAATCTCCGTTTTATCGATGTAAAGATAATCACCCTCGATGATTGTCCTGAAGGTCTGTATTCCTACTGGCAACTTTTGCATGGCACTCAACCTCGATGTGAAACGTTAACCATCATGAGTATCGGTTTTTCTTCTTCATCAATGGATCGCAGGGGAGGGAAATCCAGCCGAACCCCCCACAACAAAAAGCGGCAGCTCAAACGATGTCGCCAGATCAGCCGTGTAAAAGTCCAGCACAGTGTTAGAATGTATTCGGGAAAGGCGCATCAGTCAACGTAATAGTTCTCAAAATCATAGTATCATCACAATATGCGAAAAAGAGAAAGAATAGTCACAGAAGAATACATCAAGCCATGTATAACGTTTGCTTCAGCATGTCGATCAGCATCAAACAGAAAGACTCGCCCCTGTGCTGAGCACAAGGATTTTTTTGTAATTTGGAGATCCTCCATCACCATGAATCGATATCGATAATGTCAAAGCTTTGATGTCCACTATTATATCGACCTGAAAATATTACTATGAAGCTCCACTGCGCCGAGTACCGCACTGCTCCGCCTGATGAGAAAGATCGTATTCTACTGTCCGGTTGAATGATGGGTTAGCCCGTGGCAACATGCTTGAACAGAAAAGCGGATGAAGACGGGCAAAGCCCTGAGAATTGAGATGTGGCTTGAATGGCCTGTGGTGCCTTTTGACGAGAGGCAGGAGTGTAACCAAGCTTCAAGAAGAAAGCCTCAGCGGAGGTTGTAAGCAAAAACAGCGAGTCAACGCCATGCGAGGCAGCAAAGTTTTCGAGGAAGATGACCAATTTACGGGCAAGACCACGTTTGCGGAAAGCTTGAGAAACCGCAAGAGATCGCAGCAAACCGACGGATTGATAGGTTTCCATGCCGATAACGGCAACCAAGGAGCCAGCAACCTGAATACCGAAAAACTGTGGTGGCGATGCCGCCGAAATATCAGAAATAGGTAAATTGCAGTCCGTAAGCAGGGGAAGAATTTCGTCGAGCGATGACAGCGGTTCAATGTTCATGGGAAGCGGGCTAACGATAAAGCTCAGCGGGGCGCGGTAGCGCGTCCGCTGGAGCAACTTGTTCGATGATTCATTTCTCTTTCCAGCGGTTTAGTTTTGGAATGCTTCTGGTAAAGATCCATGCTACAAATCCATGCATTCCCATTTCCTTCATCTTTCCGATGCAGAACTCTTGCATCTTCTGAGGGGTGTTTATTTCAGGAGAGCTGAAAGCCCCGCCTATGTAGCAGTAGCTGCAATACTCAGTACTCTTGCTGCCGTCAGCATTCGTTCCCCCATTCTGGGGATCTTTTTTTATCGGCATCCCGCAACTTTGGCAAAACTTGTTCATATCATCTCCTCTCCATCGAACAATAATTATGTTGATCCACATAAACAGCGGATTCTTGAATTATAAACGTAAATAGATGTTAATCTTTTATTTTGTTGACACTTATACTATGTAATGCTTCTTATTTCTGTTTTTTATAAGGATCGGCATAAAAGCACTGTTTACTTGCTCTTTTATGGAAAAGAGTTGATATAATGTACGCATGGATTTTGAGTATTCCATCGGCGGTGGTGTAATATTTTTCGCAGCGGTATGGGCAGTTCAGTGGAAGCGAAAGCAAATATGCTTGCAGATCGGCGTGAAAGCCAAGTGCTTTCAGAGGTTTGGGTTAAGCCAGAACTGGCGGTGTGAACAAAAGCCTATGGCGCAATTTTAGTGAGCGGCCAAGCCACCTTGAGTTGTTCGGAGCTGCCATTAAACACGTTTATGTCCATATCGGGTTTTGTGCCGGGTATGGGCATCTGGGGAAGTATCTCACTGGAAAACTGCCAAAGTGTGTAGGTGGGCCAGACGCCGTGTGGAAAGTCGGTGACCTTTGACTTAAAGCGCGCGTACCAAAGCGGTGTCTTCGAGAATACGCTGTTTTTATATTTAGCAGCTATGAGTTTCGCACTGGAGTGATTGGTGTAGAGAACCGGGTAGCGACCTGTACGAGCTTTTACGCGCTCCACAAACAGGATGGCCTCGTCTACGTTCATCAGAGTTTTTGACTGAGCGTCTTCAAGGTCCAATGCGATCAGTTCATCGGGTTCCGGTTTGACCGTATCGATGTAAAAGTCAGCCTGTTTTTCGGGTTGGCCGCTTATACCCCAGTGATACGAGCCCCAGAGGTAACCGTGTTTGCGAGCCTCTTCCTTGCGCTTTCTGTAGCCGGGATCAAGTTTCGTTGTGCCGATTGTGGCCTTGTGAATGATCGCGACGACCCGCGGTTCAGTTTTCAACTTGTTCCAATCAATTGCGTTCGCGTAGTACGGATCGATTACGATGGCGACCTTCGGATCCTTCCAAGGGGCATTAAACTCGGCCGAAGAGGCAATGGCAGGAAGCATCAGGAGCACAAAAAAAGCAATCTTGTTCATGGAACGTCTCCTTGTTGGGTCTGAGTATTCCGGTGAAAGTTTACCACTGATTCCTTGCGAATATGTACCACCGGTTCCGGTGCAAAGTGTACCACCTTTTTCATGCAAGATTTGCTTTTAGAACTTACAGAATTATTTCCAAATTCCTTCTTCGTAATGATTCACCTTTCAACTCAATTCGGTGGGTATTTCCGACTATACATCTTTTGTCCTCCTGTGTCGTGCCGGGCCTAACATTGTTAAGACTGATTAGGTTCAAGGAGTTTTCAGCAAACAATTGAGGCGAACATCTTCCTTGAACGGCCCTTTCAACGACCACTTGCAGTTAACGTAACCTGGCATCCTCATGACCACGTTAATATTTTCTTCGTAGTACGGTACGTTAATTGTCGAATTAGTCTTGCCGATGAGTTCGCTATTAACCCAGATTTCCGCTCCATCGGGAGTGGAGGTAGTAATTAGCTTCAAAACTCCTATAGTGGTCCAAGGTGCCATCATGGGAGCAGGCGGTGGCGTACACGGCGTTTCACGTTCCGCGAGAATCGGACTATTGATTACGAGACGGTAAGCATTTGGAAACATCTTGTCTTTTATAACCAAGGAAGCTTATCCCCTTCGTTTACTAACAAATTGGACCAGAAGTAGTTATCTGGAACGATCCTACAAACCGGGTAAAGAGTTTGCCCCGTCCTAAAAGGCGAGAGCACGAGTTGCTTTTTGTAGGGAAAGCGGGGGAGTTCAAATCTGCCGTCAGTCCGCCTGACGTGGAAGCTTACCCGCCAGCGCCTACCACAAAACATGAAAACACAAAACAGTTTGTGGACGCTGGTCGGGTGTAGCTTGCCGCTTTATGGCTATTTGGAGGAAATTCCCCGCTGAGTGGCCGGACACTCAAGCTGTGCAACCTGCGCATAATGATTGGCTGCGAGATCCGTATTCACCTTCTTGAGCAGATCTTTCCGCGAGATATTGTTCTTTGCGGTGGTGGTTTCCTTGACCCAGTAATAAGTGAAGGCGCCATGATAGGTGCCGCCGATATAAGCATCGGCGCTGGTCTGGTTGTCCCGACAAGCGGCCCAGAGGATGACGTTCTTGGCTGCCTTTTCCACCACACGGCGACTCAGACCCCGGGCCATGAGGGGCATCACCTTCTCGCACGCAGCCAAGGATGGCGGCGCGATATAGCGGGGTCGGCGATTAGGCATGAGGTCTGAAGCCTTGAGGCCAGTGCCCGAGTGACAGGTGTCCAGATACACCTCTATGAGAACGTTGTCCGGCACCTGCGCCAATAGATCGTGCAGTTCGTCGTCAACGATGACGTGATTCGGATCCCATTGGCCGCTTTTTTCCGCCAGGTCATGAGGGCAAAAAGCCTCGTCATAATGATCGGCCTCATCAGCGTTCTTGTCTGGCACCTGGGTGCCGTGGCTCGAAAGGCTGAACACGAGATAGCTGTACTTGCCGGTCTTGGCTCCACTGACCATTGCAGTCAGTTCAGCCATGATTGCCTGCTTTGTGGCTTGGGCATCGGTCAATACCTTGATGTCTCCTGCGGCAAAGCCAAGATATGTCTCAAGGATCCCGACCATCTGGTTGGCGTCGTTGACACATCCGTGCAAGGTGCTACCGGGATAGTTCTTGAAAACGTTGATCCCAACGCAAAGCGCTCTACGGTTTGACATTTTAGTCTCCTAAGTAAGTGAGTAAGTGAAAATTACTGTGCTTTTTACGGAAACGGCTGTTTGAAACTTGGGCAATAGTTACCTATTATTACGCAATAATCTTTATCACCTCCTTGCTGTCTTCTGTGTTCCCAAACATAGTTCAGATTGATCCGCCTAATACGGAAAAAGCAGAATGTTTCTTTCGGTATAACAATTCAAGAAGTCCCTTCTTTTCTGTAAGTTAGAAACTCTGGAGTATTTATCAATGAGCTGGAGGTTGCGGCCGATTTTTTTTAGTGGTTTTTACCCCGTTGTATAACAAGGTAAAGGGTTTCTTGCCGATTCGGCTGGGGCGACATCATTCTTGATGATCCCGTTTAGAAAAATTATATTTACTGCAAGCTCACCCTTCAGCTTTTCTATTACAGAAGAGCAACCATGGCATAATTCAAATCATCATCCATGCCCGTCATTCTATAGGGAAAATCTTGACTCAAAAATTAAGGTTCCGGCGGCGCTGGGGTTGGCGGTGGTGGATGCGGATGCAATTGATATAATTTTCAAAACAGGACAACTATGGTATCGGGTTTGAAAATCAAGTCAACGGTTCTTGGCACTGCTCTTCTGACTGCCGCTATGGCACTGCCTTCACTGCAGTTTGCCAATGCGGAAGCGGCTCCTGATCAAGGTGTTGTAAGCTTCAAATATCTGCATTATCAAGACAGTCAGATTGGGGATGGTATAAATGTTATAAGCGGGGCATCTTCAGCAGGATCGTCAAGCCGGATGGGAGTCAATGCATACTCAATGACGGTATTAGTGCCTGTTGCCGGTGAATGGTCAATAGGAACAACGTATACCTCTGACTCAGTATCTGGAGCATCTCCAATGTATCATTCCTCGAAGTTGACAAAGATGAATGATTTACGTCGCGCAATTGATGGCGAGCTAACACGTTACTTTTCAAACGGAACGCTGAGTTTCGGGACAGGCTATTCAAAGGAGTCCGATTATCTTTCACGCAGCTTCTCACTTCAGGGAAGCCTGTCCACAGAAGATAAAAATACAACGTTTACTCTGGGAGGCAGCCTGAACAGTGATAACATTTTTCCGATTACCAATCCAAATGCTTATTACGCAAAGAAGGTCTATTCAAGTATTTTTGGAATTACGAGGGTCTTGACGAAGCATGATATTGTACAGCTCGACTTTGGATACTCTAAAGGGAACGGTGATTTTTCTGATCCCTATAAACTCTATGATAACAGGCCGACCGAACGCAATACGACAACGATTCTAACTCGTTGGAACCATTATTTTGACTGGACTGATGGCACGGCTAAACTCTCGTATCGCTATTATTCAGATACTTTTGGTATTCGAGCACATACATTTGAAGCTGAATATGTCCAGCCGCTATGCAAAAGCTGGACGGTGACCCCGTTACTTCGCCTCTACAGTCAAAGCGAAGCTGACTTTTATGTTCCCGTCAGTGCTGTTGAAAAAGCAGACCCTACGCAACAAACTTTACCTCCTGTTAGTGCTGTCTATTATTCAGAAGACCAGCGCATGTCAGCTTTCGGGGCAATCACTTTGGGATTGAAGGTAAGCAAACAATTAAATCGTGATTGGCTTGTTGATGTGAAATACGAGGAATATGAACAAAGAGGTAAATGGAGCGTGTACGGCAAGGGTGATCCCGGATTGGCGCCGTTTGGTGCAAGGAGCATTCAGGTTGGACTATCGAAAAAGTTCTAAGTCAGCTCGTGGCTTATTGACACGCCACCAGCGATCACGAAATCCATACGAAGTTATTAGACCCGATTTCCTCCATTAACGCTCAGGCTTGATGAGTAGCAGGGGAATGGAAGTTTTTTTGCGAAGTGCTCTTGATACGCTCCCGAAAAGGATTCTTTCAGGCAGATGATGACCGTGCACAGCCATAGCAAGAAGATCATAGCTGTTTTCCTCAATTTCACTGAGAATCTCTTTCTCGGGCTCTCCACTGCGGATAACGACATGGACGTCAATATCTGCTTCCTGCAATTGATTCTGGTAATGATCAAGGGTTATCATCGACTGCCCACGAAGAAATCGTTCCTGATCAAGAGTGTGTGAATGGATAACATGCAGCAGATGCAGAGTTGCACCAAGCTGAAGTGCAAGTGCTGAAACATGTTCAATAAGAATGTCATCAACCGGTGAACAGTCGATGGCAACAAGGATTTCTTTGTAAGCCTGCATGTCAGCGTTCTCCGGTTAAGGTCGTATAAAGGAAATAGAGATTGAGCATGATAACGATAACGGAAACAATTGATGCTCCGGTAAACTCAACGTTATTGCTTCGGAACCCACCCATAAGATTTCGGTTACGGCTGAGGATGAGAAGAGGAAGAAGAGTAAAGGGAAGCTGGATGCTCAGGATTACCTGGCTGAAAATCAGGATACGATAAGTCTCGATACTGAAGAGAATAATCAGGAATGCCGGAATGGCCGTAACGAAAACCGAGAGTCTGTAGAAGTTTGTTCCGGGATCTTCTGGTTTCCCAAGGAAGCCTGCTATTACATCGGCTTCTGCAATTGAGGAGGTCATGGAGGAGCCAACACCTGAAAAAATAAGGGCGACGGCAAACAAAAGGCCAGCAAACGCTCCTGCAATTGGTTTCAATGTTGCCGATGCCTGTTCGATACTGCTTACCAGTATATTGTTTTTAAAAAAGATTGCTGCGGCTACGATGATCATTGAACAGTTTACCACCCATCCCAGAGTCATAGCAAGGAGTGTGTCCAATTTTTCGTATTGAAGAAGCTCTCTCTTTTCATCCTCAGAAATTCCCCATTTACGACTGTGAATAACGTTTGAATGCAGGAATATGTTGTGAGGCATGACCAAAGCGCCAAGAATCGCCAGCGCAATATAAATACTTTTATTACGTACTTTTGGTACAACAAGTGCCGGCGCTATCGCTGCCCAGTCTGGTTTTACAATCAGAAGCTCGACAAGGTAACACAGGGTGATAATCCCAAGAAAGCCCACAATGATCGTTTCAATTCGGTGATACCGTTGACTGATAACCAGAAAAATCTTGAGAAGAAGAGTCACCAAAGCCCCGGTCCATAACGGGATGCCAAATAACAGGCTGAAACCAATACCTCCACCCAGAAGCTCAGCAACATCGGTTGCAATACAGGCAAGCACAACAGTAAAGCCAAGAAATGCAGTGACAGGTTTCGGAAAAAAATCACGGATATTGACTGCAAGCGATTTTCCTGTGGCAATACCCAGCTTTGCAGCAATATGCTGAATCAGGATAAGCATGATAGTGCCAAGGGTAACTACCCAGAGTAATTCATAGCCAAACGTTGCTCCTCCTTCAATATTGGTTGCCCAGTTGCCTGGATCGACAAACCCGACCGTAACAAGAAATCCGGGGCCAAGAAAGCTGAAAAGGGTTTTGAGCGAAAACTTTTTATTTATTGGGTCATGCATGAGTAACCGTCGAATTTTAGCATATCGATTCAGATTGACTTGACAGGTCACGCGTGAGTGGTTCCATCAAAACGAACAGTAAGAATACTCAATGGCCAGGAGCAGGCGACGGTATGCTCTCTTTTGCCGGTGGCGATTTCAGCAATAATATCCAACTCAAGTTCGCTGTAAAATTTTCGGGCTGAAGTAAGTCCGTCGAGGGCAAATGAAGGGATGCCTTGTATGCTTGCCATGAGAGGAACGCCACCGGCAAGCAAGATGCTGCGGTAACCATCAATACCAACGAACGCTGTTGTTGTATGTTGTGCTGACTGGGCGATCATGATGGCAAGTTGACCGGGAGTGAAATGGTGGAGGCTCTGTGAGATTACCATAAGGTCAAAGGAGCCTTCAGGGAACTGGGGAAGGCTGAAGGCGTTGATGAGTTGAAACTTGACCGGAAGTTTTTTTTCTGCGGCCTGACGGTTGCCCTCCTCAATAAATTTTGGCACGATATCTGAACCGGTAACAGAAACAGGCAGATTTTTTCGCTGTGCCTCTTCGGCAAGTGCCAGCGCCAGTCCTCCAGAGCCGCTTGCCAGTTCAAGGACACTGACATTCCGTTTTTCACGTGTTGCCACCTCTTCGAGGAGAGAAAGCAGAAGGGTCACATAGCGGGGGTAGAGTTGCATCTTATGGTTTTGCCGGTCAAGAGCCTGTACAAGTTCCAGCTTTTTGGCTTCGGATAAAGTGCCGCTGTCCATATATTCTTTATCCGAAGTCCTTAGTAACCTGTCAATAAGTTCTGGCAGGAGAGAGTTGCCCCCAAGCTCTTTCGATACCTTGAATCGTTCATCAAGAAAACGCGATACACTATCATTGGCGTAGGTTTCAAGTTCCTCCATGCTCTGCCAAACAGGAGGAAAGTTACCCTCAGAGCGAAGGTTTTCAAGAGCCTGACTTCCAGCTTTTTTCAATTGAAGCATGATGTAATAAAAATTTGGTTGTCGGCCGTTACGTCGGTATCGTCATGAAAAAAATGAGCTTGGCTTGACATTTCGCACTTCGAAAGCATGGAAATGGTTATGGTGTTCGGCAACATGAAAAAAAATTACAAGACAAAAAGATTTTTTGAAAGAAAATCGCGCGGAGTGCGTACTAATTAGGGAGAAGTGAATTGCTTCGGTTTATTTAAAGATGTTTCCATTAAAAATAAAAGTAAAATAACTTATGAAAAAGAATCTTATCGCAGGTATTGTTTTTTCTCTTGCAGTGACCGGATTTTTTGGTGGCGTTTCTTTTGCAGCAGACGCGACAGCACCTGCGGCTCCAGCAAAGGTTGAGGTAAAAGCAGAAAAGGCACCAGCTCCAGCAGCAAAAAAGAAGGCTGCAAAGAAAAAAGCTGCCAAGAAAGCTGAAGTAAAGAAAGAAGAAGTAAAGAAAGAAGAAGCAAAAAAGTAAGCTTTAAAATAAGCTAATTTTTCTTGTAGATACCGTAAAAGACAGAAGACAATGTGTTGGTGACGTAAGTGATGATAAGGTGTCGATACGGTTATCAGTTTTTTTCAGAAAAGCCCTTTTTTAAAGGGCTTTTCTTTTTATATATATTTTGAGTTTAATTATACCATGCTAACCTGACTTGGAGGGATTATTATGTTTGGATTGGGTGGACAAGAGTTGCTGTTGATTCTGTTTATTGTCCTGTTGTTTTTTGGTCCTTCCAAACTCCCTGAACTTGCCAGAGGGTTAGGCAAAGGGATGAGGGAGTTTAAGAAAGCACAGGCTGACCTTGAGCATGAATTCAACAAAGTCGCCGAAAGCACGGAGACTGCAGATAAACCAGTTGAGTCCAAAGTAGCAAAAGAAGCACAAAGTGGTTCGGAGAAGAAAAAATCGTAACCGCGAAACTCATGTTATTTCATTAGTGCCTTGAATTACTTTGCTGTGCATATCCTGTGTCAGCTTATCAATATGTTGGCTTAACTCATTTATGAGTTTGGTTAGTTGCGTATTCTGTTGAAGTAACTCCAAGAGCTGATCCCCCTGTTGTGCTGCTAATTTTTGGCGCTCTTCACTTGCTATGGCGAGGGCTTCCCGATGTTGTGCATCGGCATCGGCGTGAGCTTTATCTCGGTCAGCCTGTCTTGTCTGTGCAAGCAAAATAAGCGGAGCAGCATAGGCAGCCTGAAGACTGAATGCGAGATTGAGCAGGATAAACGGGTAAACATCGAATCTGGTAAAACCTGCAGCATTCAGTAAAATCCAAATTCCCACGATTATGGTCTGACCAACAAGAAAAACAGGTGTCCCAAAAAAACGAGCGAAAGCTTCAGCTTTTAGAGAGAACCAGTCATCACCAAAAACAGAGCCAAGGTGCAGATGTGGAAGATGGAATCGGAAATAATTATTTGGCACTTCCTCTGGAGGAGGGAATGTCGATTTTTTTGAAGAGGTATCCATATTTTATCGTGATGTTTTCTTCTTGATAAGTTAACAGTGTCGTATTGCCACCTTGAATATAATTATAATTATATAACAGGTAATTGGTGGATTTGTCTCCGATATTCTAATCATTAGCATTTTTAACGTGATATGGCTTTAAACCCTAAGATGACTCGTGTTTTGAAAGCCGTTGCAATATTCGAAGCATCGAAAGGGCTTCTGGTACTCCTTGCCGGTTTAGCTGTATTTTCTCTCATACATCAGAATATTCATAGTGTTGCGGAACAATTAGTCGGTCATTTGCACCTGAATCCCGCAAAACATATTCCACGAATTATTATTGAAGCCGCAGGTAGTCTGACTGACGGTCGTATTCGTCTTCTTACCATTCTGGCATTGCTGTATTCCTTTATGAGGTTTGTTGAGGCTTATGGCCTGTGGCTTGCAAGGCAATGGGCCGAATGGTTTGCATTGGTGAGCGGTAGTGTATATTTGCCGATCGAACTTTATGAGCTTTACAGAGGTGTGACATGGCTCAAGGTAATTTTGGTGGTGATTAACCTCCTTATTGTGTTTTATATGGCTATTATGCTAAAAAGAAATGGCAAATAATTCCTGTTTTTTATAGCAAACAGGGGAGACGTTTTTGCACTGTTCGGACTCTGCTGACAGCATCTCCAGTGACTATAAATCCTTTCAGACAGACAGTATATCGATTTCGTGAGCAGATTTTCTAAACATAAATGAAGTGTACCAGAATGCTTGATTTTAAAATAAACAAACAGAGTTGCACTCGTTGCGGCCAGTGTGTTACTGAGTGCCCGACACGGATAATAGCTATGGAGGAGGACGGCTTTCCATCCATTACCATTGAGAAAGAAACACTGTGCTACAAATGCCAGCATTGTTTTGCGATATGCCCAACCGCCTCTGTCTCTATCTTCGGGCTGGATCCAACAAATAGTTATTCTCTTGCCGGAGGATATCCAGAGCCGGAAAAACTTGAGACACTTATCAAGGGGCGGCGATCGGTGCGGCGCTATAAGCATGAAAACCTGGATCCGGAACTTTTTCAGAGACTTTTGGAGGTTGCCTGGCATGCTCCTACCGGAGTAAATTCACGGCAGGTTCATTTTACGGTGTTGGATAACAAGGATAAGGTTGCACAACTTCGTAATGAAGTGATCGCAGGACTGGCAAGGTTAGTTAAAGAAAATACTCTACCGGAAGGGATGGAATCCTTTGCCAATTTCGCCCGAATGTGGGAAGAACAGCACATTGATGTCATATTCCGTGGTGCACCTCATTTGCTGATCGCCTCAGCACCAAAGGGAGTAGCTTCTCCGATGCCAGACTGTCTGATAGCTCTCTCTTACTTCGAACTGTTTGCCCAGGCAAACGGAGTAGGTACAGTCTGGAGTGGTCTGGCAAAATCGGCCATCAATGACCTTTTGCCTGAAATTCGCCCACGTCTTGGCATTCCGGATGACCATTTAATAGGTTATGTCATGGCGTTCGGTAAACCGGCAGTACACTTTGCTCGCACGGTTCAGCATGTTCCCGCTTTGATACATCGGGTATTGTAGGGCAGAACCTCAGCTTACTCCTTCGAGGTGACAAAAGAACAGAGGATTCAAGAGACGCAGAGGTAATTTTTGGAAGAAGAAAGAAAAAGAGAGTTAGCCGGTCAGAAAGAAGTTTGAAACTTGTAAATTAGCATCGCTCCCAAAAGTGGAAACAAGTTGTTGTTCAAAAATTGCCCGGAAAAAATATTCTTTTTTTTAATCTTCAATGGAGTTATGTAAAACATGAACACCGAATCCCGAATCCTTTGCAAGGCCTTACAAGGCAGAATCATGTCCGCCGAACAAGCCGCCTCTCTTGTTTCTTCTGGAGTCAATGTAGGTATGAGTGGCTTTACCGGATCCGGCTATCCCAAGGAAGTGCCCACAGCGCTTGCCAAACGCATTGAGGATGCCAATAGGGCAGGAGAGAAATTCAGGATCGGTGTATGGACCGGTGCATCTACCGCACCGGAACTTGATGGCGCTTTGGCCAAAGCTGATGGGGTGGAAATGCGTCTTCCATACCAATCCGATCCCACCTGCCGCAAGCGTATCAATGCCGGAGAAATGGAATATCTTGATATTCACCTCTCCCATGTTGCCCAGTTCGTTTGGTTTGGATTTCTCGGAAAACTGGATATCGCATTGGTTGAAGTAACAGGAATTCTCGAAGACGGGCGTCTTATTCCTTCATCTTCAGTTGGCAACAACAAGACTTGGCTTGATCAGGCTGACAAAGTTATCCTTGAAGTAAATTCCTGGCAGAGCCCGCGTCTGGAAGGAATGCACGACATTTATTACGGCACCAATCGGCCACCACATCGCCAACCAATTCCTATAGTGCGTCCACAGGACAGGATCGGTGACCTTTACCTGCGTTGCGATCCTGATAAAATTATTGCTGTGGTCGAAACCAATAGCCCAGACCGAAATTCGGCTTTTTCTGCGCCTGATGAAAATTCTCAGAGGATTGCTGGTCATATCATTGAATTCCTTGAACATGAAGTAAAGAAAGGGCGACTCCCCAAAGAGTTGCTGCCGCTGCAATCTGGTGTCGGAAATATTGCCAATGCGGTCATGGCTGGTCTGAACAAAGGGCCATTTGACAATCTGACTGCGTATACTGAAGTGGTGCAGGACGGTATGCTGGAAATGATTCGTTCAGGCAAGTTGATCTCGGCTTCGGCTACAGCCTTCTCCTTGAGCGATTCCGCACTGGAAGAACTGAACAACAATATCGATATTTACCGGGAGAAAATCATTCTGCGCCCTCAGGAAATCAGCAATCATCCGGAAGTCATTCGCCGTCTGGGGGTTATTGCCATGAACGGGATGATTGAGGCCGATATTTATGGTAATGTAAACTCGACCCATGTTATGGGCAGTTCCATCATGAATGGCATCGGTGGTTCTGGTGATTTCGCCCGCAATGGATACCTCTCCATATTCATGACACCATCTCAGGCAAAGAACGGCCAGATTTCCTGTATTGTGCCCATGACATCGCATATCGATCATACCGAACACGATGTTCAGATTTTGGTCACCGAGCAAGGTCTTGCTGACCTGCGTGGTCTTTCCCCAAATCAACGAGCCAAGGTAATTATCGAAAACTGTGCACACCCTCACTTCAAGCCAGCACTTGAGGATTACCACAAGCGTGCGTTTGACCACTCTATTGGAAAACACACCCCCCATTTGCTTGATGAAGCGTTAAGCTGGCATCAGAGGTTCCTTAACGTTGGTCACATGTAAAGTTCAATTTTCCGTTACCGTTGCAATAAAAAAGCATAAAATATTGTATCAAAGGATATATATGCTTGCCGCCTCGGAGTCTCCTCCTTCTATTCATCTCATCAGAGAGGAGATTCAACCGAGGTGTTTTCCTCACTGGTGTCAGTTTTAGAGGTCATGTACAGTATAACCGTTTTTATATCATCATCGGTTAGAGATGCGTTGCCTCCTCTTGGAGGCATCATGCCGACTTTTCCATCAACACCTTCAATAGCTTTTTTAATCATGACATCTTTTTCCGCTGCTGTACGATTACTCCAAACCTCCTTGTCTCGATGTTTCGGAGCCCCGGATGAACCTGAATCATGGCAGGAAGCGCAATTGGATTCATAGAGTGATTTGCCTGCAGCAAGCTTCTGTGAAAGAGCAGATTCTTTCACGGGTTTTGAAACATTTTCACTACTTGCAGGATTTTGAGAGCTGCATGCTCCGAGAAAAAAAAGTCCAGCTAAAACAAGGTGCTGAAAAAACTTCCAAAAAGCGGTTACCTGACTAACGTAGTGTTTACTCATAGATAACTTTGTATGACTTGTTACCCTGTCCACGAAAATATCGCAAGTTCAGAAATACACGTGATACATGAGTATACTAAATCTCTATAGATAAAATAATAAGAATAATAATGGTAAATAACGGAGAAGGAGAAAGGCCACGATGCAAAATCGGTTCAATCACCAACTGCTTTATCAGCTTCATGCCAGTTATCAAGACTGCACCTTTGTGTCTCTTCCTTCTCTTTTAAGCAGTAATATGCAGCAAGCATTATCTTCTCTTCAAGCGTCTCAATCTGTGAGTCCGGCGTTTCGGATGTCATTTCTTGTGTCATTGGTTCACCTGTATACGTCTTTGATAAACTCTTTCTTTTAATTTACTTTAAATAATAAAGTTTTAAAATCAAAAGTTGTTTGCTTAGCGTTTCCAAAGAAACTCTTTTTGACATGCCACTTCTACCTCCGTTACCACAAGAAAAAAAGAGGGGGAGAGGGTTTTTTTGCTACCAATATGCCGCCCCGCCGGGGCTGGAAAACAAAAAGCATTTTCTTAAATCCTGTAGGGATAACATGTTGGTAGAAACCTTATTGAATAGTTATCAATAAAAATATGCTCAGGCCTCACCTATGAGGGAGAGAACTTTTCAATAGAGAGAGTTACCCATCCAATGCTTTAACCAACCCAATGCTCATATCCATCCAGCCTGTCTCCCGTTGAAAATTTATTTTTATTACGTTTAGCATCAGAAGAGTAATTCTCATCCCTTTGGCCAGGTGTCAGTCCTCCCTTTTCCTCAACATTCTTCTGATCATCAGAAGTGTCAAAAAAGTTTCGGGACAAAATAAAGTCCACAACACGATCACGAAAATCCGGGTCAGTCTGGAGCTTTTCGGAGATTAACTTTTTTGAATGATCTTGTGACATTTTCCCCCTCCCTCTTTTGTTCTGATATTGCAACGTAAGAAGATCGAACGTTGTTATCTGGATTGAAATATTCACCACCTTTATAGAAAAGAAAATTTACTTTAAAAAACAAAGCGCAAAGATAAAAAGTTCATTACCGTTGCTCCTGACTATCATTATTATTTTGCAACCACTAAATCGCCATTGACAGCCGCCGTTCATCCTGTGTACTTCCGGTTCGGAGAGCACCTCAAGGGCCAAGTAGCTTTTGAATCTTCTGATGCTGTGTTCAGGGTACATTTCCAGACCATTGATTGCCGATTCGACGGCCGAATGCGGCCAGATTCTAAAAATCCGGCCTGAAGGGGTAATAAACTTACCCAGGTCTCCTTACATGGCTATGTGGTTGATTGATTTCCATGAAAACCCGGAACTTATAATCCGAGACTGCCGTTCTTATAGCAAAGTTCTTCTATTGACAAAGCGCTTTAGTTATTAATGCAATTGGGTGGCGGCTTAGATTTAAAGCATTATCTTATAATGCTTTATTATTCTTCGAACGGCGAAAACGGGTGCCACTTATTGCATAATCGAGGGCGTAGAGATGAAGTTAAGCTGGTTCTTGTTCTGGAAGTAACATCTTTTGCAAAATCTAAAAAGAAAAGGGGCGAAATGAAATACGTAAATTCTTGTTTGAGGAATCTGCTGATTCCATCTATGATGTTTCTTGGTGCTTGCTGCAGTCAAAAGGATCTTGCTGTAGCTCCTGAAAGTGTTAACCCGCCACCGCCACCTCCTCCTTCTAAGGTTGTTGTCCCTGTTCTTGGTGATATATTTTTTGATTTTGATAAATCCGTGCTCAGTATGGATGCGACCGAACAGTTGAAAACCAATTCTGGATGGCTCCAGGCAAATCCCAAAAAAACTGTTGTTATCGAAGGTCATTGCGACGAGAGAGGTACCAACGAATATAACTTTGCTTTAGGAGAGCGAAGGGCTGACAGTGCGAAAGACTACCTTATACAGTTGGGAACTGATCCGTCTCGCCTGAAGGCTGTCAGCTTTGGAGCGGAAAGGCCGTTTGCTGTTGGACACACTGAAGAGGCGTGGGCTCAGAATAGAAGGGCTCATTTTGTTGCTGAATAAAAGAAAGGTGATAGCCTCCAAGAGTTCACGATAGATGATCCTTTGCGGATCGAGCATTTCCAGGACGTTTGTCGGAGCCGCCATGGACGATGTTCCACCCGGCGGTTCCAGATGGTTTGCGCTTGATTTACTTCCGGAAATATGGTGTATATTGCATTCCGCCAGATACAAGTTAATGCGGTGCAACCACTCCATACGCCATGAAAAACGAGCAGCAAACTCGTATCGAATTGATTGACAAGCTGTTACTGCAGGCAGGCTGGAGCGTGAACGATCCCTCCCAGGTTGTGGAGGAGTTTGATATTCTTGTCGGTTTGCCTGAAGGAGTGCAGGAGCCACGCATCAGGTACGAAGGGCATCAGTTCAGTGATTATGTGCTGCTTGGCAAGGATGGCAGGCCAATTGCCGTGGTTGAGGCCAAAAAAACAAGTCGCGATGCCGCCATTGGCCGTGAACAGGCGCGGCAGTATTGTATTCATATTCAGAGGCAGTTGGGCGTTGAAATACCGTTCTGTTTTTATACCAATGGTCTTGAGATCTTTTTCTGGGATCTCGACAACTATCCGCCCCGAAAGGTTATCGGCTTTCCCACCCGTGACGACCTTGAGCGGTTTCAATATATTCGCAGAAGCCGCAAACCTCTCACCGGGGAGCTGATCAACACAGCCATTGCCGGGCGCGATTATCAAATTCGGGCCATTCGCTCTGTCCTTGAAGCAATTGAGCAGAAAAAGCGGGATTTCCTTCTGGTTATGGCCACTGGCACGGGAAAAACCCGCACCTGTATTGCCCTGATTGACGCCTTGATGCGTGGCGGACATGCCGAAAAAATTCTCTTTCTGGTCGATCGCATTGCCTTGCGGGGGCAGGCGCTCTCTGCCTTCAAGGAGCATTTGCCCCACGAACCTCGCTGGCCCAGCGCCGACGGTGAAAAGCTCTTTGCAAAAGATCGCCGCATCTACATTGCCACCTACCCCACGATGCTCAATCTCATCAGGGATGAATCGCAGCACATTTCACCATATTTCTTTGACTTTCTTGTCATTGATGAGAGCCATCGCTCCATCTACAACACCTACGGTGAAATCCTCGATTACTTCAAAACAATCACTCTGGGGCTGACGGCAACCCCAACCGATATTCTCGACCATAACACCTTTAGCCTCTTTCACTGTGAAGATGGCCTTCCAACCTTTGCTTATACCTACGAAGAGGCGGTGAACCACATCCCTCCTTATCTGAGCAATTTTCAGGTGATGAAAATCCAGACGAAATTCCAGATGGAGGGCATCAGCAAGCGGACTATCTCCCTTGAAGATCAGAAAAAGCTGATTCTCGAAGGTAAAGATATCGAAGAGATTAATTTTGAAGGAACGCAGCTCGAAAAGCAGGTGATCAATCGGGGGACGAATACCCTGATTGTCAAAGAGTTCATGGAAGAGTGCATCAAAGACCAGAACGGCGTTCTTCCCGGAAAAACCATATTTTTCTGCGCCACCATAGCGCATGCCCGCAGAATTGAAGAGATATTCGACAAGCTCTATCCGCAGTACAAGGGTGAACTTGCCAAGGTTCTGGTCTCCGACGACCCCCGCGTCTACGGCAGGGGAGGCTTGCTCGACCAGTTCACCAACTGCGATATGCCCCGCATTGCCATCAGTGTTGACATGCTTGATACCGGCATTGACATCCGGGAGCTGGTGAATCTGGTCTTCGTAAAACCGGTCTACTCCTACACAAAATTCTGGCAGATGATTGGTCGGGGAACACGCCTCCTTGAGCTTGGTAAAATCAAGCCATGGTGCACCGAAAAAGAGCTGTTCCTGATTCTGGATTGCTGGGATAACTTTGAATACTTCAAGCTTCAGCCCAAAGGCAAAGAGATCAAACAACAACTGCCGCTTCCGGTGAAACTCTTCGGGCTGCGTCTCGACAAAATTGAGTCTGCGCTCTCAATCGGCAACACTGCCATTGCAGAGCGGGAAGTGGTAAAACTCCGCAGGCAGATCGTCGAGCTGCCGCGCACCTCGGTGGTTATCAAAGAGGCCGCATCAGCGCTTCACCCTTTGGAAGAGGAGAACTTCTGGCTCTCTCTTACGCAGCAAAAGCTTGAATATCTGAGAAGCGAAGTCAAACCGCTCTTCAGAACCGTCTCAGATGCTGATTTTAAGGCGATGCGTTTTGAGCGCGACATCGTGGAGATTTCACTGGCAAAACTTCGCCATCAAAAGGAGAGGTACGACACCATCAGCGACGGCATTGCCGAGCAGATCAGCCAGCTTCCCCTCAGCGTCGGCTTTGTGAAACAGGAAGAGGTTCTGATCAGGGCTGCTCAAACCAAGCGGTTCTGGAACGAGGCAACCGAAGAGAGCTTCGACGGGCTTATCGAAAAGCTCTCACCGTTGATGAAGTTTCGTGAGGTTGAGAGCGGCGCTATCGACCAAGTTCATCTGAATCTTCAGGATCTTCTCCACCACAAAGAGATGGTGGAATTCGGCCCCCGGAATGAGGCCGTCAGCATTACTCGCTATCGTGAAATGGTTGAGGCGCTCATTACCGAGCTGACAACACAGAACCCGATTCTCTCCAAAATCAAGGAGGGCAAAGAGATTTCGCCTGAAGAGGCCAATGAACTTGCCGAGCTGCTTCACGAAGAGCATCCGCACATTACCGAGGAGCTTTTGCGTTCCGTCTATAACAACCGCAAGGCACATTTTATCCAGTTTATTCGCCATATTCTTGGCATTGAAATTCTCAAGAGTTTCCCTGAAACAGTTGCCGATGCGTTCGCTCAGTTTATCCAGCAGCACTCCAACCTTTCAAGTCGCCAACTGGACTTTTTAAACCTGCTCAAAAACTTCATTATAGAGCGCGAAAAGGTAGAAAAGAGAGACCTCATCAACGCACCGTTTACCGTGATACACCCGCAAGGCATTCGTGGGGTATTCAGTCCGACTGAAATTAACGAAATCCTGGCTCTGGCCGAACAACTGGCAGCATAACATGACTGAAAATAACCGCATCGAATACAAGCGCGAGCTGAATGATAGACTTGAGAAAGAGGTCATCGCATTTTTGAACTATCATGATGGCGGCATTATCTACATAGGTATTGACAAGCATGGATCTCTCTATGGCGTGACTGAGTGCGACGCTCTGCAGCTTGCCATCAAAGATCGTCTAAAAAATAATATTCAGCCTTCATGCCTTGGTTTGTTCGATGTCATTCACGAAACCCGTGATGGCAAAGATATTATTAAAATCATCGTTGCCAGTGGTACCGAAAAACCTTATTACCTGCGCAGGTTCGGCATGTCAGAAAAAGGATGTTTCATCCGTATTGGCAGCGCCAGTGAGCCCATGTCGCTGCGTATGATTGAAGAGCTGTTTGCCCGACGTACGCGTAACTCAATCGCTCGTATCCGTTCTCTGCGGCAGGATCTCACCTTTGAACAGCTTAAAATCTACTATCAGGAGGCAGGCCTTACCCTTGGCGACAAATTCGCAGCCAATCTTGAACTGATCACCGAGGATGGCGGTTACAACTATGCCGGTTACCTGCTGGCCGATCAAAATGGCAACTCGGTGCAGGTGGCAAAATATGCAGGCACTGACAGGGTTGATCTGCTTGAAAGCAAGGATTACGGCTTCTGTTGCCTGGTTAAAAGCTGCAAGCAGATACTCGACCGTCTGGAGGGAGTCGAGAACCGTGTCATCAATAAAATAACTTCCCGTGAGCGTATCAGCCGAAGCCTGTGGGACAAGGTCGCCCTTCGTGAAGCCGTTATCAACGCCATCATTCATAACGACTACAGTACTGAACTGGTACCAAAGTTTGAAATTTTTGCTGACCGGCTGGAAATTACCTCAGCAGGTACCGTTCATCCTGGCACTGAGCAGGATGATTTTTTCGCCGGCTACTCCATGCCCCGCAATAAAACCCTGATGCGAGTCTTCAAGGATCTTGCTATGGTCGAATACCTTGGCTCCGGAATGCCCCGGATTCTCAAAGCTTACCCACGTGAAGCCTACACCTTTTCGACACATTTCATTCGGACGACCTTTCCTGTATCCCTGGAAGCCCTTGCGCTGGAGGAAGAGGTGCTGAATGGTGATGCAAAAACCTTGGGGGTAGAGTCAGGGGTAGAGTCGGGGGGGAGAGTCACCGCACAAGTCACCGCACAAGTCACCGCACAAGTCACCGCACAAGTCACCGCACAAGTCACCGCACAAGTCGGGAGCTACTGTGCCGAACCACGGAGAGCAAGCGAAATTATGTCAGAACTTGGTTTGAAACACTGGAAAACGTTCCAGAATAATTATTTAAACCCATTGCTTGATGCCGGTTTTTTGGCGCGAACTATTCCCGATAAACCTCAAAGTCGTTTGCAACGCTACAAAACAACCGAGCAAGGACAAACATTTTTGAAGCAGAACAGACAATGAACAGACAGGAACAGTTCACCATCAATACTACAGATACAAGCCGATGCTCCAGCACAACCCTGAACTGAAATCGAAGATAGACCAACTCTGGAACAAGTTCTGGAGCGGGGGCATTTCCAACCCGCTCACCGCTATTGAACAGATCACCTACCTGCTCTTCATGAAGCGGATGGACGATCAGGACAGAGAGAAGCAGGCAAGTGCCGAGTGGGCGGGCGACACCTACCGCTCACTCTTTGAGGGGATGTGGATACCGCCGGAATACCGTGATAAAGAAAATGCCGCGAGTTATGCCATTGACAAAAGCACCCTTCGCTGGAGTGAATTCAAACACCGGCAGGCCGAAGATATGCTCACCCACGTGCAGTCGAGAGTCTTTCCCTACCTGAAAGACATGAACGGCTCCGAGTCGAAATTTACCCATCATATCAAAAATGCGGTATTCATCATTCCCAAGCCTTCTCTCCTCGTTGAGGCGGTGAAAACGGTCGACGAGATCTTTGAGGTGATGGAGAAAGACTCGAATGAAAAGGGGCAGGCTTTTCAGGATATTCAGGGCGATGTCTATGAATTTCTGCTCTCCGAAATTGCCTCCGCCGGTAAAAACGGGCAGTTCCGCACCCCTCGCCACATCATCAAAATGATGGCCGATCTGGTCGAGCCCAAGCTTGGTCACACCATTGCCGATCCCGCATGTGGTTCAGGCGGATTCCTGCTTGGGGCTTATCAATACATTGTCACGCAATTGGCGATTCGTGCCGGAAACAAGGATCTCGTGCCGGACGAAGATGGATTTCTCCGCACCTCCGTTTCTGCCGGGCTTACCGAACAGGCAAAAACCATTCTCAGTAAAACGCTTTTCGGCTACGATATCGACAGCACCATGGTTCGCCTTGCGCTTATGAACCTCATGATGCACGGCATTGACGAGCCGGAAATCGACTACAAAGACACCCTGAGCAAAAGCTTTACGCAAGAGTCCTGCTACGACATCATCATGGCCAATCCCCCCTTTACCGGCAGCATCGACAAAGGCGATATTAACGAAAGCTTCACCCTCTCCACCACCAAAACAGAGTTGCTCTTTGTCGAAAACATCTATCGGCTGCTGAAAAAAGGTGGAACCGCCTGCGTTATTGTGCCGCAAGGTGTGCTCTTTGGCTCCGGCGGCGCCTTCAAGGCTTTACGCAAACTGCTTGTTGACCGCTGCGACCTCAAAGCCGTTATCACCATGCCGAGTGGAGTCTTTAAGCCTTATGCCGGAGTCTCAACCTCCATTCTGCTCTTCACAAAAGTATGGGGCCCGCTCGATAAGGTCACCAAACCAGCGACGGAGCACGTCTGGTTCTACGACATGCAGTCGGACGGCTACTCGCTCGACGACAAACGAAGCAAGCAGGAGGGTTTCGGCGATCTGCTTGATATTGTCGAGAACTATAAACGGCGAAGCGTTGAGCACGACACCGACAGAACCCAAAAGTTCTTTATGGTTTCGCGTGCAGAAATTGAAGGCGAAGGTGGATATGATCTCTCCCTTTCCCGCTATAAAACCGATGTGTTTGAAGAGGTCGTCTACGAAAGTCCGTCGGTGATTCTCGACAAGCTGATTGCGGCAGAGGTGGGGGAGATTGATGAGGCTGAACTTGCAAACATTCAGAGTGGCATTGTACGGGAGCTGTTGGAGTTGAAGGGGATGATTGGATGAAACACGAACTTCTTCTGAACGTTGCGCCATTTTCTGGGGCACGTGTACTGGAATTTGAAGGCTTCATGCGTTATCTGAGTACAGGCGATCTACAGAATGAATCCATTTCATTTGTAGATATTACCTACAAAGATAGACCCTCGCGGGCTGATATTGCCGTGAAACAAGGAGATGTCCTTTTTGCTCGAATGAAGGGCACAAAAAAAGTACTTGAGATTGATAAAGAGCTAACAGGTATTGTTGTGTCTACCGGATTTGCTGTGGTTCGTCCTACCAATGAATGTAATGGCAAATACTTAGCGATATATATAAAGTCTGATGACTTCGAACGACAAAAAGAGAAGTATTGTTCTGGTGCAATCCAGCCAGCCATTACTAATGCTGGTATCAAAAAGATTAAAATCCCTCTTCCGTCGCTCGATGACCAAATCCGCATAGCAACCCTTCTTTCAAAGGTAGAGAACCTGATCTCCCGCCGCCGCGAGCAACTCAAACAGCTTGATGAACTGCTCAAAAGTGTTTTTCTGGAGATGTTTAGCCCGGCGAATCGGAATTTTGAAACCTGGCCTTTAGTCGAAATCAAAGAACTTGCAGCCAAACACAAAGGAGCTATGAGAACCGGACCATTCGGTTCAAACTTACTTCATAGTGAGTTCAGTTCTACAGGTGATGTGGCTGTAATGGGAATTGATAATGCTGTTCATAATCGGTTTACTTGGGGCGATCAGCGATTTATTACAAAAGAGAAATACAAAGAGCTGGGAAGCTATAGAATATATCCTGGCGATGTAATTATTACCATTATGGGTACAATAGGTTGCTCTGCAGTAATACCTGATGATATTCCTCTTGCTATAAATACAAAACATCTCGCAGCAATAACCTTGGACAGGGAACTCGCCAATCCACTGTTCCTCTCATATTCAATTCACTCCAACCCATACATTCGCAAGCAGTTTAATATTAAGAACCGTGGAGCAATTATGAGCGGTCTAAACTTGACCATTATCAAGGAAACAAAAATTCGACGTCCTCCGATTCGGCTTCAAAATCAGTTTGCAGGCATTCATCTTCAAATTGATGAAATCAAATCACACTATCAGCAAAGCCTCACTGAACTGAATAATCTCTATGGTGTATTGAGTCAGAAGGTATTTAAGGGCGAGCTGGATTTGTCGCAAGTGCCCTTGGAAAAAAATGAAGAACTTATTCAAGAACAAGTGATCCGGCCAGTTCCTAAGGGAGAAGAAAACGCAAAAACTATCAACTTGCCAGATCCTGATGATGCAAGTGCTCTTGGTAAATCTGAAGTGCGCAAAGAGTTGATCGAGAACTGGATAAATGCTTACATCTTACAGCTTGGTAGTGGTGCCGAGTTTGTATTAAAGGATTTTTTTGAGGTGGCTCAGCAGAAGGTATTGAGTTTGTTGGACGATGATGAATCCTCACGCTTGGGACTTAAGGAGTATGACCAGATCAAGGATTGGGTATTTAAGGCTATTGAGCATGGGAAAATATCTCAAACACGGAACATTGTCAGTGAGCCAGATAAAGAAGTCGTTTATGGTAATCAGATAATTCTGAAAACAGTGAATCAAGAGTGAAGCTGTTGCGTTTAAAAATAACCGATCCGGATGGCTTTCGCAGTCTGCAATCTGGATTTGAATATTACTTTCGCGCTCCTTGGGAGTTGGAGGAAAAGCAGGGCTTTGCCCCATTTGTCTGTGCAGGCCCCAATGGAAGCGGAAAATCAAATCTTCTGGAAGCCCTTGCAGCAATTTTTTTTCAACTGGAAGTGCAACGGGTGCGCCGCAACTTTTTGCCTTCGAATTTTATCTACGATGAGGAGGCGAATCCCGATGGTTTTCAGGAAGAGGATGCCCTCCCTAACGGTTTTGAAATTGAATATTTAATCAAGGCTCCCGTTGAATACTATATTCCGGATGGGGCGCAGTTTGCCCATGTAAAAATTCTCAAATCAATCGATAGTACACCCGAATTAAACTGGATAAATCAAGCTGATTTCGATGCTGACACCCATGACATTATTTCAGAGTGGGAAAGGAACTTTCTTTTGCCGCAGTATATCGTCGGATACTCCTCCGGTGAAAATGAAATTCTGAGTTTGCCCTTCTTCAAGATGCGCTTTGTCCAGTTTGATGAATACTGGAATGCGTTAAAAACCCAAAATTCCTATCCTGGAAGACCGGAAACTCGACTGGCTTATCTCGACAGATCATTCAGTCAGGCGATTTTGCTCTGCAATTTGCTGTTTCATGATACGGATACCTTGAAGCCATTCCGTGAAGAGGTTGGCGTGGATGAACTGAAAGAGTTTCGCATCATCATCAAACGCAGTATCAATGTTTCCGCACTTGTTGCTGAGGGGTTTGGTGAAAATAATCCAGCGCTGAGAGCAGACCCGGAAACCGGTCGATACAATGTGAACCTGATGCAACTGCTTGAGAAAAACGAGCACTCCGCAAAGAACTTTATTCCCATTGTTACCCGGCTTAAACGGTGCGCAACCTGCTACTTTGTCGATGAAGAAGAGGATTCGCTCTATCTCGATTATTTCGTTAACGATGCCACAAAAGATGCATTCAGGGAGAATTTTGACTTTGAGATAAATAAGTCACCCATCGTTTTGTTTCAGGCGTTTCAGGTTTTGCTGATGCTCAACCTTTATCCTGTGAGTGAGTCGTTGAAAAGAGATCTTTACAAGTCAGACAGTCACTATGTCAACGAAACCGTTCCTACTCTGGCATCGGATGAGCGCATCATGCGGTTCAAGTTTGTAAAGTTCACCAAACAGGATGTTACAGAACCGGTGATGCTAAAAAGCCTTTCCGATGGCGAACATCAGTTGTTGCATAGTCTTGGCTTGTGTTTGTTATTCAGAAACACAAACAGCCTTTTTTTGCTCGATGAACCGGATACCCACTTTAACCCCGACTGGCGTTCAAACTTTATTTCACGACTCTACCAGTGTTTTCCTGAAAACGAGGGTGATCCTGCGAACCATGAAATGCTGATCACGACGCATAGTCCGTTTTTGATTTCCGACAGCAAGCCCGAAAAAGTGCTGGTATTTAAAAAAGAGAAGGTACTCGGAACAGTAAGCGTCAGCAAGCCGGATTATAACACTCTGGGAGCATCGATCAACAAGATTACCATGAACACCTTCGGCAAGCGAGAAACCATCGGAGGTCATGCCCAGTCTATTCTTGATAATCTGCGAACTCGATTTATTGATGGAGAAAACAAGGAACAGCTTATCGCCGAGATTGATAAAAAGCTGGGAGATTCGGTGGAAAAGGTGCTGTTGATCAAATCCATCCTCGACAGTATGGAGGAGTCTGGCTGATGCTCTTTCCCTACAAATACGTTCCGCACCAAATGGAGAAGATGCAGACGTTTATCGATTTCATTTTTTATGAAGTCTGGTGCAAAGCGCCTAACGAAGAATATGGTATTCATTTGTACGAAGCGGAAACAGATCTTCTCAAGGTAATGGAAGAACTGTATAAGCGGGATATGGCAGGAAAACTTATGGATAAAAGTGCTGATAACTTCTTTTACGTAGCGATTAATGAGATT
This sequence comes from uncultured Chlorobiaceae bacterium, assembly GCA_903843305.1. Lineage (GTDB taxonomy): Bacteria > Bacteroidota > Chlorobiia > Chlorobiales > Chlorobiaceae > Chlorobium. The sequence continues at coordinate 62,237 of CAIMPI010000011.1, forward strand.
TACAATGAATTCAAAACTCTCACCGACCATGAGATAGATCAGTATAAGAGTTGCTTTACTGCTAATAATATGGTAGAGGAGTTATGCTCATGTGTTACAGCACAACGACCTATTACTTATGTGGACTTATATCCTGCAAGAGAAGCACTTAATAAGAAAATTAATAACTTCTTCAAACAATTGTATTCATCAGGTTTCTTTGATTTGAAGTTTGTCAGGGAAGCTCTCGATTCAAGGCTTAGTGATTACTATCTCTCTTTTGTTCGAGAAAATAATAATTGCACATGTCCATTTTGTGGGCTCCAACCACTTGATAGTGAATATGATCCTTCTCGTGAAGCTTTTGATCATTATCTCCCGAAAAGTAAATACCCTTTTAATTCTGTAAATCTCAAAAACCTTGCACCGTCGTGCAATAAGTGCAATTCCGGCAATAAAATGGATAAAGACCCGCTGCACGACAAACAAGGTAATCGTCGAAAAGCTTTTTATCCTTTTTCTGAGAAACAGTCAGATATAGCCATAAAAGTTGTCATTAAAGAAAAGAATTGGAGCACTCTTACTCCGGAAAATCTTTCGATTGACATTCAATCCGTTGAATTTCAAGATGAAACTGAAACTTGGAAAGAACTTTTTCGTATCGAACAACGATATGCTGCAAAGTGTTGTAACACGAATGGTGGTTCTTATTGGCTGAACCGGGTGATAAACGAGAATCAAAACTACAGCCTCTCAATGCAGGAGATGCTTGCTGCAGAGCTTAAGTCAGCGAGCGCATCTCCGTGGATTGATGCTAATTTTCTCAAAAAAGCCTTTCTTAAAGGTTGCGATAGTGCTGGCTTGTTCGCCATAAAAGAAGAGGTACTTGAAACGAAAAATCAAAAGCCATAATGAAAATGAGAGATTATCCGAGGCAATCATGTCTGGTCGGCAGTTTTTACCCAGAGTTTACAATTACGTCCGCAATGCGGACGTAATTGCAATTGGTCTTAGCCAGTTTCAACCTTTGCGATTATTTGTTCAGAATGAAGGTCATCTTCAGATGAGAAAAGGTGAACCGACTCAACATGAAGGGTTTCGGTTTTCATAATGCCATCAATGAAAATGAGTCAACCACCTTATAAACGTCAAAATTACTTTAAAATTTGAATTAGTTCGACCACTTTCTTAAACTTGTCCTTCGGAGTGCTTTATGGACTTATGCCGTAGAGCTTCTGCTGAGTTAACTTGTGCGATTCCCGAAAGTGTTATGCTGATATCGTGGCAAGATGTTCTGCATGTTTCAAGCAAAAGCTCTGTTTGATATATGTAACGTATTAAAATTAAAACAGTAATGCTGATAGCTGTTAAGCAACTTGAAAATTCCAGACTTTCAGCTACTTCCCGGCTTTTTTCTCAGGGGTTGATTCGAGAGCTGGCGCAAAAGGGCTCTTCAGCTCAATTTTCGAGGTTAGCCAAAGAGTCGAGTCTGCTTGACCAGACACAATGTGACTCTCCGCTCTGTACTTTTTTTGAAAAGGCTTTTTCATTGTTGAAAATAAAAGCGTGCCGTAATGAATACACTTACAAGTCGGCTCTTGCACATAAAATATTGCTTGGAAAGCATTCGCTTCAAACGGCCACAATGCTTTCAGAGTTTCGGGTTGGAAGCAGTAAAGCTGATATTGCTATTTTGAACGGAACTTCAACAGTCTACGAAATAAAATCTGAACGAGATTCTCTTGTTAGAATTCAGGATCAAGTTTCCTGGTATAGGAGTTTTTTTGCTCATGTCAATGTAATTACGGGAGAGAATCATTTAAAGAATGTTCTTGCAGCAGTACCTGACGACGTTGGTGTATTATTGCTCACCGACAGATTTCAGATAGCAACTATAAGAAAATCTCAATACTCACCAGAAAGAATACGTCAGGAGATAATTTTTGATGCAATTCGACTCGATGAGGCAAAGAATATTTTGAAAAAATATGGTGTTGAAATACCAATTCTTCCAAACACCCTTATGTATAGCTCTTTGCGTCATAAGTTTCTTGAATTAACTCCGCATCAAGCGCATGACGGGATGGTGGAGGTTCTTGGAAATACTCGCAGTCAATCTGCAATAAGCGATATTATTAAAGCCATTCCTCATTCACTGCAGGCGATTGTATTATCCCTCCCTTTGAAAAAGAAAGAGTACTCAAGACTTCTGGATGTTATGAATATTCCAATCATCGAAGCTTTAAAATGGACGTGATACGGTTATGTACTACCCCTATTTTCGAGGAAAACAAAACGAACTCCTTACTATTCGAGAGTGTGCGCCACTTATGGTACAGCACCAGTTTGTTCCAATTATTGAGCCAGTCAAGGAGTCTTTGGGAGGGTTAAGCAAAACTCTTTCATCGCTCATAGATATTGGTGGTCATGCGGTGGTTATTGTCAATCCTCGTTATGGTGATCATTCAAGAAACGGTGATGGTATTGTCGAACTGGTGAACAATGACTTTGAGCAAGAGAATATCTCAGTTGGCATTCTATTGTCCGAAAACATGTCAGCAAATGATGTTCTCAAATATTGTAATGAGTATTCCGAAAGGCATATTACTCTGATTCATGCAGGGTTCACTGAAGCAAAAGCATTGGCTGAGTTACTGGGTTGGGAGGCATCTGAGATGCGACATGTTTTTTTTGAGGAAAGTTGCGGTAAACTGTACCAAAAGCATTTTAGAACAGGTGAGCGAATATTATTGCGTGATGGTTTTGAAAAACGATCGAACAGATTGCATCCTCACGTTGAGTTTTTTTCTGATCTTCATGCAACATTCATGGATGAGGGAATGAATGGTTTTGGCGATTTCCTGATTGTTGGTGATGATTATTCAGAAACGGGTGGGCCAGCCTATGCCGTTGCTATTCATCTGACCTTCATTGACAGAAACAAAGATGATGGCATGTACATTCATCATTTCAAATCAAACCGTCAGGACGACCCGACAGATCCTGCTGGTAAATTTGCAGAAGCTTTGGATAAATTAGTTAAAGAGGTGACCCTTCCAGAGACTCAAATATTTCGAAGTAATGCTGTTGGCGAATTTCTTAAACTGCATGAAATGAAACATTTTCCTGGTCTTGGCCCGGTTAAAAAATTATCAATGAAGCATCATATAGAGACCTTGGCAGATTACTTTATTCGGGAACATAATGTTGCATGATGAAAAGTTGTTGCGCCAACTGTATCGGTGACAGAGGAATAACAAGAGCGATTATTCCAACATTATCCTCTGAAGTTGGAAACTGTCTTTATTGCGGAACGCAGAATACTCAACTGATTCAACTATCTTTTCTTAAAAGTTATTTTGAACAGCTTGCCAATATCTACATCAAGAATCAGACTGGCAAAACTCTTGTTGAGTGGTTCAAGGATGATTGGGATATGTTCTCTCATTCCAGAATGGATATTGCACATTCAAAGGAACTATTGGCTGATATTCTTGATGATGGAGCAATAGTTCGTGAAAATTTCGTTCCTTCTGACGATTGTCTTTCAGATGGACTTGAGCGCTGGGAGAAACTTCGCAGTGAGTTGATGTATGAAAACAGATTCTTTCCTCAAACCGAAATCGACGCAGAGAGGTTACGTGGTCTGTTGTCTCATTTGCTGCTTGGATCTGATGAACTCAATGAAATATGGTATAGAGCCCGTCTTCAAACTATGACAGAGCCCTTTTTGCCTGATGACATGGGGGCTCCACCGAAACATCTTGCATCGCAAGGCCGGGCAAATCCTGCCGGAATTCCATATTTGTATCTTGCCTCGACTGTTACGACAGCGATTTCGGAACTTCGCCCGCATACGGGTGATTTTGCAAGTGTGGCTGATTATCGTATGTCGAAGAATTTGAAAATCATCGATTTGCGTTGTCCCCGCAAAACTGTTTCACCATTCCTGTTGAGCGATGAAAGAGAAGTTGCTTTGCTCAGAGGAGATATCAGCTTTTTAGAACAGCTTGGAGATGAATTGACACGTCCGGTACTCCCACTGGTAGCGGCTATTGACTACATCCCAAGTCAATATATTTGTGAATTCATCAAAAAGTGCGGCTACCATGGCGTGATCTATAAAAGCTCAGTAGGAGATGGAATAAACCTTTCCGTTTTTGACCCAAATATTGCGTCAGCGTTGAATGTTGCACGTTACAAAGTTTCTCGTGTCTCTGTAGAAGTTTCACAATAACAATGGAATGTATTTCAATTGTAGAGGCAAGGTATGTCAAGGATTATCAGATATTTCTGAAATTCAATACTGGAGAAACCGGAGAGGCGGATCTCTGCGATCTTGTTTATAAATATCCAATAGCAGAACCATTGCGGAACCCTGAAGCTTTTTCACATTTTTATCTTGATTCCTGGCCGACTCTTGCATGGGATTGCGGTTTTGATGTTGACCCTGAGTCACTGTATTTCAGGGCAACCGGCATACGAAACAGCGCTCAAGAATTCAAAACTGTATAAGAAGAAGGCGGATCATGACAGAAGAACAAACGCTCATTGCTTTTGAAAATGCGCCAATTCGTCGTCACTTCGATGAGGCTACTGAAACCTGGTACTTCTCGATTGTTGATGTCATTGCCGTGTTGAGCGAAAGCGTCAATCCGCGTGATTATTGGTTCAGGATGAAGGTCAGGGTGAAAAGTGACGATGGACTTGAACTGTCGACAATTTGTCGACAGTTGAAAATGAAGGCTCCTGATGGGAAAATGAGAGCAACAGATTGCGCAAATGTGGAAGGATTGCTGAGAATTATTCAGTCCATACCCTCGCCTAAAGCAGAGCCATTCAAGCAATGGCTGGCAAAAGTAGGCTATGAACGCATTCAGGATATGGCTGATCCAGCACTATCCGTTGATCGCGCCCGCGAGTACTGGCAACAACATGGGAGAAGCGAAAAATGGATACAGCAGCGGATGATGGGCCAGGAGACCCGCAATAAACTCACCGATTACTGGAAGGAGCATGAAATTTCCAAAGAGGATGAGTATGCTATTCTGACCAATATCATTCATCAGGAGTGGACGGGCGTTTCCATCAAGAAGCATAAGGATATGAAAGGGTTGAAAACCCAGAACCTGCGTGACCACATGAGTGAAGCCGAGCTGATTTTTACTGCGCTGGCTGAACTTTCTACGCGGCAAATTGCCGAAAGTGTTGTTGCTACAGGAATGGAAGAGAATGCCGATGCAGGGAAAAAAGGCGGGAAAATTGCAAAAGGAGCACGATTGGAATTGGAACAGAAAACCGGCAAGAGCGTTGTCAGCGGAGAAAACTTTCTTGCGCCATCAAAACCGGCAAGAAAGATTACTGGTGAGCGGGAGGGTGGGGCGTGAGCACGATTCTGCTTGGTGTTCAAGATGACGGAACTCTTCAGGGTATTGAGCCGGATGCTGTATCGGAGATCAAAAAAGATTTTCATCAGTCAACAACATACTTATTCATCGCGAATACTCCAGTGGCGTTCCGGCTCGGCTTATCATTGAATACGGTCAAGTGAGCACTTGGAACGCCAATCGGCCTCACGGGTTTGGCCTGCTGAACCTTGATAGCTTTGCGCCCTATCCGAAAAATCCGGTGATCGGCGCATTTTTCAGAGAGATAGACCGTGCTGACGAACTCGGTTCTGGTATGCGCAACCTTATGAAATATGGCAAAGCTTATGGTGGAGCAGATCCGCAACTCATTGAAGGGGATGTTTTTCGCATGATCATCAGTGTGCCGGAATTTGGAGAAAAAACGTCAAACACTCCTGGACGTGATCTGGCGACTGTTTCTTTGGGGCCAGAGTCGATTTTTGAAAGAGTCATCAAGGAGTTTCGGTGCCCGTTCAAAATCTGAATTGGCGATTGCGCTTGGTCACAGGTCGGTATCCGGGAAACTGAATGAACGAATCCGTGAAATGGTTGCAGATGGCTTGATCGAATACACCATCCCTGAGAAGCCAACAAGTCGACTGCAAAAATATTGCCTGACGGAAAAAGGTCGAAAATTACTGTGACTGATGGCTGCAGGGGTGAGCGTACAGAATTTTGGCGTTTCCAAATTATCGATGTCATTGCCGTGTTGAGCGAAAGCATCAACCCGCGTGATTATTGGTTCAGGATGATGGTCAGGGTGAAGGCTGAAGATGACCTTGAGTTGTCGACAGAGGGCTCTCTGATGATGCCCAGTTGGGATTCGGTTTCACTCAAGATGCAACACACCAGCATCGCTTGTGATGTCGCCACCATCAAAATCCAGTGCCACTTTTTTGCTCATTATCGGGGCTACGGCTGATGCAGAATTGTATGAAAATAATGTTTGTTGCGTACTCTCTGATGTGACTATATTCGGCTGAAGGGGTTGCATAAATATCGAGTCTTATTTATTGACTTAAGTGCCAATAATATAAGCGATTAATATATTTTTTTCCCTCCTTTTTTTATTGTTTTGATGAATAATTCAGGTTAAGAATGTATTGATTTTTTGAAAATAAATTAGTAATACCCAAATCAGTGTGGTTAATATTACTCAGATGCTTAACTTGCTGATAATAGCTATAACGTATTTTTTTTCATATAAATAACAAAAGATTAAGTTTTCTGTAATATTTTCATCTGATTACGAGTGAATAAGTTGCGATTAAAGTTTCTGAGTAGGAGTAATTATGCCTGAAAACTCCCATCAAAAGGATCAGAAATCCGAATCAGCACAGAATGCATTGTTCTTTAGAACCACAAAAGCTCAGTATGTATTCGTGCCGAGCACTGGTCACATTCACTGGATTAAATCCATCAAAGGGGCCGTTGATGATATTGAAAAAAAGCAGGGATCTATATCTAAAACGCTGGATTGCCATGGCGCTGAATCTGTAATAATCGGCTACAGCACAGAAGAAATTTCAGAAGCGATAAACCATCATCTAGCCCATATGACTCTAGGGGTTACACAGGAATGTAATCTTCGTTGCAGCTACTGCGTCTATTCGGGGAAATTCAAGGATTTACGGACGCACACCCAAGAGCACATGTCTGAAGAAACTGCTCTGAAAGCATGCGCTTACTTCCTACAACATCTTTCAACAGATAAAAAAGAGCTCTTTGTCACCTATTACGGCGGTGAACCATTCCTGAATTTTCCTGTTATTGTCAAAACACACGAATACCTCACCAGCATCTTGAAAGAGAGAGTACAATTCTCCATCACCACCAACGGCACACTAATTGACAGGCCCGTGAGAGAGTTTCTTGTTCGCAACAAGATTCATCTCACCGTCAGCCTTGACGGTGATCGCCATATCCATGATCGGTACCGGCGTTTTCTAAATGGGTTGCCATCATTCGACCAGATCATTGCTAACATTGACAAGCTTCGTGCAGAAAACGAAGCATATTTCAATCTCTACGTAACATTTGCCGTTACGGTCAATGCCGAAAGTGATTACAGAATCATGGAACAGTTTTTTTCTTGTTATCAAAACAATGTAAAGATATCTGGGGTGATGTTTTATGGAAGCAACGGCATTGAGCCTGTCCGGGGAAACACAAAAAATATGCCCTATCTGGTTAATAAATTTACTAAAGGGTGCCTTACACATGCATTCGACAATCCTGGGGAAAAACAGCACTACAAGTTTGCTGCCGACGTGATCGCAAAAGGGCTGAAAATGATCCATAACAGATTGATTGCTGAAGATGGTCATTTTTTACCCGAAACATTGCCGCTTAACAAGCACTGCATTCCAGGTGCAACAAAACTTTTTGTGGCGCCTGATGGCACCTTCTACCCCTGCGAGAAGCTTGATTCATATGATCATCTCTCTATCGGTAACCTTGATTCTGGAGTAAGCACAGCAAAGGTTTACCGGGATCTCGAAGCTTATGCCGAACTCAGAGACAAAGTATGCAGGAACTGCTTTCTGGTTAACATCTGCACATCCTGTTTTCAAAGCGCAAGCAACGGCGCCCGCTGGGATACCGATAAAATGGCGATGTATTGCGATTGTGCACGTGAGGAGTTCGCAAAAGCATTTACTATTTATGCGGAAATTCTTGAACAGGATGATACCTCACTGGACTTTCTTGACAAACAACGATACAGGGAAAGTTGACAATCAATAACAAAAAAAAGGAGACCAACATGGAAGAGAAAAAAGAATATACCGAGCTCATAAGAACCAATTTTTTTGCTAAATCAGGAAAACAACACACTAAAGGCATCAGTAACTGTGGATCAAACTGCACTGGTTGTGATTGCCCTGATGGTGACATTGGTGCGGGTGGTGTCTCAATTTCATTAGTCGCGGTAGGACATGCGGGCGGATACGCAGGCGATCTTTCCGTACAATATTGATTTGAAGAGCTTTTCTCAGGAAAAATCCGCATAAAATGCTTTCCCTGTATCATCGTTTGTATTGCGTTATCATCAATTAAGTTTCTCCGCAGCCGAACTGCGGAGAAACTTAATTGATATGCCGGTTACGGTGTTGCGTGGTTGAGTTGGAATAGCTTCAACATTACCTCTTTCGATGAAGTTGACCTGAACATTGCTGGATATAATTGTTCTTCACAGTTTGGCTACCATCACCTGAAAAACTTGATCGAAATGACCTTGCCGGATAAGCCGCGAAGCAAAAACCAGCAATACCGTCTGACTGAGAAGGGGAAGCACTTGATAAATGGGATTTCATGAAACAAAAAGACTTTATCGCAAATTTTCTATCCATTCTCAATTACGTCCGCAGTTCAGTCTGGCGATATCTCAATAACAGGCGAGTGACGCATTAGGGGGCAAACCCTTGTCCTCGATCAGAAGGTTAAGGATTGCTGCCAAAAGCGCATCAAGTTTCTTGCCGTGTATCCCTGATTTCTCCCGGCGATAGTCACGCTTGAATCGGCTGGTGTATTTAATCGTCCGCATTTAAACCCTGAAACAACCCATCCAAAGAACTGGCTGTTGTGAGTTCTCCACGGCGGGCGGCTTTAATAGCCTCAATCGTTTCTGCATTGGGGATGAGCGGCTCGAAAGGCAACGCCTTTTCAGCAACAACCCGTTTCAACATAAGCCTTACGGCATCGGACAGGGAAAGCCCTATGGAAGCCAGTACAGCGGAAGCCTCGGCCTTTGTTGCGGCATCAATCCTTGCTCTGACAACTGAATTTTCTATCATATCAATATCCTCCTTTTGTAGCTACAATGTGGCACAATAAAGAGCAAGACGCAAGTATTATAATTCCTGCCCGGAAAATCAGCGATAATGTCGTTGAGCATTTGCAGCACTCTCTTCAGCAAGTTGAGGAGGGTAAAACCACGGTTCTCAAAAAATCAGATATCAAAAACTTCCTTGGGCTTGAGTAATGGGCTTTCTGTTTACGGGCATTATGATGATCGATGATTGTTTCTCTATTCGGTGATGGGGACATTCAAATTACATTCGTATCGCAGACGAAATTTACTTGAAAAAATTCCCGGACACCCTCGACTACGTCAACTTTCCAGCTCTTCACTTGGTGTTTCCATGCCATCCACATCCCTGTTGCTGCGGCTTGTTCTGAGACGGTTTCGGTTACTGACACATTCAATAATGTTAACTTGCATTCGCTTGACAAGTGTCGTATATTTGCGTTATGCAAAATGTCGTATTTTTGCAACGCCAACCCTTCATAATGAATGAGCAGATAGGGTAGTCTAGAGTATAAGATTATGGCTCGAATGGCAAGGAAGAAGTGCTCGGTATTCGTGCGTGAAGATTTTAAGGATTTGAGTGACTACGATCAGGTTGGGCGTGCCTTGCGGAACATAGCTAAAAACGGGAGATTGATTCGGGTAGGCTATGGGGTCTATGCCAAAGCCAAAAATTCACCCATTACAGGTGAACCTGTTCCTGTGGTTCCGTTGCCTGAGTTGGCGAAAGAGGCTCTTGCTCGTCTTGGAATCAAAACAGCCCCTTCCCGCATGGAGAAAGATTACAATGCCGGAAAAACAACCCAAGTGCCAACCGGGCGAGTGATTGCGGTCAAAGGCCGTATAAGCCGAAAGATAGGATATGGTGGAGCTTATGTCAGTTATGAACCAGCGACCTGAAAAGGAAGTTTTTGAGGAAGTTGCGCTTCTCAAAAGCATGGCTCCCTCTTTCATTGAGAAGGATTGGTTTGTCACGAAAATTATTGCAGTACTTGCTGATCACCACGCAGATGGTTTTGAATGCTGAATCCATGCACGAAGATGAGCGGCGCTCAAAAAATAATCCCTCATTTGCCGGTTCGAGTATGCAGGAAAAGTTCCGGCAAATGATTCAGATACTCGAAACTGATACGAAATATCCGGACGAATATGATCTGTTCGTTAAAAGTGTCTCTTATGCTGCCGAAGGAGAAGTGCCCGACTTCGAAGAGGCAGTAAGAGCGGTTCGTACTCTTGTACAGCTCATCTGATTCCACTGCGCTGGAATAGCTGATGTGGGAAACAAAGGTTTTTCATCGTAGTCAACCGCGTGTGTAACGGAGAACTCTCTTATGGAATGTATTTCAATTATAGAGGCAAAGTATGTCAAGGATTATCAGATATTTCTGACATTCAATACTGGTGAAACCGGCGAGGTTGATCTGCGTGATCTTGTCTATAAATATCCAATAGCGGAGCCATTACGGAACCCTGAAGCTTTTTCACATTTTTATCTTGATTCCTGGCCTACTCTTGCATGGGAATGCGGTTTTGATGTTGATCCTGAGTCACTGTATTTCAGGGCAACCGGTAAGTCACTGTGGGAGACGAAAGCATCCTGATAAAACGCCATTCAATGATGTAGGCTTGAGGTATCAAATCTCTGACTTCACTTTGGTATTAATATAAATTTGCCAGCGCTTACTAAACACTGCGCCTTTGATGGTTACTGATGGTAGCAGTGGTGAGCGTACAGGTTTTTTGGCGTTGATATACTCTGACAAAGGCTGCCATATTTCCTCAGATCCAACAGATTCCAATAAATATCCCAGTCGCTGCACCCAGGTTATTGGCGACAGTTCAGCAACCGTCACTAACTTTTCGGGATCAATGACTTCGACCATTTCCGACAGCACGGTGGCAACATTATCCAGCCATCCACAGTGCCTGTAATATCCTGCAAGATCAAAGGCGGTGGCTTCTGGCGTTGAGAGCTTCAGAATGCCGGATACCGTATTGCGTGGTTGCGTTGGAATAGCCTCAATATTACCTCTGACGATGAAGTTGACCTGAACTTTGCCGGAGATAATGGTTCTTCGCGGTTTGGCTACCATAACCTGAAAAACTTGGGGGCGATGATGAGCTGCACCGTGGTACTCCGCAGCACTCAAAAGCCCGACATAGTAATATTCCCCCAGGTAGTTCATCAAATCAGGGATGAACTGCTCTGCCGGGCGGCATCCAAGCGAACGATATTCAGGGGGGACAATCACATAAAACCCCTGATAGGGCATCGCAATTTCTCCTTTTTTCATTAAACGGCGCAAGGCCGACTTGAGTGCAGTGGGAGAAGAGCTGATCCTTTGTTCAAGCTCGATGAAGCTGAAGCACGAGATTCCTTCAGCGGCGAATTGTGATATTTTCTCTGAAAGCATAGGGGAATTGCATAGATAATTTTCAAAAAGTATTACTTATTGTTCGTATTTGCAAATTATACATGCGTTTTCGGTGGGGGAACCTGAAAAACTCTTGCTTTACTGTGCGGCATCTTATGTCGGTTAATTCTTCGACCAGGACGGCTTAATGTGTGTGTAATTAGTGTATATTTGATCCTGAAATATGTGCTCTCGTTTGTTATCGACATTCTCGCTGCAAAATATGTTGATGGTAAAGAGTCGGTCAATGTATTTCGCATGATCTTCAGTGTGCCGGAATTCAGCGCAAAACAAGAGGAGACGGCTTGAGTTGCACAAGTCGTGGTGTATGACGTGCTGCATGACACCAGATTGACTGAAACGATGAAGGAAATTATTGGGCTTAAACAAGTTGTCGCGCAAGGGGAGATGAGGATGTTTTCTTCGGGGTTGATTCGATAGTTGGCGGATAAGTGCTCTTCAGCTCAATTTTTGAGGTTAGCAAGAGAGTCGATTCTGCTTGATCAGCAACAATGGAAGGCTTCGTTCTGGTTTTTTTTGAAAAGCGTCTTCATTGTTGCAAAGAGATAGTTTTGCGATTGATACACTTCAAACACTGCGTCTATGAAAAGCCATATAAATATATTGCCATTTAAGCCTTATGATTGTAACTTAACCCTATGAAAAGCGCTCGTTTTGAATGGGATGAAGAGAAAGACAGGGAAAATCAGGATAAACACCATGTACCTTTTTCATTAGCCCAATACGCATTTCTTGATCCAAAGCGTCTTATTGTCGAAGATAGAGGTCACAGTAATGAAGAAAATCGATTTTATTGTATTGGGCGCGTGGATGAAGGAATAATGACTGTAAGGTTCACCTATCGAGGCAATATTATCAGAATATTCGGAGCTGGATATTGGAGAAAAGGGAGGAAAATATATGAAGACCAAGATTGAATATACCGATGAGCCATTAGGAGAATTAATGGTCATTAAAGACGGTCTGCCTTCGCCTGATCAATTAATCCTGAAGGACGATAACGTCAAAATTACTATTGCATTAAAAAAATCAAGTGTCGAATTTTTTAAGCATGAGGCAAAGAAACATCATACTTCTTACCAAAGAATGATAAGGCAACTCATAGACTGGTACGCAGTAACTAACCAAAAAAGCGCATAATGCAGCTGTGATCAAGGTGTTTTTTTGCACCATTGAATGATGCAGGCTTGAGGTATCAAATCTCTGTTTCTACTTTTGCCACTTTTGTATTGATGTAAATCTGCCAGCACTTATTAAACTTGGTGCCTTTGATTGTGGCTGATGGCAAGAGGGGTGTGCGTACAGAATTTTTGGCGTTGTACCCTGCCAGTGGCTCCCGTATCACCCCAGATTCAATAGTTTCCAATAGATAACTCACCCGCTGGAAGAAATATCAGGCTTTGGCGGCAAGAAGTTCCTGAACCGTAACGCCAATATGATTAGCAATTTACCGAAGCAAAATTGGCGAAACTGAAGTGAAGTGCTGACTTTTGATGAATATGCAGTATATACCTGATTACTGGATGCGCTATTCCGCTTTGAAGTTAAAGAGCGATTGGCAGTTTTACGATGAATTTCCTATTGCGTCCGCAGCGCGGACGTAATTGCACCTGACGTTGAGGATACTGAAACCTGATACTTCTCTATTATCTATGTCATCGCTGTTTTGAGCGAAAGCGTCAATCCGCGTGATTATTGGTTCAGGATGAAGGTCAGGGTAAAGGCTGAAGATGGCCTTGAGTTGTCGACAACTGAAATTGAAATCTTCAGATGGGAAAAAATATGCAACAGATTGCGCAAATGTGGAAGTAATATCAGGCTTTGGCGCCAAGCAGTCCCTGAACCGTTAATCCAATATCTTTAGCAATTTGCCGAAGCAAAATCGGCGAAACATCTCGTCCTGCATGAAATGGCACAGTCGTACACCTGCCATCTGCGTGGCGAAACTGCTTATGAGAACCACGTTGTCGAATTTCGTTAAATCCCAGTGCTTCCAGCAATGCAACAATCTCGCGAGGTTTAAGAACAGGTAAATGTCCCATGTTCAGGCCACAACAATATTTTGAGTGCCAATAAATTCTGCTTCCAGCATAGGCTCTCCATCCTCAAGCAGCATTTCGATAACTTCTTGAAGGTTTTGATGCAGTTCATCCAGGGTTTCCCCTTGTGTATGTGCTCCCTTGAATCCAGGGATGAATCCTACAAAAAGACCAGTTTCCGTACAGCGTTCAATAATGGCCGTGTAATTTCTCATTGGAAGCGTTCTCCTGTACTTGTATCATTCATGAGATTTTTTCTAAAACGCATTGCTTCATTTTGTCTGGTTTTCTCAGAAGCGATAAATCATTGCCCATCAGTGGCAGACTTGACCAAATTTTCTTTCCCCCAATGTAAGCCAAAAAGCCGACTGCAAAAATATCGTCTGACCGAAAAAGGTCTAAAACTTCTGGAGAGAAGATGAAAATGGAAAGGCTCCGCATGGGGACCCCGGACCGAAAAGGGCAAAAGCTTGATGGATGGGATTTCATGAAACAAATACACTATTCTCCGAAATATTCAAGGATACGCAAAGTATTTGATGCCCTGCAATTGTTATGTTATACTTGGTAAGGTAGTTTTATTGAACAGGCATGTGGATAACCGGCCTGATCCCTGCTGGCTTATTGACGTTCCATTCTCTTCAAAATAGAGAGATTTAAAGATGCCAACTGTTTTGCGTATTGGAGCTTATAGGTTTTTCTTTTTTGCGGGTGATAAAAGTGAACCCGCTCATGTTCATGTTGAACGTGATGATAATCTGGTCAAGTTTTGGCTTGACCCGGTACGCTTGCAGAGTAGTGGTGGTTTTTCACGGCATGAAATTGCGAGGATTCAAATAATCGTCATTGAACATCAACAGTATTTACTGGAGGCTTGGTATGGTTACTTCAACAATTGAACTCAATCTGTCAGCAGTAGAGCATGTAACAGTTACCTCTGATGCTTTAGCTGTTGACTTGAGTGATGGACGATCCATTATGGTTCCGCTTGCATGGTATCCACGACTTATGCATGCCACAGATTCAGAGCGTGAGAACTGGCGTCTGATTGGGAATGGGTATGGTATTCATTGGGAAGATCTTGATGAGGATATTAGTGTTGAGGGTTTATTACTTGGCAAGCTTTCAGGTGAAAGTCAAACATCGTTCAAGAGATGGCTCTCTGGTCGTGCTTCTGCATCTGCTTGATGAGTGATACTTAAAGAGGAACAACTATGATAGCAATAAGCACAACGGAGTTGAGGCGTAACCTTCGGAAATACCTTAATATCGCTAATAAGGAACCGGTAAGTATCCAGTGCGGGAAGAGCGAAACTTATGAAATTATTCCTGCCCGGAAAATCAGCGATAATGTCGTTGAGCATTTACAGCTCTCTCTTCAGCAAGTTGAGGAGGGTAAAACCACGGTTCTCAAAAAATCAGATATCAATAACTTCCTTGGACTTGAGTAATGGGCTCATTGATACTGTGAATTCAGCTACTCATGGGGAAAAGGCATGAGAAAACTTTTTCTTGATGCGCTTTCTGACAGTGCAGCAATGATCCCCTTTCTGTTGCTTATATACTTTCTTGTCGAATTGTTCGAACGGCGACTTAGTGGAAAAATAACACACGCATTGGAGAAGACCGCAAAAGCTGGCCCTGCACTTGGTGCGGCCTTCGGTTGTATTCCACAGTGTGGATTCTCGGTGGTAGCCAGTGCGCTGTATGCTCGCCGAGTGATCACAAAAGGTACCTTGCTGGCCGTTTTTCTGGCAACTTCAGACGAGGCCATTCCTGTGATTCTTGCTCAACCAGGCAAGGGCAGGTTCGTTGTGGCAGTTCTGGTTACGAAACTGATCATCGGAGTGGTAGCCGGATATGCGATTGATCTGGTTCTTGGGAGTTTGTCGCGGGGAAAACTTGATCATGGTCACCAAAACCCTTTCGAAGCTCCCCATGATGCTGGTTGTTGCAAACATGATCTCTCCGGCACAATCGGCAAGTGGCAGTCGCTAACGCATCCACTCATTCACACAGCAAAGATATTCCTCTTTATCATGGCGGTTACCTTTGCCATCAATGCTCTGATTGCTTTTGTCGGTGAAGAGAATCTCGGACATGTTCTGCTCAAACAGCATCTGTTGCAGCCTTTTCTGGCAGCATTGATTGGACTCATTCCCAACTGCGCTGCTTCAGTTGCAATCGCTGAATTGTTTCTGAAAGGCGGACTGAGTTATGGCTCTGCAATTGCCGGGTTATGCAGCAGTGCTGGACTTGGCCTCCTGGTGCTGTTCAAGGAGAACCACAACAGTCGGGATACAATTCAAATTCTTCTTTTGCTCGTTGCCATCAGCACCATCGTGGGAATTGCCATTCAGCTTCTGTATGGATAATCGAGTCAATAGTTGCGCCCTTGATTCCATAGCAAATTATGTAACCGATTATAAGAATGCAAATTCCTGTTCTTTGCTGCCAACATGCCGCCACTCCGGGGCTTGAAAATAATGAGCATTTTTTTCAATGTCGTAGACATGGCGTAGTTGGAAGGACTGAGAAAGAAGCCACTTGCCTTGTCGTTTACCAGGGAGGTGAGAATACTCTAAAATTTGAATTGGTTCGATCACTTTCTTAAACTAACTTTCAAAGAGAGCTCAGTTATCAGTTTATAAAATATCAATGCGTTTGGCCGCAGAACAACTTTGCAACGCAGCTTAGCTCCATTCCGTTTGTCGTAAGTACTTGAATTAATAGGGGAAAAGGACGGTGAAATTCTATGGCAGACACAAAACAAATTCTTTTTGGCGGAGTCGGCATGTTGCCGCCCAAAAACGCCGAATTCAAAAAACCGAAACCTGGCGATCGTCCTTTGTGGGTGGAACTGATAGAAGAGGCATTTGTCAAGCTTACTTCTACCGATGAGGGAAAGCAACTCTATGGTGATCCTGATAAAGGGGCCACGCTTGAGCAGGCTTGGCGAACAAATAGTCTTCTGACAGGAAAGTTGCCGGTTTGTCTTCTCTCGACAGACCATCCATCAGTTCCAACAGACGCGATTGATCGAGTTATCAAAATGAATTCGAAAGAGGTTGTAGATACCCTGATTGATCTGTTCGGGATGAATGAGACTATGGCCTCTCCAATCTTATATCACGATGGCCATTTAGGTCATTCTGTCGCTTTACTCAAGTATGACAAGGATACTCTTCGCTTTACTTATCATGATCCGTGGCCCGGCTATTCACTACTATGCAAGGATTTCAATGCGGCAGGAGTTGACGCTCAGTCCCAAAACGGATATTGGAGTATTTCTTCTGCCGAACTTGAAAAGGTGATTTTCGCTGCCTTTATCAAGTGCCCCCTTTGGTCGGAATATGTAGGAGAAAAATACTATATGACTTATGATGAATTTACGACCTCTGGCTTCTGGACGTTTTTTCATCTCACAGAAGTTGACAGGAAAAAGCAGAGTGACAACAGCAATACAATGGTCATACTGAAAACTAGCGGCTTTCAGAATGAAATTGATCTGAACGTCATAGTGAATCAGAAAAATCGTCTGGTGGAGGGAGTGCTGAGTTTAAGACGAAGCTGGGTAATTGGGCCGCCGTATGGATTGAACCCCTTTGCGCTCGATATTGTAAGAAGTTTTGTTGCGACGCTTATTCCACCTCTTGATCAAGAGGCAACCTCAGGTTTTGTTACTCTGTTGCACCAAATTGAAGATCCGGCCTATGCGGAACAGTTGGTGAACGAAGGGGTGGAAAGATCTATTTTGCATCGGGCATTATTTACCTACCTCGGACCATCGCCTTCTTTTGAAGCGACTTTTAAATATTCAAATATCTCGATGAAAAACCTTGCGCGTGACGGTGAAGATTGGTTACAGACACAGATCACGATTGATGTGCTTTGATTTGGATAATGGGAGAAGAAAATGAATAACGAACGTACCACGACGATCATTGACTATACTGTCACCTCCTGCCCGAGATGCAATGAAGCACATTTTTTCAAATTAAAGGGGCTTGTCCAACAAAAAACAGAAGAGAGTGTTCCGCTGTTTGGAGGGACTGGAGAAGTTGAAGGAACTGGACGTAAACGGGAGATTTTGTTTGCCTGTCCCAATACAAAGAAAAAATTTTCTTATCAGGTTCCTGAACCAAAAGGTGTAGAACTTATCGGTCTGGCTTCGGAAGCGGATATCGCCATGGTGATAAATGTTGCATCCGCACCATCGCCGTCCAAAAGTGAGTTTGAGGAGTGGGCAAACAAATCGCGCGACACAGCCCTTGATTTCTGCAAGACGATGCTAAGCGCCTCGACAGGTAGCATACCTGTATATTTTGCGGTACTCAAATATATAGGCTTTGAAAAAATCGGCAGCACGCCTTTATCCCAATTTGCTATCCTGCCGTCAGTACTTTTTCTGGCAGCGGCGATACTCTATGTATTGGCACTGCGTCCAGGCTATGAATCGGTTGCTCCAAGTGACTTCAATGATTTCCGTAAGAGAAGGTTTGAACGGCTAAACCAGTTCATTATCTGGGGAACTGCAATTTTCATCGGAGCAGTTGGATTAGCTATTGTGATGTTGTTTTATACATTGAGCAAATAAGTACCCTATTATGCAAACCAAAAGCGACTCAACTATTCACAAGAAGTATAATCAATAAGCGCAAATTAATTTGGAGATAAACTGATGAGTGGCGGTCATTTCGATTATAAGGAGAGTTATCTCGGCTATATTGCTGAGCAGCTTGAGCTTGATATTGAAAACAATGAGATTGAATATGATGACTCAAAGCCTGCTGACACTCCTTATGGATATCAGCATACAGCGGAAACGGTGAAGTTTATGAAAATAATGGTTGATGAACTGTACAAGTTGAAAGAGATACTCAGAGAGTATGATTATGCGGTTTCTGGCGATACGTCAGAAGAAGAGTTTCTTAACAGTGCAAGGTCACTGTACGGGAATACCGGAGCAAAACCATGCTAAAAAAATTACGAATAAAGAATTTCAAGGGATGGAAGGATACCGGTACTATTCGTATGGCTCCTATTTCCTTGTTTTTCGGTGCGAACAGTTCTGGAAAGTCCAGTATCGGACAGTTTTTGATGATGCTGAAGCAGACTGTTGAGTCTCCGGATAGGAAAGCTGTTTTTTTCCCTGGTGGGAAAAATTCTGCTGTACAACTTGGTTCATATCAAGAGATGGTCTATCACCGAGATCCAGAGAACGAGATTTCTTTTGAATATCAATGGATACTGCAAAATGTCTTGAAGTTTAAAGACCCTGTGTCACAGGAGTCATTTTTAGGAAACAATCTGGACTTCGAAGCTGAGGTTTCTTTACGCGATTCAAAACAAAATTTATTGCAAGTTAAACGATTTAAGTATCGGTTATTAAACAACGAGACTCAATCACTTGCTATTGAACTAACAAGAAAACCGGAAAAGCGAGAGTATGAGGTATTGACAGAGGAGTATAATCTTGTAAGAAAAAAAATGCGTGCATGGGCGTTAAAGGATGTTAATCGATTTTATGGTTTTCCTGATGAGGTAGTAGTTTACTATCAAAATGCTGAATTTGTACAGGCTTTAGATTTTGAGCAAGAGCAGCTTTTTAAATCAATATGTTATTTAGGACCATTACGGACTAAAGCAGACAGAGTTTATACATGGGGAGGGAATGCACCGGAAAGCGTTGGAGCAACAGGTGAAAACACGGTAGCAGCTATACTGTCAGCTAAAAACAGGAAAATAAGTATTGTTAAGCCTGGCGCAAAGAAAGCTTCTCCGGCTAAACTTTTCGAAGAAGTTATAGCGTTAAAGCTTAAAGAATTGGGTTTAATCGAATCATTTGAAGTCGAAAATATTTCTGGACAATTATACAGAGTTAAAGTTTGTGCCAAAGGTTCAAAAGATGGAGTCGATCTTCCTGATATCGGTTTTGGTATATCACAGGTGCTTCCTGTTCTCGTCGAATGCTTTTATGCTCCTCCCGGATCAATCATACTCATGGAGCAACCTGAGATTCATCTGCACCCAAGTGCTCAGTCGGCTCTGGCTGATGTTATGATTGATGTGATCAATTCAAGGGAAAACGGCGCCGATCGCAATATTCAGTTGATTATTGAAACCCACTCCGAGCATTTTCTTCGGAGGCTGCAGAGGCGGATTGCTGAGGATGTCGTATCAGAGGAAAAGGTGTCAGCCTACTTTGCCAATATTACAAAGACTCCAGCGACGCTTGATCCGCTTCAGATTGACATGTTTGGTAACATCCAGAACTGGCCCGAAAACTTTTTTGGTGATGAGATGGGTGATATTACTGAGCAGGCCAAAGCGGCAATGAAAAAGAGGATGCAGCAGACTCATGAGACAGAGGAGGAATCTGAATGATTTTACCGAAGAAATGTATTGTGGATACAAATGTTCCGAAAACTGCCAATCTTGCTCTTGCTCCAGACAAAGTACCTCATGAATTGCTGGGATGTGTTTTGGCCTGTGTTGAGGCTGTTGAGTATGTCATCAAAAAACAAGCGCTGGTTATGGATGCTGGAGAGGAAATTTTTGACGAGTACCGTCAACAGCTTTCCATGAAAGGTCAGCCAGGTGTGGGAGATCGTTTCATGAAATGGGTTCACGATAATCGCTGGCGTTTGCCCAAAGCCGATCGGGTTACGATTACAAAAAATGGAGAGTCATACGATCAATTTCCAGATCATGTTGGTTTAACCAGTTTTGATAATTCTGATCGGAAGTTTATTGCTGTTGCAAATGCCCATCCAGATAAACCGCCTGTGTTGCAGGCGACGGACAGCAAATGGTGGGGATGGAAGGATGCCTTGAGCGAGGTTGGGATTACGGTGTATTTCCTTTGTCCTGATTATGTTCAGAAAATATATGTGAAGAAGATGGAGTCATGAAAGAAGATTTCTTCAAATTTCCTTCTACACCACACCTTGCACTCCTTGGGAATATTGAAGTTAGAGGGGATAAAGTTTTGTCGAAGTTTGAGCGGGATGAATTCCTTCTGCAAGAACTTGTTGTTGAAGAAAAGGTAGATGGTGCAAATCTTGGGATATCTTTTGATGAAAATGGGGTGATTCGTTTCCAGAACAGGGGAGGGTATCTGCATTGTCCTGACAAGGGGCAGTGGAAAAAACTTTTTGACTGGATAACTCCAATGAATGACGTGCTTTTCGATAACCTGACTGATCGTTATATCCTGTTCGGAGAGTGGTGCTATGCCCAACACTCTGTCGTTTATAACCGATTGCCGGACTGGTTTCTTGGGTTCGATATTTACGATAAGTTGACTGCACGCTTTTTTTCCTGCATTCGCCGCAACAAGATGTTTCGAGCAATTGGTATCTCTAAGGTTCCACAGGTTGCAGTCGGTCACTTTACACTATCGGAACTGCGCAATCTTCTTTCGCCGTCACATTTCAGTGATACCCCGTCTGAAGGACTTTATCTTCGATGTAATCAAGGGGAGTGGCTGATACAAAGAGCCAAGTTGGTTCGGCCTGCATTTATTCAATCCGTTGAACAACACTGGTCACGATCCGGGATTAAGCCAAACCTGCTGGAGCTTTGAGTATGGAAAATGAATAAACACCATTCTTCACCCCATGCCACTTAAGGGGAGGAACTTAAACTCCTATTGCTTTATGGTGGTGGTGCTTATGTCAGTTATGAACCGATACGTGTATTGCTTGAAGCCGGGGTAATTCGTGTATATTAACCAAAGGCGGAGATGGTTTAAACGATCCTGCAGATGTACTCGTTGTTGGTTAAGACTAATCTGTATATACCGACCTGATAAATAATAATATTTTTCGCTATTTTTATTTATAAAAAATAGTTAACACGATTTCTTGGATTATTCGGAAAGTTCATATAAAGAAAGAAATAGTCTTCTTTTTTTTGAGGAATTAGGCAGTTTAGTCTAAACAAGGTTATGTCAAAAAGTATGAAAAATGGCATATACATAAAGATTCTGGAATTTGGTGTTAATCACCCAGATGGTTTTACTTATGAGGAAATAGAGAAATCCTTGCATCTAAACGAATGGGAGAAAAAAATTGTAAACAAGTTTGTCGATTTGGCCCTGACTACCGGGCGGCCCTCAATTTCATCAGGATCTTTGGGGAGTTACATTCCAGAAAGCGAGAATTCCCTTTTTTTTCTTATAGCGAATGAATCTGGTGCCGAGAGATTCATCCTCACTCATATTGCATTCTTTAACTACATTGATTATTTGGAACTTCAGGCAGCAAAAGAAACTTCTGTCAGTGCAAACAGAAATGCAAAAACGGCTCTTTGGGCCGTAGTCTTTACAGCCCTTCTTTCCATTGCCACTTCCTACTTTTTTGCAAGATGGCAAGTAGAATCACCTGTAACGATTGATGAAAAACAATACGACAGGGTAATAGAGCACGTTGGAAACAATAACAGCACATCGATAATGACCGTTCCAGAAAATGACAAAGGGATATCCTTCTTTAGATCTCCCCAGGGAGCAAGACATCATGGCCATTAATTGGGGACATGCTGGTAGAAAGCGTTTTTAATGCAAGTATATGGTTAAGCCATAACCCAGCCCAAAGCGGCAGACGGCTGTCAGTCGGTTTTTTTTGAAGCGTCGTAGAATTCAACATTTTCTGAGCTTTTTGGACGGCTCAGTCATCAACCCTCCGCTGGTTAGCTTTGTCGTTATGGCATTTTTTGATGAGAACTCCGTGCTTCGTCGAGTCAGCAAACAAAGGTGACAATATTTTGCAGTAAAAAGGGTCAATATGATCAATATGACAACACGAACTCGACGCGAAATAGTAATGTCTGACATGCGTGTTACAGGCAGTTATAGATATAGGGATCTCTTTCAGATCAGGCCGATATATCCTTACGCCACAGTTCTCGAATGGCCCATAGGTCACCACCCACTTCTGCTTGAGTATAGGTATGACGTACCAGATTCTTCTGAAACTACTTACAATCCTGAACTTCCGCAAAGGATGTTATCATCTGAGATAGACAATGACTATTCAAGTAAAGCCAAGAAATGGATACTTTTGGTTCTATCTGTATTTTCCAAAGGTAGAGTATTCCAATACCCTATGGTACATGAAGGGCAATGGTTTATTGAAATACTTCATGATTCCAAGGATTTGGAAGTTTCTTCATCGCCGCTATGGGGATACAGCGGGTATTCATACCAAGGTATTGATGCTCTGATAGATGATTTTTCTCACGAAGATAACGCTTCGATCAGGCATGTGGATACAAATCAGTATTACCACACAGAAACACCCCGTTCGTATGTTATTGGTCAAACAGCGACGGAGTTCGAATTGCCCGATAGAATCACTTGCTTTCTTGACGCATATATATCTTTACCTAGCAAGCTCAGAAAAGCCTATCTATCTTCATGTTCGTTGTTTGATCAAGGAATCGAGCTTTTTTACAGAAACCCGAGCTTAGAATTTGCTGCCTGTGTGTCTTCATTGGAAACCCTTATTGCAGCAGACTATGAAGGCCAACCAGAGGAATCTTGCAAGTGTTGCGGTCAACCAAAATATAAGGTAAGGCAAAAGTTCCTCGAGTTCATCAAAAAGTACGGCAATGATTCACCAAAGACTAATAAAATCGCGGACAAAGTCTATGGCCGCAGATCGAAGATACTGCACAGGGGGCAACTATTTCTCGGGGAGACTGAGCCAAGAACGATTGAAGCTGCTGATGAATGGCTAAAAGATGACCATCAGCGTAGAGATGTTATTCGTTTCTTTCGAGTATGCATCATAAACTGGCTAATTGGTAGGCACAATGAGCAGAGTACGCCTAACAACAGCATGAATCCGGTGATGGTACGCTGACCTCAGGAATATGTTTTGCAACATTCAGGTGCATCAACGTGGTCGCAAAAAAGTGACTTCCATGTCCGACCCAGCCCTCAATCTCGCTTCCCTCAGTCGCTGGATGCTGCTTGAGAAACCCGCACCGCGCTTATTAACGCCTTAAAAGGAGAATGCTGAAGTGACTAAAAACAATAAACATATATGTCCAGTTGAAAGAGCTGGCGGTCTTGATAATGAAATTCGAAGATTGCTGCAAAACCCTCGAAAAATACTGAGACCATATATTGCAGAAGGGATGACGGTTCTGGATATGGGATGTGGTCCCGGCTTTTTCTCTCTTGACATGGCTCACATGGTTGGTAAATCCGGTCGGGTAATCGCTTCTGATCTACAGGACGGGATGCTTCAAAAAGTAAAAGAGAAGATTAAAGGGACAGAGCTTGAGGAACGAATTATAGTGCACAAGTGCGAAGAGAACAAAATAGGTGTCTCGGAGCCTGTTGATTTTGTTCTGTTGTTCTATATAGTTCACGAAGTGCCGAATAAGGAATTTTTTTTCAATGAGATACGAACAATACTGAAGCCGAACGGACAAGTTCTGATAGTAGAGCCGCCATTTCATGTTTCAAAATCAGCGTTTGAAGAGACTATAAGAAAAGCCGAAGATGTCGGGTTTATTATTGTTGAAAGGCCAAAGGTGCTTTTCAGTAAGGCTGTGATATTGAAAAAGGCCTGAATGAACTTGCAACAATAAAATGGACACCCTAAGAAGCCATAGCTATTGATTGTTGTTTATAACGTAAAAAATCAACAGGCGATTTATACCCTAATGTTGAATGTTTCCGTTTCCGATTGTAAAATACTTCAATGTATTCAAA
>CAIMPI010000012.1 GCA_903843305.1 uncultured Chlorobiaceae bacterium
GTCGGCGAAGGAGACTTTCTTGTCGATGTAGAGCCCTTCGAGCTGGTGGAAGACGCAGTAGCTTCGGGAGCTGATGGCTTCGTTGCGGTAGACCTTTCCGGGGCATATCACCCGTATGGGCGGTTTCTGGTCGAGCATCACTCTCACCTGCACCGGGGAGGTGTGGGTTCTGAGGAGCACGTCGGAGCCGGGGTTGCCGCTGGTGACGAAAAAGGTGTCCTGCATGTCGCGGGCCGGGTGGTCGGGCGGAAAGTTCAGCATGTCGAAGTTGTAGCTGTCGAGCTCCAGTTCGGGGCCGGTTGCTATGCCGAATCCCATTGCTGAAAAGATCTCCTTCATCTCGCCAAGCACCTTCTGCACCGGATGTTCGCTGCCTGTGAAATAGCGTCGTCCGGGGAGGGTGAGGTCAATGCCTTTGTTGCTGCTGCTGCTTTCGGTTGATGCAAGCCTCTCCTCGGCTTCGGTGAGCTTTGCATCAGCCGTCTGCTTGAGCTGGTTCAGCAACTGACCAATTCGCGGCTTGTCAGCAGGGTTAACCGACTTGAGCTGGCCGAAAAGAGCTGCAATGAGCCCTTTCCGAACCGTGTATTTGAGGCGGAAGGCTTCAAGATCGGCCTGCGCTTTTATTTCAAACTCAACAATCTCCTGCTGTAACCTGCGAATGCTCTCTTCCATTATGGTACCAGTGTAAATCTTATTCGATAACCGATTTGACAATCTGTGTGAAGGCAGCCGGATCCTTGACGGCAATCTCGGCGAGCGCCTTGCGGTCGATTTCGACGTTCTTCTTCAGCATGGCGTTGACCAGGCGGGAGTAGGTGGTGCCGTTCAGGCGTGCGGCGGCGTTGATTCGCATGATCCAGAGCGAACGGAAGGTGCGTTTTTTAACGCGACGGTCGCGGTAGGCGTACTGTTCTGCTTTATCGACCGCATGCTTGACGACGGTCAACACATTGCCGCGTGATCCCCAGAACCCCTTGGCTTTTTTTAATACTCTTTTTCTCCGTGCTTTTGAGGCAACAGCGTTATTTGCTTTAGGCATCGTTGTGTCGAATTAATGTTAAAAATTTAAGCCTGAATCATCCGTTTGATCTGCTTCGCCTTCGATCCTTCAAGCAGGGCTGCCTGGTGGAGTCGGCGGCAGCGTTTCCTGTTCTTTTTCTCAAGGTTGTGCGATCCATTCATGCGTTCACGCTTGATTTTTCCGGATGCTGTCGTCTTAAACCGTTTGCATGCTCCACGGTGGGATTTCATTTTAGGCATGGTCGTCCTTTCTGTTTTGGTAGAATAAAATGCTCGAATATCCTTGCTTACTCTTCTGTCAGATCAGATGCTGGCAATGGCGCAAGTGGCGCTGCCGGTGGCTGATTTGTTTTTGCTCTGATGCGGTCGTAGGCATCAATTTTTTTCTTGTCCGGCTCAAAATAGACAAAGAGCTTTTTGCCCTCGAATTTTGGGTCACCGTCACGGGTGCTCACGACGCTGAGCCGCTCTGTCAGGCGCTCGGCAAGCTCCAGCCCCTTGTCTTTGTAGATAATGGAGCGTCCCAGAAAGACGATGGTGGCTCTGACGCGGTTGCCTTTGCGCAGAAACTCTTCAAGATGTGCGGTCTTGAAGTCGAAGTCATGCTTGTCGGTGTTCGGATGAAACCGCAGCTCTTTGAGGGTGGTGGTCTTCTGCTTTTTCTTGAGATCCTTGTCCCTCTTGTCCATCTTGTAGAGCAGCCTGCCGAGGTTGTCGAACTTGCAAACCGGAGGTTCGGCATTTGGCTGTACTTCAATCAGATCCTGATTCCGCTCTTCGGCTACCCGCTTGGCGTCAATGGTTTTCATCACCTCCTGTGTTCCGTCCGGAAAGATAATGCGGACTTCCGGAACACGAATCTGCTCATTGACTCGATAGGTGAGTTTTGGCTTTTGAGTCGTAACCTTTTGTTTCTTCATGCGTTCAGGTTTTGTTTAGATAGTCAGGTTCTTCCGGTGATCTCTTTCTTGAGCTTTTCGATCAGTCCACTGACGCTGAAGCGCCCCTCATCACCAATGCGATGACGGCGCAGCGAAACTTCGCCGCTCTCCTGCTCTTTCTGTCCAATAATAATCATACAGGGGATCTTGCTGATTTCGGCGTCACGGATTTTTTTGCCGATTTTTTCACTTCTGGTGTCAAGTTCGGCGCGGATTCCTGCTTCGAGGAGCGCCTGGTGTACGCTTTTTGCATAGTCGTGAACATCTTCGGCAATCGGGAGCACCATAGCCTGCACCGGCGCGAGCCAGAGTGGAAAGTTCCCTGCGGTGTGCTCAATGAGGACGCCGATAAAGCGCTCCATGGAGCCGAATGGTGCACGATGTATCACAACAGGGCGGTGTTTCTGGCCGTCGCTGCCCGTGTAGGTGAGGTCGAACCGTTCCGGCATCACATAGTCAACCTGCACGGTACCGAGCTGCCACTTTCTGCCAAGGGCATCACGCACAATAAAATCAATTTTCGGCCCATAAAAGCTCGCTTCGCCAACACCGATAAAGTAGTCGATGCCCATGCGGTCGGCAGCCTCTTTCACATCTTTTTCGGCCTGTTCCCATACCTCTGCGGTACCGCCGTACTTCGCCTGGTTTTCGGGATCATGCATGGAAAGGCGGGTCTGCACCTCTGAAAAGCCGAGGGTTCCAAAGACAAACTGCGTCAGCTCAATGGCACTGCAGATCTCGTCAACAAGCTGATCGGGGCGGCAGTAGATGTGCGAGTCGTCCTGCGTGAAGCCTCGGGCGCGCACAAGGCCGTTGAGTTCACCCGACTGCTCGTGGCGGTACACTGTCCCGAACTCCGTCAGACGGAGGGGCAGGTCGCGGTAGCTCCGCATCTTTGAGCTGTAGATGAGGTGGTGGTGCGGGCAGTTCATCGGTTTGAGAAGATACTGCTCCTGCTTCCCCTCTTCATCGTGATAGGTAAGCGGCGGAAACTGCGAATCGCTGTAGTAGGGATAGTGGCCTGAACGCTTGTACAGTTCAATATTGCCGATATGTGGTGTATAGACAGGCAGGTAGCCACGCTTGCGCTGCTCCTCCTTGAGGAAGGCTTCAAGCTCGTTGCGGATAATGGCCCCTTTCGGCAGCCAGATCGGCAGACCGCTGCCAACCTCCGGCGAGAGCATGAAAAGCTCCAGTTCAGCGCCGAGTTTGCGGTGATCGCGTCGTTTCGCCTCTTCCAGCCGAGCAACATGCTCTTTCAGCAGCTTCTCGGAGGGGAAGGTGATGCCGTAGATGCGCTGCATATTCTCCCGCGCCGAATCTCCACGCCAGTAGGAGGAGGAGATATTGGTCAGGAGAACCGCCTTCACTTTTGAGGTCGATGGCAGGTGAGGCCCGATGCAGAGGTCGGTAAAACCATCCTGATGGTAGAGTGATACGCTCTCAACATCTTTCAGGGTATCTTCAAGAATCTCAACCTTGTAGGGGTCGTTCCTGACGTTTTTGAAAAACTCTATGGCATTAATGCGGCTCATCTCTTCACGCCGTATCTCAATATCGCGTTTGCTGATCTTCAGCATCCTCTCTTCGATCTTGCGAAGATCCTCATCGCGAAAGCGGTGAGTTGAGGCGACATCGTAGTAGAACCCCTGTTCGATGGAGGGGCCAGCGCCGAATTTGCTGCCGGGGTAGAGCTCCTCAATCGCCTGGGCCATGAGATGGCTTGAGCTGTGCCAGAATATATCCGGCCCCTCAGGGGAGCTGAAGGTGATAATTTCTATAGCCGCGTCAGCGGTAAGGGGTGTGTTGAGGTCAATCGCGACACCGTCAACCTTGAGCGCCAGGGCATCCTGGGCAAGTTTGCGTCCAATGGAGAGCGCAACATCGTTGCCGGTCGAGCCGGTGGGAAATGTTTTAACACTCCCGTCCGGAAGGGTAAGGGCTATTACAGCCAGTGGTTCCTGATTGTCAGACATTCTTTTTTCTGTCGTTTCACTCCATGCGAAGGGAGAACCCGTTCCATGAAAATATCAATGCAGCCTCTTTACGTTAGTATTGTCGGGCCGGGGGGGCTGTTTCAGTCTCTAATTTCGCAGGACTGGTTTCCCCGGTTCCGTAATGTGGAACTTAAACGATACACAAAAAATCAAACTCTTCCAAATCAGTGTACCATTCC
Organism: uncultured Chlorobiaceae bacterium; assembly: GCA_903843305.1. Lineage (GTDB taxonomy): Bacteria > Bacteroidota > Chlorobiia > Chlorobiales > Chlorobiaceae > Chlorobium. The sequence goes on from CAIMPI010000012.1 coordinate 4,141, forward strand.
GAGCAATTCCGATGTGACGCACTCTTTGCCCTGTTTCAGGGTGAGCAGCTCTGCTTTACGTTTGAGCTCCCGTCCGTATGATATCTGGCTGATGAAGGGCGCTTTTTTCACCATCTCGTTCAAAAGGGCATTGGCCTCGCTGCTCCAGGCAACTTTCTGTGCTGGTTCCTCAACAGCGGTGCGGCGGTTGAGTGGGAGAAAGTTGAAAAGCATGTCGTAGAGGGAGTTGACAATTTCCTGCAGCAGATAGACGGCTCCGCTGTGACCCATGAGAGGGGTGCCGAGCGCGCGGCGCACGATGGGGCCGGGGAAGCCTGCCGGAATGAATCGGGTTTTCGAGTCAAGCTCGGCCAGATAGATTTTATCGACAATTCTGCCGAAGAGGAACTGTGGCTGTTTCTGCTGAATCTCCTCCCGGATGAGGGTGTTGTCGGCTTTGGCGGTATCGTGGCTGAAGAGGCACTGCATCCCCATCTCTCCCGCCAGAAAGGTTTCAAGGCCGAGTGCGTAGGTTTTTGCTGCGGTGGCGCCGAACCGGATAGTCGGGAACCACTCCGCCTGCGGCCCGCGCCAGAGATCCCAGAGCGGCTTGAGGGTGGTGCGTTTCTCCTTCAGCAAAAAGGCTTCGGCCTCTTGCTCCCGCTTCAGAAGGCGGCCAAGGTCGTGAATGAAGTTTTTGGTCTCGCCAATGCCGAAGGGGGCCTGGAGCACCGGGCGGCCAAGTTGTTCTGCCAGGGAGTGGCCGAATTCGTGGTACATCACCACCAGCACATCGGAGTTTTTCAAGTCGGCAATGTCGTGCAGCGAGCTTTCAAAAGGATAAACATGCAGCAGTTCTCCTCCCACTCCTGCAATGAGCCGCTTGATCTCAGCCAGATCGGAGGGGCTGTTGAAGCAGCCGTAGGTGGGCCCGATAATGGAGACCGTGCCGGGCTTTATCGAGGGGGAGGCGGGGCTGTTGTCGCCAAACGTCTCATTGAGCCAGACCAGCGCGCGGTCGCGTCCCTGCCACTCATCTTCGCCAAGGGAGTTTGAGGGGAAAAAGCGGACATCGGGATATCTCATCGTCAGCATCCGCTCGTGGTCGCTGCCGATCATTTCGCTTTCGGCGCTTGAGACCAGAATGAGTTGCCGGCCCGGCGCCTGGAGTTTCTCGATCGTCTCCCTCACAATCTCCGAGCTGCCTGAGGAGGCGATCTCCTTTTCAGTGAGGCTGGTCGGGGTAAAGTTCTCAAGATAGGGTACGGCATCGGTATAGTCAATAACCGCCACCCCAACTAGGTTGTAGCACCCTACCGGCGCATCGGCAATAACGTGGACATCCTGAAGTGAACAGAAGGTGTTGACTGCCGCCCAGTAGGCGCTTGCGGTAGATTCGTCCCGAATGGTTTTTCCCATGATGGTAATGTTGTGATGTTCAGCGGGAGTGCCCCTGCAGCGACACTGGCAGAACTCCCCGTGGTTTCAGTGCTCCCCGCAACACCTCGACCGCCAACTCTTCACAATCTTCAGTTGGGGAGTAGGTGCAGAGGTAGCTGCTTATTTCAGGAAAATAGTTGATGATGTACGGAGTACCAAGCGACAGGAGTATCAGCGGGCTCTCTTTTGGCACTATTCCGACGAGAGAGTGAATAAAATGCTGCTGTTGGGCGGAAAGTTTCAGGGCGCCTGAGCTTGTAAGTGAGTGGCTGTATGAGGTGACGATGACCGCTTTTGCCTTTGAGGCCAGTTCGGTAGCGTTGGCGAAGGCCAGTGAGTCGGTCTGGGGATTCATCCTGATATGGGTGACCGTATAATAACGGTCAAGTTGCTTGATATACTCCTTGCCGGTCTCATTGTTTATTTTATCCTGCACCATAATATTCAGAATACCATCGGATGGTTTGAGAGGCAGGTAATGGTTGGTGTCGTTTACCAGCGTGACGGCGCGAGATGCAATTCTTCTTGCAAGACGCTGGTGAGAGGGAGGGCTCACATCTCTTCTGATTTGCTCACTATCCACAACTTTTCGGCGCTCGATGCCTAACCAGGCTTTTGCCTGAAGGATTCTTCGTACCGAGCCGTCAATCTGTTCAATCGCGATAAGGCCCTCTTCGACCGCTTTGACAACAGCTCTGTGGGTCAGTTCAGGATCGGGAGAAAAAAGCAGCAGGTCATTGCCCGCCTGAACGGCCTTGACTGAGATTTTAGCGACATTCTGGCCGTTGTAGAGCGCTTTCATGTTCAGGGCATCGGTAATAATCAGCCCCTGAAAACCCAGCTCCCTGCGGAGCAGATCGGTAACGATTGTTTTTGAAAGGGAGGCTGGCTCCATGCTGCCGGTCAGTTTTGGTACAGCGAGGTGCCCCACCATGACACTGATGACACCCAATTCAATGGCGGCCTTGAAGGGTTTCAGCTCATACTCATCAAGTTGCTTTCGGTCAGACTGGAGTACCGGTAGTAAAAAATGGCTGTCAACCGAGACATCACCATGGCCCGGGAAGTGCTTTGCCGTTGCAATCACGCCGTTCGACTGGAGCCCCCTGATAATGGCGCTAGCCATGGCGATGGTCTGCGGTACCCTGTCGCCGAATGAACGGGTGTTGATGACGGGGTTGAGCGGGTTGATGTTCAGGTCTACTGTCGGCGCATAGTTCTGCTGTATCCCGATCATGGTTGCCTCCTCGGCAATCGCCTCCGCCATCTCTGCGGCAAGGTCGGGATCCTTTGTGGCTGCTACAGCCATATTCGGCGGAAACTCCGTAGCTCCGCTGAGGCGCATGGCCACCCCTCGCTCCATGTCCGAGCTTATCAGGAGAGAATGGGGTGCAATCGACTGAAAATGGTTGACAAGAGTTCCTGCGGTTACGGCGTCGCCCTTAAGAAACATGATTCCTCCAACTTTCCCCTCCTGTACCAGACGGCTCAGAAGTTGGTACTCTTTGTTCTGAGGAGTGATATTCTGGGGCTCAATTTGAGCGATAATCATCAGTCCCACCTTTTCCTGGAGGCTCATGCCCAGCAGGCTCTCCTCAATACGGGAATCTTTGCGGCTGAAAATCTGCTGAGCGCACCATTTCTCTTTGCCCGGCTTTGAGGTGGCCGATCCGGTAGATGCTGCTGATGTGATGAGCAGAAAGATAAAAAGGCAAAAGAGAGAGAGGCTGGAACTTATTTTCATATGTATTTGATTTTTTCCGGGCACGCTGTTTATTTGTTGAAGTGCATCGGGTTATCTGTTGAAAAGTAAAAAAAATCCTGACAATCCGTTATTGCAGGAATCAGAAGGGGGGCATTGTTTTCAGGATATTGTGTGGTACATGGCGCGGTTCTGAGGATGTGACCAGTTCATACCCCGGAAAACCGGGCTTGTTGAGTGTCCAGCGGCAGCCTCGCTAAGCCATGGAAGCAGGATTATTTCGGGATTACGGAAAGGGATCAGCAATATGCTGTTCAGCAAAAATGGTTTGTTTGAGCAGGAATAAGCTCAGCTCATAAAGAGATATGGTTTCCATTCACTGGAAAACGTTGTTGTCAGTTGCTGCATGAACATCAGTTTGTTGGGCCTGATTGCCTTTTTTAATGGGTACATGCCTGCTTCTTGGGGAGTTCTGTTTCCTTTTTTCGAGTTGCAGCGCGGACATGCTGTAATGAGGTTCTCCCACGAATACTCACCACCTCTTGAGTGTGGTAAGATGTGATCAATGGTTAAGGGCAGATCAGTTTTGCCGCAGTACTGGCACTGGAAGTTGTCTCTGATGATAATGTTTTTTCGGGTCAGTATGATTTGCTTGTAGGGTACCCTGACAAAACAGGTGAGTCGAACAATACTTGGCAGTGGATAGCTGCGGGCAACCGTGCTGATGACCTTTTCCGGGTGGTGAGCTACCGGCACGGCTTTGCCTCCAAAGAGTAAAAGAACAGCTTTCTGGACGTTGCAAATAGTTAAAGGTTCATAGCTGCAATTGAGTACCAGAACTTTTGTGTGAAGTAAGAGCATACACTGACGTTTCTTTATAGTATAGTGGCATGGATTCGTACCGCAAAATAAGTTTGGTGACGTTTTAGTTAATTTTTTCAGCGGCCAGCTTACAGTGAACAGCAGATGTTGAGCTGCCTTGAGGCCATCGCTTCATCGAGTCGCTTCACCGGTGTTGTTACAGGAGCTGCCAGTACAACCTCCGGTGTTGTTGCAGCCTCTCTGGCAATGCTGAGCAGCGCTTCGGCAAACACATCAAGCGTCTCTTTAGATTCGGTCTCGGTCGGCTCAATCATCAGCGCTTCGCTGACAATGAGCGGGAAATAGATGGTCGGGGCATGAAAGCCATAGTCGAGCAGCCGTTTTGCAATATCGAGCGTTCTGACACCGTGCGTTTTTTTCTGCCGGTCTCCCGAAAGGCAGAACTCGTGCATGACCGGTTTCGGGAAAGGCAGGTCGTAGCTTTCGAGCAGCAGGCTGAGCAGATAATTGGCGTTGATGATGGCATTTTCCGAGACCCGGCGAAGTCCGTCGGGGCCGAGCATCCTGATGTAAGTGTAAGCTCTCACCATCACGGCAAAGTTACCGTAGAAGTTCATCATCCGGCCTATGCTCTCTGGGCGATCGTAAGAGAGTTTATAAGTCGTTCCCTCCTTTTCAATGATCGGGACAGGCAGGTAAGGCACAAGCTTTGCGCTGACACCGACCGGGCCGCTGCCTGGGCCGCCGCCGCCATGTGGAGCTGAAAATGTTTTGTGAAGGTTGTAGTGCATGACATCAAAGCCCATGTCGCCGGGGCGAGTGATGCCGAGGAGGGCATTCATGTTGGCGCCATCCATGTAGAGCAGGCTGCCGTTGTCGTGCACCATTTTAGCAATCTGCTGAATATCCTTTTCAAACAGGCCGATGGTATTGGGGTTGGTCAGCATCAGCGCGGCTACGTCACCGTCAAGCTTGCTGCGGAGATCATCCAGATCGGTGCGCCCGTCGGCATTGCCTTTGACGGAGATAATTTCATAGCCCGCAAGCGCGGCTGAAGCGGGGTTGGTACCGTGCGCAGAGTCAACCACAAGCAGTTTGTGCCGTTTTGAGCCCTGAGCTTCGTGATATTTTTTGATCAGCAGAATGCCGGTCAGCTCTCCATGGGCGCCTGCTGCCGGTTGCAGCGTGACGGCAGCCATTCCGGCAATTTCGCGAAGCATCTCCGCAAGTTCATACATGAGCTGCAATGCTCCCTGTGTTGTTTCTGCTGGCTGCAGCGGGTGAAGGGCGCTGAATCCCGGCAGATCGCAGGTGTAGTCGTTTATCTTGGGATTGTACTTCATGGTACAGCTTCCCAAAGGATACATATTCTTGTCAACATGGTGGTTCAGATTCGAGAGCCGTACAAAGTGGCGTACCACCTCGCTCTCCGGCATCTCCGGCAGATCGGCTGGAACCTTGCGCAGAAACTTTGAGGGAAGAATGCTCTCAAGAGGGAGTTCAGGGCAATCGTTTCCCGAAAGGCTGTATCCCTTGCGTCCCTCGCGGGAAAGATCAAAAATCAGTTTTTCTCTCATGGTGTTGTGCGGCTTGATGTGAGGCTTTTTGGTTTATACTGTTACTCAATATAGAAGATGGGAAAGAGAAGCTCAAGACAATCAATTTTTTTTGTCAGACGGTATCAACATTCAGAACTGCTCTCTTCGCTGATTCGCTCCATAGCCTCCCTGGCGGCAAGCTGCTCCGCATCTTTTTTCCTTCTGGCAGAGCCTGTCCCGAGAAGCTTGTCGGTGCAGGTAACCCCTACGGTGAAATTTTTTTCATGCTCTGCACCGGTTTCTGCTATAACGGTGTAGACGGGTTGTGGCAGATGGAGCGACTGTGTATACTCGATGAGGCGGCTTTTGTAGTTGTACTCTGTGGCAACGATGCTTTTGAAATTGGCATGGTTAATGATATGCCTGACAACAAAATCATAAGCCACCTCCACTCCTTTGTCGAGGTAAATTGCTCCAATAAGTGATTCGAAAGCGTCAGCAAGTGCAGATTCGCTTTCCCTGATGTTATGGTGATCGGCTGATTCGCCGAGGAGGAAATGTTTTCCAAGGCCAATAGTGCGGGCAAACCCGGCAAGGGATTTGCTGTTGACAATCTTTGCCCGGGTGTTAGAGAGTTCTCCTTCCGGGCTTGCAGAAAAGTGACGGAAAAGGTAGTCGGAGATCAGCAGTCCAAGAACCGCATCACCAAGAAATTCAAGGCGCTGGTTTGATTCGATAATGTTGGGTGTTGCTGGGTCATGAACGACGGAGCGGTGGGTCAGAGCTGTCTGGTAGAGCAGCATGTTGTTGCCGGGCGTCCCGACAAGCTGCTGCAGGTAGTCAACAGTTTCTTGTGCAAGGATAGTCGCATTCGCTTCAAAGGTCTGCTCGCCTGTTCGGTGAAAGGCAAAGGAGGTGAGCTTTTGCCAGAATTGCTCCACAGGCAGCAATGTTTTTTTCAGAGCGAAGAGCCGTTCCTGAAAATAATCGAGCCGTTATGTCCTCCAAACCCGAAACCGTTGTTGAGTGCATACTCTATTGAGCGCTTTTTCGGGGTGTTCGGTGTTACATCCAGATCAACCTGCGGGTCAAGATTGTCAAGGTTGATGGTTGGTGGAACGGTCTGATGCTGCATGGCAAGAAGACATGCAATTGACTCAACAACTCCAGCGGCGCCCAAAAGGTGTCCGGTCATTGATTTTGTTGCGCTGATACTGAGCTTGTAAGCGTGCTCGCCGAAGAGCGTCTTGATGGCGGCAATCTCCGCAAGGTCACCAAGCGGGGTGGATGTACCGTGAGTATTGATGTAGTCGATATGTTCGGGTGTAATACCAGCCATCGTAATAGCGGTTCTCATGGCATTGACCGCACCGAGTCCTTCAGGATGGGGAGCCGTCAGGTGATAGGCGTCTGCGGTTGCACCAACACCAACGATTTCACCATAGATTTTTGCCCCGCGAGCTTTTGCAGACTCAAGCGATTCAAGAATCAACGATCCTCCCCCTTCACCCATAACAAAACCGTCACGATCGCGATCATAGGGGCGCGAAGCCTGCTGCGGCCGATCGTTGGCCGTAGAGAGTGCTCTTGCTGAGTTGAAGCCGCCAACACTCATCTGCGTGATTGGTGCCTCTGAACCACCGCACACCATATAATCGGCCATCCCTGCCTGAATGAGCAGGTAAGAATCGATAATAGCATGAAGTGAGGTCGCGCAGGCCGAAGCTGTTGCATAGTTCGGGCCCATGAGCCCATTGCGAATGGATATTTGTCCGGCAGCAATATCGGGGATAAGCATGGGGATAAAGAAGGGACTGATTCGTCTCGGACCTCGTTCAAGGAATGTCTTGAACTGTTGTTCGTAGGTCGTCATTCCTCCAATGCCCGAGCCATGTACCACACCGATTCTGAGCGGGTCAATCTCCTTCAGATCAAGCCCTGAATCTTTCAGAGCCTGGCCTGCAGCAATAACGGCATATTGACAGTAAGGATCCATGCGATCGGCGGATTTTTTGTCGATATACTTCTCCACCGAAAATTCTTTAAGCTCGCACGCAAATGTTGTTGCAAAATCAGTTGTATCAAAATAGGTGATTGGTGCCGCACCGCTTTTACCTTGGTAGAGTGAGTCCCAGAAATCCTCTTTGGAAAGACCAACAGGAGATAAAACTCCTATTCCGGTAATTACGATTCTTTTGCGTTCTTGAGCCATCTGTTTTGATTTAACTGTTTCCCGTTTGCCTGCTTGTCTTGATTTTGCCTACTTTTTGACGATGTAATCGATAGCCTGCTGCACCGTGCCGATTTTCTCCGCATCTTCATCAGGAATCTGTACGCCAAATTCATTTTCAAGCTCCATGATCAGCTCAACGGTGTCGAGTGAATCTGCACCAAGGTCATCGGAAAATTTGGATTCCATTTTGATCTGATCTTTGTTGACCCCCATTTTGCTCACGATAATATCGTATACCTTATCTTTGATTTCTGCTTCAGTCATAGCCTGTTCTCCTGATTAAAAGTGGTTGTTAAATAAAAAAAAATTGAGAAAGTCTTTCAATATACAAAGAATATTACCTTGCCCAAATCACATAACCATACCGCCATTGACGCTGATGACCTGCCCGGTGATGTACGAGGATTGGTCGCTGGCCAGGAATGCCACAGCATTAGCGACATCCTCCGGAGTACCAAAGCTGGCGAGAGGGATAGCTTCGAGCATTTTCTGGCGAACTTCATCGGAGAGTGCGTCGGTCATTTTCGATGAAATGAATCCCGGAGCGACGGCGTTTGCCCTTATGTTGCGGGAGGCGAACTCCTTTGCGACCGATTTGGTGAAGGCAATGACGCCCCCTTTCGATGCGGCATAGTTGGCCTGGCCAGCATTGCCCATGAGTCCGACAACCGAAGCGATGTTGATGATCGAGCCTGAACGCTGCTTCATCATGATGCGGCTGACCGCCTTGGTGCAGGAAAAAGTACCTTTCAGATTGACGGTAAGCACCGCATCCCAATCCTCTTCGCTCATTCTCATCAGCAGACCGTCCTTGGTAATGCCAGCATTGTTGACGAGAATATCAATTCTTCCCGTCTCGGCAGCAATGTCATTAAAGGCGTTCTGTACGGCGGTGGCGTTGGTGACGTCGAGCTCAAAACAGTAAGCCTTTCTTCCAAGGTTTTTTACCCCTTCGGCACTTTCCGACAGCCATTCAGCCTTGATGTCGCACAGCACAATATCGGCGCCTCTGGCGGCAAGGTTATAAGCAATAGCCTGCCCGATGCCTCTTGCTGCTCCGGTGACAACAGCGATTTTTCCTTCAAACATAGTTTTGTCTGTTGATATTATAGTATTAAACCAGAGCCTGAATATCCGATGCGGTATCAATGCCTCGGGTAGCGACACTCTTGTCAATTCGCTTGATGAGTCCTTGTAAAACTTTTTGGGGGCCAACTTCGATAAACTCTGTAATGCCGCTTTGCACCATTGCTTCGATAGATTGTGCCCAGAGCACTGAGCTGGTAAGTTGAAGAACCAGATTTTTTCTGATTTCTCCAGCATTGGTGACCGGACAGGCAACAGCATTCATGCAGACTGGAATTTCTGCATCATGAATATTGATCTCTGCAAGCGCTTCAGCCAGTTCCTGTTCTGCAGGTTTCATCAAAGGAGAGTGAAACGCGCCGGAAACAACAAGCTCTTTCGCCATACGTGCACCTTTGGAGGATGCAAGTGCTACAGCTTTTTTGACGGCCGCAATATCGCCGGAAAGGACAATCTGTCCGGGTGAGTTGAAATTCGCAGCCTGAACAATACCCTCTGTACGGGCCTCTTCAAGCAGACTTTCAAGTGCGCTGTCAGGCATGCCGATTATGGCGGCCATCGTGCCGGGGTTCTGTTGCCCAGCATTTTGCATCAGGTTACCCCGTTTTGCTACAATGCGCATCGCATCGTCAAAATTGAGAGATCCGGCAAAGCAGAGTGCAGTATATTCGCCAAGGCTATGGCCCGCAGTCATGGCAATATCCTTTCTGCCGAGAAGAGTTGCCGCAGCAATACTATGAAGAAATATCGCGGGCTGGGTATACTTTGTCTGACGTAATTCCTCTTCGCTACCCGAAAACATGATATCGGTTATTGAATAACCGAGAAGTTCGTTGGCCCTTTCCATCATGGCGCGGGCATCAGGAAAATTGTCAAAAATGTCACGGCCCATGCCGCAATACTGGGAGCCCTGTCCCGGAAATACAAAAGCTTTCATGAATTTTTTATTGCCATTTTAAGTAGATGCCGCCCCAGGTATATCCTGCGCCAAAACTGACGAGAACCAGGTTGGAACCAGTGTGCAGTTTCTGCTGTTCGTCAAGTTCAGCCAGACAGATTGGAATAGTTCCAGCCGTTGTGTTGCCATACCGGGCGACGTTTGAAACAACTTTCTTCTCGTCAACACCCATTCGTTCTGCTGTTGCATCAATAATGCGTTGATTGGCCTGGTGAGGCACGAGATAAGCAACATCTTCAGCTTTGAGGTTATTGCGATTCATGATCTCTAGGGCAACCTCTGCCATGGAAGTGACGGCTGCCTTGAAAACCTGTCGGCCATCCTGGTGGATATAGTGCATTCTCTTGTCGATGGTCTCGTATGTTGCCGGGTGTCGGCTGCCGCCACCAGTCATGAGAAGATGATCTTTGCCGTTTGTTCCATCGGAGTACATGCGAGCATCAAGAATACCGTATCCCTCCTCTTTTGCTGGTTCAAGGATGACTCCCCCAGCGCCGTCTCCAAAAAGAATGGCGGTTGAGCGATCAGTAAAGTCAGTGACAGATGACATCTTGTCGGCACCAATTACCATCACTTTTTTGTGTGCACCGCTTTCGATAAAGCGCGCGCCGATGTTCAGTGCGTAAAGAAATCCGGAGCATGCAGCATTGACATCAAATGCCCAGGCGTTTGTGGCTCCGATGATGCTTTGTGTGAAACATGCCGTGGAGGGAAAGGGCATGTCCGGAGTCATGGTGGCAACAATGATTAACTCTACATCATCCGCAGTAATCTGCCGTTTTTCAAGAAGCTTCCGTGCAACCTCACCACACATGTACGAAGTTGCTTTTTCGGGATCCTTGAGTATTCTGCGTTCGCTTATGCCTGTTCTTGAGCGAATCCACTCGTCGTTGGTGTCAAGCAACAGTTCGAGGTCATGATTGCTCAGGATATCGGGAGGTAAATAATTGGCTGTTGCCGTAATTGCAGCTTTCATGCGATTAAATGCAGTTTTTCTATTGTTCGGAAAGGACTTCAGCAATATGTTCATTGACCCTTCTTTCGATCATATGCTCAGCCATGTAAATCATATTCTTGATAGCCCTTGAAGATGAACGTCCATGTCCGACGATTGAGATTCCATCAACGCCAAGAAAAGGGACGCCTCCGAATTGTTCGACATCAAAGGGGTCAAGCATTTTCTTGAAGATGCTGCTTGTTAACATGGCGTTATCCTGGTTCATCTGACCGGAAGTAACAAGTTGTTCAAGTGACTGCTTGAACAGGCTACCCAAAAATTCAGGGATGCTTTCGCCAAATTTCAGAATGGTGTTGCCGACAAGTCCATCGCAAACGACGATTGTGGCCTCTCCCTTCAAAATGTCGTGTCCTTCTATGTTGCCAATGAACGTTATTTTCCCCTTGCTATCAGCCTCTTTCAGAAGACGGTATGCCTGTTTAAGCACCTCCGGTCCCTTGCCCTCTTCCTCTCCGATATTGAGGAGTCCGGTGATCGGCTTTTCTATTCCTGCGCCATAGCGCTGGTAAATGGTAAGCATTTCGGCAAACTGCACAAGGTTTTCAGGCTTACAGTCAACATTTGCTCCGACATCAACAATATTCGTCAGACCCTCCTTTATACGGGGAAAATAGGCGTAGATAGTCGGGCGAAGCACGCCGGGAAGCCGGCCAAGCACAAAAAGCGATGCTGCCATTTGTGCGCCGGTATTGCCTGCGCTGACGAAAGCATCTGCCTTTTTTGCCTTGCAGAGCTGCAATCCTTTGACGAGCGATGACTCCTGTTTTGTTTTGACGGCAGTGGCTGGAATATCTTCCATGGTCACTACTTCGGGAGCGTGCAGAAATTTCAGGTTAAGCGCGCTTGTTTCGTAAGTGGCAAGCAGTGGTTCAACTTTTTCCGACTGACCGATAAGCACTATTGCAAATCGGTTGCCACTTTCCTGCAATGCCTGAACAGTTCCCTCTATCACACAGGCTGGAGCATGGTCTCCACCCATGGCGTCAACAACAATGGTCAACATGATCGGGTTTTTGTCTTGTTTTTAATTGATCAGCTCTTGGCTAATTTATTGACCACACATCTGCCGCGGTAGTGTCCGCAATGGCGGCACGCACGGTGAGGAAGTGTAGGCTCGCCGCAGTGCGGACAGTTGACCGTTGTGGCGGCCTTTGTGCGGGCATTGAATTGGGCGCGTCTTTTATCCCTTCGGGATTTGGACATTTTGGCTTTAGGATTGGCCATGGTGCTACTCTTTATTTATAAGTCAGTTAACGATACTTTTCTTTCAGCTTTTCAAGTGACTCCTGCCATGAGGTCTGCTGTCCGGCCTGAGGCGCTTCGTTTTCTTCTCTGCTTCCTGAGAGTTCATGGCTGCTGAACAGCCGACAGTCAGGGTTGTTTGTACAGGTCATCTTCATTGGCACCGACAGGATTAACGTGTCGCAAACATCTTCAGTAATGTCAATATATTCGGTACTCTTCTCAATATGACGATACTCGTCATTCTCATTGTGCTCTCTGTCAAGAGAAGTTCCAAAGGTATAAAAAAGATCAAGCGAGCCGGTCAGGACCTTTGCTATCGGCGCAAGACATCGGTCGCAGGTAGAATCAGCGACTGCTGATGTGTTGATTGTGACCGTTATTTCGTCGTCACTCTTTTTGGCAACAATATTGACTGTAATCTTCCCTGTAAAACCTGCCTCTGCTAACCGCCTTCCATCGAAATCTCTGGCTTGACAGGTAAAATCAAGCTCATTGATTCCTTCTGCAAGAGTACTGGTGCGAATCTCTATCAGCGATTTTTCTTTACGCATAGGTCATCTTTTCGATAAAAGAGAATCAATGTACAAAATTTTTTATGGAAAATGAAAGCCGTCAATTCTTTAACGATGTGGAACGGGACAAAAAAGCTTTTTATCGGTTTGTATTTAAAAAAAACAGGTGTATATTAGCCGTCGCATATTCCGCGGTAGCTCAATGGTAGAGCATGCGACTGTTAATCGCAGGGTTGCAGGTTCGAGTCCTGCCCGCGGAGCCGAAAAAAAGGCAGCACACAGGAAATGTGTGCTGCCTTTTTGTTTTTATACTGCCTATGCGTAACATTTGTGGAGAGGTCTATTGGAGTATTTGTAAATGGAACAATAACTCTATTGAATATGCTTAATGTTCTTATTGTTGATGATGAAATAAATATTCGCAAGACTCTTATGGTTTTTATGGAGTCTCGCGGGCATTTTGTGAAATCGGTGAGCAATTCCAGGGATGCATTGGCAGAGGCTGAGCGACAGGTTTTTGATCTTGCCTTTATTGACTTGCGTTTGGGAACAGAGAGTGGGCTGGACCTGGTGCAGTTGATGCTGCATACCTATCCATGGATCAAGGTGGTGGTGATTACTGCTTATGCTTCGATTGAGAGCGCTGTCGAAGCTATCAAGCGGGGTGCATCTGACTATATTGCCAAGCCGTTTACTCCAAATCAACTTGATCTTGTTACCAGGCGTATTGCTGAAGTGAGTGAAATGGAGCGGCGAATTGAGACTTTACAGGAAGATTTGAGCCGCATTCATCCGGAAATTACTTTTACAACTCGTTATCCCTCTATGCAACGGGTTGTTGAGTTGGCTCGTCAGGTTGCCACGTCTGAAGCTGTTGTTCTTTTATGTGGTCCGAGCGGTACCGGCAAAACGGTGCTTGCGCGAACTCTTCATAGCTGGAGCAGCAGAGCTGACAAACCATTCGGGGTTATCTCTTGTCCTTCATTAAGCCATGAACTGCTTGAAAGTGAGCTTTTTGGGCATGTTAAGGGCTCATTTACCGGAGCTGTCAGGGATAATCCGGGACGAGTCTTTTCCTGTGAAGGGGGCTCTTTGTTTCTTGATGAAATCGGAGACCTGCCCCTTTCAATTCAGCCAAAACTTCTTCGCTTTATTCAGGATCGGGAATATGAAAGGATTGGCGATCATCAAACACGCAAAGCAAATGTCCGGATCATTGCAGCGACCAATAAAGAGCTTGACAAAGAGGTAAGAGAGGGGCGTTTTCGTGAAGACCTTTTTTATCGGTTGAATGTTATCCAGATTGATTTGCCACCTCTTGCCGCCCGGCCTGATGATGTTGAGCAACTTGCTGTGAGTATGCTGAACTTTTTTGCGGCGCAGAATCACAAAAAACTTGAAGGATTTACGGATACGGCATTGCAAGCCCTCAGAACCTACTCGTGGCCGGGCAATATTCGCGAATTGCGCAATGTTATTGAACGCGCTGTTATTTTGAGCAAAACAGATGGTATTGGTCTGGAACTTCTTCCGGAAAGCATTGTGGCCAAAATACATCCTGCTCGTCTTGGTGATCCATTAACCCTTGATGTGATTGAGGAAAATCATATCCGTCTTATTCTTGCTTCAACAAAATCTCTTCAAGAGGCAGCAGACCTTCTTGGTATTGATCAGGCTACTCTCTGGAGAAAACGGAAGCAGTACGAAATATAAGCTATGAAGCCACCTTGCAAAATTCAATACACTTTCTCTGGTGATCTTGTGTTTTGCAAGATGTCGTTTAGTGTGCTTTCCTTATGTTCTGGTACACCATTAATTTATCCGATTTTTTATGGCAGTCAATAACTCTTTAAGACGGTTTAAAACATTTTTTCTAGGCAGTGCACGGGATTTTCGGGATCATAGAATTTTCCATCAACTGGCGTTGAGCGCATTTCTTGCATGGGTTGGACTTGGTTCCGACGGTCTTTCCTCCTCTTGTTATGGCCCTCCCGAAGCATTCAAGGCGCTTCAGGGGCATCCGACACTTGGGATTTTTGTCGCTATCGGCACGGGAATCACCATCTTTATTATTGCATCAAGTTATTCACATATTATTGAGCTTTTCCCTCACGGAGGAGGTGGCTATCTGGTTGCGAGTAAACTTCTTTCTCCTGAAATGGGGGTGATTTCCGGCAGTGCGCTTCTGATCGATTATGTGTTGACCATTACCATCTCAATTGCCAGCGGAGCGGATGCTATTTTCAGCTTTTTGCCTGTCGGGTTAATCTCCTATAAATTGTGGTTTGCTGTATTTGGAGTCATGGTGCTGTTGTTACTGAACCTTCGCGGGATCAAAGAGGCGGTGATGCCCCTTGTTCCTGTTTTTCTCCTTTTTGTTGTTACTCACCTTGTTGTCATTGTCTATGCCGTGATCTCCCATCTGGCCAATTTTGGTACGGTCTATCATGAAACGGGGCGTGAGCTTGCCAGTTCATTTCATACTCTCGGAATTTTTGGTGTACTTTTTCTTGTGTTGAAAGCCTACAGCCTCGGCGCTGGTACCTTTACGGGAATTGAAGCAGTCAGTAACGGTTTGCCTGTTCTGCGTGATCCGAAAGTGTTGACAGCAAAGAAAACCATGAAGTATATGGCGATCTCTCTTTCCGTTACTGTTATGGGGCTCATGCTGGCATACATTCTTTTTGATGTACGGGATATGCCGGGCAAAACTCTCAACGCGATTCTTTTTGAGAGTATTACTGCATCCTGGACTGGCTGGTATGGTGTTAGTTTTGTCTGGGTTACCCTCTTTTCGGAAGCAGTACTGCTTTTTATTGCTGCACAGACAGGCTTTCTTGATGGGCCGAGGGTTCTTGCAAATATGGCACTTGACAAATGGCTGCCAGCGCGTTTTGCCATGCTGAGTGACCGACTTGTTACGGAAAAAGGCATTCTTGTCATGGGTATTGCCTCACTTGCCATGATGCTTGCATCAAACGGATCCGTTGATTTTCTCATTGTTCTTTACAGCATTAACGTTTTCATAACGTTCTCGCTTTCACAGCTTGGAATGGTTCGCCATTGGTGGGAAAAAAGGGAGTCTGAAAAGCTTTGGGCAAGGAAGCTTGTAATTAATGGCGTTGGACTGATGCTGACGACTTTTATCCTGATCTCTGTACTGGTACTCAAGTTTCATGAAGGCGGATGGGTGACTATTCTCATCACAGGAGTGCTGGTTATGGGTGCTTTTTTTATCAAGGGACACTACAACAAAACATATCAGACACTGAAGCGGCTTGATGTTATTGTGGAGGCTGCTGTGCTGACAGGTTCGGATGTGCATGACAAGGAGAGTGATCAGGTTACTCCGATTCCGGTTTTTGACCAAAAGGCGAAGACGGCCGCTATCTTAGTGAATGGCTTTAACGGTCTTGGCCTGCATACACTGTTCAGTGTTTTCCGCCTTTTCGGAAATAGTTACAAAAATTATGTTTTTGTTGAAATAGGCTCGATTGATGCTGGAAACTTCAAGGGAGCTGATGAAATAGATAATCTTGGCAACTTTGTTCGTAATGAAACATCAAAGTATGTTGACTACATGACGGAGCATGGGTACTATGCTGAAGCATATTTCTCTCTTGGAACTGATGTCGTTGATGAGGTTAACAAGCTCGTTCCGGCCATCAGGGAAAAATTTCCGGACATTGTCTTTTTTGGAGGGCAGCTCGTGTTCACCAAAGAGTCTATGATGGACCGATGGCTGCATAATTATACGGTTTTTGCAGTGCAGCGTAATCTTTACGTGCACGGTATTCCTTTTGTGATTTTGCCTGTCAAGGTTTAATACATTCTTTTCAATCTGATTTCCCCACCTCTGGCAGCTTGAAAAACGCAAGCTCTCAGTTTGTCTGCTCTTGAATATTTCAAAGGGTCACCGCTACTCTGCCCGGCTTTTCTGTTAATGTATAGGCGATTAAATTATTGGTACACTTTTTGCTGTACTAATTAACATGAACATGTCAGGAGGTTATAAATGATTGGTATACGACAAAAGCTTGTTCTGGGATTTGGTGGTCTGCTCCTCATTGTTGTTGCACTAGGGGTGCTGACTATCCGTCACATTGATGCCCTTGGCGGAGCTATTGATGTTATTCTCAGGCAAAACTATCGCAGTGTGGTTGCCTGCCAGAAAATGACTGAGTCACTTGAGCGCATAGACAGTGGAGCCTTGTTTACCTTCGCAGGACATTACGATGAAGGAATGAGCACTATTCGGGAGAATGAACAAAACTTTCGTCATGCACTGCGCGTGGAGCTTGGCAATATCACCCTTCCCGGTGAACATCAGAAAGCCATGCAGATCAACACTCTTTTTGTCCGATACTACATTATTATTAAACAGGTTACAAATCCATCGACTTCTTTGCCTGAAAGGCAGCAGCGATATTTTTCTGACCTTCTTCCGCTTTTTCAGCAAATAAAGCAACTCTCGGCCCAAGTTCTGGAGATGAACCAGGCAAACATGCAGGCGGCAAACGATAATGCGCGCCAGATGGCTGCATCAGCGCACAATACCATGCTGGTGGCTATTTTTGCCAGTGCAATTATTGCAATATTGTTCAGCTTTCGCTCCCATCGCTGGATTCTCATGCCGATCAAAAAGCTGACCGCGTCAGTCGAAGAGATTCGGAATGGCAATCTTGATCTTGTCCTTGATACCACGTCAATGGATGAAATCGGACAACTTTCACAATCATTTAACGACATGGCAGCAACTCTCCGTAAAATGCGCAAAAGCGATCTGGACATGCTTTATCGCAGTCGGAGGGTAACGCAGGAGGTGTTCAAGGTTTTACCCTTGCCGATAGCGGTGCTGGATGCGAATGGACAAGTTGAAGTATCCACTGACACTGCGGAACGCTATTTTGGGTTGAAAGCGGGTGTTTATGTTCAGGATATCGGTCATGACTGGCTGAAGGGAGTGTGGCAGAAAGCTGTTCGACAGGGTTACGCAACTGAGTCGGAAGGTGGTAATGACTACATTCAGCATTTTGACGGGAGGAACGAGTACTTTTTTCAACCTGTGGTAGTACCTGTTCCTTTAAGTGCTGAGCGTGAGGAGTTTGCCGGAACAGCGCTGATTTTCAGGGATGTGACACAGCTTCACGAACAGCTTGAGCTCAAGCGCAGTGTTATTGCTACGGTATCTCATCAGTTGCGAACCCCTCTTACCTCGCTGCGAATGTCTGTTCATCTTCTGCTTGAAGAACGAATAGGGCATCTCAACGAACAGCAGGCAGATCTGTTGCTGGCTGCACGTGAAGAGAGTGAGCGGCTTGCGCGTATGCTTGATGATCTTCTGGAGCTCAACCGGATAGAATCGGGCAAAGCCCCCCTGAACATTGTTCCGGTTTCTCCTTTTCATCTCAGTTGCGAAGGCATTGAGCCGTTCCTGATTCATGCCAGTGATCGGGGGGTAACCATTGTGAATACTATTCATGAAGGGTTGTCTGATGTGATAGCAGATCCGGAAAGCATCAAGCATGTTTTTGCGAACCTTCTTTCGAATGCATTGCGGTTTACCTCGCCGGGCGGTAAAGTAACCATCAGCGCTTCTGAAGAGCATGACAAGATCAGATTTTCCGTTCAAGACACAGGGAATGGTATTGCATCTGAACATCTTGAGCACCTTTTCGAAAGGTTTTATCGAGTTCCGGGCCAAAAAGCAACGAGTGGTATCGGCCTCGGGCTTTCGATTGTAAAGGAGATTATTGAAGCACAGGGAGGAAGTGTTGGTGCTGAAAATGTCACAGGCAAGGGGTCAGTATTTTACTTCACTCTACCCATAAGGTAAGATAACTGTTAATAATATAAAGGCTTAAAAGCTATTCAACAGAAGGAGGGAGACTATCATGAATGTGTACCATCAACTGTATCTCGGAATACTCATTTTTCTGATTCTTACCGGAGTGGCTGGATTGATTGGCTTCATTATTCATATCGGAGGTTAACATGGATTTCGTTGTCTTGCTCACATTTTTTGGTTGCATGGTTTATTTGGTCTATGCCATTGTCAATCCTGAGAAATTTTAAACCTATCGCATTATGTCATTACTATTTGTATTGGTACTGATTGTTCCTGCCTTTTTGTCGTGGCCTCTTGGACTTGCGATGACACTCTTGATAGATCCTTGTCAGAATTCAACTTATGGTCGCTGGACTTCGGGGATCTTCAGCAAAACAGGTGGGCTTGCTGCCGTTGAAGAACAGGACTGGAAGAGCTATCTGTTTTCCATGCTGATATTCAATATTGCCATGTTTGCTTTCGTAATGACTGTACTTGCACTGCAGCAGTGGCTGCCGCTCAATCCCGACGGAAAGGGGCCGCTTGAGGCAAGCCTTATTTTTAATACTGCGGCATCCTTTGTCACAAACACCAATCTCCAGCACTACTCTGGAGAGGCATCCATGAGCTATTTTTCCCAGCTTTTCGGTTTGATGTGGCTGCAGTTTGTTTCTGCTGCGACAGGGATTGCCTGCCTTGTGGCTCTTGCCAGAGCGCTGGGCGGGAAAAAAACGGTTGGCAATTTTTACAGCGACATGATGCGGACAACTTTTTTTATTCTGCTGCCACTTGCACTCTTTGTTGCCTTGCTTCTTGTTGCCGGAGGAGTTCCAATGACCATGGATGGTGCTGCCGTAGCCCATACTCTTGAACATGCAACGCAAACCATAGCCAGGGGCCCTGTTGCTGCCATGGTGGCAATTAAACAGCTCGGAACCAACGGTGGTGGATGGTTCGGGCCAAATTCAGCTCATCCTTTCGAAAACCCTTCTTTCTTTACCAATATTCTGGAGTGCTCCAGTATCATCCTGATCCCAATGGCAACGGTGTGGATGTTTGGACGCATAACAGGGCGTATGCGCGATGCTGCTGTAATATTTTCAGTCATGATGGCACTGCTTGTTTTTAAAGCAGGCGCGGCAGTCTGGCTTGAAGGGGCTCCTGCAACCGCACTCTCCGGCCTACCAGTCGAGGTGGTTTCGAATCTTGAAGGCAAGGAGCTTCGCTTTGGTTCCGGTGCAGGCGCTCTCTGGGCTGCGGTGACGACAGCTACCAGTAATGGTTCGGTCAACTGCATGCACGATAGCCTTAATCCGCTGACCGGACTTGTTCCTCTTGCCGGCATGTGGATGAATATCGTTTTTGGTGGCGTTGGCGTTGGTCTTATCAATATGTTCATTTTTATCATTGTCGGTGTATTTATCTGCGGCATGATGGTTGGCCGTACACCGGAATATTTTGGCCGAAAGGTTGAAACCCGCGAAATGACGCTTGCCCTGCTTGCCCTCTTGGTTCATCCGGCGCTGATTCTTGGAGGAACCGCACTTTTTGCGGCCACGACGGCAGGGGCAGGAACTGTGCTGAACAGCGGAGCCCATGGGTTTACAGAAATTCTCTATGAATTTTCCTCTTCTGCAGCCAATAACGGTTCAGGTTTCGAGGGGTTGGGTGATAACACCGTTCCCTGGAATATTGCTACCGGTATTGTGATGCTGCTGGCGCGCTATTTACCTATCATTCTGCCTCTTGCTATTGCCGGTTCGCTGGCGGCAAAGAAGCCTGTTCCAGTAACAGCAGGAACTCTACGCACCGACACCTTACTTTTTGGGCTTATTATTCTCGGGAGCGTGGTTTTAATCGGGGCACTTCTTTTTCTACCAGTAGCTGTCCTCGGTCCTGTTGCTGATCATTTTACTGCAATCGTTCATTGAACCATGAAGTTTTCAAGGAATTATTAAATACAACGTGATGAAAACCAATCCTTTGCCGAATATCTATGATCAGGCAAAATCTGAGCGCCGGCAGTCAAGAACATCCTCAATTTTTGAAAGAGAGCTTGTTTTGAGTGCTTTGAGCCGATCATTAGTGATGCTTGATCCAAGAGCTATGGTAAAAAATCCTGTCATGTTTGTTACAGAAGCAGGAGCAGTGTTAACGACGCTTATTGCCATTTTAAATGCAACGACAGGAGCTCCGCACCAGCTCTATACGGTTGCAGTCATGGTCATTCTATGGCTTACTGTAATGTTTTCAAATTTTGCAGAAGCCCTTGCTGAAGCCAGGGGTAAAGCGCAAACGGACAGTCTCAAACGGACACGTCAGAATACAATCGCCCGAAGGATAAAGGATGGCAGGGAGGAGTCTGTAAGTTCTGACCAGCTCAGTGAAGGTGACCGGGTGATTGTTTTGACAGGCGAAACCATCCCTGGAGATGGAGAGGTTGTTGAAGGGGCAGCAATGGTTGATGAATCCGCTATTACCGGTGAATCGGCACCAGTGGTGCGAGAGGCTGGCGGTGACCGGTCGGGAGTAGTTGGAGGAACAAGAGTTCTTTCAGACCAGATCGTTGTGCGTATTTCCGTTTCAGCGGGCTACTCCTTTCTTGATAAAATGATTGCTCTTGTCGAAGGGGCTATTCGCCAGAAAACGCCGAATGAACTTGCTCTTACGGTAACACTTGCCGGCCTTACCCTGGCATTTTTACTGGTAACCGGTACACTGTGGCCTATCGGTAAATATTTTGGTATAACGCTGCCAGTACCGACGCTGGTTGCTCTTCTTGTTTGTCTTATTCCAACAACTATCGGAGCCCTTCTCTCTGCCATAGGGTTGGCCGGTATGGACCGGGCGCTTTCAGCCAATGTGCTGGCAAAGAGCGGCAAAGCTGTTGAACTTGCAGGCGATATTGATACACTCCTGCTCGACAAGACCGGCACGATCACCATCGGAAACCGTCAGGCAACCGACTATTTTCCGCTGCCGGGTATCCAGAAAGAGCGACTTGCTTCGGTCGCAATGAAGGCATCATTCGGTGATCAGACACCTGAAGGAAAATCAATCATTACCCTTGCTGAAGAGACGCTGGGCATAAAAGCTCCTGACGAAGTTGAGGGAAAAGTACTGCCCTTTTCTGCGCAATCCCGAATGAGCGGTATTGATCTCCCTGATGGCCAGAGTCTTCGCAAGGGTGCACCGGATACCCTCGTCAGTTTTTGTGAAAAACAGGGTGGGAGTGTTTCGGAAAAGTTGCAGGGACTGGTTGACGACGTTGCCCGCAAAGGCATGACGCCAATTGTGGTAGCGGAAGGAAGTGAACTTCTTGGCGTCATTGCTCTTTCCGATATTCTCAAACCCGGAATTTCCGATCGATTTGCCCGTCTTCGAGCAATGGGTCTGCGTGTCGTTATGGTGACAGGTGATAATCCTCTTACTGCCGCAGCCATAGCTGCACAGGCTGGTGTAGATGATTATATAGCCGAAGCACGCCCTGAAGACAAACTGGCCTATATCCGCAAGGAACAGCAGGGCGGAAGATTGCTTGCCATGATGGGGGATGGCACCAATGATGCGCCAGCGCTTGCCCAGGCTGATATCGGTGTTGCCATGAACTCCGGTACCCAGGCAGCCAAAGAGGCTGGCAATATGGTCGATCTGGACAGTGACCCGACGAAACTTATTGAGATCATCGAGATTGGCAAGCAGTTGCTTATGACGCGGGGTGCATTGACGACGTTTTCTATTGCCAACGATGTTGCCAAGTACTTTGCCATTATTCCGGCAATGTTTGTTCTGGCAATACCAGGACTCGCCGTACTGAACATTATGCATCTTGCGACACCGGAAAGCGCCATTCTGTCCTCATTGATTTTTAATGCCATCATTATTCCATTGTTGATACCTGTCGCGATAAAAGGTGTCAAATATCGTCCGGTGGGAGCCGACGCTACGCTCCGGAAAAATCTGATTATCTACGGTTTTGGGGGAGTAATGGTACCATTTGTAGGTATCAAGCTTATTGACATGCTTATAGCCTTAACCGGTCTTATATAAACAAACGTTTTGCTACCATGAAAACAACGCTATCATTTGGGGATCTCACGCGACAATTTGCGGTCTCATTACGTATTCTTCTCGTTACTGTGTTGATCTGCAGCGGGTTGTATACCGTAATCGTACTTCTGGCTGCTCAGATTGTCCCCTATTCT
This sequence comes from uncultured Chlorobiaceae bacterium, assembly GCA_903843305.1. Taxonomy (GTDB): domain Bacteria; phylum Bacteroidota; class Chlorobiia; order Chlorobiales; family Chlorobiaceae; genus Chlorobium. Next base: position 26,706 of record CAIMPI010000012.1, read on the forward strand.
GCATCGGGTTCTCTTATCCGTTCTGAAAACGGACAGGTTGTCGGCAGTGAACTTATTGGCCAGCAGTTTAGCCGACCTGAAAATTTCTGGTCCCGTCCATCGGCAGTATCATGGAACGCTGCCGGAGCAGGTGGAAGTAATCTTTCACCTGCATCTCTGGCAATGCGCCAGAAGAGCGAGAAACTGCTTGGTTCCTTTGCACTGAAAAAAGGAGAAACAGTTCCTGCAGATCTTGTTACAGCTTCAGGCAGCGGTCTTGACCCGCATATTTCGATTGCGGCTGCACGATTTCAGGCATCAAGAGTTGCCCATGCAAGGGGTCTTTCTGTCGATCAGGTGATGAGACTGATCTATGAGCCGACAAGTGGAAACGTCACCATTCCCCTATTGAACGAGTCGCTTGTGAATGTTCTGCAACTCAACAGATCGCTTGACCGATTGAAGAAATAATTCTGTAAACGAATTAATCAAGGGAAGAGAGATCTATGGATAGCAACAACAGAGCCGACAGTTTTTTGCGTCTCATCCAGCGGTCGCAACGGGGTAAACTCAAGATTTATGTCGGCTACTGCGCTGGTGTGGGGAAAACCTGGCAGATGCTGCAGGAAGCAAGACGCCTTAAAGACAATGGGATTGATGTTGTTGTTGGCCTTGTAGAAACCCATAAAAGGAAGGAGACTGAAGCCCTGCTGTCAGGACTGGAGATTATACCCCGGAAAAGCCTGTTATATCGAGGTATAGAAATTACCGAAATGGACATTGATGCCGTTCTCCAACGTCATCCCGCAGTTGTGCTGGTTGATGAACTTGCACATACCAATGTTCCGGGAAGCAGAAATTCAAGGCGCTATGAAGATATTGAGGAAATTCTTGCCGCCGGTATTCATGTGATTTCAACCCTGAACATTCAGCATATCGAAAGCCTTTATGAAACGGTAGAACATGCCACCGGAGTGAAGGTCAAGGAACGGGTGCCTGACCGTATTCTGGTGCTGGCTGATCAGCTTGTCAATGTTGATATTACAACCGATGATCTGCGTCAGCGCCTCTCCGAAGGAAAAGTCTATGTTCCCGGCCGTTTGGAAACGGCCCTGTCCAACTTTTTTCAATCTGAAAATCTTGAGCAGCTCAGGGAGCTGACCCTGCGAGAGCTTGCTGCACAGCTTGATTCGAAGCGGCGCAACCACTTTCATGACGGCTCGGTTTCCAATCCCGATCAGCTTATGGTTTGCCTCAGTTCAAAAACCAGGAACTGTGAAACCATTCTGCGCTACGCATCGCGTATAGCTGGAAGACTGAACAGAGACTGGTATGCGGTCTATGTGCAGACACTATCCGACAGTCCAACCAATATTGATGCAAAAGTACAACGTTTGCTTTCCAATACGCTTGCTCTTGCCCAGCAACTTGGTGCTACCGTATTTACCTATAAAGGTGACGATGTGGTTAAAACCATTCTGCAGTTTGCCAGGGAATATCGTGTTGGACACATTATCATCGGCAATTCAGGAAGAAAACTTTCGCTATGGCAACGTCTTCTGGGTCGGCAGACCATTATTGAACGTTTGATCAGTGAATGTCGGGGTATCAACGTGATTGTCCTCGATACCAGGGAAGAGGGTGCTGAACAAAAGACAAAACTCTTTTCCGGCATTAAAGGAAGCCTTACGGCTGTAAGCCGGTCGCAATATGGATGGAAAGAACCGATCAGGAGCGCAAGGGTTGTGCTCTGGGAGAGTGTTCTTGAAAAGGAGGAGGCGTTTCGTCAGTTGCTGCACGAATGCTGTCTTTCCAATCCGGACATTGACGAAGTGAGTGCGTTCAACAACCTCCTTGAACGGGAGCTGCAGGGAGGAACCTTTGTCGGCGCGGATATCGCCATTCCTCATGCCAGACTCGACAATCTCAACAAACCGGTTCTTGCTATAGGTGTCAACCGGGTTGGGATTTATGATAATACATCGAGCAAAACAGCGCGGATCATGTTTCTGATGCTCTCTCCGCAATCCGATCCTGACAGTCACATTCGGCTGCTTGGTGCTATCAGCAAGATGGCCTCGGATAGCCATTGGCGTAATATGATGCTTGACTCCCGCAGCAAAAAGGAGATTATCCGGATTATAAGGAACTGGCTGCGTTAGCTCTTTTAAAACTCATGATGCTAACTCGCCGAAAAAAAACATTGTAGCACTGCGGTAGAACCCCTCAATGACTATTGAGATGCGCAGCCTTTTGGGATTACAGATTAGTACTCATGGCAAACTGAGAAATATTTATTTGAGATTTGCTGGCAGTGGTTATTTTTTTATCTTTATACTATAGTTAAAACTATTGATCATCGTGGTGATAGCAATGCGTATAGCGAACTCAAAAATGTTTCTACTCCTCAGTTTGTTGCTCTTGAGTCTTGGTGCTCATTGGGGGGGGGCTTTTTAGTTCGTTTTCACCGTAAGAAGAGAACATTGTTAAAAGCCGCCAGTCCCCCAGGATTGGTGGCTTTTTCGTTAATGGGATAAAAAGAGAACAAGGAGTAATGAAACTATGAGGAATTATAAAAAGTATGCGCCATATCCTCCGGTTGCGATTTCCGGGAGGAGTTGGCCCGACAAGAGTATTACGAAAGCGCCGATATGGTGCAGTGTGGATCTTCGTGATGGCAATCAGGCGCTTCCGGTGCCGATGAGCGTGGATGAAAAGGTTGCCATGTTTCAGCTTCTCGTCTCCATTGGCTTCAAGGAGATCGAGGTTGGTTTTCCTTCCGCTTCCGCAACGGAGTATGCTTTTGCTCGACGGCTGATTGAGGGGAACCTTATTCCTGACGACGTCACTATCCAGGTGCTGACGCAGTCAAGGGAACATCTGATCCGTAAAACTTATGAGGCAATATCTGGTGCCAAACATGCCATTGTTCATCTTTATAACTCAACGTCAAGTTTGCAGCGGAATGTGGTGTTCCGTAAAAACAGGGAGGAGATCAAGGCCATTGCGATTGAGGGGACAGCGCTTGTTCGCCGCCTGAAGGATGAATCGGGTAATGCTGGCATTCGTTATGAGTACAGTCCCGAAAGCTTTACTGGTACGGAGCTCGATTATGCGCTTGATGTCTGCCATGCCGTTATGGATACTTGGGGAGCTTCGGCGGATGATAAAATTATTCTCAATCTGCCCTCAACGGTTGAGATGTCGCTGCCGAATATTTATGCTGATCGCATTGAGTGGTTCTGCCGTAACATTAAAGATAGAGTGGCCGTTTTAATCAGCGTTCATGCCCATAATGATCGAGGTACTGCTGTTGCGACCGCTGAATTGGCGTTGCTGGCTGGTGCCGACCGCGTTGAGGGTGCGCTGTTTGGCAATGGCGAGCGGTGTGGCAATATGGATATTGTGACCATCGCGCTGAATTTGTTTACTCAGGGAGTTGATCCTGAACTCGATTTTTCTGATTTACCCCGTATACGTGAGGTCTATCGGCGTTGCACCCGCATGGATATTCATCCTCGACATCCTTATTCGGGCGATTTGGTCTATACCGCATTTTCTGGTTCGCATCAGGACGCTATCAGCAAAGGGTTGAAAGCGCAACCATCATCACCAGGCGGGTTGTGGGCGGTGCCTTATCTTCCCATCGATCCACAGGATGTGGGCTGCAATTATGAGGCGATTGTTCGCATCAACAGCCAGTCAGGAAAGGGTGGAGTGGCTTATGTGCTTGAGAAGGATTACGGCATCCAGATTCCGAAGTGGATGCAGCCAGATTTTGCCGAAGCGGTTCAGGGCGTTGCGGATACGACTGGTGCAGAGTTGACGCCAGAGCAGATTCACGAACTGTTCCATGCTGAGTATGTGAAACTTAAGGAGCCGTTTACCATCAAAAAGTGCCAGATCCGATGGGATGACAAGGATCTTGAGCGTAATGATGAAGAGGCAACCACAATCAGTTGTATTGTGCAGTCGAAAGAGAAGGAACTCAGCTTTGAGGCACAGGGGAACGGCCCTCTTGATGCGTTTGTCAAGGGATTTGTCCGTGTGAGTGGACTGGATTTCAGTATTGACGAGTTTGCTGAGCATGCTATTGGTCGCAGTGCGGGAGCCCTTGCGGTAGCTTATATCAAAATTGGCTGTGCTGACGGAAGGATCTCTTTTGGTGCAGGTATCGATTCGAATATCAGCCTTGCATCCATCAAGGCAACAGTCAGTGCGCTGAACAGGCTTCCGTAACAGCAATTTTTCCGGCGGCATCCCGGGCTGGGTTACTACCTCGCCCTGGCGGCTGTTCACCACTTTTTTGAAGGCACGATAATCACCGGGCAGCAAGCCTGCCTGATTACCCCTTCTGAAACGCTGCCAATGAGAAGGTGAAAAAGTGCTCCGTGTCCATGAGATCCCAGCATAATCATGTCGGCACTGTTTTTCTCACTTTCACCAATAATTGCCGCGACCTCATCGTTTTGTGCAATGATGACGGCGGTATCAATGCCTTTTTCATGGAACCTTGCAGCAACGGCCAGCAGTTTGGCGGATTCAGGAGTCTCGGTGAGCGGCAGAGAATTTTCTTTGCCATGAATATTTTCATTGGGGAAAAGTGTTTCGGCTTCGGGTAGTACATCAATGATCGGTGAAGATGGGGGAATGACATGAAGCAGAAAAACTTTTGCTGAAAGGCTTTTTGCAAGTTTTTCTGCTTCAGCAATAACTCTCTCGGTGAGCTCCGAAAAATCGATGGCAACCAGAAGCTTCATGGTGGGCCTTCAGGCATTCACTTGACGTTTTTCCTGAAGCATCATGAAAACTGCCAAGGCCACACCTGGCACCCAGCCAAGCAGCGTAAGAAGCCCGGTCAGCATGATTGTTCCAGCCTCTTTATTCGTGACTGCGGCAGGGGGCAGAATAATGGCCAGAATCCATCTGCGAATATCCATTGTCAATCTCCGTTTTTTTAGTGAAACAATTCAGAAGTTACGACTTATACCGACAACAAGCAATGCTAAAACACTATCACGACGTTTTTGACACGCACACAATACTTTTGATTGTATTTCTTGTATTTTAATTCTAAAATTGTAAATTAGACTCCCTTCGGAAATAATCCTGAGTAAAAAGAGTGCTCTTGATTTGTTGAACATAAATTGAAATAACTTGCTTAAGAAAGTTCATCCCGACGTGGTTTTGGATGATGTTGAGGTCATTGACGAACCGAATTTTAATAACTACAATACCTCTCCAGACCCGCCAAGTCCTTATGCCGACCTTGAAAAAAAGTACCGCAAAAACAGGTTTAACAAAAGCAGAGCCAAAAGCCCTTCCGACTATTTCAGTGTAAGTGGCGGTGTGCATGCGGCTGCAAAAAGTGCGGACGGAAACAAGCTGCAGAAAAGAAAGTCGAAAAAGAAAACTTTTTCCAAGGTATCCCGTGCTCCCTCTGGCAAACGCAATCCATAAGCGTTCATGAGCGATTTAGGGGAGTTCGTGTCTTTTACTTATCGCACTTGAAATACAGGCGTAGCGGGGAACAAAATAGTTTGTCCTCAAAAACCCGTTTGTGTTTGCGCAGTAACGGAACTGCAGCCTTATCAGCGTGAACCGCCTGACTTTATCAACTCATGCACCAGAGCGTTAATTTTTGCAACCATCCCCTCAGGGAGACGAGTCTCTTTTTTTTCAGATGGGCTGTAAATTATTTTGTCTAAGGAGTCAAGCACTCCCGGAAGTTCCGTTTGGGTCTCATCGGTAATGTTGATCTCCTGAAGAGCCTGTTTCAGCTCTTCCCTTGTCAGGCATCCGGGGCTGTTTATGCCTGCTTTTTCAAGCGCAGTAAGCAGTTTCTGTTTCATTTTCCCTGCAGAATTATCGCTATCACTTCTTAGCCCTGCCGTATTGTCCAGTGCTGTGTTTGTATCTTTCTGATGTTTATTTCTTAGTACAAAGGAAATGCCTGTGATCAGCAGCACTATAATGAGTATGGCGCCGGTGAGCAGCGGGAAGAAATTTATCTTTTTTCCCAAGGCTGTATCTGAAGGTTTTTCTTCGCTCATCATTGCTTCTTGTGCCCGTGTTACTGTTATGGTGAGAGGTTTTGAAAGAAGCGTGCTGAATTGCCTGGTTTCCGGATTGAAGGCAACAAGACGCTGTGCCGGGATCTGAAAATCACCCTCTGATTGAGGCCACGCAATAAGCGTTGAAGTTATGGAACCGGAAGTTAGCTCAGACTCTTTTTTTAGGGTTGTTGTTCTTTCTGGTGGGTTTTGCCGAAAGCTTTCGGGGAGGTGAAGATTTGGAAGTTCAAGGGTATACAGGCTTCCTGCTCCGGTAAGTTTGAGTGTCAGGGATAGCGGTTCTCCAATTCTGAGATTCAGTTTGTCGGCATGGACCTCAAGCGAGAAGTTGCCTACTGCTCCAGAGAATCCTTCCGGTACTGGTTCTGGAAGGGCTCGGGCGGAGATGACAAGAGCTGGTGCTGTTATTTGTATATGACTATCGGATAGCTCTTTTCCGCCGGTTGTCATGTTAGGGGGAGGAAGAACGCACTGCATCTTGTATCCTGAAACAGTGATCATTCCACTCTGGATAGGTACCAGTCTGAACTGCTTGACCACAGCACTTCTGAAGTGTTCTCCCTGAATCGTTGTCTGTATGCTTTTGATAAAGCGGTCAGGTACGTTCTCCTTTGCCCATAACCCTTGAAATGAAGGATTTTTTTCACTGGATATTTTCGGTGCAATGTCCCTGAAATAGAGTGTGTACGTCAGGAGTATTTCCTGACCAACAAACGGGTGGGTGTTGCTTGTCGAAGAGGTAAGGAATGGTTTATTGTCCTGGTTTTCTGATGCACCCGTAATGGCAGGTGTGTAAAAGAGGGCGATAAGGAGCAAGAAGAGGAGGTAGTATCTGTAACGAGCGGAGTCTGTGACCATTTCGGTTATTTCATGAGTTCTCTGGAACGCGCCGCAGCGGCGGCAACTGTTTCGGTGAGAATCAGCCGTATATTTTTTTCTTCCATGACCTTCAATCCAGCCTCAGTTGTCCCTCCTGGTGTTGTTACATCCCGTTTAAGTTCATCAGGATTTTTTGAGCCGGAAAGTACCATTTTTGCCGCGCCGATCATGGTTTGCGTGGCAAGGAGCAGTGCTTCATCGTAGGAAAGACCACATGCTCTTCCTCCTTCGGCAAGTGAATCAAGCATATAAAACATATAAGCAGGTCCGCTGCCGGAAAGTGCGGTTGCTGCATCCATCTGCGATTCGTCAAGAACGATAACCCTGCCAATAGAACTGAAAAGGTCGCTGGCAAGAGCAATATCATCTTTCGAAGCCATTTTACCGCAGCAGAGAGCGGTCATTCCCTCACCAACGAAAGCTGGGGTATTGGGCATAGCTCTGATGACTTTCAGTTCATCCATTGCATTTTTTCTGATAAACTCCGAGGAAATACCCGCAGCAACGCTGATCAGCAGGTGACTGGCACTGAGCGATGGTTTCAGTTCCGTGACGACTTCTGCGATCTGGTATGGCTTGACTGCAAGGATAATGATCTGTGCTTTTCGTGCAACCTCTTCACAAGAGAGACACGGAAGAACTGGGTAATCGGCAGAAATTGACTCCAGTGTAGCAGGATCTCTGTCGAATCCTGAAATAATCGTGTTTTTCCTGTTGCTGAGACCTCCGATAAGAGCGCGGGCAATTCTTCCTGTTCCGACAAAGCCAATGTTAAGATGAGTCATTCTTGCAAAGATGTTTGGTGTGAGAAGGCTATCAGTTACAGCCCTTTATCCCCAGTAATCCGAATTCGTTCAGCCGTGAAGCCGAATACCTGGAGCTGTTGTGTTATTACAGCTCCAGGGCTTCGAGGTTTACTTCGATTTGTCAGTCATGAATGCAACTGCGCTTGCTACCTGTTCGTTGGTCAAGCTTGCATTGCCGCCTTTTGCTGGCATCATGCCTGCTTTACCCTGGAATCCCTCAAGTGACTTTTTCGTCATGACGTCCAGGCCCTGTGCTATGCGAGCGCTCCATGCAGCTTTATCGCCCGGTTTCGGGGCGCCCATCATGCCTGCTTCGTGACATCCTGCACAGTTGCCATCATAGACAGTTTTACCGGCGGCAAGTTTAGGGTCAGCCGGAGCTGCAGCCGTCGCAGCAACAGGAGCCGTTACTGGAGCAGGTGCCGGAGTTGCAACTTCTTTCTTCTCATCAGGAAATTTGAGTGAGGCGGGTGGCTTTTCAAGGCCGCATGCGCCAAGAAAAAAAAGACCAACGGTCAAAAAAGGCAGAAAAGGCTTCATGGTCATTTTTGTATACAGGTTTAGTTGGTTGTGCCGGGTGTTGTTTCAAAAATCTTGACTAACAGTTTAAAAATTATTCGGCGTATGGCAAAATGGTTTTTTCTTGGTGACTCTTTTCTCGTTGATGCTGAAGGTCATGACGGGAGAGTCCATAAAGATGGGCATAGAAGAGATTAAAGAGCAGTACAGCACTTTTCGCTCTTGGTGCCGACATACCTCTTTTGACGGCGTTTTTTATGCTAAACACTTGTCGCGTAAGGGTGGAGTAGCTTTCTATAAAAGCGTCAAGCGGAATATTTTTCGGTTTGTAAAGCATCTCTTGGCCGAAAGAGTAACGGTACGCAGTGATGTCGAGAGGATCAAAGAGCAACCGTCCCTCCTCCCTGAGGCGCTCAAAAACCTGTGTGCCTGGGGTTGGTCGCAGAATATTGATGCCGGGAACGTCGAGCTGTGTCTCGTTGATGAAATCAAGGATGGCTGCTGGAGTATTGAGCGTATCGCCGTCGAGGCCGTAAATGAAGCTTCCGTAGAGGCTTATTTCTGCTTTTCTGATGGCGGTAATGGCCCTGACAAGCTCTTCGGTCCTGTTCTGGTTTTTTTTGTGGGCGGTTCTGCTTTTTGTTTCAATACTCTCAATGCCAACAAGGAGCGCCTGGCAGCCTGAATTGGCGAAGGTTTCAAGCAACTCATGCTGCAGGCCAAGGGTTGTGGTTGCCTGTCCAAACCAGCGAATATTCAGAGGAATGAGTTGCCGGAAAAGTTCGAGGGCATAAGCAGGGTCAGCGTTTATGGAGTCGTCGACAAAAAAGAATATTCTGCTATCCTCTTGCTGAAAACGGGTAACTTCATTGACAATGTCGGCGACTGCTCTTCTGCGCAGTACATGGCCATTGAGGAGATGTACATTGCAGAAGTCACAGTTGTACTGGCATCCTCTTCCGGTTTGGATAAGGTTGGTAGTGAAGTATCGTTTTTTGATGAGGGCGGTTTTGCTGACCGGTCTTGAATGCTCGAGATCGGGAAAGCTGTCGGAGCTGTAGAGCGGTTTAAGGGGGCCTGCTGCAAGATCGGTAAGCACCTGCTTCCAGAGGTCGTCTGCCTCTCCGGGTACGAGAACATCCGCATGGGGACGGCAGGAATCGGGGAACAGGGTAACATGGGCGCCTCCGAGTGCGACCTGAGTTCCTGCACAACGAAGTTGGTCAGCCAGAGCGAAAGCCTTTTTTGCCATTCCAGTTTGCACGCTGATTCCCACGAGATCCCATTTTTCGTGAAAAGGAAACTCCTCAAACCGCATATCGCAGATCGACTGCTCAACTCCAGGGACATCTAAAGAGCTGAGGATCATGAGCGAGAGCGGTGGAATTGCAAACTGGCTCTGCTTTATTATGGTTCTGAGTGACTGGTTGAACCATCTGGATAAGGCGCTACTCCCTTTATCGCTGTAGAGTGACCGGGCTCCGTCAACACCACTCTCTGACGGGAGAAAAACCAGCAAGACTTTTTTTGTTGGACTCATTTCGTCTTACCAGTCCAGGTTGTTTTTGGTGTTTTGTGATGTTGATCTCCCTGTACGTGGAAGTTGCCGCATCAGTGATGATTCATCCTGTTGAGCATGCTCAAGCAGGCGATCTGCCATGTCATTTCCGATGCCGGATGTTGGTTGAGAAGAGCTCTTGTTTTTGGTACTTGATGAAGATGACAGCTTTGGCGCTTCAAGCTCATACAGATACCGGAGGACAATTTCATAATTAATTTTTGCGTCGCCATCACCGGGATTAGTTAGCAGCACCTTTTTGAAGCGATTGAGAGATTGTCGGAAAAGAGCCGTTTTCTGCACTTTTTCGCTGCTTCCGATAGCTCGAATGGCAAAGATATTGCCTTCATTAAATATCGCTTTCAGTCGGATCTCCTGGTGTTCATTGTCGGGTTTTGTGTTGCTGGCAAAGAGTGCCCCAGCCTCAGGATATTTCCCTTGCATGTAGAGAGCACAAGCAAGGTTGAAACTGGCCGCAGCTTTCTCTTTTTGATCGGAAACAAGGGTGTCAAGCTGCCGAAACGCAACTTCCGCTTCACTGTATGCACGATGTTCATACAATGCGTTGGCTTTCAGTTGCAATCGATACTCTCTGAACATCTCCTGCATTGAAGATGCAAGCGCAACTGCAAGCAGGAGAGTGTACAGGAACATCATGGCTATAGCATCTCTGTGGTTTTAGTTGCCAAGGAATGCTTTCTGGACAGCACTTACGCCTGAGCCGATTTCAAAAGCGAAGCCAATTTCTTTCAGTGCCCGTTCAATACCGCCAATGACGGTGAGCATGTCGAGTTCATCGTAAAAACCGAGATGGGAGATACGGAAAATTTTGTCCTTGTACTCATCCTGGCCAGCCGCGACAGTGATCCCATTGCTATTTTTCAATGCCTTGTTAAATGCTGACCATTTTACTCCTTCGGGAAGCCATACTGGAGTAACGGCAAACGATGGAGAGTTGCTGAACAGCTTCATGCCAAGAGCGTTACATCCCTGACGGCAGGCGTTTGCCAGGCTTTCATGCCGTTTCCAGATATTTTCAATGCCCTCAGTCTTGATCATCTGCAATGCTTCATCGAGACCTATTACCAGCGAAACTGCGGGTGTGAAAGGAGTGTCGTTAGCAGCATGAGCCTTCAGAGCTTTTTTCAGACTCAGGTAGTATTGTGTCATACCGCTCTGTCCTTTAATGAGATCCTGTGCCCTTTCGGAAATGGCAACAAGTGCAAGTCCCGGAGGCATCATAAGCCCTTTCTGGGAGCCGGTAATGCAGATATCGACACCCCAGTCGTCAAACAGAAACTCGTGAGCTCCTACGGCAGTAATACCATCAACAAGCACCAATGCTTCGGACTGTTCACGAATCAACGCGCTGAGTGTCTGAATATCGGCAGCCGTACCGGTTGATGTTTCTGAGTGGGTCAGGCATACACCTTTCGCATCCGGGTGCGCCTTGAGGAGTTCTGCAAGCCGTTCAGGCTGAATGGCAGAACCCCAGGTCACTTTTTCCTCAATACAGTTGCCAGTAAAGACTCGTACAAGCTCCCCCCAGCGTTCGCCGAATTTGCCGGCGTTCACAGTGATGACCTTGTCCCCCTGTTTGAAAAGACTTGAAATTGTAGCCTCCATACCACCAGTTCCAGAGCAACTGAGCACAACAACCGGCTGGGTTGTTCTGAAAAGGTACTTGAGATCTTCATGAACCCTGGTCAAAATCTCCATGAACTCGGGGTTCCTGTGATGGATAATCGGGGCAGCCATGCGGAGCATGACATTTTCGGGCACTGGAGTTGGCCCTGGCGTGAATAATCTTTTTTTCATTTCTTCGAAAAAGTGGGTTGAGTTAAATCCATAAGCGAGGTGAACTCATTAAAAAGGTAATGCGAGTCATGCGGGCCTGGCGCTGCTTCTGGATGGTACTGTACCGAAAAGCAGGGCAGCTTTTTGTGTTTGATACCTTCAACAGTATTATCGTAAAGATTGAGGTGAGTCATTTCAAGCTCCTCCGGCATCGAATCCATTGCCACCGTAAAACCGTGGTTCTGTGATGTGATCTCTATCTGTCTGTTTGAAAGGTTTTTAACCGGGTGATTGCCACCGTGATGGCCAAATTTCAGTTTAAATGTTTTGGCGCCGCAAGCCAGTGCAAGCAATTGGTGCCCCAGGCAGATACCAAAAATCGGTAATGGTCTGGTGGTTCGGTTATAGTCAATCAGTTTTTTGATCGTCTCAATGGCGTAGCCGACGGCAGAAGGATCGCCAGGGCCATTCGAGAGAAACACCCCATCAGGGTTGAGAGCAATCACCTCTTCAGCCGTGGTTGCAGCTTTGAGTACCGTCACCCTGCATCCTGCATCGTGCAGCATACGCAGGATATTGGTTTTGATGCCGAAATCAATTGCGGCGACATGGTAATGCGCACCGTCTTTCTCAACGGTATAGTTTTTGTTGGTAGTAACGGTTTTGACCAGGTCGTTGCCCGACATTTCAGGACTCTTCCGTGCAGACTCGCACAGTGTCTCATTGCTTTCGTCAAGCACAGAAATAATACCCCTCATGGCTCCTTTTTCGCGGATTTCACGAACAAGCCTTCGGGTATCAATACCGGTTAGTCCCATCACTCCAGCTTCCCGGAGACAGGAGTCTAAACTCTGCGACGCCTCAAAGTTACTGTGAATCCGCGATACCTCATGGACAATAAAGGCGGAAGCCCATATTTTTCCCGATTCGTTATCGGTTGGATTGATACCATAGTTTCCTATCAGAGGGTACGTCATCACGACCATCTGACCTGCGTAAGAAGGATCGGTCAAAATTTCCTGGTATCCGGTAAGCGATGTATTGAAAACTACCTCTCCGGTTGCTTCTCCGATATTGCCGAATGCGGTACCTTTGTAGACAGAGCCGTTTTCCAGTACCAGTTTTGCGCGTGTTGGCTGCATTATATCTGATTACTCTTTGGTCGTAAGTTTATCGCCTGCATCCTGTTTTTCAATATTTGCAATGGCGGTGCGGTCGAACTTGATTTTTGTGGTATCACTTACCTGAACAAGAACCGTTTTCTTTTCCGTATCAATTCCCGCAACGGTGCCATGAACGCCACCAATAGTGACAACCTTGTCACCTCGTTTCAGGCTGTCAAGCACTTTTTCCCTGTCCTTTTGTTTTTTCTGCTGTGGGCGGATCATGAAAAAGTAAAAGACAACAAAGATAAGGACTAACGGGACAATCTGAATCAATGGGTTTGGTGCAGCCTGACCTGCGACTGGAGGTGCGAAAAGAAATAAAGACAGTATCATAGTATGCATAGCAGCGTTGTGATATTAAGTAAAACGTAACAGTTTTTTGTGGGCAATAATGTAATGTATTTATTGTCTTCGCTATATTTTATAAGAAATTACGTTCTTGCCGTCATAAAACCGTTACAGTGGTAATAGAATACCTTGTCCTTAAACATACAAAAAAGCTTGTTCATGGACACAAAAAAAAGCAACACCCCTCTATCGTGGGGCTGACAGGTAGAGGAGCCGCCTTTATTTGCTCTCTTTCGGTAATCGTACTGGTGACGATATAATAATCGGTTTTATTTCGAACCTGTTGTAGGCGAAAGTAATGCCGATCGCGAAAACCATTGCCCCAACACCAAGGAGAACATTATAATATGGCGGAGCAGTAAGTGCAAGCCGGACAACGACAGTGGCAACGGCAAAGCCGGAGTTGCGAAAGACCGTCTGATAGCTTGAACTGTAGCGTAAAGAAACCAGCACCAGCAGCACATCGCTGAAGACAAGAACCGTATAGAATATCGCAAAGAAATCAAATGTCGACCGGCTATTCAAATAATAATAAGCATCGGTGATACCGATTCCGCTGAAAATGAACAAGAGAAGAAGCGCCACAAGCTTTTTAAAAGCTATAAAGTTTGCTGTAATACCAGGACTCTGCGTAATCGCGCGGTGTTGCTGAAGTTTGTAATAGATGCCTATCATAAGAAAAATCAGCAGGCCACCGCTGGCATTGGAAAGGATGTGCAACACAGGCTTTGAAGCCTCAGTCCACGTCAGAGGTTCGTGAAAGTAGATGAATTCATTAAAAGAGTGCCGAAGCAGAATGAGCGACAGTATCTCGAACTGTTTTCCAATCGAAACTGCAACCGAGTTGGAAAGGCTGAAAACCAATCCGAGAACTTCAAGGCCAAGCAACATAGAAAATGCCACATTAATAGCGTAATAGTGGTTTGATGGTACAATGGCCGCAAGTTCTTCCGGCATTAATCCCTGGCGGCGAAGCTCTATGAGGGCGAGTGTTCCGAGAAAAGCAATGATCAGAACATTCGCCGCAGTTCGCTCCGTGCGCTTATTCTCCCAAAAATGCTCCAAGGAATTAAAAAGGGTGTCAACGTAGCCGAGAAATATTGTCATAATTTTTTTGCGGTTATAAGAATAAAGCTTCTTTTATCTTTTTTAAGAATAGCGAAATATTGACGCACTAATATACCAAAAGACTCTATACCTTTTTTTATCCATCTCTTTGTTTACAACGATGTAACAGATTGGAGAAATGACAATACCGCTTTCCCCTTAGGTTGGGAATACCAATCAATCTAACAGGTGGGATGAAACTATTTCAATCAGCCCTTCTTGGCCCCCGCAGCAAAGCTTGCGTAAGGCGCCACATTGTAGCGGTGCTCAGCGTTCATGCCGCGCGAGAGTTTCAGTTCTGCAAGCGTGGCAATCATTGCTGCATTATCGGTAGAGTAAATGGCATCAGGCAGATACAATGCAATGCCTTCTTTATCACAAGCCTCTTTCATGGTTTTTCGCAAAGCCGAATTGGCGCTGACTCCACCGGCAATGGAAACCGCCATAATGTTCCTGCTGTTTGCTGCCTCAATTGTTTTTTCGACCAGTACGCTGACAATAGCATCCTGGATTGATGCGGCAATATCTGCTTTGTGATACTCAATGAATTCCGGACTATGTTGCTGCAGCCACGTAAGAACAGAGGTTTTCAGCCCTGAAAAGCTGAAATCAAGATTTCCTTGCCAGCTCTTACTGCTCTGGGATCGTGAGGTGAGGGCACGCGGAAACAGGTGGAAGGCCGGGTTGCCTTTCTCTGACAGCTTGTCAATAACTGGGCCTGCAGGATAGGGCAGGCCGAGCATCTTGCCTGTTTTATCGAACGCTTCTCCAGCAGCGTCATCAAGCGTCCGGCCAATCACGTTATAAGAAAGATCAGGCGCCACAACGGCAAGCAGG
Organism: uncultured Chlorobiaceae bacterium; assembly: GCA_903843305.1. Taxonomy (GTDB): domain Bacteria; phylum Bacteroidota; class Chlorobiia; order Chlorobiales; family Chlorobiaceae; genus Chlorobium. The sequence goes on from CAIMPI010000012.1 coordinate 41,776, forward strand.
GTATGACCTCCAGAGACCGTCAGCGATACATAAGCGCCTTCAGGAACACTGTTCCCGGCACCTTCATTGATAAAAGGCGAAAATATATGAGCTTCGATGTGATTGACAGGCACAAAAGGTATTTGGAGAGCATAGGCCATACCCTGAGCAAAACAAAGACCGACCATGACAGCGCCGATCAAGCCGGGGCCTGCAGTTGCGGCTATGACATCAAGTTCATTTTTTGTTATATTGGATTCAGCCAGGGCGGTATCCACAATAGAAACAATCAGTCGCTCATGTTCTCTTGAAGCCAGTTCCGGCACAACGCCGCCAAAAATTTCATGGCAGCGTTGCGAACTCACAATATTCGAGCATACTCGTCCGCCACAAAGGACGGCTCCCGATGTTTCGTCACAACTGGTTTCAATACCTAAAATATTCATGGTATACCTTATTTCATAAAATTTATGGGCCAAGCTAACAATCCGGGCAAAAAGAGCAAACCCCAACAAGTCAAAGTAAACATTCTCCGTTTGCTTTTGATTCTTGTCGGAGCGAATATAATAATGTTGTGTGCCCCCAATATCGGGATGCTCAACAGCTTTCTTTATATTCCTGATATCTATACATGGCCGGCATCGATGGGGGGGATGGCACTGCTTTTTGTGGGTTTCAGAGGTTTGTACAAATAGTTAAGGTCAATATTCGGGGAAACAGTATAAGAGAGGAGGCACTATGCAGCTTGCCGTAGAGCTGGAAGAACTGGGTGCACAGATCATTGAGGCATCCAGGTTCCTTGAATATGCAGAAAAAGAGCTTTCTCAGCGTATTATCGGCCAGCACGATGTGATCAGGCGGGTTTTTATTGCCATGCTGGTCAATGGCCATATTTTGCTTGAAGGTGTGCCGGGACTTGCCAAAACACTTATTGTCAGCACGTTTGCCGCAGCAATGAACCTTAAGTTTCAGCGCATCCAGTTTACTCCCGACATGCTTCCGGCTGACCTTGTCGGCACCATGATCTATAACCCTAAGGAGTTAGAGTTTTATCCCCGCAAGGGACCAGTTTTTGCCAATGTGATCCTTGCCGATGAAATCAACCGTTCACCTGCTAAAGTACAGTCTGCACTGCTTGAAGCAATGCAGGAGCGGCAGGTTACTATCGGCAGCCAGACCTTTCCCCTGCAGGAGCCATTTATTGTGCTGGCTACCCAGAACCCTATTGAGCATGAAGGCACCTACCTGCTTCCTGAAGCACAGGTCGACCGTTTTATGATGAAGGTAATTGTTGATTATCCCTCTTTTGACGAAGAGTTGGAAATCATGCTTCAATCGGCGACTAATGCCAGCAAAGTACCGGTCAAGCCTGTTGTGCAGTCTAACGATATTTTTCGGGCAAGAGTATTGATTGACCGTATTTATGTTGATCCAAGGGTGCAGCGCTACATTGTCGATCTTGTTGTGGCGACCCGAAAACCGGCACAGTATGGTATGGCAGAACTGGAAGCCATGATCGAATACGGAGCCTCACCGAGGGCTTCAATTTTTCTCCTTCTGGCAGCCAAAGCTCACGCATTTCTGCAACATCGCCCCTATATAACTCCGGAGGATGTCAAGGCAATTGTCTATGATACTCTTCGTCACCGTATAAGGCCCGGATATGAAGCCGAAGCCGAAAATATAAAACCCGCTGATATTATCAGGCAGATACTCCAGCACGTGCAGGTACCATAATATCTGGCGGCTGAAAACAGGTGGAGAGAACAATGGAAAAGAGTGAAGAGTATCTGAAAGAACTTCAACATATCATCAGGCGGGTTGAAATCCGCTCGAAGCGCATGGCCAGTGAGCTATTCAGCGGCGAATACCACTCTTCGTTCAAGGGCAAGGGTATTGAGTTCAGTAATGTACGTGAATACCAGTACGGCGACGACGTCCGTTCTATTGACTGGAATACCTCTGCACGTAAGCACGAGCTCTATGTCAAGCTTTTTTCTGAAGAGCGGGAGCGGAGCCTGTTGCTTGTTGTAGATGCGTCAGCATCAATGCTTTTCGGCAGCTTGAAGCACAGTAAAAAGGATCTTGCTCTCGAAGTAAGCGCCGTGCTTGCCTTCAGTGCTCTCCAGAACAACGACAAGGTCGGGCTTCTGGTCTTTACCGATCGGGTTGAGACTTACATTCCGCCACGAAAAGGCCGGCATCATGTGCTTATGATTCTCGAAGAACTTTTTCGGCTCAAGCCTCAAAGTCGAACCACAAATATCAACGCGGCACTCTCTTTTATCCGCTATACCCGCAGGCGGCAGGAGATTATTTTTCTTTTGACGGATCTTGTCGACAGTGACTATGAAAAGGGGATGAAGCTCCTTAATACCCGACATGACTTTATTCTGGTGCACATCAGCGACCCTCTCGACAAAGCTCTTCCTCTCAGCGGACTGCTTGACCTTGAAGACCCTGAAACCGGCCTGCGGTTGACCGTTGATGGTGCAAGCCGAAGTGAAATCGCGCGCTATAGCCAGGCGCAGTCTCAACAGCACGAAGAGCTTCGCCAAAGGCTTCGGCGCATGCGCATTGATTCGGTATTTCTTGATACCGGTCGCTCCTTTATTGGCGATCTGAACTCTTTTTTCCGGTACCGTGAACGAAAGGTTTAAACGGCATAGGTTGGAGCTTGTCATGCGGCTTTTTTTTCTGCTACTGCTCCCGATGAATTTCATTCCTGTTTTTTCAGCAGCAGGAAGAACCGTGCCCCCGATAACAGTAACGGTTACCCCCGACAGTCTCCTTGTCGGCGATCGTATTCGCTACACCATCAGTATCCCCCATTCGGAGAAAGAGGTTGTCGCACTTGAATGGCTCAATGGGATTGATACCGTTTCGCCACGATCGTTCGAGCTGATCAGCACCAAACATCTCTCTTCCACGTTGTATCCAGGTAGCAGCCAAGAGAAGTTCGAATTTGAGTTTGCTGTTTTTGGCACTGGCCAGCAACCCCTTCCGCCATTTACTGTTGTGCTTCGTGATACCGTACGAAGAGTTAGCAAAAAAGTGCTTTATCAACCTTCGTCATCAGTGTTTGTAAAAGCGCTGACCGACTCATCAATGCGTGAACTCAGACCTATCAAGCAGCCCCTGAAGCCGAAGATTCCCTTTATGTTGATTATGCCCGTTGTTTTTGGAGCGATTGGTGCTGCTGGACTGGTGCTTTTTCTGACTTTTCTGCTTAAAAGAATTGTGCTGAAAGGAGCTGAAAAGGTCGATTCCGGCCAGGTTGCTCAGGGAAAGCTTCGTAAACTCGGCTCAAGCCTTTCAGCAGGGATGCCGCCTCATGAATGCTATGAAGAGCTAAGCAATATCATGCGCGCTTTTCTTGAAAACCACTACCGTATCAGAGCACTCGAAGCAGTTACCCAAGAGATCGAACGCGACCTGAAAAAGCTCGGCATTGCAGGTTTTGAAAGCATCATGAATCTTCTTAAGCAGGCCGATCTTGTCAAATTTGCCGATATTCGCCCCGACGTTGAAGAATCCCGACAGTCTCTCCACAAAGCATCAGAAGTCATCCGTTCAACCCGCCACGTCCGGCCGCCTGAGGAATAATCTCTTTGCTTAGGTGTTATCCTGAACGTTGGATAAAGAGTACACTATTAGGAGGCCACTCCCAGATATTCCAAGAACAACCGGTCTCTGGCTACACTGAAAATCGGCACTGAAAATCCATCGGGTGAGGGAAAAAGGAAGAGCAACGTCCCGGAAAACTGGACGGATACCATAAATCCTTATCCAGCTTAACGGCACGATTTCATGCAACTTGTGTTTCTCCTTGAATTTCCTGTGGGGCTGAGCTTGTTCCTGAGTTGTGCCACTTTTTGAAAATCTGCCGACCCGAAAAATTAAGTCATTTTTTTATTTGCGGTTAGCATTTTCTGATTTCCGAGTTTTCGCACTAATGGTATCTTGCGTCCATGCGCGGAGACTTGACAATCAGAA
>CAIMPI010000013.1 GCA_903843305.1 uncultured Chlorobiaceae bacterium
AATGTACTTGCAGAACTTATTGATACTCCAGCATACGATCTAAATATGGTTCCTTTGGAAAATTATTTTTCATCCTTGAAGGATGTTATCGATGTTGATAAAAATTTAGAGTTTAACGAACCGAGCTGTCAATTAATATATCATGGAATAATGCCTGACAAAACTTTACAACGTCTTATATCTGCTGCGAATAAGGATTCTGAAAACAGTGAATCGCATAATGTGGCTATCCAACATCTTTATCAACAGAGTCAGCAACATCCATTTCGTGATCAAATACTTTAATCTCTAAGTGTTTTATTCGTGAAGCTTGCTTCGAAAATACAGAGTTAATAATTGAGCAATCAACTACCCCGCAGCAAGCTACGGCGTATGAATTCATTTTGTATCGATACATTCACGAAGCAGAGCTTCAGGGAATGTATGTTTGTGACCGCATTAAGCGAAATTATGGAAGTGACTTCTATGAGCCTTTAATGATTTCATACATCTTCTGTCGATAATTAATAAGCCTCTTGTTGACCTTAAGTAAGTCATACTCAAGATCGGTGAATTGAGGAAACTTCCTTTGAATGTCTTGTGGGTTAATATCTACATTTATGTCCAGCTTTAACTGATTGTCATACCAGCGTCGAAACCTTGCCTGCCACAATGTTAGGTGAGGTCGAATACCAAGATTGAGTACCTCAATGGAAAGACGAATGATTTGCTCCGTTTCCTTCCGGTGGAATTTTTGGACAGGAACATCCTTGATGAGTTCTCTGGTTACGGAGAAAAAGTTGAACCAAGAGTCGTAAATTTCTGAAATAACATCGTTTGCTGTGTCAATGGGAATGCCGATTTTTCTGGTACTGAGTTCTACCCAGATTTTATAAGCAATTTGTTGGTCAGTTAAATTCGGCCTCAATTTGATTTTCTGTTCGCCAAGACCAAATTCAGCCTCGTTAATTTCAAAAGATCTCCAGAGTTGCCGAGGCATTTTGGTAATCCGAGAAAGGATGATAATTGCAATGAGCACACCGATACAAGTCACAACCAATGAGTCAGCATGAAACTGAAAGTTGAGTGAATCGTCTAAGGTGAATTCAATCAGATTTAATGACTTTTTGAGATTTGCATTCTGCATTATGGTGGCAAGTATGGCTAACATTGTCGGTTGTATTTCATGTAGTTACGAGGATAATTAATCAATTTCTGGTGTGTAAACCAGGCTTTGCATGAGTCAGTATGTTGTATTTTTGTGTATGATCAGAAATTACGTTAAGCTATACTATTTTTACCCCATTACTATAAATCCATTATTATCTATCTATAATATGAAGTCGATTCTTTATAAATGCGGAAAAATGCTTTAGAAATAAATTTTTCCAGTGATAATATAATAAATGCTAAATATTGACCTGTTTTTGAACTTATTATGACCCGGAATGCATGAAGAATATTATAAAACTTGATTAAGCATTTATAAAAAAATCTTCGAGAAAACTCTATTTTATAGCCTCTATTAATCGTTCTATTCCACTCTGAAAATCCTTCCGAAGATCGATTCATGTCATTTGTCTTAGAAATATTGGTAATTCTGGAATAGTTTCTGCATCAGGTAGTATTACTGGAATGACTGGACAATCTCTATTTACAAACTCTGATAAAAAGGCTCTTATCTCACTTTGTCGCCATGGTCCAAAACCATTTTTCCCAATGAAGACTATAGCACTAATAGTATTAATATTGCTTTTCCAGTTCTGCCAGCCATGAACGACCTGGAGAAAGTTTATCTTCATCAAACCATGTTTTTATTTTTCTTTCTTTCAATTTATCTGATATAACCCGAACAAAAGACTTGTCATCCGAATTATGGCATATAAAAGCATCGAATTCATATTTTTTTGTTTTTAAAATATTCTTATCAATGCTGGCACTACCCTCTAATAAAACTGTTGTAGTCGGAAATTAAAAATCAGCCAATTTCGGAAATTAGCAATCACCCAGGGAGAGGCTTGAGATTACGTCATTTCAAAATGATTTGCAACTACTTTTTGACTCGGTAGTTGTTTCTTGCCAAGATTGGGGCCTCCTTCCACCGGTTGCAGTTGATTGAAGATGGTTTTACGGTGTTCGAGCCGGTAGCTTTTACCGGTAAGTTTGATGACCTCGCATTTGTAGAGCAGCCGATCAAGCAACGCCGTTGCAAGTACCTCATCGCCAAGCATCTCCGTCCACTCTTTCGGGCTTTTGTTTGTCGTAATGATGAATGATGTCTGTTCATGAAGCTGGTTGACAAGCTGGAACAGACCGACGGCAACCGACTTCTCAAGCGGGAACATCATAATATCATCGATAACCAGCAGGTGTGCATTCAACAATCGCCTGTACTCTCTTGCTGCAGCGGTTGTAATTTCTTTGAACTTGATGGTTTGGATGAGGTTGTCCATAGTCCGGAACAGCGCGTGATAACCGAGTTTAAGGGCTTCATTGCAGAGCCCGCCAGCAAGATAGCTCTTGCCGGTACCGCTTGGCCCGATCAGGATCAAGTTGTAGTTCTGGTCAAGCCAGAGCAGTTGTCGCAACTGCTGGAGCTGGACTTGGCTGATTCCGTTCTGAACACCAGAGTCATAATGATCAAGATCATGGAGGAACGGCAAGTTAGCTACTTTCCTGCGCCGTTCAAGATGAGCATGTCGGCGACAGGAGAGTTCTCTCTCAAGCAGAGCAAGTGCAAAATCGCTGTAGGATGGCTCGCTTTTGCGTGCCTCTTCGAGCATGACGTCAACGCTCACTGCCAGCCCCGTAAGGTTGAGTTCTCTGGCATGCTCCTGTATGGTCGTAATGGTTCTTTCCATGGTGATTAACAAAGAATTTTTTCATAAGTGGTTATAGTACTGCTCTCTGGCACAAACGACAGAATTCTGTTCAAGTCACTCTGGAGTGTTTTCGGACGGAATGCCTTAAACACCGCATGATGACTCTGTTTGTCCTTTTGCTTTCGGTGATGCTGCAGGATGTCATAGAACTCACCGCTTGAAAAGAGATGATGATCGACACAATAGGCAAGGGCATCGTCAACCAGCCTTTGCTCGCATCCTTTGATGGTATCGCGTACATGCAGAAACTGGTCTCGAATGTACCTCGGATAACGGTTATGGATGCTTTCAAGGACCAGGCCAGCCTGTTCCTGATTGGTAAACTGCTGCATCAGTGAATCCTGCAACTCTCTAATTTTTGAAGAGATATCACGACGGTGGTGGTTGTTGATCACCACGATACCTTTACCGCTTTCGATCAGGTGACCAGCCAGCAACTTGCCGTCTTGGGTGTACAGAAAAAGGTTGTTTTCTCTGGCTTCCAGCACAACCTGTGTTCCTGGTCCAGCGTAGGTTCCGACCGGCAGGGTATAAAAATTTCCTCGATATGAAATCGTGTTGTCTTTGCGTACATGGTAGTCTTTACCGATAGTACCGGAAATCGGATAGGGTAACGGTTCATAAGGGCGAAGATGCTGTTTTTCGACCTGCCATTCTGCATCAGGAACCAGATGTGTTGTCGTATGTTCCTTGGCATTGGCCGTTCGTTCAAGCCAGAGCAACACTTCCTGGTTCAGTACATCGAGATTGACAAATCGTCGTCCCGGCAGGAAGTTGTGTTTCACATACTTGACGCCAGCCTCAATTTTGCCTTTACTTTCCGGATCGCTTTTCCGGCAGAGATGGATGTTGAGACTGCGGTGTAACAGATATTTATTGAACGCCTCAGTATAGAGGATCGCTCCACGGTTTTCGTTGGTAACTATCGTTGAATCTTGATCATAGACCAGTGTGTGCGGTATGCCTTCAAAAAAGGTGAATGCCTGTTCATGAGCCTCAAGCACGAAACGGGTGGTAATCGGCTGCTGGCTGAAGCTGACAAACTTCCGACGGCTTCGGGAGAGCAGCATGATCATGAAGTACACCTTCACCTTGTCCTCATCAGCATTGGCCATCCAGTACTCGCCGAAGTCCACCTGTGCCTGCTGTCCGTAGGGAAACTGCTCGACTGGATGATATTGCCGAGAGGTGCCTTTCGGCTTCGGAATATGATGGGACTTCCGGATCCACTGGACAAAAGAGTAGATTGTTCGAGTGGTTACCTCCCGAAAATCCGGGTGATGCTCTTTCAGCCAATCTTCGACTTGAGCAGCGCTGCAGTCAGGATAGTCGGTAACCCTCTCCTTGATAAACTGTTCATAGGGCTGCAATTTTCGGAGGCGCTGCTTCTGCAGGAACAGAAAGTCACTGAATTCCTCCTCGCTCATTCGGAGGTACTTGCGCACCGTTACCCGGTCCAAGCCGGTTTTTCGGCTGATTTGGCGGATGCTTAATCCTTCTCGTGAAAGTTCCTTAACTTCGTGGTACATGGTTAGCTTTTTTAACTGTGTTCTCATAGCTCTTCGGTTTGATTTGGTTCGCACCTTCAAACTACGAGCTATGGGTGTTTTTTACGCTAACCCTGGGTGATTCTTATTTTCCGTTTTTGGCTTATTCTTATTTTCCGATCACAACATAAATCAATTGTTGTCGAATCTAAAGCATAAACGGTATTTTCCAGTGTTACACCAAAAGGATCTTTACTGTACAGTTCTCGTGCATGATGAATCAGAATAT
>CAIMPI010000014.1 GCA_903843305.1 uncultured Chlorobiaceae bacterium
GTTAGTTAGTATTTTATGATTCGTCAGTTTCCGCACTAAATGGTATCTTTGCTCCATGCGTGGAGACTTGACAATCCGGAAGGTTAAGACTGCCTCGGGGGCAACCGCCGTTCAGGTGGTACGCAATGAGGGAAAGAAGCGTGCCATCATCAAGCACGTAGGTAGTGCTCATAGCGAGAGCGAGTGCGATCTGTTGATGGCAGAGGCAGTGAAGTATGCCGAAGCCCATCGCAGACAGCCGTATTTGTTTCCCGAGACACCCAGCCAGACAAACTCTCCACAGCATCTGGATCTCTCTCATGCCGAACTTGTCGATGTAACGCATCAGTTTGCCCGCACTGCGCTGTTTGCTTGCGCCCGGATGTGTGGCTTGGGAGCCCTGCCGGAGCTGTATCTTGATTTTGCCATTATGCGCATCATTGAGCCTGTATCCAAGCTGCGGACTCTCGAGCTTCTGCAACGGTATTTCAATGTGCGTTATGCTGAACGGACGGTTTATCGTTTGCTGCCAAAGCTCCTTGAGTATCAGAAGGAGATTGAGGCTGCCGCCATCCAGACGGCTCGCGATGTACTGCAGGAGACCTTCAGCCTTGTGTTGTACGATGTCACCACGCTGTACTTCGAGTCTTTCAAAGAATACGACTTTCAGAAACCGGGCTTCTCCAAGGACAACAAACCCCAGCAGCCGCAAATCGTCATTGGCCTCATCACTACCCGATTGGGGTTTCCGGTAATGCACGAAGTGTTTGAGGGCAACACCTTCGAAGGAAAAACGATGCTCAATATCGTACATCGCCTCCAAGAGCGGGTCGGAAACATCAGGCCGGTTATTGTGGCGGATGCGGGTATGCTCTCGAAAGCCAACATGCAACAGTTGGAGTCTGATGGGTATAGCTACATCGTGGGAGCGCGATTGGCAAGCGCCGCAAGCTCCTTCATTGATACGATTCACAAAGAACTGCCCCGCACTGACCAGGCATCAAGGCGCTTCAGCTATTCGAACGCTGTCAAGAACGCCTCAATCATCTGTGAGTTCTCCGAAGCTCGCTACAGGAAAGACAAACGCGAGTTTGACAAGCAGATAAAGCGGGCCCTTCAACTGCTTGAACGGAATGAATCAGGGCGGCGGGCCAAGTTTGTCAAGAAGTCTGGAGAGAAAGACAAGCCGTTCATCTTTGATAATGCCCTGCAGGCAAAGGCAGAGAAGCTTCTGGGTATCAAGGGCTATGTGACCAACATCCCGGAGTTAGAATTGTCCAGTGCTGACGTAGTCGCCTACTATCGAGATCTCTGGCATGTGGAGCAGGCTTTTCGGATGAGCAAGTCAGACCTGAAAGCCAGACCCATCTTCCATTATACGCAGGAAGCCATCAGAGCCCATATGCTCGTTTGCTTCATGGCCTTGATGATGGGCAAATACCTTGAGATCCAAACAGGCCAGTCGTTACGACAGATTCGGGACAAACTGTGGCAAGTTCAGGAGGCAAATATCCTTGATGAACGAACAGGAGAAGTACACTCCGTGCGCATGAACACCAGCAAATTGGCGAACAGCATGAGCACACTCATTCAACTTTTGAACCCTGAGTTTCCGCACTAATTGGCAGAAGTCGGGA
>CAIMPI010000015.1 GCA_903843305.1 uncultured Chlorobiaceae bacterium
AGCCTTTCTGCCGTATCGGCTCCCTTTCGAAAATCGTAAATCTCGTTAATGAAATTGGTCGCGACCTGAATACCGAGCGCACAGATCAGTGCCACAAGTGCCGGAAACATACTAAACCGGCCATCAGAAGCGGCAAGAGCAGAACCGAGGATGACCGGCACAGCACCTGCAGGCAGAGTTTTCGGGCGAATAGCAAGCATCCACGCCTGCAATAACGTTGGCGGTGGCAAGCTCAAATCAGTCTTTTTTTGGTGCATGCCTTTTTTCTTTTGCCCCTTTCAGACTACTGAAGGTATTATTGATTTTCTCTCCCGGTTTGATATAGGTCAAACTGTGACGCACTGCCATGGCGGCATCACTTAACCCTGTCTGGATAATCTTGAGTTTGCCGGGATAATAGGCAATATCACCGGCAGCATAGAGACCATCAACCGATGTTTTCATGTGACTGTCGACAACAAGCGCATTGTCGGCCAATTCGAGATCCCACCCTGCGAGAGGACCAAGGTTGGACTTAAACCCGATCAGCAAAAGAAGACGATCGGCTTCTATCCGGTAATTTTTGCGATTTTTCGACACGAGATGAACTGCCGTCAGTCGATCTCCTTCGGTATCAACAGACTTGACTTCGGTACTCAAAAACACATCAAGTCTGCCACTTTCCTGCGCCTCAAGTACCTCTCGTGCTGTTTTGCCATGACCCTGAAACTCATGCATCCGGTGAACAAGTGTAACATGATTTGCTGTGTTCAGCAGGCCCACGGTCCAATCAAGTGCGGAATCTCCCCCACCGACAACAACCACCCGTTGACCAGCAAAATCACTGACATTCTTGACTGCATATAAAATACTGCGCCCTTCCAGATGTTCGATATTGGTCAACTGGGGCAGCTTTCTGGGAGAAAAAGCGCCCAGACCGGCAGCAATCAGAAGTGCTCTCGAAAGAAATACCCGACCTGAACTTACAGTAACTTCAAATGATCCATCCTCAAGCTTGCGATAACGGGTAACCATATCTCCAAGAATAACTTCAGGATGATACCGCTCGGTCTGTTTCCATAAACTGTCCACCAGTCCGGCGGCAGGCACCTCGGGAAAACCGGCAACGTCATAGATATGCTTTTCAGGATAAAGTGCTGCGAGCTGCCCACCAAGCTGGGGCATACTTTCAATAATACGGCAACTTATGTTGTTCATGCCACACTGGAATGCCGCAAAAATTCCGGTAGGCCCACCGCCGACAATGGTGAGATCACGAACCTCCTCCCCAACATCAAAATAGAGCTTATTCAGAGTCATTGGCTAAAGGGTACCGAATTACTGGATATTTTTCTGACTATTCGTTTTTTCTGACTCCGATTTTTTCAGATAGATGATTCCTTCAGGATCAACCATACCATAAAGAACCATAATCAGGTGGCCATGCTCATCAAGCTCATGAATTTCCACATGAATGGCATCCCTTTTTTTAACGTTGTTTCCTTCATTATCCCTGAAATTAAACAGAGCTTTAACCCCGCCATTGGGAGTAGCACCTTCAAACTGGTAAGAACCATCTTCAAGGCACTCAAGTGCACAACCCGAAGAAGAAGAATCTATAGGACAACCTGCACACTGAGAGTAAAAGCCCTCCTCTGATTCCGCATAGTCACAAACCGGAAATTTCATAATCAGTCACTCATTTTTTTCAAAATTACGATGCTTAATATAACATATTTCTAATTCATCTAAAGACCATCAAAATAACACAAAAAAGGAATGGAAAGATGTGACTTTATGTACTTTACTCTCTCTTCAAAACACGAATATCTGGGTTTTTCGGAAACAATTGGCTCTAAAGTTAGCCGCAAACTTTACAATCTATGGGTTGTATTGAAGGACGATAATTGTATTTTTTTAAAATAATTACCTTATTACTCGCAACCGGAAATACACAATATCACCTACGTCCCCCTTTTTTGTGTGGAGATTAACGGGGTTCTTTGTATCTTTTGGGACAAAGCTGCACGCGCAGACAATGGTTTACGGTATTTTATTTAACACTACGCAACAGTAACATACTGTAAGCAAAGAGTCGGTTATAACTCATGGATTTAATTAAGGAAACTGCAAGACGAAAGACTTTTGCCATCATCAGCCACCCTGATGCAGGCAAAACAACACTGACTGAAAAATTCCTGCTTTTTGGTGGTGCAATTCAAACTGCTGGTGCCGTTAAAAGCAACAAGATCCGCAAGACAGCGACCAGCGACTTTATGGAGATTGAAAAGCAACGTGGAATATCAGTTGCAACATCGGTCATGGGGTTTGAATATGCCGGAAAACGGGTCAATATTCTCGACACCCCGGGACATAAGGATTTTGCTGAGGATACTTACCGGACTCTTACCGCCGTTGACAGTGTGATTCTTGTGGTCGACTGCGTCAAGGGGGTTGAGGAACAGACTGAAAAGCTGATGGAGGTCTGCCGCATGCGCAATACACCGGTCATCATCTTTATCAACAAGATGGATCGTGAGGGCAGAAACCCTTTTGAGTTACTCGACGAGCTTGAACACAAGCTGCAGATCAGCGTCAGACCACTAACCTGGCCGATCAGCCAGGGGCAGACCTTCAAAGGGGTATACAATCTGTACAAAAAAGAGCTTAATCTTTTCGAGGCCAATACCACCCGCATCAGCGAAAGCCTGATCAAGGTCAACGATCCGAACGATCCCGAACTTGAAAAATGGATTCCGGAAAGTTTCTGCGAGAAACTCCGTGAAGCAGTAGCCCTGATAGAAGGTGTGTATGAACCTTTTCATGAGGAGACCTATCGCGACGGACTTCTTGCACCGGTATTCTTCGGCAGTGCTATCAACAATTTTGGAGTCAGGGAACTGCTTGAAACATTCCTTGCCGTTGCACCAAGCCCGGATGAACGAGAAGCAGTTGAGCGAATGGTAAAAGCGTCGGAAGAGGCGATGAGTGGGTTTGTCTTTAAAATACATGCCAATCTTGATCCAAACCACCGCGACCGCACCGCTTTTTTCCGAATCTGCTCAGGCAGCTTTGAGCGCAACAAGTTCTACTACCATACCCGGCTGAAGAAAAAAATACGGTTTTCAAGCCCGACCCAGTTCATGGCCAATGAAAAAAGTGTTGTTGATGAGTCATGGCCGGGAGATGTTATCGGACTCTATGACAACGGTTCCCTGAAAATAGGCGATTCCCTTACGGAGGGTGAGGATCTTCATTTCCGGGGTATTCCGAGTTTTTCGCCGGAAATCTTCAAGGCACTTGAAAACCGTGACCCCATGAAGGCCAAACAGCTCGACAAGGGTGTACGTCAGCTTACCGAAGAGGGTGTCGCACAGCTTTTTATCCAGCACGGCACACGCAAAATTATCGGAACCGTAGGAGAACTGCAGTTCGACGTGATCAAATTCCGTCTGGAACACGAGTATGGTGCACAGTGCGACTTTACTCCCCTGCGTTTTCACAAAGCATTCTGGGTTACGGGAAGCAACAAGGAGATGCTTGAAGAGTTTCTTCGCCGCAAATGGAATGCCGTTGCCCGCGACAAAGAGGATCATCCTGTTTTTTTTGCAGAAAGCGAATGGATGCTGAAAATTGCCAAAGATGACTATCCCGAGCTTGAATTCCATACCACCTCGGAGTTCTGAAAATAATCCCATGAAAAAAGTTTATGCTCTTGCGTTACTGACACTGCTCTCTTTCTTGTCTGCACCAGCAAGATCAGAAGAGAAAAAATTACCAGCAGAACAGCTCCCTGCTCTTATTGCAATAGCGGTAACAAATAATCCGGAACTAAAAGCATCCGAGTCACGCTGGCACATGTTTGCGAGCAAGGTAAAGCAGGCCGGAGCACTCGATGATCCAATGGTCATGTTCAAAATGCAGAACATGGTGGCCCGGAAGCCATGGGTTTTCAACCAGGATCCCCAGTCCGCCAAGGTCATCGGTATTTCCCAGCAACTCCCTTTCTGGGGCAAACGGGCTCTCCGGAAGGAGGTGGCCCGGCATGAAGCCGAGTCGTATAAATGGGCTGTCGAAGAACGCAAGCTCGAGTTGACACGGATGGTTAAAGAAAACTATTATCAGCTCTGGAGCGTTGACAAGCAATTAGAGATCATCGGAAAAAACCTGAAACTTCTCAGGGATGCGGTTGCTGTTACTGAGCTGAAATACTCTATAGGTCAGGGTGTGCAACAGGATATTTTCAAGGCTGGACTGGAAAAATCAAAAATGATCGATATGCAGATCACCCTGCAGCAACAGCGCAAGAGCCTTGAAGCAAACCTGAATTACCTTCTCTGCCGCTCAGGAAATACTCCAATCGGTCCTGTCGCAGACTTCACTCTCCCGAGCGTCACTCTCTCTCCTGAACAACTGAATACCATAGCCACGGAACAACGTCCACAGGTAAAAAGTCTGACCAGTATCGAGAACAAGACTGCGGCCTCCCTCCGTCTGGCAAAAAAGGAGTTCTATCCCGATTTTAACATTTCACTGGAATATATGTTCCGTGACCGCGTTTCAACGGATATGGCAACCGATCCTGGCGACAATATGGTGAGCCTGGGTGTGACCTTCAACATTCCTTTCCAGCAGGAAAAACGGCGGGAAATGCAAGCTGAATCAGCCTTTGAGAGAACCATGGCGACTGAGGAACTGCATGCCCTGAAAAACTCTATCTCCTATACCATCACCGAAACCCTTGCCCAATTAGAGCGCCGCCGTAAACTGGCAGAACTCTACAAGGGCGGAATTATCCCCCAGGCAGAGCAATCCCTCGAATCAGCGCTTATCAGCTATCGGGTCAGCAAAGTAGATTTTCTGACACTCCTCGACAGCAGGATGAATCTCTTTACCTATGAACGGGAGCTCTATGAATCACAGGCAGAATATATGATGAAGCTTGCGCAGCTTGAAGCAACCATTGGAACCGATCCAACCGCAGCGTCAGGCAATACTCAATATCATGAGCATTAACAATCTCACAGCCATGCACAAGAAAACTGTCATTCCCCTGCTTCTTGTTCTTCTTGCGTTTGCCGTTGGCTGTGGCTGGTTCTTGTGGCAAAATCAACATCCCGTCAAGACAACCGCACAGAAAGCAATTCAGCACAGGCAACTCTATACCTGTTCGATGCATCCTTTTATTATCAGGGAGAAGCCTGGAGTCTGCCCTGTCTGCGGCATGGAACTGATCAAAAAGATTGAGAACGGCAGCAGCGCTCAGCCTGCAACAGTCGATCACCTCTCACTCTCGCCGACTCAGCGTGTTATGGCTAATGTCGCTACCGTTGAAGCGACATATAATACGTTGAACAAAGAGATCAATGCTGTGGGCATTGTACAATACGACCAGTCGCGACAGGCCAAGGTCACTGCCTGGGCAGCAGGCCGTATCGAAAGACTGAATGTAAACAGTGTAGGAGCAATTGTCAGCAAAGCGAATCCGTTAGCGGAAGTTTACTCCCCCGATCTCATTGCTGCACAGCAGGAGTACCTGCTGGCTTTCAAGAGTCGTAACCAATTGAAAAACTCACCATTCACCTCCATTGCACAGAGTGGAGATGGTCTGGTTGCAGCAGCAAAACAACGCCTTATCCTTTTTGGGGTCAAGGAGAGGCAGATCAACGCTTTGGAGAAAACAGGCAAGCCCAGTATCAGGGTACCCATCTATACTCCTTTATCCGGTATTGTCATTGAAAAAATGGTTCAGCAGGGACAATACGTCAATACAGGAGAGGTGCTGTTCAACATTGCCGATCTTTCAGCCGTCTGGGTTGAGGTAGAGGTTTACGAGAACGAATTTCAGAATCTGCATATAGGCCAGCAGGTTGAAATCCGCTCACAGTCATTCCCGCAGTCTACCTTTACCGGCCACATCTCTTTTATCTATCCCTTTCTTGATCCAAAGACAAGGACTGTCAAGGTGCGGATTGCAATGCCCAATCCTGAAATGAAACTGAAGCCTGAAATGTTCGTTAATGCCACGATAAAGGTGCCGCTCAGTCCAACAATTGTAGTACCTGTCACCGCACTCATGGACACTGGCAAACGGCAGATTGTATGGGTAGAAAGTTCACCCGGGATGTTCGAATCGCGTGAGGTTCAAGTTGGGCTGCATATCAATGAGAAAGTTCAGATTTTGTCGGGCCTCAACCCTGGCGACAAGGTTGCGGTTTCAGGCGGATATTTGATTGACTCTGAATCCCAACTGAAATGATAGAGAAGATCATTGAGTATTCCGCTCGTAACCGGATCGTCGTGCTGATGGTTTTCGGCTTAATCATTGCCTGGGGTGGCTGGTCAATTTACAAGACGCCGGTCGATGCCATTCCCGACTTGTCCGACAATCAGGTGATCGTCTTTACTGACTATCCGGGCCGTTCGCCTCAAGTGGTCGAAGATCAAGTCACCTATCCGCTTGCGGCTAACCTGCAAGGGCTTCCTCAGGTTCGTGCCGTGCGCGCATCGAGTGCCTTCGGCTTCTCAATGATCTATGTCATTTTCGACGACAAGGCTGACATCTACTGGGCCAGAACCCGCGTTCTTGAGCGATTGAATTATGCGGCTTCACTGTTGCCTCAAGGGGTGGTTCCCACACTTGGCCCGGATGGCACGGGTGTTGGCCATGTTTTCTGGTATACCATTGAGGGTAAAGGGTACGACCTGGAACAACTCAGAACCCTTCAGGACTGGTTTATTCGTTACCAGCTCAACACGGTACCGGGAGTTGCCGAGGTGGCCTCTATCGGCGGTTTTGTGCGGGAATACCAGATTGATCTCGACCCTGGCAAGCTCTTTGCCTATAACATCAAGGTCGGCAAAGTAATGGATGCTGTCAAGGCTTCCAACAGGGATGTGGGAGGCAAACTGATTGAACAGGCTGATGCTGAGTACCTGATCCGTGGCAGTGGGTATGTCAAGTCCAGAGCTGATCTGGAGAACATCGTCGTCGGAGCCGACATGCGCGGTATTCCCGTCTACCTCAAGAACCTTGGCACTGTTCAGATTGGGGGTGCTATCCGACGAGGCCTGCTGGATATCAATGGCAATGGTGAGGCGGTGGGCGGCATCGTGGTAATGCGATATGGCGAAAACGCTAAGGATGTCATTGATCGGGTCAAGCTCAAGATCACCGAGCTGGAAAAGGGGTTGCCTCCGGGTTTGAAAATAAAGGTCTCCTATGACCGCTCAGACCTGATCATGAGGGCAATTGACACACTGAAGAAAAACCTGCTGGAAGAGTCGATCGTCGTCTCTCTGGTGATTCTTATCTTCCTGCTCCACTTCCGGAGCGCTCTGGTGATTGTGCTGACCCTGCCGATTGCCGTCCTGATTGCCTTTATCACCATGAAGTTGATGGGAGTCACCTCTAATATTATGTCGCTTGGCGGTATCGCCATCGCGATTGGTGTTCTGGTAGACGCAGGGGTGATTATGGTAGAAAACTGTTATCGCCATCTCTCGGAGATACCGCCTGAAGAACGGGATGCAAAAAGGCTGGAGATTGTCATGAGTTCAGCAAAGCAGGTCGGGCGGGCGATCTTCTTCTCGCTGGCTATCATCGTCCTCTCCTTTGTACCGGTTTTTATGCTGGAGGGTCAGGAGGGCAAGCTCTTTCACCCGCTGGCCTTCACCAAGACCTTCTCGATGATGGGGTCGGCCATGATTGCCATCACGCTGGTGCCGGTGCTGATGTACTACTTTATGCGAGGCAAGATGCGTCCTGAGAGCGCCAATCCTGTATCAACCTTTTTCATCAAGCTCTATTCGCCGGTTATCCGCTGGGTGCTGGTCTGGAAAAAGACAACCATTGCGCTTAATATTCTCGCCCTCGCCATTGCTGTGCCGCTGTTCATGAATCTCGGCTCTGAGTTCATGCCGCCCCTCGACGAAGGATCACTGCTCTACATGCCGGTAACGCTGCCCAACGTCTCCATCACCGAGGCAAAACGCATTATCCAGATACAGGACAAGATCATCAAGAGCGTGCCGGAAGTTGAGCAAGTTCTTGGCAAGGTCGGGCGGGCCGAAACCTCCACCGATCCTGCGCCAGTCTCCATGTTTGAAAGTATCATTATCCTGAAACCCAAAGAGCAGTGGCGAGCGGGAATCAAAAAAGCTGACATCGTGGCCGAGCTGGACTCCAAACTGCAACAGGTCGGCGTGCGTAACGGCTGGACCCAGCCGATCATCAACCGCATCAACATGCTCTCCACCGGCGTACGCACTGACCTGGGTGTCAAGATTTTCGGCAACGACCTGAATGTGCTGAAAGATCTGGCGCTTCAGGCGGAAGCGATTCTCAAGCCGATCAATGGAGCTGCTGATGTGGTGGCGGAAAGGGTTACCGGCGGCAATTACCTGGATATCACTATTGACCGCGAAGCTGCCGCCCGATATGGGGTAAGTGTCGGTGACATTCAGGATGTAATTGAGACGGCCCTCGGTGGAGAGATGCTCTCCACTACCGTAGAAGGACGCAACCGCTTTCCAATCCGCATCCGATACCTGCGCGACTACCGCGACAATGTTCCGGCAATCGGTCGTATTCTTGTCGGCGGTATGGAGGGTGCCCAGGTGCCGCTCTCTCTGGTCACAACCATGAAGATCTCAACCGGTGCGCCTGAAATTAACAGCGAAGGCGGACTTCTGCGTTCACTGGTCTACCTGAACGTTCGCGGCCGGGATATGGGCAGCTTTGTCACCGAAGCCAAAGAGGTACTGGAACGAAAGCTCAAGCTGCCAGCCGGTTACTATGTAGCCTGGTCAGGGCAGTGGGAGAACCAGATTCGTGCGAAAGAGCGTCTCCAGATACTGATACCGCTGGGGATGGTCATCATCTTCATCCTTCTCTACTTTACGTTCAATTCGGTACTGGAGGCCTCCATGGTGATGCTTTCGGTACCTTTCGCCCTTGTTGGCGGGGTCTATCTGGTCTCGGCTCTCAATTATAACCTTTCGGTGGCGGTCTGGGTCGGCTTTATTGCCCTTTATGGCATCGCCGTTGAAACGGGTGTGGTGATGGTTATCTACCTTCACGAGGCGCTTGACAAAAAACTGCTGAATGGCCCTTGCAGTGAGCAGGATATCTACGATGCCGCCTTCGAGGGAGCGGTGCTCCGTCTGCGTCCCAAACTGATGACTGTGGCGGTCGCGCTGTTAGGACTGATTCCGATCATGTGGTCAACCGGTACCGGAGCAGATGTGATGAAACCAATTGCCGCTCCGATGATTGGGGGAATGATGTCATCGGCAATTCATGTCCTTATCATGACGCCGGTCATCTTTGTCCTGATGAAAACACGGGATTTGAAGAAAGGTCGGTTGCACCATTCGGGCATGAAACACTAAATGCTCTCCATTGCAGAGTATGCTGAACCCTATGACACATTTTCGCTGTCGTCTCGAACGGTAACATGAGATTAAGCGTTATGTACTACTCGATAGATACAATGATCCAATAAAGAACCTTTTATTATCAATGATTCTAGGATATGAAAAGAATAACAGTACTTGCCGCAACACTCCTGAGTCTTTCCGCACCGACACCCTGTGATGCTGCAATAGTTGCAAAAACCTTTACAGTCGGGTATACAAAAGCCAATGATATTTCGCAAAAGTCCTTCACCGTGAAAACTGGCGAGAAAGTACGTCTTGAGGTCATCCCGACAGAGACCGGCTCCGGATGTATGAGCAGCATCATGGTTCCCGGACTTTGGAACAAGCCTCAACCTCTGGTAAAAGGCAAAAAAATTGTCATGGAGTTCACACCACAAAAACCCGGTGCCTACAAAATAACCTGCGCCATGGGTTTGCAGCGTGGAGTGATCAACGTGCGATAACTCTTTTCCATGACCACTCAGACATACAGCGTCAAGGGGATGCACTGCGCAAGTTGCGCAGCCATCATCACGAAAAAGCTCTCAAAGGTTGAGGGCATTAAAGAGGTCAATGTCAATCTGGCGACTGAAACAGCGAAGCTTGAGTTCGACGACAACAGCCTGACATCCGAAGCGCTCAATGAGGTCATCAACAAATATGGCTACTCCCTTGAGGTCGAACAATCTCCTGGGACTCTGTTGGCTCCTGTATCCGATTCAGGCAAAAAAAGGGAGGAAAAAGAACAAGAACTGCACGCTCAGCTCAGAAAAGTGCAGTTTGCCCTCCCCGTCGCCCTGCTGGTCTTTCTTCTCATGATGTGGGATATCGGTTCCATGTTCTTTCACATTATCCCGCATCTGCCTGTATCCATGGAGCTTCTGAATATTTTCTTCATGCTTCTTTCCACCTGGATGGTCTTCCGAACCGGAGCGCCATTCCTGCATGGCATTGTCATGTTTATCAGAAGCGGAGCCGCAAGCATGGATACACTGATCGGCATCGGCACCTTGACTGCATATCTTTACAGCGCTGTTATCACGCTGATTCCATCCGTAAAACAATTTCTGCACGCACCCGATTCCACTTATTTCGACGTTACGATTGTCGTTATCGGCTTCGTCCTCCTGGGGAAATATCTGGAAGCCCGCTCAAAAATGAAAACCGGCGAGGCTATTGAAAAGTTGATCAATTTGCAGGCGAAATCTGCTCTTGTGCGGAGGAGTGGAGTGGAGATTGAAATTCCTGTGGAGCAAGTGAGAAAGGGCGACACCATTATCGTGAAGCCCGGCGAAAAACTTCCGGTTGACGGCATTATCACAGCGGGATACTCATCCATTGACGAATCAATGGTGACAGGCGAATCGATACCGGTCGACAAAAAGGTGGGCGACAAGGTGATTGGCGGCACCATCAACAAGCAGGGAGCATTCACTTTTACCGCTTCCAGCGTCGGCTCAGAGACAGTGCTTGCACGCATCATCAGGATGGTCGAGGAAGCACAGGGGTCAAAAGCGCCCATCCAGCAGATTGCCGATAAAGTTGCTGGCATCTTTGTGCCAATTGTGCTGGTTATCGCTG
This sequence comes from uncultured Chlorobiaceae bacterium, assembly GCA_903843305.1. GTDB lineage: Bacteria > Bacteroidota > Chlorobiia > Chlorobiales > Chlorobiaceae > Chlorobium. The sequence goes on from CAIMPI010000015.1 coordinate 10,981, forward strand.
TACTCACCTTTTTGATCTGGCTGACTGTCGGCACCTCATATCTCGGCTTTTCAGCCAGTCTTTCTTATGGTATTATGGGCATGGTCGGTATTCTGGTAATCGCCTGCCCGTGTGCGCTTGGGCTCGCCACACCGACAGCCATCATTGTCGGCATCGGAAAGGGCGCCGAATACGGCATTTTGATACGGAATGCCGAAAGCCTCGAAAAACTCAGCTCCATTGATACGGTTGTGTTCGACAAGACCGGCACCATCACCACCGGAAATCCACAGGTGACTGACATTATTTCGCTTGACAAGGAGAGAAGCGTCACTTCCCTGCTGCAACTCGCCGCCACCATTGAGAACCGTTCGGAACATCCGCTGGCGCAGGCAATTGTCGAAGCCGCTCGCAAGCAGCAGCTTACCCCTGGCGAAATCTCTGACTTCAAAGCACGCGAAGGGATCGGCGTTTCGGCCATGATTAACAATACTCAAGTAAACATCCGCAGGCCGATTGAAAGCGAAAAAACGATGCCCGAGCTTCAAAAACTTCAGGAAGAGGGAAAAACCGTTGTCCTGATTGAGGAGGATGGCAGATGCACAGGGTTGATTGCCCTCGGAGATACCGTCAAATCTCACGCGCGGGAGGCTGTTGCATCACTGCAACGCAAGGGATTACAAGTGATCATGCTCACCGGTGACAACCTTCCGGCTGCACGCTTTATGGCAAAGCAGGTTGGCATTGACGAGGTGATTGCTGAAGTTCTACCCCGAAACAAGGCAAAGAAAATCAGGGAGTTGCAGGCACAGGGCAGAAAAGTGGTTATGGCTGGCGACGGCATCAACGATGCGCCAGCGCTTGCCCAGGCCGATGTCGGCATTGCCATGGCTACCGGAACAGACGTTGCCATCGAATCCGCCGGTATCACCCTGCTCAAAGGCGATATCAACAAGGTGGCGCAGGCCATCACCCTTTCACGTGCCACCATGCGCGTCATCCGCCAGAACCTCTTTTGGGCCTTTATTTACAACATCATCGGTATTCCGCTTGCCGCTGGTGCACTGTTTCCGTTCTGGGGTATCTTTCTGAACCCGGTTTTTTCCGGCCTTGCCATGGCTGGCAGCAGCGTGTCGGTAGTGAGTAATTCGTTGCGACTGAAGGGGAAAAGGCTGTAGGTGGAAATTTTTCAATAGTATCGATGAGGAAACAGGTCGACTGGCTGTGTTGCTTTCTTGCGCAGAATTGAGGTCGTTACAGTTTCATCCCCTTTCAGAGTATCGCAAAGCAGCGACGACAACGAATCGTAGCTCTTACAGTCAACGAAGGCTTTAGCATGGCTCGACACCGCATAACAGTAAAGGCAACCATGCCCGCAGGTGTTGTAGCTCCCGATATCGCGGCTCTCGACACAGCCGCAGGAGTGACGCTGGCTGCCGTCTTTTTTTACCCGCAACAGTCGGTGACCGGAGATGCGCTCAATGAGTTCTGCGTCAATACAGCGGCTGTGCATAATGCCGTGGCGCGAAAGGTCAATATCTTGGCTGCAGGTAAAGAGCGTGATGCCATTACGACCTGCAGCATCAGCAAAACGAGCGGCAAGCTCCCCCATCGCTGATGTATCAGGCAGAACATAGCGAGTATCCCGCATCCGGCTTTTGATTTTACAATAGTCGTCAAGAAAGCTGATGATGCAGCGCTCCGTGTATCCGGAGAGTTCACCTGCCAGACGACTGAACGCTGCTGTATGCCATTCAGGAGTAAAACGATCCGTCAGAACAACGGGGTCATACCGCCACACCACCTTTTCAGGGCCAATCAATCCGGAAAGCTGCCGAAAAACCTCAAGAATTTTGCCCTTTTCAGGAACACCAGGCTCAAGCGTTGCATCATAAGGGGTCAGTGTAAACAGGAAATAATACGCATATCCCAACGCATCAATCTCCGGCAAACGGGAGAGAAAGTTTTCAGGATTTTTCGTCCAGAAAACAAAGGCATCAACCGTTTCGGGCATGAGCAAAATCCGGCTCACCTGCTTCGACTGCATGGGGTTACGCACCAGCACCTCCCCTGCCCTCAGGCGATTAATAAACCACTCACCATAAAAAGCTGGTATATCCGTCCTTCTGCTTGCACTGATTATCATAGACTATCCCCTCTCCGTTTCATGCAATATGCACACATGGAGTGAACCAGCAAAAAGATGCGTGAAGGATTCCCCTTATCAAAGAGTTCCTGAGTATCAGAAACCACGATAAGGTTATACAGATCTTTTACAAAACCCAGCTTTATAGAATGCAAGGCTTTCCTCGCATAGCTGCTTTCCGCCTGTTGTTTATCGAGAATGATCTTGAACTGCGACCTATATGTTTCATTCTTGGGATTTTTCAGCAAACATCTTCCTGATCTCCTCAGTACTGTATACTTCCCCGGATTCGGCTGCTGCCAGGCCTTGCTCAACCGATTCGATAAATTGTTTGCGGTACACCAGGTTATCATACTCAACGGGCGAAATCAATACACCGACGGGTCTGCCGTTTTGGATAATAATCAGAGGATGGCCTGTTGCCTGAACCTTTTTCATGCAGGCAGAGAGCCCTGTCTTAAATTCCCCCATCGGAATGATATCTCTTGCTATCTGGATGCTTTTCATTTTACCACCTCCCAATAACCGCCCCTTGCTGGGCCGATACGACGTAACCGTCCCTCTTTTTGCAGCTTCTGCAGATTACGCTCTATTGAACGGGTTGAGAGGCCAAGAGTATTTGCAAGTTCCGCAATAGTCATTGCATGGTTGTGATCAAGAGCATTAATGATTATCTCCGACGTTTTCTCCGACACTTTCTCCGACGTTTTTGTGAGCGCTTCGGTCATGGCATCCAGCAACGCATGAAGCATGAACTCAATAAAGGAGGTCGAATCACCCACTTTATCGGCTGCCGCCAGGGCCTCATAATAGGCCGTTTGACGCTTTTTGATCACCGTTTCAACCGGCAGATAGGCCAACATCGGCTGCCACTGGCTGAGGATCAGTGTTTGCCATAATCGCCCCATGCGTCCGTTCCCATCAGCGAAAGGGTGTATAAATTCAAACTCGTAATGAAAAACACAACTGGCAATCAAGGGATGCACCGGAGCCGAAACGAGCCAACCGAGCAGATCGGCCATGAGTTCGTAAACCCTGCCTGCAGGGGGAGCGATATGTACCAACCCCTGATTGTTGTAAATGCCGACGCCACCCCTGCGGTAATGGCCAGCATCATCAACCAGCCCTGCCATAAGAACGCCATGGGCGGCAAGAAGATCCGCCGAAGAGTGCGGCTTCCAGTTTGAGAGATGTTCATAGGCCACAAAAGCATTGCGCACCTCCTGAATTTCACGCGGCAAGCCAACCACCGGTTTGCCATCCAGCACAGCAGTTACCTGCTCAATGCTCAGGGTGTTATTTTCAATAGCAAGTGATGCCTGAATGGTGCGAATACGATTATTGCGCCTTAGTTGTGGCGCCATCATATCATCCTCTGGCACCGACCAGCGGGTGACCAGCTCAACAATCTCCGCCAGCCGCTGCACGATGTGCGGCGTGATGGTGTAGGGTGGCTCGTAACTCATACCCCAGCCCTCCGAGTTTCTGGCAAACCAGTATTATCAATATCCAGAATTTCCCAATGTCCCAATTTGGTCGGACCGACATGATGGATTTTAAGGGCGGCTTTGAGCGTATTGAGGTGATGCTGAACGCTGTTAATACTCATCTCACATAGATCAGCCATAGCTTTAAAACTAAGATCGGACTGCTCCTTAATTAAGGCAAGCAACTTTTCTTTAGGGTTTCTTTGAGGTTTCTGTGAGGTTTCTTCGACTCTTCCCTCTTTAGTATCGCCCGTAACTTGATTAGCCTCCTCAATCAGTTCGAGAATGTCGCCATCAAAGTCGTGACGGTCAATAATGGCGGAGCTGCTGGTTGTTGCAAAGACCGCGCAGCGCAGTTGTAGGGGTGGCTCGGTGGAAAAAAAGAGTTTTGCCGCATTGAGCAATTTACCATTCTCCCGAAGTCCAAGCTTGTCGAGCGCATTTTCCGCGTTATCCCAAGTCAGCCCGGCACGTTCGACAAAACGCCTGATTTTTGCGGTATCAAGCTTCTCCAGAGAAAGTGCACCTATAGCCTGCGATACATCACGCAGAGTCTTTTCGTTGGCATAAAGACCAACCACATTCCCGTTCGGCGCCACACCGAACCAAAGCTCACCAGCCCCATGTTTGTTGAGGATAGCAACCATCGAAATCAGCCCTTGCTTCAGCTCTGCAAGAGTTTTTTTGAGTTCGACACTCTCACTCTCTCTCATCGGCTCACTCAGTTCAGAACTCATAACCCAGCCCCCCCAGTTTCTGCCGGATCAACTGATCCAGTTCGTTACTATGCAAAAAGCGGCTTACCACTTGATAGTACCGGTAAATGCACGTGATAATATAGGTAAGGGTTTTGGATATTTGCGGTTATCAGGGGTAAATGGCAGGGTTTTTTGTAATTTTTCCACTGGAGTGTTGTAAAATACCAAAGCGAAAAAAAGAGATGGGAAAAGGAATTGATAGCTATCTGTAACTCATTTTCATAATAGCGATAATGGAAGTAATAAAAGATGTTCAGAGCCTTGAGAAAGAGGGCTATTATGAACAGTGTGCGTTCATCCACTGCAACTTTAACGGCGCCGATCTCTCCGTGATCAGATTTGTCAATTGCCGGTTTGACGGGTGCGATCTCAGCTTGGCCAAACTCAAAAACAGCAGCCTTCAGGAAGTGAAATTTGTGAACTGTAAATTACTTGGCGTACTGTTCAGTGATTGCCGGGAATTTATGCTGGAACTTGATTTTGATTCTTGCTTACTGAAGCTTTCGCTCTTTTCGGGGTTGAAGCTCAAAAATACACGATTCAAAAACTGCAACATGCAGGAAGCTGATTTCAGCGAAGCCGACTTGACAGGAGCAATATTTGAGAACTGCGACCTCTTGCAGACCACATTCTTCCACACCAACCTCGAACTTGCAAATTTCACTTCCGCCTTCAACTACTCCATCAATCCAGAAACAAACCGCCTCAGAAAAGCCAGATTCTCACTTCCCGGGGTAATTGGTTTAATGGATACATACGGCATAGAGATAGAGTAAAGCACCAACAAGAAAGCCGCATTGCTGCGGCTCTCTTGTAAATGAATCCTGCTGATCAGCAGGAAACAAACCGATGTTTAGTCGTCCACCTTGATCCTCATGGAGAAGAAGGAGCGGTGTACAAAAACCAGCGAGAGCGCAAAGAAAACAGCGGCCAGAGTAAGAGCCAACTGCGGGGCAAGTTCAATTGCGAGCTCAATAGCAAGCAGACCAAAGAGTGTGGTGAACTTGATGATCGGGTTCAAAGCAACCGAAGAGGTGTCTTTGAAAGGATCGCCGACGGTATCACCAACAATGGAGGCATCATGAAGCGGAGTGCCCTTGGCGTTGAGTTCGGTTTCAACAATCTTCTTGGCATTGTCCCAAGCACCACCGGCATTAGCCATGAAGATGGCCTGGTAAAGACCGAAAAGCGCAATGGAGATAAGATAGCCGATAAAGAAGAAAGAATTAAGACATGCAAAGGCAAGTGTAGTGAAGAAAACGGTAAGAAAGATATTGATCATACCTTTCTGCGCAAACTTCGTGCAGATTTCCACAACCTTCTTGCTGTCCTCGATCGAGGCTTTTTCAACGGAGCTGTCGAGCTTGATATTCTTCTTGATGAATTCAACGGCAAAGTAGGCGCCTGTGGTCACGGCATTGATTGATGCGCCGGTAAACCAGTAGATCACCGCACCACCCATCATAAGCCCAAGCAGGAATGGAGGCGACAGAATCGAGAGCTTTGCAATGGCTGCAGTGTCTGCAAGACCATTGGTAAGGATCATGATAATCGAGAAGATCATCGTTGTGGAACCCACCACAGCGGTACCGATAAGCACCGGTTTAGCTGTTGCTTTAAAGGTATTGCCTGCGCCATCGTTAGCTTCAAGGTACCTTTTTGCATTGGTAAAGTCAGGCTGGAAGCCAAACTCACTCTGGATGTTCTGCTTGATGTTCGGAATCGTTTCGATAAGCGAGAGCTCGTAGACCGACTGTGCGTTATCGGTAACCGGACCGTAGGAATCGACAGCAATGGTAACCGGGCCCATACTGAGGAATCCGAAAGCGACAAGACCGAAAGCAAAGACAGAAGGAGCAAGCATGATTACTTTGTCAAGCCCGACAGTCGCGAGACCTTGAGCGCTTATCAGCTCAGGAGTCAAACCGAGAGTGGTTATGCCAAGAGTACTCAGGCCATAAGCAGCACCCATCAAACTGACAATGGCAAGGCCCATCCAGTATGCACTGAAGTTACCGGCAACAAGACCTGCAAGAATGTTCAGGGCAGCGCCTCCTTCTTTAGAGCATTGTACGACGTTACGGACATGAGAGCACTCTGTTGAGGTAAAGCGGTTCACCAGTTCAGGGATAAGCGCACCGGCAATCGTTCCGCAAGTGATGATCGAAGCAAGCTTCCACCACATGGTGCCGTCACCGAGGGTGCTGATCAGGTACCAGGATGCGATGTAGGTAAGGATAATCGAGACAATCGAGGTAAGCCAGACAAGCGTGATGAGAGGCTTCTCAAAGTTCATCTCGTCAGCATTGCTGTACTTCATCTTGGCCAAAGCAGCATTGGTCCAGTAGGAAAAAGCACTGGCAAGAATCATCACAAGACGCATGGCGAAGATCCAGACAAGCAGCATGATCTGCACTTCAGGAGCCTTGATGGCAAGCAGAATAAAAGAGATAAGAGCAACACCGGTAACACCGTAGGTTTCAAAACCGTCAGCGGTAGGACCAACCGAGTCGCCAGCATTGTCACCGGCACAGTCTGCAATAACGCCAGGGTTGCGGGCGTCATCTTCCTTGATCTTGAAAACAATCTTCATGAGATCGGAACCGATGTCGGCAATCTTGGTAAAGATACCTCCAGCGATACGAAGCACCGAAGCGCCAAGAGATTCACCGATAGCAAAGCCGATAAAACATGGGCCAGCAAAGTCTTTAGGCACAAAAAGCAGAATGCAGAGCATGACGAAAAGCTCGATGCTGATAAGCAGCATACCAATACTCATACCTGCCCTGAGCGGGATAGCATAGGTAGGAAAGGGTTTTCCTCCCAGACTGGCAAATGCAGTCCTTGAGTTGGCAAAGGTGTTGATTCTCATGCCAAACCAGGCAACGGTATAGCTTCCGAGAATACCGATAAGACTGGCGACAAGAATGAAAATAACCTTGATGGTTTCCAGGTGGCGAAGCCATCCGAAGTAAGCAACAATAATGGCGCCGATAAGAACCCAAAGAACAAGAATGAATTTACCCTGCGTCACAAGGTAGGTTTTGCAAGTGGCATAAATCAGTTCACTGATCTCGCGCATGGCGCTGTGAACCGGAAGATTGCGGATACCCATGTACTGCACAGCACCAAAAATCATACCAAACAAGCAGATTGCAAGACCCCACAACAGGAGCGTGTCACCAGGGATTCCACCAAGGAACGCTACTGAGTGTAAATCCGGCAATACTAAATCGGCCTCGCTTGCCAGCGCATTGGGCGCTTGCAACAAAACGCCAAGGCCTCCCAGAACTGAGACAGCTCTGGCCCACCATGTTACGTTAAACGGTTTTTTCATTGTTCTTTTTTTTTCACTGTTTTTTCTGACTCAAGGGAAAAAATATTGTCAACAGAACCATGACAAGAAAACAGCCCTGCCAACAAAAGTAAGCTCCAATTTGCAACTTTTTTCACGAATCTCAATACCTTTTTAAACAACTTCACAAAGGTATTACACTCTTGAAAGATGAGTATTTGATTTTTTCCGGAACGAAATGAACTGTTATTATTCATTGTGTTGCGAGTCTGCAGTATATTCTTTCCTCTATTTTTGCTACTCTTGCATAGTAACATTCAAAACCACTCCTCCGGATATACTGTTGGTATCTATGAAACTTGTTGTTGGTCTTGGGAATCCTGAATCCCAGTATGGTGGCACACGGCACAACATCGGCTTTTGTGCAGCCGAAATAATTGCAGATTCTTTTAAAGTCGGATTCAGTAAAGGAAAAGGAAAATATCTTGCGGCGAAAATCAGGCACAGAGGAGAGAGTGTTATCATCATCAAACCGATGACCTATATGAACCTGTCAGGTCACGCTGTAGTAGCAGCAATGAATTTTTACAAAATCAGTCAAAGCGATATTCTGGTAATTTGCGATGACCTTAACCTTCCTTCAGGCTCCATACGCATACGTCCGAAAGGATCAGCGGGTGGACAGAACGGACTGAAACACATTATCGAATGTCTCGGAAGTGATGAATTCGCACGGCTGAGGATAGGCATCAGAGCAGATGAACAGCCTCTGAGCTCCTTTTCGTCGTTTGTACTTGGAAAATTCAGCGAAGAAGAAAAAATAGTTATGGATAAAGTACTGCCAGTTTGCAGGGATGCCGCACTTGATTTTGCAATATATGGAATCGGACATGCCATGAATAACTATAACAAGTCAATCATTTAGCATGCTATGAGCTGGACAATTTTTTCAGATGAATCAGGAGTGGAGTGTTTTTTTAAAAACAATATTGCCCGGGTATTGAACTCTTTCGGTTGATCGACGTTACAAACATGGCCGGAATTTCTAATTACCTCAAGCCATGAATTGGTATGCTTGGTAATTATATAGCGAACCGCAGGCAGAAACATGTGATCTTCCTCACCCATAAGATAAAGTGTCGGAATGGCGGTATCTTTTTCTTCGAAATATTTTAAAAGCGGAGTAACTTTGTACGTCAGGGTGAACCAGCGCATGAACTCTTTCTGGGCAACCTTTTTAGCCTCATGAACAAAGAGCAGCCTTGACTTTTTATGGCGCTCGCTGGGCATGATAATCCAGGCAAAAAAGCTGTAGAGCCAAATGAACGGAACAACACTCTTGAACATATTTCCAAGGGCAACAAGAACCTTTGCCCGAATATTAAGCCTTATAATTGCGCCTCCCATAATCATTGAAGTAACCCTTTCCGGCGCTATTTCACTGAGATTACGGATGAGAATGGTCCCCAGTGATATACCTATGAAGTGGGCCTTCTGGATCTGGAGAGAGTCAAGCACTTCAAGAATATCACGGGTAATATCCTCAAACTCGTAATGACGCACTTCCTTTGGAGCGGCCATCCCCTTTGACTTGCCATGCCCTCGAAGATCAACAAGCAGTACATTGAAGTGCTTGATAAACTCCTTTATCTGAAGAAACCATATTGAAGAACTGCCGCCCGCTCCGTGAACAAACACAACCCAAGGAGCCTCGGGGTCATCCAACTTGTATGTCTTGTAATGAAGCATTGAAGAGAACAGTTATGTGCATTGAATTTATATGTAAACAAAACAACATCAAAAACCAAAAAGTTACTCGCCTCTCCGAAAAACACGCACCAGTTCAAACACGGCTATACCCGCAGCAACCGCAACATTCAATGAATGTTTGGTGCCATACTGAGGAATTTCGAGCACCTCGTCACAGAGTTTGAGCAACTCGTCTTCAAGACCGTCAACTTCATTACCAAGAAGAAGGCAAAGCGGAAAATCACCACGATTGACAGCCGTGTAAGATCGACTTCCATCAGCAATCTCAAGTCCGAAAATTTTTACACCATCTTGCTTCAACATTGCAAGAGGCGTCAACGGATCAGCATGATACTCCCACAAAACGGTTTCCTGTGCACCCAGCGCCGTTTTGTCTATCTCCTTTCTCGGTGGTGTTGCAGTATAACCGGAAAGAATCATTTTTTCAATACCAGCCGCATCTGCGGTGCGAAACATGGCGCCAACATTCCACATACTACGAATATTATGCAACATCAGAAAAAGAGGATGTTTCGGCGATACTGCATACTGCTCTGCACTCAACCGATTCATTTCGTCACCATGTAACTTTCTGAACTCCCTCATACTAAAACGACCTGAGCTTTTCTATGATCCGCTGATTTTCTTCAACAAGACCAACGTTGAATCTCAGACAGTTCTCCATGAGGTGATAACCGGAAACATTACGAACAAGAATACCCTCACTGCGAAGGCTTTGAAAAACAGCCTGTGCGTCGCTGACCCTGATAATCAAAAAATTTGTATCACTCAAGAACGGTTCTACACCATCAATGGAAAGTAATTCGATATAAAGTTTATTCCGTTCATGAAGAATATACGATACAGCATCAGTAACCAGCGAATAATTTGCCAAAACCTGCGTGAGCGTTATCTCGGCAAGCCTGCTGGAAGCAAAAGGAATTTTAGGTTTGGCAAGTTCGGCCATCAGCAATGGATGTGCAATCGCAAAACCAATCCGGATACCAGCAAGAGCCAGCGCTTTAGACATGGTACGAAGCACAACAAGATTAGGGAGTTCGTCGATGAGTTCAAGAATAGAACGCTGTCGGGAAAACTCAATATAGGCTTCGTCAACCAGCACAATAGCATCAGAAGATTCCGCAATCAGACGCACATCTTCGAAGGTCATTGATTTGGAGGTCGGATTATTCGGCGTTGAGATTACAATAACATCAACAGCCTCGTCACGCGCGGTCTGAAGAATTGCATCCAGGTCAAAATCAAGATTTGGAAGCATGGGGACGCGGATAATCCTGGACTGCAAGAGCAGAGCTATTTTTTCGTAAAGCGAAAACGAAGGGTCGGGAACAAGCACCTTTCTGCCGGGGCCCAGACATGCAAGAAATATCGTATAGAGCATTTCATTTGACCCGTTGCTCATCATCACCGAATCAGACGAAATACCCAGAAAATCCGCATAAGCCTGCATGCCTCGGTAAGGAAGGATATCTGGATAGCGGTTCCAGGGCTCCTTGATAAACTCTCCTATAATTTCCTCTTTGAGCCACATCGGGACATCAAATGGGCTTTCATTCTGGTTCAGCTTTATCTCAGCATGCTGTCCTCCCTCAACCTTGTATGCCGCAATATTCTGCAATGCGGGATTAACCAGACGCGCTATATCTCTCTTCATGTAACACCTGTCATTGTTGGGGTAAATCGCTCATACCACAAGGATGAGCTGGAGGCCTGCGATGTTTTATTAAAAAAAGCATCTTTTTCTGACAATTCATGAAAAAAATCTGGACAATCCTCATTTTTTTTATAGATTTAAACAGGACAAAAAAAATCCAATATAGCGGAGGAAAAATGATAGAAATTAAAAAAAATGATTTTGATCTTCTCGACGATATTTACAGCCTTGCGTGGTGGATGACGGGAAATGAAAAAGAGTCTCAAGACCTTGTAAGCAGCACTTATCTTTATGCTGGACCAAACATAAAACAGAGTGATGTGTTAAAAAAATTCAGGGCCTGCTATCTTGATAAATTCGGGCAATACACCGATTTCTGTATCAGCGAGCCGCTCTGCAAGACCCATTTACAGCTTATTGATTCGTTGAAGGAATGGGCGGCGGATATCAAGCTCTCTGTTCTGCTGTGTGAAATATCAGGCCTTCAACACAGGCAAATAGCAGAAATTGTAGAGAAACCACTGGATACGGTAAGGATATGGCTGCTCTGGGGAAGACAATTATTAGTAAATAACTGCCAGCTTAAAGCTTCCGCCTGAATAACCTCTTTTTCTGGAAGGCCACTTATCCTGAAAGTGGCCTTTTGTTTTTATACTCACCTCTTTATATTCGATAGCTACCCGTTAAACTTATACTTTTTCATTCATGATCATTATCACTGGCGGAGCGGGATTTATCGGAAGTGCTATGGTTTGGGAACTCAACCGCAGGGGTGAAGAAAATATCTTCATCGTTGATGATCTGGGATCAACAACTACAGAAAAATGGCGCAACCTTTGCGGACTTCATTTTGCTGATATCATCCCTATAAATATTTTTCCCGAGCTGCTTGAGAGAGGTGCGCTTGCAGATATTTCGGCCATCCTCCATATCGGCGCTAACAGTTCTACGACTGAAACTGATGCTGATCATCTTCTGACCAACAATTTTGGCTACTCAAAAAAAATCAGTTCTTTCTGCATGGCACATGATGTCAGACTTATCTATGCATCAAGCGCAGCAACCTATGGTGATGGCTCAAACGGATACAGTGACGAGATTCAGTGGCTTGACAGGCTTCGCCCACTCAACATGTACGGTTACTCAAAGCAGTTGTTTGACCGCTGGGCCCTTAAAAACGGCATTCTCAACCATGCTGCTGGCCTCAAATTCTTCAACGTTTACGGCCCGAATGAGTATCATAAAGGAGACATGAGTAGTGTAGTCTACAAAGCATTCCATCAAATACACGAAAAAGGCTCGGTGCAACTCTTTCAGTCGCACAGACCCGACTACCAGGACGGTGAACAATTGAGAGATTTTATCTATGTCAGGGATTGCACAAAAATCATGACATGGCTGCTGGAAAATCCGGCAACAGGCATCTTCAACGTCGGCAGTGGAAAGGCAAGAAGTTTCAAGGATTTGGCAACGGCAACATTTACGGCTCTTGGAAAACAACCAGTCATCAATTACATACCAATGCCGGAAACCCTGCGCGACAAATACCAATATTACACTTGCGCAGATATAACAAAGCTTCGACTGGCAGGATTCAGTGAACAACTTACCTCAATTGAGGATGGAATACGCGAGTATGTGCAGCACTATCTAAGCTCCGACAATCCGTATCTTGATTACGGGAACCTTCTTTAAAACCTGGTTCAGCGGTTTGTAAACTAAGCCGCTGAAAATAAAACCTTAAGTGATGCAACGTTTTTTTTGAGCAAAAAAAAAATCTTATATTGACCAGAAGTTCACCCGAATAGTTCTTTCTTTTTTTTTACAACTTTTAAGCGAGGAATTTAATATGGCACTTTTCATTACTGAAGAATGTACTTATTGCGGAGCCTGTGAACCAGAATGTCCGGTCACTGCAATCTCTGCTGGCGACGATGTTTATGTCATTGATCCCGGGACTTGCACTGAGTGTGTTGGTTACTCTGACTCTCCAGCATGTTCCGCTGTTTGCCCTGCAGAGTGCATAGTTCAGGGGTAACAAAAAATCAAGCTAATCAAAAGGCGGAAGGCTGTGAGCCCCATCCGCTTTTTGATTGTACCTCCATCACACCTCGTAATCCACAATCCTGCGCTCTTCGCTCACTTCTCCGATAAAAGACTTCACATTTTCGTGCTCTGGATGTACCTGATATTCGGCAAGGGCTTTCCTGTCAACGAATTGACTATACAACGCCACATCGCAAGAACTGCCGCTGCAACTAAAATCAACTCCTGCTTCTATAGCTATCATCCCGGGAATTCTTCCCTGAAGGGCCAACAGCTTTTCCTTGATAAGATAGGCATTGGTTTTCCGGTCATTGCCGCAAGCAACATCCTTAAGCCGCCACATCACGATATGCTTGATCATTATTACTCTTGTGAATTTGGTTAGAGTGTACAGAGAGTTTAAGAAAGTGTAACTTTCTTTTTGTTTTTCCGGACAGGTTTCGATGCAACAAGTTCGCGCTTCTTCGATTTCCTGTTTTCCTTCAATTTGGCAACCATCTGCTTCTTCGATTGCCTCTTGTCCTTCACTTTGGCAACCATCTGCTTCTTCGATTGCCTCTTGTCCTTCACTTTGGCAACCATCTGCTTCTTCGATTGCCTGTTCTCCTTCAATTTGGCAACAAGCTGTTTCTTCGACTTATGATGAGCCTTGAGCGAAGATGCAACTTCCGATTTTCCATGTTCTTTAACAACGAGAGGAACCGTGCGGTGTGAATCACCTCGGGACGTTGTACTGAACCATGCAGGATTCGGCTTGTCGGTCATAAAAGCCATATCGAACATGTTGGCCGCAACATTCCATCGGTCGGTTTTAGCGTTCAACATCACCAAAAGAATATCCTTGTTATCCTTTATAGCTCTTGCAATCAAACACCCTCCAGCCCTGGTTGTATAACCAGTCTTGATACCAACGGCATAGGGATATTTATCAAGAAGCTTGTTGTGTGTTCTCAGATCATAAACTTTGTGAGTCGTCTGTTCAATGAAAACGGCCTTCTCAAGACGAGCAACCTGGTTAAATACGGGATTCTTTACTGCATATTCTGTAAGACGCAAAAGGTCCCCGGCTGTTGATATATTGCCAGCATAAATACCTTTGTCAAAACCGGCTGGGTTGGTAAACCAGGAATTTTTCATTCCGATCATTTTTGCCTTGTTGTTCATGGCAGAAACAAACGAATCGATAGTGCCTGAAAGATGTATCGCTATGGCAAATGCGGCATCGTTGCTTGAATTCACCATCGCAGCTTTGACAAGATCAATAAGCTTGATTTTATCCCCGACTCTGAATCCTGCCAATGATGGCTCAACCCGTGTCGACTCTTTCGTAATCAGCACATCCTGATCAAGCTTACCGCTTTCAATCGCCATTATACAAGTCAGTATTTTGGTGAGGCTTGCTGGAGAAACCGGCCTGTCGATATCCTTGGCCATCAGAACTGTGGAACTACCGGTATCCTTGACGATATAGGAGTTTATTGGAACCTGGGGTTCCTTTGAATCATCTCTTGTTTGAGCACATAGAAATAAAGGGAACATCGTGGCCGTAAAGACAAGAACAATAACACTCTTTTGTTGCAAGATCAAAGCAGAGAGCTTCCTGTGTAAACGGGAGGCCTGTTTCCGTGAACGGGAAATCGCGGATATCAGGGTTTGAAGTAGCATTGGTGGAACGGTTCTTTTTTAAGCGAGGAAACAAAGATTTAACTCATACTCAATAAAAGAATCCAAAGATATAAATAGCAACTATTTATTACCTTTTTTTCAAAAAAATTATTCATGCCAATTTTTTTGAACTTTGAGCATCCGCTCTTCAGCGTTCAGATATTGCCAGTTTAAGTGCAAGACCGATAAACACCATGGCTGCGATCCTGTTGACAGTTTTCTGTGCAAAGGGGGAATTACGAAATCTGTCGCCAAATCCACCGGCAAAAAGAGAAATAACACCAAACACAAGGAGAGTTGCCATGATGAAAACACCCCCGAGTTGAAAAAATTGCACCATCATGGAACCATGACGAGGATCGGCAAACTGCGGCAGAAAAGCCATAAAAAAAAACGAAACTTTGGGATTGGTTATATTCATGATAATCCCGCGCCGGTAGAGACTCCCTCTGGAAAGAGCCTGAACCTGCCCATGATGATCAGTAGAAGCTGTTGCCTTAAGCGCCTGCCAAGCAAGATAGAGCAAATATGCCGCACCCATAAATTTCATGATACTAAAAGCAATCACCGATGAGTGGACGATGGCGGCCAGTCCAAAAGCAACAGCGACAGTATGCCCGATGAGTCCTGTAGCGAGACCGAATGTTACATAGAGTCCTGCCGCCCGGCCATTCTGGGCAGACTGTGCAATAACGAAAAGATTGTCGGGTCCAGGGGAAAGTGCAAGAATAACTGATGTCAAAAAAAATGCAAGGAGTACGTTACTGTCAATCATGGAGTACTTTCGGTTTTGCTATGAATAAATCAATACGTTATGCCATGCGCCCTTCATGCCGGTTTAGCGGCTTGTCTTGACTGGGATGAAAGTTTGCCCCCATAATGACCAAGCAGCGTCACAACAGGCAACATGGAAAAAAGAAGTGCAAGATAGAGCCAGTGTTCGATGCGTTGGTGGCTCATAACATCAGGAATGGCGAGTCTAATACTTACAGCAGAGACACATAAAAGAAATAGCACACAGGAAAGTCTTATTTTTTTTATAAATATTGGCGCTTTGGCTGCTCGATATTTTGTTTTCCAGTCGTGAATACCTGAAAAAAATGAGCATGGAATCGCCATCAGTACAATAACAATGAGATGCTCAACAGTATGTTCAAAATAGGTACTCCCTGTTGAAAGAGTCAGCAGAAGATAGAGCACGGCGACAGGAATCAGTCCATTACTGAAATGGGCTGCAATGGCATGAAACAAAAAGGTTTTTTTCATCTCCTCAAGGAAACTACGGCCTGCCATAAGACACCTCTCCTCTTTAGCATAAAATTAAAAAAAACAAGAACAGATTTTCGCAAACATTAATAACAACGTAAGTTCCACCTTATTTCTTTAGTTTAAAAAAAATCTTCATGAAATTTCAGGATATTGCACACAGAACCGTGCTCTTTTGCGATTGAAGATTCATTTCTTCAGTTTTACCTGTTATTTTCAGGCAGTCAGCATTTTCCCAAACTAAGTCTCTACGTGTGAGTGATTTTCGTCCCATCAAGAGTTCAGAGCCTCAACAGCCAGATCAGAGCGAATTCAGTACGCCATTAAGTGTCCGGAAGCTGGTTCAGGCAAGAGCGATGCCTCCTGAAAACCTTTCCAGACTTGCCCTGGTTATACGATTTCTCAAACCGGTTACCTGGATTCCGGTTATGTGGAGCTTTATTTGCGGCGCCGTTGCAAGCGGCGCGTTTAGCTGGAAAGAGATGTCTGGCATGAAGTTTCTGCTCGGTATGCTGCTTACCGGTCCATTGGCAAGTGGAACATGCCAGATGCTTAACGACTATTTTGATCGTGATCTTGATGAAATCAATGAACCGAACCGCCCAATACCCGGAGGGGCCATTTCACTGAAAAACGCCACCATTCTGATTGCCATCTGGTCAGTTCTTTCGGTAATCACCGGCTATCTGATTCATCCGCTGATCGGCTTTTATGTTATCATCGGCATTGTTAATGCACACCTCTACAGTGCAAACCCCATCAAGTTGAAAAAACGGCTTTGGGCAGGAAATATCATTGTGGCAGTTTCCTACCTTATCATCCCATGGATAGCTGGAGAAATAGCATATAACCCTGACTTTACTCTCTTATCGCTCCAGCCATCGCTGATTGTTGCCGGACTTTTCACGCTCTCCAGTACGGGCACCATGACTATAAACGACTTCAAATCGATTGAGGGCGACAGGCAAGTTGGTATCAGAACGCTTCCTGTGGTCTTTGGAGAAAATAACGCTGCCAAAATCGCTTCGGTGCTCATCAATACCGGCCAGCTTCTGGCATCATGCTACCTGTTCATGATCGGCCAATCCACCTGTGGAGTAATAGTCGGCGCCCTTGTCGTTCCCCAATTTTTTCTTCAGTTTGCACTGGTAAAATCACCATCAACAATGGATGTTCGCTATAACGCTATTGCACAGAACTTTCTGGTTACCGGTATGCTGATCTGCGCCTTTGCCATCAGAGCCACTAAACCATGAGATTCACCTGGATTTCAACTTCTCCACCCAAAGAACAATCAACCGCATTCGCCTCCGTTTTTTACGACGATAAGGAAACGCATCCTGAAGAGCTTGAATCACAAGAAGCATTGCCGGTGAATGCCATCTGCCGGGATGCTCCTCAAGCCACTTCCCCACGATAGCACAGACCTGACCCTGGGTTGTTCCATCAGGAGTTGTGAATAACCAGCGATTACAAACATCGCACACTCCTGCCACATACCCTCTGTAATCACCAATATTGAGATCGACTGCCGACTGCCCACTTTCCAGCTTCCTGTACTCCCGCCACACAGCAACCAGATCATATCCGCTGATCATGCGAAAAGCAGAAAAGAATTAAAGGGAACAGGGAGAGCAAAAAAACTTCCTCTCTCTGAGGAAAACTGTCATAAAAAAACAGTTGCATCACCAAAACTAAAACCTTTTTTGATAGATATGGCAGTAGGGCTGATGACCTGTTTTTGCGTAATAGTCCTGATGGTACTCCTCAGCATACCAGAATTTCCCTGCTTTGTCAACACTGGTCGCGACATGATATCCTTTGCTCTTCAACTCCCCAATCAGCTTTTCGGCTACTCTTTTCTGCTCTTCATCCACATAAAAAATAGCAGACCGATACTGTGTGCCGATATCAGGCCCCTGCCTGTTACGCTGTGTCGGGTCATGAATCTCGAAAAAAAGTTTTGCAAGAGTTTCATAACTGACCAAAGCAGAATCGAACTCGACCTCAACAGCTTCAGCGTGTCCTGTCTTGCCGCTACAAACCTGTTTGTAGGAAGGATTATCAATGACGCCTCCTGTATACCCCGATTTGACGGAAAGCACTCCCTTTACTTTTTTGAAATGGTACTCAACGCCCCAGAAACATCCTCCTGCAAAAATCGCCGTTCGCGTCACTACAGCAGAGGTTGTTTCATGTAAAAAACTCAGGGAAATTGAATTAACACAATGACGAACATTTTTCTCTGTCAACCCCTCTTTGAAAAAAACGTGACCAAGATGAGCGCCGCAACTGGCACACACTATCTCAGTGCGCCGTCCATCGGCATCAGGAATCTGCCTGACTGCACCTTCGATGGCGTCATCAAAACTTGGCCATCCAGTGCCTGAATCAAACTTGTCAGACGATCTGAAAAGCGGTGTATCACATCGGCGACAGAGATAAGTCCCCGACTCTTTACTCAGGTAATACTTGCCACTTCCGGGCCTTTCAGTTCCTTTCTGGACAATTACCCTCTCTTCTTCCGGATTCAATTGATTATAGCTCATAGATTTTTATTTAGTGCAACAGTCAAAACTTTACAGGCTGCCAACCAGCACAGTTGACGTAAACAAAATAATGCGCAGCAACGTTGCAAAAATGGCTGTCAAGTCCTATACTATGTCTGAGTTTTATGGACAATTAGCTCAGTTGGTTAGAGCGTTCGCTTCACACGCGAAAGGTCATCGGTTCGAATCCGCTATTGTCCACCGCCTTGCCCTTCCTGTGTTAGCGCATCCCCTGCTTTCTTTAAGCTATTGTCTGATGAACAAATAGTGAACAAAAATTGATCACTTCCGAATAATAATGTAAGCAAAACCGTTTGGTTTATTGTATCCCAACGCAAATCCAATAGTGAAGTGGACCCCAACCGGTAGACAAAAAGTGGCTGAGTTTAAGTTCGTAGCCTGACCTGTTCATGTAGCGGAAAGGTGCTTGTCTGCTTCTTCAGTTTCCTATAGTTATCAACTATTTTTGCACCGCCTCCGGTCGCTGCTCGGTAAACCTTATCTGGTGTACTGTAGCCCAACGACTGATGCGGACTCCAATCATTGAACAGGAAGAAATATTCCTTTAATCCGCACTGTAATCCTGCCGCGGTGGAGTAACCTTTCAGATAAATATCCTCATGTTTGACACTCCGCCAGAGCCGTTCGACAAAGATGTTATCCAGTGCTCGGCCACGTTATGGAGGCTTTTTGTCGCCAATATTTATAATGTCTGTTCAATGGAATTGGCGGTTACCGCCATTACTGCACGTGCCCATGAAAATTTTGCTTTGGTTATTTCAAAATCAGAACCAGTGGTTTCTATGCTTGCGGTTCCTTTAATCAGAAAACCGGCACCTGGCCCAATATTTCCTGCGACCTTGCGGCTTCCCAAGGTAATCAATACCTGATGGTTAAAAGCAATGTTTGCTTCTGTACGATGCATGTACCCGACTGGAATCAATATGCGTTCAGCATCAGTAATTCGGATATAACTGTTCCAGGTATTGACCATATGAGGTCCATCCTGACCCAATGTTGCTATCGCAACCACTCCGTCATGCTTTAATACTTCCGTTAATTTCTCTGGAATCATCTTTATACATCTATTGTGTTGGTGATACTCTTTCTCTATAAAGTTACCTCACATCAGAACTCCTCGATATACAACTCCCCTGGATCATTTGGATTATGCCTTGTATAACCAAAATCATGAAGCCACTCAGAAACATGACTGACCATCTCGGGTTTTCCGCTGACAAAAAAGTGCGTCCGTTCAGGATCAGGTGTTATGTTAAACTCATTCTGTAACGTATTGTTCCTCAACAGATCCTCTATACATAATCGATAGCCGTCCCAACGATGAGCCGACCCCTGAATCACCACCATTTTGCTTTCAGGCCTTTCAACAATGTGTGAACGCAAAAAACTGATATAGGGAGCAATACCAGTTCCTGTTGCAACCATGACTATATCACTGCCGTCAGGTGTTTCATCAAGTCGAAAGAGTCCGCTTATCTTTGAGCCAACATAAACCCTGTCTCCCGCATTCAGGTTAAACAGCCTGGAAGTTAACTGACCGGACTTGACCTGTGAAATGTAAAACTCCATCTGACGGGTCTCAGTCTTCGCTGAAGCGATTGAGTAGGGCCTCTTGATAAGCTTGTCAGGTTCAGCAGGTACCGACTCGGGTTCCGAATTGGAAGAGCGCATCTCGTAGCCATAAAGACCGAGCAGTATATTCTGTCCAGCCTCAAACTCTTCTCTTGCGTCATCGGTATCGATTCTGAAAATCATGATATCTGGAGTAACCATGATTTTACCGATAACTGTAGCATTATATAATGGAGTATCCATAAATGATCAAGCTTCCTTATACTGTAATTTGCAGTGGCAGTGTAATGAGAGAGAAAAATAATAATTGTTATCATTATAACAAGTTATGATAACGAAATAATACCTGTGCCTACCTCCATCCGCCACCAAGTGACCGATAAAGCTCTGCCAGGGCGGCAAGGTGTTGACGTCTTAGATCAGCAAGATTGAGTTCCGCACCAAGCGAATTGGTCTGTACGACAATAACTTCAAGATAAGTCGCCAGCCCACTCTGAAAGAGCATTCCAGAATTGGTAACTGCCTTCTGCAAGGTAGCAACCCGTTCCTCTGCGATAACTTCCTGCTCTTTTATTTTCTCAAGTCGTACAAGTGCATCAGAAACCTCAGCCACCGCGTTTAACAACGATTGCTTGAATGAAAGTTCAGCCTGATCCCGTTTTATTTTTGACTGTTCATAGTTCGCTTTCAACTGACCCCGCTGAAACAGCGGCTGAAGCAACGATCCCTGCAGCACACTAAAGAGGGAACCCGGAACGTTAAACCAATCACTCGATTTCAGTGCACTCACTCCGCCCTGGGCTGTAACAATAATCGAAGGATAAAATGCTGCTCCAGCTTCATCCACATCTGCACTTGCACCCCTGACAGCAAGTTCGGCAGCACGAACATCGGGACGATTCTGAAGCACGGCTGCAGGAATCCCGATAGAAAGATCATCAACGACTTTTGCATTAAAAAGCAATTGATTGCGGCGAATCGGGCCGGGCATCCTCCCGCAAAGAGTACTCAACGCATTTTCCTGCAATGCAATGTTTTGTTCGATAAGAGGAATTGATCCGGCAATCGACTGTCTTGCTGCTTCCTGCTGCCTGATAGCAAGACCACTGACCTGCCCGGCTGTATACTGAAGCTGGATCATCTTCAGTGTTGTATCGGCAAGAGCAAGATTTTTTTTTGAAAGAGCAAGCTGTGCATCCAGCATAAGAAGATTATAATAGCCAGCGGCCACATCCGCCACTAACCTGGTACGCACAGCTTTGGCAGCTTCCTGTGTTTTCAAATACGCAGCAAGTGCTGATTGGCTCCGGCTGCGAATTTTTCCCCAGATATCGAGTTCCCATGAAGAAGAGACTGACGCAATATACTCTTGAGGAGTTTTCTGGGCGCCATTATCAGACGACTTGTTGTGAATATCCTGAACTCCAACAGACAGAGAAGGAAGAATTCCAAGCTTTGCGGAATTACGCAATTGCTCTGCATAATCGATATTTTTCAAAGCTATCTGAAGGTCAATATTGTTCACCACCGCTGTATCAATCAGTGCACACAATGTTTTATCTGCAAAAAAACTTCTGTAGGGAAGCTTTGCAATAACCGTATCAGCAGAAGCGCCTGAAACAGCAGGAGAAGAACCACGATAACCCGCAGGAAATGCCTTATCTTGCGGCATTGACTCACGCGTTCCGCTGCACGCCGTCATACTGGCGCAAACCAGGATAAGCATACCTGCCAGGAGCAAAACATTTATCCGTTTTTTCATAACCTCTCTTTTGACATCAAGATAGTTTCTTTGAGCGCGCTTTTTCTTCAATAAGAACCTCTTCAAGCAGCTCTCCAGCCTCAACAATTGGAGATGCCACTCCGGTAATGCGCTCCTGCAGATACTGGAAGGTGACAAACAACACCGGAACAACAAAAATACCGAGCACCATACCAACCAGCATTCCACCAATAGCCGCTGCACCAATCGAGTGGTTCCCCTGAGCCGCAGGCCCGGTAACAAAGAGAAGCGGCAAGAGACCCGCTATAAAGGCAAGAGAGGTCATCAGAATAGGGCGAAGCCTCGCTTTTGCTCCTTCAATAGCCGCAGCAGAGAGCGTACTGCCGGAAACCCTCCGCTGAAGGGCAAATTCAACAATCAAAATGGCATTTTTAGCCAGAAGCCCGATCAACATGATAACGGCAACCTGGACATAGATATTATTTTCTATACCAGCCAGTTTGATGCCAAGAAAAACGCCAAGCAGTCCTGTCGGTATCGAAAACATGACCGCAAGAGGAAGCAGATAGCTTTCGTAAAGAGCAGACAAAAGGAAATAAACAAACAAGATCGAGAGCAGAAAAATAAAGAGCAACCCGCCGGTTGACTCAATCTCTTCACGGCTCTGGCCTTTCCAGTCGTAGCCGTAGCCCGATGGCAAAGTGCTCATGGAGACCTCTTCAACCGCCTTGATTGCCTGACCGGTACTGAATCCAGGCTTGACGACCGCATTGATTGAAATCGCATTAAAAAGATTGAAATGGTCAACCGACTCCGTACCGTACACTTTTTTAAGAGTAATTACCGATGAAATCGGCACCATATCACCTCTGGAATTTTTGATAAAAACCCCGTTCAGTGAAGATGGTTCTGTGCGATCCGAAGACTCCGCCTGCATCACCACACGATAATATTTGCCAAAGCGGTTGAAATCCGACGCCTGCATACTGCCATAATATGCCTGCAAAACGGTCATGATGTCTTTGACATTCACCCCAAGCTGACCAGCCTTGATATTATCAACCTCAAGCTCATACTGCGGATAGGTCGCTTTGAAGTTGGTAAAAGCAAACCCGATTTCCGGGCGCTTCATCAATGCATCAAGAAACCCCTTCGATATCCCGCTGAACTTGTCGATCGAACCACCACTGCGATCCTGCAACACAAACTCAAGACCTCCGACAGTACTGAAGCCAGGAACTGTGGGCTGCGCAAGGGCAAAGAATGAGCCATCCCTGTTGCTCAGCTTCTTTGACATCGTGGCAAGAATCTTCTTGATATCCCCTTGGGCGCCCCGATCCTGATGATCACGCAGTTGCACAAAAAGCAGACCGGATGAGGGCGAAGAGCTTCTTGTGAGAATGTTAATACCAGAGACAGCAATCACCTTGCGCACGGATGGCATGGAATGCAACGTCGTAGTTGCGTTATCGAGCGTCTTCTGGGTACGCTGCAACGACGCGCCAGGCGGCAGGGTGACAGAGACAATCACAAAGCCGTTATCCTCATCAGGAATAAAACCTGTCGGCATAATTTTGAAGAGCCAGAACGAGAGTGCAATCACCACGCCGAGAGCGCCAAAGGTGATGAGCTTGTTGCGAATGAGAAAAACAAGAGAGCCAAGATATTTTCGCTTGATCGCCTCAAAACTGACGTTAAAACTGGTGAAAAAGCGCTGTCCAAAGCCGCCAAATCTCTTGAGTTTGTGATGGTTACCAGCACCATCAGTACCGTGCAGATTCGTCAAAAAGAGAGCGCAAAGCGCGGGACTTAGCGTCAGGGCGTTTACGGCTGAAATAAGAATGGCAATGGCCAGCGTAAAGGCAAACTGCCGATAAAAGACACCCGTCGAGCCCTCGAGAAAACCAACAGGCAAAAACACGGAAGACATCACCAGCGTAATGGTGACAATGGCTTTGGTAATCTCCCGCATGGCTGAAACCGTTGCAACCTTGGCCGGATATCGTTTCTGTTCCATTTTGGCATGAACCGCCTCAACCACCACAATCGCATCGTCAACCACAATCCCGATCGCCAGCACAAGACCGAAAAGCGTCAGAACGTTGATAGAAAAACCGAAGAGGTTCATAAAGAAAAAGGTGCCAATAATGGCAACCGGAACAGCAATAGCGGGAATAAGCGTGGAACGTAAATCCTGCAGGAAGATAAAAACTACCAGAAAGACCAGCAGAAAGGCTTCAATGAGCGTATGAATCACCTGAGTAATGGACTCATCAACCACCTTTTTGGAGCTGTAGGGAATCGAATAGGAGATGCCTGCCGGGAAGGAGACGGAAACCTTTTCGAGGGTTTTGCGAAGACCGATTTCAACCTTGTTGGCATTTGAACCTGGAGCCTGAAAAACCGCAAGAACCACCGCAGGGTCACCATTTGCTTTGGTATCAACGGTATAACGGTAAGCGCCAAACTCCACGCGGGCTATATCTCCAAGCTTGAGCAGTGAACCGTCAGGATTCGAGCGAATCACCATATTTTCATACTCGCCGGGATAGCGATTCTTCCCCTTGTACTTCATCACATACTGCATGGCCTGGGTGCTGTTCTCGCCAAACGATCCGGGAGCAGCCTCCAGATTCTGGCTCTGAATAGCCGCAGCGACTTCTTGTGGCGTAACCTGGTAAGCTGCCATCTGCTTCGGCCTCAGCCAGATACGCATGGAATAGTCAAGGTTGCCATAAACCGATACCTGACCAACGCCCGGGACCCTCGACAAATCATCAACAATATTTATTTTGGCATAGTTCTGCAGAAATATCGTATCGAACTGCGGAACCTTGCTGGCTAGATTGATCAGCATAATCTGACTATTCTGGCGCTTGACTGTCGTCACACCAATCTGGTTCACCTCAGCAGGCAAGCGGCTTGTCGCCTGAGACACACGGTTCTGCACATTCACCGCAGCCTGATCGGGATTGGTACCCTGCTTGAAAAAGACAGTAATAGAGAGGGAACCATCATTGGCAGAAGTGGAGGTCATGTAGGTCATGTTTTCCACGCCATTGATGGCCTCTTCGAGGGGAGGAGCCACAGAGCGGCCAACCGTCTCAGCGCTTGCGCCGGGATAGCTTGCCGTCACCGACACACTTGGTGGGGCAATATCAGGAAACCGTGTAATTGCCAACTGATTCATTCCGACAAGGCCGAGAATCACCAGAATAACCGATATGACCGTTGCGAGAACCGGTCTGGAAATAAATCTTTCAAACATTAATAGATAGGTTTAGCTCAGCCGTTTTCATTTTCGGGGCTCCCCTGCAGCAGGAATAATCCTGACCGGCGTAATCACAGCGCCATCCTGCAATTTGTCAACACCTACCATCACAAAGGTATCGCCTTCGTTCAGGCCGGAACTCACCACATAGCTATCTGTATTTCTGGCCGCCACGGTAATTGCCTGTTTCCTGACCTTGTTTCCCTTGTCGAGCAGAAAAACAAAGACCTTGTCCTGCAGTTCAACCGTCGAAGCCTGCGGCACCATAAGCGCCTGATGATAGACCGATTCCATCACCACCGTACCGGTATTTCCTGAGCGTAACAGAGCCTGGCGATTGGGAAAGACTGCCCTCACCCTGACCGACCCCGTCGCTTGATCAAACTGCCCGCTGACCGTTGTAATAGAGCCTTTTTCGCTGAAGCGGCTGCCATCGGCCAGCAGCAGTGAAACCGGAGGAACCTTATGCAGCGTCTGCTGCATTGAGGAGCCAGTAAATTGCTTCTTGAAACGAATATAATCGAGCTCACTCATACTGAAATAGGCATAAACCTCGCTGACATCACTGAGCATCGTCAACCATCCCGCCTGATTTTTTGTGACAAGACTCCCGATTCTGAAGGGAATTTTTCCGATATAACCGCTGACCGGAGCCTTGATAACCGTATAACCGAGATTGACCGAGGCAGAACGGAGAGCCGCTTTCGCCTGTTCCAGAGTCGCCTGGGCCACCTGATAATTAGCCCTGGCACCTTTAAGCTGAATATCCGATACCACGTTGCTCTGAACAAGCGGAACCAGTTTATCCATATCAATCTTTGCCGCATCAAGCCGCGCCGCTGCCGCATGTTGGGCCGCCAAAGCACCGTTATACTGCTCGCGATAAACCTGATCATCAATTTTGAACAGTGACTGACCAGCCTTGACAAAGGCTCCTTCATCGACATAAATCTGCTGGAGAGTACCATCAACCTGGGGCCGAATTTCAACATTTACCTTCCCCTCAAGCAGGGCGGCATATCCAGTTGTAACGGTTGCATCCGAACGCTGAACCGTCGCTACCGATAACGTGGGTCGATCCTGCTTTTTGGCATCTTTACCTCCACTTCCCGCTCCACATCCGTATAACAATATCGGCAGGCATATTCCGAGAACTACCTGAATCCTGAAAAACCTCTGCACCAGCTTATTGCTCATAATCTCTTCTTGTTATTATCCGCTGAAACGTCCAGCTCCTGAAATCTGCCGGTATTTCCTGATTCAATTATCACCTCAGGTGAGTTCATGATTGGCGAATCCAGCCTGTTACCTGCATTTTTCTTCTTATTTGCAGTACTACAACATAACATTTTCAACATAAATTGCTTCCGCTCAAACTCCTGTAGATTTATTTTATAACTGACTTGTCTAAAATTATCGGATACCCTCGAAAACCTTTGTACTGGTTACCAACGGCTGGTATTGTGGCATGACGCGCAACTTGCACTTGTCCGGCGATGCAATTCGTCATCCGGCACTTGAGAATCACTTATTTGCTTTGCGTTATTTTTGACTCTTATGTTTGGCGATGTATCTGATTGGGCATCAATTTCCTGGGGGCGTAACGCAAGCTGCGGGGATATTGACGACCATTTGCCTTCATCGGTTATTGGATGGATGTTTCTTTTAGAGTCATGTCCGTGATGACTTTCTCTTCCCTCTCCTCTCTCTGAATAACCATAGAACTCTTCTTCCCCCAAGCCTCTTTCTGTAGCTGTATCAGCAAAAGCCAGTTCTTGTGAAACTCCATTGACATCAGCCCGTTTATCAGGTGCCTGTCCTCCTTTATTGTCCCAAGAATTGGAAATGCTTCTTCCAAGATCCAGAATTCCGGAAAATGGCTGAACCTTGAAGTAGGTGCCGAAACCAAAAAAGAGGGAAAGCACCAGGATCACAAGAAGTTCTCCGGGACTCTGTAATCCCGTTTTTGCCTTGCTTTTCAGATAAGAGAAAAAAGCTTTCCAGTTGATAAAAAAAAGATGGCAGAGAGAAAGTATGGAAAAAGCAAATCCAAAAATGATATGCTGGTTTTGCCAGGCTGGTTTGTTCAGTCCACATAATTCCCAAACAAAACCAGGAGCTCTGCCTGGGAAAATATAGAGAATAACTCCAGAAACGAGAATCATGAGGAAAGAGAGGAAAAGCCCAAAACTGGTAAATGACCGCCAATTGAAAGATCGATTCATAGGATTTCTTTGCTTATTTGTTCATTTATTACATGTCTGCTGTAAGGTGGGACGACTTATTTTTTCTTTTCTTGCGGGGCAAATTTGATTTTCACCATGTTAACCGCAAGCTGCGCGAAGATAAAAGCCGGAACTACTCGTGAAGCGATCCTTGGTGATCAGATGAATATTTCTTTGAGGCGTGGAAAACGTGCCGCACCTCCATAGGGGTTCCTATGGAGTTCCTGCACCGGAACGAATTTGAAAAAAATATCTTCCTGCAAAGAAGTGAGAATCAAGATTTATCCGGCTCGAACTCGAGTACGATAGAGTTCATGCAGAAACGTTTTCCCATAGGGGGCGGTCCGTCGTCGAAAACGTGACCAAGGTGTGCTTTGCAGCGTCCGCACACGACTTCTGTTCTCTCCATCCCGAATGACAAGTCTTTCCGGTACAAGACACTGTTCGTGTGTACGGTTTCAAAAAAACTTGGCCATCCGCAGGTACTGGCAAACTTGGCATCGGATCGGAAGAGCATATTACCACATGCCGCACAGAAGTAGGTTCCTTTTCCCTCATAATCCCAGTACTTACCTGTAAATGCCTGCTCAGTTGACCCATGGCGCGCCACGTCATACACCGCAGGAGAAAGTACCTGTTTCCATAGGGAATCAGAAAGATTCAAGCTGGTTGTATCAGTACGCGAGTAGTATGGATTGACGGGTTGTTGCTCTTCAATCATTGCTTCAGGTTTTTTAGTTACTGTTGGGAGCTGCGCCCCATTGCATGCAGATAGCGTAACCATCAACACCAGAAAGAAAAGAACAGTTCGTTTTACTGAAGTAATCATGATTTTTTAAACCTGAACATTATGCTTTTTTCATGGAATTTCTGGTAAGTGCTAAATATCACCTACGTCCCCCTAATTTGACTTTTGCCAGCATATTTTTGACGTTTTCAATGTTGATAATTGGTTTTTTGAGAGGTTGGAGGTTGGGATCTTCGTAGGTGTCTTCTGGTATACCGGTCTGGACGGGATAAATGAGTATATAGCTGTTTTTCTGGAAATATCTGTTGAGATAGACTGGAATTTTGGCCATCTTTGGCTGGTATGATGGGTGATTTTTCCGACTCATCACAATAATGAGGTTATCATCATTTTTAATCTCACTTGACAGAACCAGAAAATCATCCCACTCCTTGAAAACCTTGTACTCGACATTGGGAAAATTCTCCGCATAGGCTTCTTTCAGATACGCAATGGTTTGTTTTGATGCGTACACCATCAGCTTACTACCTGTATTTTTTATAATGTTAATGAGCCTCTGCATCCAGAGCACGAAACCAATCTCATTTTCCGCTCCCTGCGGAATAACAGCAATAGTCCTCTTGATTGTAGCAAGAGGCTGGAATGGCTTATAAATAAAGGTTGTGACATTACTCCTGCCAAGAATTTTCTCTGATGAACTGCCGAGAAAACTGTCTGAGAGAACACTCTTGTGGTGAACTCCCAAAATCAGATCCGTGATTTTCTGCTCTCTGATAACACCTGCAATGCCATTTACTACATCGTTGTCATAACGAAGCAGCCCAGTCAGCACATTATCGGTGGACGATGCAGCCACTGTGGCCATTTCAAGAATTTTCTCTGCATTCTTTTCTGCTGTTTCGTCGGGCAAACTGTTATCGGCAACATGCATGGCATAAATACCATTGCGGGTTTTACCGGATCTCACGGTGACACTAAGATTGACCAGTTCGTCAACGGTGTTCATGTCATTCGTATGAATCAGTATCCGTTTTTCAGCGGTCAGTTGTCCAGGTTTTGCAGCAGCGTCATCAGCCGCATCAGCCAAAGCGATATTACGAGCACCTTTTTCGCCAATAACTGTTGCCAGAGTGCAGGTTACAAGAATAAAAAGTATTGTGCCGTTCAGAACACTTTCATCAAGCAGTCTGACCGGAGTGCCGTTGAGGGTATACCCGGTAATCATGTTGTACCCGATCATTACCGTCGCAAGAGCCAACGCGGCATGAGCACTGATCAGTCCGAAAATTAACCTTCGCTGATCAAGCGAAAACCCGAAGAGTTTCTGGGTAATCCAGGCTGAAAGATATTTGGCCACTGTAGCGGCTAACGTAACGACCAGGGCGACCTTAATGGTTTCATAACCCTTGAAAAATGCCTGAATATTGATCAGCATACCGACACCAATCAAAAAAAACGGAATAAAGATGGCATTGCCGACAAACTTGATTCTGTTCATGAGCGGCGATGTTCGGGGAATCAACCGGTTCAGGGCAAGACCTCCAAGAAATGCACCGATAATGGCTTCAACACCAGCCGCTTCAGCAAGAAAACCACTGAAAAAGACCATTGCCAGTACAAAGAGGTACTGCAAGACACTGTCATCAAAATGCTTGAAAAACCAACGCGCAATCACCGGAAAAAGCAGAAGGACAACCAGGCCGAAAAGTGTTACCCCGATAACAAGCCGTATCCAGAATCCGCTCATCAACTCCCCTGATGAGATTCCAACCACAACCGCCAACACCAGCAGTGCAAGAGTATCGGTGATAATGGTACCTCCGATAGCTACATTAACCGCCTTGTTCTTGGCAATGCCAAGCTTGCTTATGACCGGATAGAGAATAAGCGTGTGCGATGCAAAAATACTGCCGATAAGTATTGATGAAAGCAGCGAGAACTGCAGAATATAGAGCGCCACGATAATGCCCAGCGCAATGGAAATAAGGAAGGTGTAAAGCCCGAACAGGATACTTTTAGTGCTGTTTTTGCGAAAATCGGCAACATCAATCTCCAACCCCGCAAGAAACATGATATAGAGCAGACCAACAGTTCCGAACAAAATAATACTGCTGTCGCGCAACATCAGGTTCAATCCGTGAGGGCCAATAACCGCACCGGCAATAATCAGGCTGATCAAGCTTGGAATTTTCAGCCGACTCAGAAGAACCGGCGCAAACAGGATGATAAACAGTATTAGTGAAAACTGTAATACAGGGTTTTTCAAAGGCAACGATAAATCGAGCAGGCTCATCAACAGCATGGCGTATATTAAATTTTTGTCGCCAGATACTTAAAAAAAAGCAGCTTCAACAATAAAACCGGCCAAGGCAAAACGCGGTACAGTTCTTCGGAAATATGCATATCTTTTCAGTCGAACCCAAACAGACAACGTATGCCCTTCGCACGCTCAATCTCCAGAAACCCTTTTCCTTACCATCCATGCACTGGTTCTATCTGATTATCGCCATTTTGCTTGAAGTCTCCGGCACAACCTGCATGAAATTTTCTGAAGGATTCAGTAAACTTGTGCCAACACTTTTTATCTTTATTTTCTACGGGCTGAGCTTTTCCTTTCTCTCACTGGCACTCAAGGTACTGCCCATCGCATTGACGTATGCTATCTGGTCGGGGGTCGGAACAGCGGCAATTACCGTTATCGGCGTACTCTGGTTTGGAGAAGGGATCAATGCCATCAAACTTATCTCCCTGCTGCTGATTATTATC
Source organism: uncultured Chlorobiaceae bacterium (assembly GCA_903843305.1). Taxonomy (GTDB): domain Bacteria; phylum Bacteroidota; class Chlorobiia; order Chlorobiales; family Chlorobiaceae; genus Chlorobium. Next base: position 41,922 of record CAIMPI010000015.1, read on the forward strand.
GGCGTTGCAGGGTTACACTATGGTCAGGAACAGCTTCACTAACCTATGAAACAGCAACACATTTATAAAAAAATTGTCGTCAAGGTCGGCACCAACGTCATTACAGGAAAAAACGGCGAACTGGACCTTGAGATCCTCAGCAGCCTGACTGCACAGATAGCCACACTGCAAAAACAGGGAATTCAGGTTATTCTCGTCTCATCAGGCGCAGTCGGAGCCGGACGGTCGCTTGTCAAGCTCTCGGGTACCATCGCGCCCGTTGCCGCCCGGCAGGTACTCTCCTCCACCGGACAGATCAAGCTGATCAGCACCTATAACGACCTTTTTTTACAGCACGGACTAATCACCGCACAGATTCTGGTCACCAAGAGTGATTTCAGCGACCGCCTGCACTATCTCAACATGCAGACCTGCTTCACCTCCCTTCTCCAGCAGAACATCATCCCTGTCGTCAATGAGAACGATGCTGTTTCGGTCACGGAGCTGATGTTTACCGATAATGATGAGCTCTCCGGCCTTATCGCCTCCATGATGGATGTTGAGGGCTATATCATTCTCTCGCATGTTGACGGTCTCTTCGACATGAAAAGCGGCAACGGCACTATCATCCCGGTCATTGACCCCTCGACCAAACATTTTCACCAGTACATCAATCCGGGAAAATCAGAGTTCGGCAGAGGTGGCATGCTGACCAAATGCCATATTGCGCAAAAGCTCTCTCGGCTTGGTATTACCGTTCATATCGCCAACGGACGCACGCCGGATATTCTCCTCTCAATTCTTGAGGGAGAAAAAACTGGCACAACATTTCTGCCACAAAAACCGACACACGGGCCAAAACGCTGGATTGCCAACAGCGAAGGGATGGAAAAGGGGGCCGTCACCGTCAATATGGGCGCTGAAATGGCGCTGGTGGCCGGAGAGCGAGCCAACAGCCTGCTGCCGGTAGGAATTGTCTCGGTTGAAGGGAGCTTCCTGAAAGGCGACATTATCAAGGTCTGCTCCACGGACGGAACCATCATTGGATACGGCATGGCACAGTACACTTCAGAAAAAACAGTGGCGCTCATGGGACAGAAAGATCAGAAGCCTCTGATTCATTACGACTATCTCTACATTACAAACTGAACTCCATTCGACATGAAGGAAACGATAACGAAACAGCTTGGAGCGGTCTTGCAGGCAAGCCGCGAGATCATCACCCTTACCGACGAGGCGATCAACCGTCTGCTCTGCGACCTTGCCGACAGCATATCTGCGCATCAGGAGTCTATTCTCACCGCCAATAAAAAAGATGTGGAGAGAATGGATCCCGCAGATCCAATGGTTGACCGGCTGCTGCTGAACCCTTCAAGGCTCGAAGCCATTGCCGCCGACATCCGCAACGTCGCTTCGCTCACCTCCCCACTCGATGTGGTGCTTGAAGAGCGAGTGCTTCAGAATGGGCTTGGCCTGAAAAAGGTGACTGTTCCCATCGGCGTCATTGGCATCATCTACGAAGCAAGGCCGAATGTCACCTTCGACGTCTTCGCCCTCTGCCTGAAGTCGGGTAACGCCACCGTACTCAAGGGCGGCAGCGATGCCATGTACTCCAACATCGCCATTGTTGAGCTTATCCATAGCGTCCTGAAAGAGCACAGCATCAACCCCGATACCATCTACCTGCTGCCCGCAGCGCGGGAGGCCGCAGCGGTCATGCTGAACGCCGTAGGGTATATTGACATGATCATCCCCAGAGGAAGCCAGAAGCTGATCGACTTTGTGCGCGACAACGCCAAGGTTCCCGTTATCGAAACCGGCGCAGGTATTGTGCACACCTATTTCGACAAGAGCGGCGACCTTGAGCTTGGCAAACAGGTAATATTCAACGCCAAAACCCGTCGCCCAAGCGTCTGCAATGCGCTCGACACCCTCATCATCCACAGCAACCGCCTTGGCGACCTCCCTGCTCTCGTTGAGCCGCTTCTGGAAAAGCAGGTGCTGCTCTTTGCCGATGAGGCCGCTTTTGCCGCCTTGCATGGGCACTACCCTGATGCGCTCCTTCAGTTAGCCGACGCGGAGCACTTCGGGACAGAGTTCCTCTCCCTGAAAATGTCGGTGAAAACCGTCTCATCCCTTGACGAGGCGCTGGAACATATCGCCCACTACAGCTCACGCCACAGCGAAGCCATCATCGCCACCGATGCCGCCACAACCGCCACCTTCCTGAAGCGCGTTGATGCCGCTGTGGTCTATGCCAACACCTCAACCGCTTTTACTGATGGCGCACAGTTCGGTCTTGGGGCCGAGATCGGCATCAGCACCCAGAAGCTCCACGCCCGAGGGCCAATGGCGTTGAAGGAGTTGACGACCTATAAATGGATTATTGAGGGGAACGGGCAGGTGAGGCCGGTGTGATGGATTAGGGGGAATGTGCTGATGGTTTAGAGGGATTGGGATAAGCCAGCAAGAATAAACAGATATCATTTTTATACAATCTTTTAGATGACTTTTCGGATTAATTTGGAAGTTGCGAAATACAGAAATTTGTTTCTGCTTTTTCCGAATTAGGTAGTTCAGTCTAAACAATGTTAGAGCCCCGCACTCAGTGATCTTTACTTCAAGCAGACTATAGTACTTCTATGATTGATGAGAGATGTCCAATTTGCGATTTGCTACTGGAGGAGAAGGGCGCTTCCGGTAACAATTACCAGTACCGATGCCAGCGCTGCGGTACGTTTCAGCTTACGGTAACTGCGAAGCATATGTTGGTGCACGAGTTTTCGGGCGCGGACGACCTGAAAAGAGCAGTTCTAAGTCACGCGGTACGAAAGATGCAAGCGAGCACGGAATGGCCCCAACTGACTAGCCATTCCTGCGAGCAAATCCTGAAGCAAAGCGGCCTGCCGAAGCCGGTGGAGCAAGCGCAGAACCTCCTCCTCTGGCTAGGCAAGGCTGCGGAAGCGAGCGATTCGATCGTGACCGAAAGTTGTGAAGCGCTGCAGGCAATCATTGGCGGTCGGCGGCCGGAGTCGGTTTACTACGTCGCCAGTTACCTGGTGAACCAAGGTTCAATCACGTATGACCGGACGGATAATGCCAAATTGACACCGCCATTGAGGTTTCAGATGAAGTTCGAGGGATGGGGGCGCTACGATCAACTCATGCACGAGTCTGCCGAATCTCGAATCGCTTTCATGGCCATGAAGTTCGGCGACCCTGAACTAGACGCAATCGTAGAAAACGTTTTCCGACCAGCAGTGGCTGCTGCAGGATTTGAACTTAGGATTCTCACAGACGTTCCGAAGGCTGGTCTCATAGACGACCGGCTGAGGGTAGAAATTCGACGTAGTCGATTCCTCATCGCTGACATCACACACCAGAACCCGGGTGCCTACTGGGAGGCTGGTTTTGCGGAAGGCTTGGGCAAGCCCGTGATCTACACTTGCAAGAAAGAGGCGTTCGCGGCTGGCGCTTCTCACTTTGATACGAATCACCACCTTACTGTAATGTGGCATGAGGACGCAAAGCAGGTCACTGAGGACCTAAAGGGTACCGTCAGGGCGACCCTACCAAGTGAAGCGAAACTCAATGATTAGGTCTACAGTTTGGTAGACGGACTCTAACAAGCCATTTGAGCCGACGCATATCGGCGCGGCTCAAATGGCTTGTTATAACTTGACTCAGCATTACACCAAAAAGAAGTAATTATGCTGTCACCTCGTGACCTGCTCAAAGGATTGCTGGAATACATCGAAGAGCAAGCCAAAGACATTGACCCGAAAGGCTACCGCATTTCTGCTGCGAAGGGGTTTGTTCGCCGCAATACTGATTTGGCTGGACTCCCTGGTCTGGAATTCGATCTTCGACCAGAGGGTGACCACATCTGGCTACATCTGGCGCGCCTCGAAGCCCATCGCCCGCCAAATGTTTCTGAGCAGTTCAAGGGGCTGTTCATTATCAGCAATGACCCGTTTGGTGAGCCTCCCGCACTGGATGAAGGCCATCTGATCACGTGGATTGCCCAGTATGAATCAACGCCTGATCCTCAATTGGCTAAAACTCATGACGCAAAGCCAGGAGAAGAAAAGTTGAGGCAGAAAGCTGACGCTGCTCTCCAGGAATACTTGCCTCAATGGAACGCTTGGGCTGAGGGTGAGCGTCCGCGTCGCAAGAGCATCTCCCTCTATGGTGATCTGTTCGCATTGAGACACCAGATTGAAGCCGAAGAGACAGCCAAACCTCAGGAGCTTGTATGGGGCGTAGGCGTTGCCTCCTGGCAGATACCGTTTGAGGAAAGCATCGTCAGTTTTGAATATCCATTACTCACTCAAGCCGTCGAAATTTCTATAGACGAAAAAAGCATGGCGCTGGATGTCCGTCCCAGATCTACCGATACGCGAGTGGAAATGGATGCGTTCGCTGCATGCTCACTGCCCGGAGCGACTGATGTTGAGCGTGCTATCAAGGAGCATCTCGCAAAGCATCACGAGAATCCTGTTACCCCGTTTGATGCTTCGAGCTATTCCGATATACTCAAACTTGCTGCATCAAACATGGATAGCAACGGTAGCTATCGAGAAATCCTTTCAAGGGGCGACCTTGTTCCTGCCCCCGATGCCGACTTGATCGTTACAGATGCCTGGGTATTACTTTCACGACCGCGCACCACTCACTATCTGACGGATGACTTAAAACGCCTGAAGGAGAAACTTGCGAACGGATGCGATATTCCATCTGGCCCGCTCGCCATTGTTACTCCGCCTTCAGATACACCAGTTGAATTCGAGGCTATTCGTTTCCGTGGGCTATCAAGTCGCGGATCAACTCATGGTAAAGCCGAGGAGCTTTATTTTCCCCTGCCCTACAATGAAGAGCAGGTTACCATCATTCAACGACTTGAAAAAGCTGCGGGTGTCGCTGTGCAAGGGCCGCCAGGTACGGGCAAGACACACACCATTGCCAATGTTATTTGCCACTATCTGGCGACTGGCAGACGGGTTCTTGTTACCTCACGTGGAGAGCCTGCGCTTCAGGTACTCCAATCCAAAATACCAGAGGAGGTCCGCGCCCTGACTGTGGCGCTTATGGCCAGCGACCGTGAAGGTGTCCGCCAGTTTCAAGCATCAATCGAGACGATTCAGCATCAGGTATCCCAGCTCAATCCGGAACAGACACGGCTTGACATCGCGACACTGGAGAACGCCATTGATCGCGCCCACCACGAACTTTCCTCCATTGACGCACGCATTGATGAGATTGCAATTGCACAGCTTTCAGAGATAGAGGTTGATGGCGTACCAATGCGTGCACAGAAACTTGCTGAGTTGGTTACTGCCGGATTGGAACAGCACGGCTGGTTTGATGATGAGATGACGCTCTCTCCGGAAAATGCGCCCCCTCTCACTGAAGAAGAGGCTGGCAAACTCCGTGAAGCACGGCGAAAGGTCGGACAGGATTTGGTTTATGTGCAGGCAAACTACCCCTCTGCTGATTCACTTCCTGCAACGGCTGCAATCGCCGAGCTGCATGAAACGCTCTCCAGTATAAGGAGAATTGAGGCTGAGGTTGAACGTGGTGACCTTCTTGATTTGAAGGCTACAACTGCCGAGGTTCTCATCGCAGCGAGGGATCTTCTTGAGTTAGTTGAAGAAGCCAAAACTTTGGCCGAGGAGTTGGAGTCCGGCGAGAGCGACTGGCCCCTTGATTTGCGAATCAAATGCAGACAGCCATCTTTTACTTCTGAACGGCAAGCGCTTGAGTCTTTATTTTCAGACATTAACGCACTCATTGGAGCGCGCGCTGAATTCCTCAAGCGACCCGTGGAGTTCCCTGATGCAGGTTTGCACACAGTCAAAACCCGGGAAGCTGTCGCCCGCGCCGTCGAGACTGGCAAGCCGTTTGGCTTTATTACACTTGGTTCAAGCGAGGCGAAAGAGCATATCGCTTTGATTAAAGTCTCAGGACTCTCGCCTGCGTCACCAGACGACTGGGCTCATGTGCAGCGGCATATTGAACTGGATGAAAAAGTACTCTCTTTTGTGAGCCGGTGGAATCAATTTGCAGACGAACTTTCCATACCCCGCCTAGAAGGTGGCATCTCTGCTTTACGCCGAATCGAGATGGTTGCCATCTTTGCGAAAAAGGCTCATCGACTGGCTACAGAATTCGATGCCACATTACCAAAAAAGGCCGAGGCAGTCTTCTTTTCAGCTCCTGCCAAAGCGTTGATGGGCAGTTCCGCCGAACTTCTTGAGGTCAAGAACCAGTTACTACGCCACCTTACCAAGGCAGAGCTATCGAAAGCAGCAACCCAACTCAGCACTTTTCAGGAAAAACTTGCTGGCAAGAGCGGACCTGTATCTACTGCGCTCAAACAGTTCATCGAAAATCAACTTGGAAATCCGGATATTCCCTCTGAACGCGTCGCTGCGCAATATGCGGAGTTGACAGCCGAATTGAGGCGCATTGCCTCCCTGACGGTGGATCTCGCACAAATCAAGGATTCCGCTGCCCGTATTGAACAGGCTGGCGCTCCGAAACTGGCCTCGCGTGTTCGTTCTCAGCCAATTGAAATGTCTGGCGAAGATGCCGTTTTTCCTGTGACCTGGCGGCAAGCGTGGAACTGGGCTCGTATTCGAACTCATCTCGACAATATTGAAGCCAGAAATGAATTGGTTGGACTTTCGGCCAGACGCAGAGACCTTGAGGGTGGCCTCTCTCGTCTCTACAAGGATTTGGTTTCCAGGTCGGCATGGTTGGCAACCAAACGGAATGCCACGCCCAGGGTTCTCCAAGCCCTTGCTGGCTATGCAACCGCTATCCGCCGTATCGGTCAGGGAACAGGCCCAAACGCAACACGGTATCGCAGAGATGCACGAGAAGCTATGTTGGATGCTGCCGGTGCCGTCCCCTGCTGGATCATGAGCCATGCCCGTATATCGGAGGCCATGCCGCCAGACATCGGGGCTTTCGACCTTGTCATTGTCGATGAAGCGAGCCAGTCTGATCTCTGGGCGCTGCCCGCCATTCTGCGTGGCAAGAAGATTTTGGTCGTAGGTGACGATAAACAGGTCTCCCCTGATGGAAGTTTTATCTCGGGTCAAAAAATTCAGGCACTCAAGATTCGCTTTCTTTCCGGGCAGCCCTATGGAAGAGAGATGACACCAGAAAAGTCTCTCTATGATCTGGCAGCCTGCGTCTTCGCTGCTGAACAAGTCATGCTACGCGAGCATTTCCGTTGTGTCCCGCCCATCATTGCCTACGCCAATCGTCTGTTTTACAAAGGGGGGATTCAGCCGTTACGTATTCCAAAGGCCTCAGAGCGAATTGAGCCGCCGCTTGTCGATATTTACGTCACCGATGGCTTCCGTGACAAGCACGATCATAACGATTACGAAGCTCAAGCCATCGCCGAGGAGATTTCGGCCATTCTGAATAATGAGGCTTTTACAAGTCGCACGATTGGTGTCGTTTCACTGCTGGGCTTGGATCAAGCTAAACACATTGATTCCATCGTACGCCAACGGTGCGATGCCGCCGAACTCCTTCACCGCAAGTTTGCATGCGGGGAGGCCCGCACTTTTCAAGGCAGTGAACGGGACATCATGTTCCTGTCGATGGTTGCTGACAGCAAAAATTGTCACGCACTTTCTGGCCTGAAATTCGATCAGCGGTTCAATGTAGCAGCCAGCCGGGCACGAGATCGAATGTATCTGGTTCGCTCCGTGAAAACAGCCGATTTGTCGGATAAAGATTTACGGCTTACCTTGCTCAACCACTTCAACCAGCCGATAGTGACTGAAAAAGAGGAAGCAAGCGTGCTGATTGATCAATGCGAGTCAGGGTTTGAGCGGGAAGTGTTTTCCATCCTTGCATCTCGTGGGTATCGCGTTATGCCACAAGTGAAAACAGGTGCTTACCGCATCGACATGGTCGTTGAGGGCGCAGGGGATAATCGCCTTGCAATTGAGCTGGATGGCGACGAATACCACGGCCCGGACCGATGGCCACATGACATGAATCGTCAGCGTGTTCTGGAACGAGCTGGCTGGGTTTTCTGGCGCTGCTTCGCTTCCACGTGGTCACTTCGCAAAGATGATGTTCTGCAAGAACTACTGGAGCGTCTTACTGCTCTTGGAATTGAACCGATGGGAGCCATAGAACATGCGCCAAACCTTGTAGAAAAAAGGATATGGAAATTCATGCCCATAGAAGATAATGGACAGGTCGTTGATGAAATGCAAGCTGTTTTGGAACTTGCAATATCAAGTGCAAAATAGTTTTCAAGAACGTTCTGTCAGGGCGTTCGAGAGGGATGATTCGCGTTTTTGATGGCTCATTGAAAAACCAACTCAGCTTTCAAAAACTCTTGCTTGGTATTACATAAAACATTGCATATAATACCACCATGAGAGTTCCCGATATTGTACTCGACACAAATGTTATCATAGCAGCCCTACGTTCAAAGAGAGGGGCATCGTACAAGTTATTGTCATTAGTTGGAACGCATCAGTTTGAAATCCATGACTCAGTAGCACTAATCCTTGAGTATGAAGATGTCATTCAACGTCACCGGGAGGGACTTGGATTATCAAACGAGGAGGTATCAATGTTTATTGATACGCTCTGTTCAATGGCACACCATCACAAGATATATTTTATATGGCGACCATTTTTGACTGACCCAAATGATGAACTTGTGCTCGAATTAGCGGTTTCTGCACAATGTGAATATATCGTTACACACAACATAAAAGATTTCAGAGGTACTGAAAAATTTAGTATTCGAGCAATAACCCCGAAAGAGTTTTTGCAAATTATTCGTGAGGTAAAAGAATGAGCGCATTAAGTTTACGTTTACCCAAATCATTACACGAGCAACTTCGAGAAGTAGCACAAGAAGAGGGTATTTCGGTCAATCAGTTTGTTATGCTTGCTGTCGCTGAAAAAGTTGCTTCTCTTTCAGCAATTGAATATTTAGAAAAACGGGCACAACGCGGTAGTCGTGAAAAATTTATTGAAATTTTAAGCAAAGTTCCTGATGTAGAACCAGAAGAGTTTGACAAGTTGTAACGTCATCAAACAAAGCGTGCATTGAACCGGCGGGATTCTTCAGCAGTTTTAAAATTTTTTCTGGCTTTGAGGAATATGTCCTATAGCAATTTAAGCAAATACCCATTTGAAATTCATCCTCTTTCAAAAGAAGATGGTGGTGGTTATATGATTTCATTTACTGACGTTTCTGAATGTATTTCAGATGGAGAAACCATAGCGGCAGCAATTGAAAATGGCATGGATGCCTTACAAGAAACAATAGCTGCCCTGGAAAGCTTGAACATGCCTGTTCCAGAACCAGGTAGTGGCGGCACGTATAGTGGCAAGTTTATTCAAAGGGTTCCTAAAAGCATTCACTCCCGTTTGGTTATGAGAGCCAAACAAGAGGGTGTCAGCATGAACTCTCTTGTAAGATCCATGTTGGCCGAGAGCTTGGGCAAACGCGAAACAGTGTAACCAAAATTTGACAACGTATAAGGGAACAGCGGCAAAACCAGACCAGCGTAATAATGCTCACAGCAAAAAATATCAGCAAGTCATACACCATACCGGGGAAGCGCACCATACAGATCCTTCGCGGGGTCGATCTGACTGTCGGCGAAGGTGAGATGGTGACCATCATCGGCGCATCGGGAAGCGGTAAAACAACCTTGCTGAACCTACTCGGCACCCTCGACACCCCCGACAGCGGCGAGATACTCTTTGACAAGGAGCTATTGTTCAGGGATACAAAGTACACCCTCTCCCAAAAGGCTCTGGCCAAGTTCAGAAACCAGAAAATCGGCTTTGTCTTCCAGTTCCACCACCTCCTCTCCGACTTTACCGCTCTCGAAAATGTGGCGATGCCCGAATTTATCGCCACCAGCAAACTTCCACCAGCAAAGAAACGGGCAGGAGAGCTGCTTCAAAGCCTCGGCCTCTCGGAGCGCCTCGACCATTTACCATCGGAGCTCTCCGGAGGCGAACAGCAACGGGTCGCCATAGCCCGCGCCCTGATGAACAACCCTAAGCTGGTGCTTGCTGACGAGCCAAGCGGCAACCTCGACAACCAGAACAGCCACATCCTCTACGAGCTGATGGCCAAGCTGAGCAAAGAGCGGCGCACCTCCTTCATTATCGTTACCCATAACGAAGAGTATGCGGCGCTTGCTGATCGATGCCTGCGTATGACGGATGGTGTGCTGCGAAAATGTGAGGGATAAAGGTTATGTTCACATTTGTAACAACCTTCGTTTTCTCAAATAAAACTCATTCAAGGAGATATCTGATGAACACCCAAGATGAAGATTCGACAATCTACAAAGTCGTTATCAATCACGAAGAGCAGTACTCCATCTGGCCAGCTCAACGTGAACTGCCACTTGGCTGGAGTGATGCAGGAAAAAGCGGCCCGAAAGAAGAATGCCTCGCTTACATCAAGGAAGTCTGGACAGATATGCGTCCGCTCTCGTTACGAAAAAAGATGGAGCAAAAGTAATTCTCTTGAAGTTATCCTTCTCTCAGCATTGCGTGGCACCAGTCAATAACTGAATGGACTATCGTTGCATTACAATTACCAGAACAAAAAGTGTATAACCTGCTCCAGAAATGATTGGACAAGAACAACAGAGTGCACCACAAACTGAGATACATAACAAGCAGCTCTCTGCTGAGAGTCGCTTCATTGAGGTGAATGGATTCAATGTTCATTACCGGATGGCCGGTAGCGGAGAGCCACTTGTTGTGCTGCTGCACGGCAGTTTTCTGAGTATCCGTTCATGGCGAAATGTGTTTGAGAGACTGGCAGAAACCACAACGGTCATTGCTTTCGATCGGCCTGCATTTGGCCTGACCTCACGCCCCCTGCCCTCAAAGGTAACCGGCGTTAGTTACACTCCTGAAGCCCAGAGTGACCTGGTTATCGCACTGATAAAAAAACTCGGGTTCAAGAAAGCTGTGCTGGTTGGCAATTCAACTGGTGGCACTCTGGCGCTTCTGACCGCGCTGCGCTATCCCCAGCATGTTGAAGGTCTGGTGCTTGCCGGGGCGATGATTTACAGCGGTTATGCCACCAGCGAGGTGCCGGCACTCATGAAACCGGCCATGAAAGCATTGACACCTCTTTTTTCCCGTATGATGAAGTTCATCATTACCAGACTCTATGACCGCAATATTCGTGGCTTCTGGCACAACAAGGAGCGCCTTGGCGACGATGTTCTGGCAGCCTTTCGCAGTGACCTGATGATTGGTGACTGGTCGAGAACATTCTGGGAGCTTTTTCTTGAGACACACAATCTCAGACTGGATGAACGACTGAAAACCATGTCGCGGCAGTCTCTCGTCATTACTGGCGAATACGATCTTACGGTTAAATCAGAAGAGAGCATCCGGCTGGCCAGTGAACTTCCCAACGCTGAGCTGGTGGTTGTTCCCGATTGCGGGCATCTTCCGCAAGAAGAACAACCAGAAGCCTTTATTGTCGCTGTAAGGAATTTTCTGAAAAGAGTCGTTGAGTAGAAAGTATTTTGGCGCTTCAGGCCAGAAGATGGAGGCGTGAAAAGACATAATCAAGCGAGTCCTCGTTCAGAACCAGCCGGGAAAAGCCCGTCAAGCCCAGTTCCATTGGCCTGTTATCCCTGTCACTGGTGAACTTGCGGCTCTGTTTGCCGTTGTACCAGTAAACAAGCCTGATTTTATTCCCCTCAATTTCAAGAGCCGTAATACCGCGTTTTCCAATGGAACAGCCCGAGTTAAAGATACTTGGAATAGTGATATTGTTGTAACGACCGCTACGGAGACCGATTTTCTTTCCCCGCTTGTAACATGCGTCAAGTTCAGTTTTCAACAATATTATCTTCTGCTTGATAACGGTACGCTTTTCATCATCTGCAGACGGATAAGCCCGGCACAACTCCTCAATTCTGTAGTTCAGAAAATCCACCTTTGAGAGTGATTCAAACAGAGGACGATGGGTATGACCTATGATAGAGACAATTTTTGCCTGGTTTGAAAACTCATAAATCGATTTTTCTATGGCGAATCTTCTGGAACTGTTATAGGATTTGGAAAAATTCCTTATCCCAACAGGCTTTGCAATGTAACGAATAAAAAAAATTACGGCACGGCTGACCATTGGGTAGGTTTCCCACAAAAGCTCCGATGCCTGATGGCCATGAAAAAGCAGCATGGTTTCATTGCCATAATGAAATTTCAGCGAATTGACCATGGAAGACGCAAGCTGATAATCTTTCTCATCAAGCAAGCCTGCATCATGGTTGCCATAAGTTTTCCAGAAAAAGCCGTTCTCTTTAAATTTGAGAAACAGGTTGTATAAGTCGCCCCACTCCGATACAATGCTGTCAAGAGAAAACTTGAAGAGTTCTTCAACATCGCCATTGAGTACAAGACTGTATTTTTCAGGCAGATAATAACTTTCGAGCATGGTTCTGACCATTTCAACATTCCGCCTGAACTCGTCGCGCCTGCCACCATTTCCCATATGAAGATCACTCAGAATCAGAACCTTTGACGATGAGTCAAGAGTAACCGGCCTTGCTGTTTCAAGCAGGCGTTCAAGATAGGGATGTTTTGTTGTACGAAACCTCATAATGTAACCATGCGTATCAATCTCTACCCCGATTATTTCCGTTCACGAGCGTTTACTTTTTTTATTGATATAATGATATACTTAAAAAAAGTAAGCTCCGCAAGGTCGAGATTATTACAAGGTTAAGAGGCCCGTAACCGCCTCCTTGTCTGATTGTAATTGAGAAAAACAGGAAAAAAAGCTTTCTTGTTTCCAATACAATTTTTGCAGAGTCCTACTTCGTCAACATTTTTCGACTATTTTGATCTCTCCTGAACGATTCCGTAAAATCCGTTACATGTTGCTCCATCGCCAGCCGGATCTGACGGTTGTCATGGATAATGTGAATAAAGCTCACAACCTGTCGGCCATAATCAGAAGCTGTGACAGTGTCGGCATCAGTGAAATCCACGCCGTTTCATACCGTAAATCCATCTATACCGAGCAGAATGCTGCAGCGGGAGCAAGTAAATGGATAACGCTGAACTTGTACCCTGACATTGAAGCGGCGTACAAAAAGTTATCGGAATACGGGATGCAAATCCTTGTTGCAACAAACAGTGAGGGAGGCCTGGATTTCAGGAATGTCGACTATACCATTCCTACAGCCATTGTCTTAGGCGCCGAATGGGACGGCATTTCCGAAGAGGCGATCAAAGGGGCAAACAACATTATTATGGTGCCCATGCTGGGCATGGGGGAATCCCTGAATGTTTCTGTGGCCACTGCGGTCATTCTCTTTGAAGCACAACGCCAGAGAGCAAACAAAGGAATGTACAGCAAACGCCAGCTCAAACAGGAATGCTTTGAGCGAATGCTCTTTGAGTTTGCCTATCCGCGCCTGAGTCGGGAACTCCGGGAAAAAGGGTACCCCTATCCACCTCTTGATGAACAGGGGAACTTGCTCTCATCATAACAATACCGGACAGTGAGGAGTTTTCACAAGCCCGGCAAATCGATGCTCAGGCAATAACCTTGCGGGGCAGTTTTTTAGCCTGATTAATCCATTCTTTTATGTACTCAACTGATGGTGCAAGTGGAACCAGATTTTTCTGTTTGTTGATCGCCTGCATTTTGGCATAAAGATTCGAAGGGTTACGCTGTGAAAGTTCAAAAAGCGAACCAACACCGGAAGCTTCAAGCAGATCAACTGTGGCAGTACTTATCCCTTTAACCCTTGCGAGATCTACACGATTAACCAGTTTGAGAATTACCTCCTCCCCAATACCTGTTGCAACAGAAAGCTCCTTGCGTCCACTCTTGTCACGCCCTTTTTCAAGAAGTTGTTCAAGGCTTTTCACGCCTGCTGAGACCAACTTCAGGGTATTTGCTTCATCAATACCTTCAAGAGTCACCAGTGCAAGAGTTGGAGACTCACTCGCTTTGACGGCAACAGGAACCGGCACAACGACCGGTGTACTTACTTTCAGCACAACAGGCTCAAACTTAACCGGTTCCGGCTGGGAGACCACAACGGATTGAAGAGCAGGTCTGGCAACCATCAACATCTCTTGGGGATCATCCTTGACGCTCACTTCTCCCCTGATTACCCTGCCTGCAAGATTGGCAATACCGGGAAGAATTCTCGTCGCCGTATCACTTGCCATTGTTGCCACGTAGGGAAAGAGGGAAAGGGGATTGCTGAACAACAGTCGGCGAATCTCTTCGGGACGAGAGAGAACATTGAGTGGACCCTCACGATCAATGATTGCCTGGCACGCAAGACGCCCCCCAAACTGTATCTGCCGTTCGGATAAAAATGCTTTTTCAATTTCAGATAGTGGAGAAAGACACTCACTCCCTTCCCGAACGGTTACATAGCAAGTCTGGCAGATGCCACGCCCTCCGCACAGATGACCGACATGGCTGTGGTTTAACTGAGCCACCTTCCCGATTGTCTGACCGAGGAAAGCGTCACAGGTGATATCGTTAATAACAAGTTTCATAACAGTAATATGTTAGCTGATAATAAATAAGAAGTACAATTGTGAAATTTTAGAACAATAGCTTCCACCGCAGCGGCTTCCTGAACATCACTGTTTTTTTTCGCCGAAACTGGCAAGATAAAAAGATTCCTTCTCCTGCATCAACGCCCGATCCTCCGGCGACTGATCATCATAACCAATCAGATGAAGTGCTGAATGGAAGGTGACACGCAGAAGCTCCTCTTGAACATCGACCCTGAATTTTGCAGCATTTTCCCTGACAACATCAAGTGAGATATAAAATTCTCCATCAACCTCACGTCCCTGATTGTAGCGGAACGTGATCGTATCGGTAGGATAATCATGACCGAGAAACTCGCGGTTGATTCGCTGTATCATCTTATTACCACAGTAGACCCCTACAATAGATTCAACAGTATAACCCTCATGTTCAAGAACAAGCATAACAGCATTTTCGAGCAACTCTTCCGGGATTTGCCTTTTTGTTGAGTTGTAAATCTCCAGCGTCATGACGGTAGCTGTTGTGAAGCGTTGATAAGAGCATCAATATGGCTGAGCTGATTGTTACGTACCCTGAAGGTCAGTTCAACCTCTTCATCAACATAGTTTTTATCGATAACTTCCGTATGCTCATACAGATAACTAATAAGTTTGTAATTGGAAACATGCACGCTGATATGGCGTTCCGTGTATTCACGTGCAACCTGCTGGCCGATTCGCTCCTTGAGAAGCGAGATATTGGTTCCCCGAATAGCGGAGATAAAGAGTGCATCCGGATATTTTTCGGCAAGCTCCTGCAAACGCGAAGGATCGTCGAGAACATCAATCTTGTTAAAAACCTCAATAATATTGTCGTGACTGACACCAATCTCCTTCAGTGTTTCGCGCACCACCGTCATCTGATCCTCAAAACCTGGGTGGCTGATATCAATCACATGAAGCAGAAAATCAGCCTGCAGCACCTCATCAAGAGTCGATTTAAAACTCTCCACCAGCGTATGCGGCAGCTTGCGGATAAAGCCAACAGTATCCGACAGCAGCACAAGCTTGTTGATGTTAAGCTCCAGACGACGGGTTTTGGTGTCGAGCGTGGCAAAAAGCCGGTTCTCGGCAAAAGCCTCAGCCTCAGGGCAGAGCGTATTCATCAACGTTGACTTGCCAGCATTGGTATATCCCACAAGAGAAACCCGCTGCACAGTCTGGCGACTGCGAGTCTGAGTGTCATGCTGCAAGGCAACCTCACGCAGCTTCTTTTTCAGGAGAGCAATACGGTTACGAACCAGACGACGGTCAGTCTCAATCTGGGTCTCACCTGGCCCCTTGTTGCCGATTCCCCCCTTCTGCTTCGAGAGATGAGTCCACTTACCGGATAAACGAGGAAGCATATACTCAAGCTGAGCCAGCTCTACCTGCATTTTAGCTTGAGCTGATTGTGCCCTGATGGCGAAGATCTGGAGGATAAGGCCTGTACGATCGATAACCTTGCACTCCAGAGCCTTTTCCAGGTTTCTGGCCTGCGCAGGAGTAAGATCGTCATCAAAAATCACCAAATCAATTTCATGTTCCTTTACAAACAGAACAAGCTCATCAACTTTTCCTTTTCCAATACAAAAGGAGGGATCGCGCAGTTTTCTTTCTTGTATGAACGAGTCAATAACATCCGCACCAGCCGTGTCGGCAAGAAAAGCAAGCTCTTCAAGATACTCCTCAACCAGTGATCGAGGTGTTTCAGGGGGGGAACAGAGACCGACAAGAAAAGCCTTTTCTCTTTTATTTTCAGGAGTAACAGTATTCAATGGTATTGTATAAATTACGTAAAAATGAAAAATAATGATCAGAACATGGCTTTGCTATATTACAACCATTGTTTTATCTTGGCAGTTCACCTTTCGATTCATAGATAGAACCGTTTAAAAAGGTACGCTTTTTTACTTTCACCCCCATACCTTAGAAGTCGAATAAAGCTGGAATGATCCTAACAGGCAAATATAAGCGCATATCAGATGAATCAGAACGATAGCCCGAACTCTGCTGGCAAAGAGTCGGTAAAGCTGATAACGCTTGAAGATGCTTATGCATACTGCCGCAAGATTTCGAAAAAGCACGCAAAAACATTCTACCTTGCAAGCCTGTTTCTGCCCAAAAATCAGCAGAAACCTATTTTTGCCATATACGCCCTGCTGCGCACGGTCGATGACGTTGTTGATATGGCGGAGGAGAAACTTGCAAACGGACTCATCACTCGAGAAGAGATCAGCCGAATGCTGGAAGGATGGAAATCAAAGCTCAAAGCCTGCTATGCGGGAAAGGTTGAGAACGATCCGATCATGATGGCCTGGCACGACACGCTGAAAAGCCACACAATACCGATAGAGCTGCCCCTCGATTTGATGGATGGCGTCGCCATGGATATAGAGTTCAAACCCTTCGATACCTTTGAAGAACTTTACGTATACTGCTACAAGGTAGCCGCCGTGGTGGGACTGATGACTTCTGAAATTTTCGGCTACAGCGATAAGCAGGCGCTGCAACATGCCATTGAGCTCGGGATTGCCATGCAGTTAACCAACATTCTGCGAGATGTAGGTGAAGATGTCAACCGTGCCAGAATTTACCTGCCACTTGAGGATCTGCGCCGCTTCAACTATTCAATTGAAGAGCTGATGCAGAAGAAGATCAACAGCAACTTCATTGAGCTGATGAAGTTTCAAATCGAAAGAGCGAGGAACTACTACCGCCTGGCGGACAAAGGAATCCCAATGCTTGAACGGAGAAGCCGCTTTGGAGTCGCCATCAGCAGCATCAACTACGGTAATATTTTAACTGCCATCGAAAAAAACGACTACGACGTTTTTTCAAAACGGGCCTATCGTTCTTTTTTTCAAAAAATCAGTACCATTCCTTATGTCTGGTACAAAACCCGTTAAAAGTTAGAACTCCGCAGGGTTTCCCCATATATTTATTCACACACAGAACGTAGAGAAAGAAACGATCGCTATGCAGAAAGAGAACGAACAGAACAAAAACACTCCGGAACAGCCATTTCAAATTTCCTTGAACGACCAGATGCAGCGCCGTCTCGAAGAGCGTCAGCACCTTATAGATGCCGGAATCAACCCCTATCCAACGCACTTCGAGGTGACCCACTCTTCCAGGGAAATCATAGACGATTTCGAAGAAGAGGTTAAAACTCCAGTCTCCCTGGCCGGAAGAATCATGACCATCAGAAAAATGGGAAAAGCCTCCTTTTTCCATCTTCAGGACTCCGCAGGCAGAATCCAGATATACATGAAAAAGGACGATGTCGGTGAAACAACCTACAACACTTTTAAGTTGCTTGATATAGGCGATATCGTTGGCGTCATGGGCTACACCTTCAAAACAAGAACCGGCGAAATATCGGTCCATGCCGAATCGCTGGAACTGCTTACCAAATCGCTACGCCCAATCCCCGTTGCCAAAGAGAAAGAGGTGGATGGTGAAAAAGTTATTTTTGACGCCTTCAGCGACAAGGAGCTTCGGTACCGGCAGCGTTATGTTGACCTGATTGTCAACCCGGAGGTTAAACAAACCTTTATCAAGCGCTCCGCCATTGTCTCTTTCATGCGGAACTTTTTTGCGCAACAGGGTTGGCTTGAGGTCGAAACACCCATCCTGCAACCCATCTATGGAGGCGCTGCTGCCCGTCCGTTCACCACGCACCACAATGCGCTTGACATGCAGCTCTACCTGCGCATCGCCAACGAGCTTTACCTCAAACGGCTTATTGTGGGGGGTTTTGACGGAGTGTTTGAATTTGCCAAGGATTTCCGCAATGAAGGCATTGACCGTTTTCACAACCCTGAGTTCACACAGGTTGAGCTTTATGTCGCCTACAAGGATTACAACTGGATGATGGAGCTGGTCGAGGAGCTGCTCTTCCAGACCGCGATGGAAGTCAACAAGAGCGATACCACTCTCTTTCTCGGCAACGAGATCAGCCTTCAGACTCCGTTCCGGCGCCTGAGCATTATCGATGCCATTGCCGAATACACCGGCAAGAATATTCGCGGACAATCCGAAGATGAGCTGCGCTACACTGCCAAGGATCTTGGTCTTGAACTCGATCCAAAAATCAGCAGCGGCAAGATAATCGACGAGATTTTCGGTGAATTTGTAGAGCCAAAACTTATTCAGCCAACCTTTATCACCGACTATCCTACCGAAATGTCGCCTCTGGCCAAAGAGCACCCCTCACAGCCGGGCATCGTCGAACGATTTGAACTCATTATCGGAGGCAAAGAGGTGTGTAACTCATTCTCTGAATTGAACGATCCCGTCATTCAGCGCGAAAGGCTGGAGTCGCAAGCAAAACTGCGGCAGCGCGGCGACGAAGAGGCGATGATTGTTGATGAAGATTTCCTCCGCGCCATCGAATACGGCATGCCGCCATGCGCAGGCCTTGGCATCGGAATCGACCGGCTGGTGATGATTCTCACGGGACAGGATTCCATCAGGGATGTGATTTTCTTTCCGCATTTGAAACCGGAGTAGGGATGGGTTGCCAAACTTCAGGAGCACACCACCATGCCACTTGATCTCAGCAGTTTGAAAAAGGCAATTGCCTCACTCGAAAAGTCAATCAGCAGTTATCACGTGCTTTGCGGCAACAGCACACTTACCAATGATGATCTTGACACCGTCAAAGCGGGAGTGATCCAGAACTTTGAAGTTGCTTATGAACAGTGCTGGAAGTTTATGAAGCGATGGATTGAACAAAACGTCAACCCTGATGCCGTTGACGGCGTAAGCCGACGTGAACTGTTCAGAGTGTGCGCCGAAGAGCGCCTTATTGACGATGTTCAACATTGGATGGCATTTCACCAGTCACGAAATCTCACCTCTCACACCTACGATGCCGATAACGCGGAAGAGGCATTTGCTTCGGCACTGCTCTTTGGTGAGGCTGCCCGAGATGTTCTCAAACGCCTGGAGGCACGGAATGATTGATGTTACACCAAAACAGCTTGAAATTATTCTCGGTATGGTATCGCAGTTTTTTCCTGATTGCGAAGTGCGGGTTTTTGGTTCACGCTACAACGGCACAGCAAAGCACTATTCCGACCTTGATTTGGCGCTTGTCGGGCAAGGCAGGCTTGATTGGCGACGACTTGCAGAGCTGAAAGAGGCGTTTCAGGAATCCGACCTCCCATTTCGTGTTGATCTGCTCGACTGGAATGCGATTTCAGCGGAGTTTCGCAATGCTATTGAAACAAGTGGCTATGAGGTGATTTCCGTGATTGTGGAAAGGTATTGAACGAACAAAAAAGAGTGGTAATGAAAAAGCCTATTATATTGTTTGTTGATAATTTGATTGAGCCAATTAAAATGGCCATAAGAGATATCGAATCGATTAAAATCGATATCTCTTCAATAGATAAAGAATTTATTTTGAACAGTCTATTCGTGTATAGCTTTGCTCTTTTTGAATCCTCTTTATCTGATTGTTTCAAAAAATACTTAACCGCATTTCCAGAAAAAATAACTTTTACAAAACAAGATACAGAACAGCCAAAAAATGATCACAAAGACGCATTACTCAACGAAATTTTTACATATAAATATCTTGAATTATTAATCGAAAGAGAAACACTAAAAACATTTTATGGTTCAATAAATTCTATATTGCAAATATTTTGTGAAAAATTTTCAATAGACCAAATATCAGACGACATAATTAATCCATTAATTGAGAAAAAGGAAAGAAGAAATATATTAATACACAATAATTTAGTTATCAATAGAGAGTATTGTCGAAAAGTATCTTGTAGCAATAATGATTTAGGGAAAAAACTAAAAATAACAATTCAATATTTAATCGAAACAATTGGTGAGATGATTGCGATTTTACAAACAATTGAGATAATGATAAGAAATAAATATTCTACCTATACACAACTGAAAGTCGTTCGTGACATCTGGAATTATCTTTTTAATTCATCAATTTTGATTTTTGAACAGCATTGGATCATACAAAATAACAAAATAGTTGGATATAATACGAAATATGCGAAAAAATATTCAAACAACTATTCTTCAGGAGAGCAGACTCTTCTTGCATTATTTTTATTAAATTATAGTGAAAGTCTTATAGGTGATGTCCTTAATATACGAAATTTAAAGATGTTTTGTGGACTTGATATGGATAAAGTTGCATATATTGTAGAGGTTTTTGACAAATATCCGTTATTACTTCAACCAATGAACAATAAATGATTTGCTTTTATACGCATTAATGTTCAATGTATCACGCCACAAAACTTTTGATTCTTTCACTTATGTTGGTTTTTGGCTTTTAGTGAACTTTTCTTTTTCCCGAATATTCATGGAAAAAGTATGCTTGCGACGACTCATTGAGCAAAAGGCAATCAACCATCATTTCAACCATCCTCATTTCCTTTCTTTCTGATACAGCGCAACGCCAAAGCGCTGGATATGATCAAGCACATGTGCGTCACTGATATTGAGCAGCAGTGAGAGGTCAATCGCATAGGGCAGCAGCAGATCATCAAGCTCGTTTATAACTTTGGTCAGAACGGCAGAGGTCAAGTCTGATCCGCCAACAAGCGTTAAGTCAATATCCGATCCTTGCCGGTAGCTGCCTTTTGCCCGCGAACCGTAGAGAACTGCTTGTTCAATCTGCGGATAATGGGAAAAAACGCCGAGAATACCTTCAATCACCGATTCGGCAAGTCCATAACTCACAAAGCCTCCTTCTCTTTCAAGCCGTCCATCTTGCTCTGAAAAACCGTCAATGCTGCACAATAGCGGTTCAGGATAGCCTCAACAATCTCACGAGCAGTCTCTTCGTTATAGGTGTGAGAGGTTAGGTTGCGGTCACGAATCATATCCATCCAGATATCACCATCCTCAATCAGTCCAAGCTTGAAGGCGAGACGGGTAACATCTTTCGAACCATAAAGAGCCTCTGTACCGCGATGTTCAAGAAAATCCTTCAACGTCTTCCAAGCCAGCTCATGGGTATATTCAAACGACTGTATCAATCCCTGCTGTTCGAGATCGGAAAGATCACGCTCGGCGGCAAGAGCAACCGCATTCTGCATTCGGGCAAACGCATGATTGAAATGGTTCAGCCGTTGTATCCACCGAATATCTTGTTTCATCATAAGATGATATAATTGCTAAAAAATAAGAGGTTCAATCATTCCTGCACCCCGTAATATTCGCGATACCATGCCACAAAGCGTTTGATGCCCTCGGGCACGGTGGTCTCCGGTTTGTAGTGAACATCCTGCATCAGTTGATCAACGTCAGCATAGGTGTCGGGCACGTCTCCGGGCTGCAATGGCAGGAACTCTTTTATGGCCGTGCGGCCAAGCTGCTCTTCAAGCGCTTTGATGTAATCCATCAGGTCAACCGGATTGCTGTTGCCAATATTGTACACCCTCCAGGGTGCTTTGCTTGTCGCGGTATCGGGCTTGAGGCCTGACCACTCGGGATTGGGTTCAGCAACATGATTGAGCGTTCTCAGAACCCCCTCGGTAATATCTTCGATAAAGGTAAAATCGCGCCGATGCTTGCCGTAATTGAACACCTTGATTGGTTTGTTCTTCAGAATGGCATCGGTAAAGAGAAAAAGCGCCATATCAGGCCTTCCCCACGGGCCATAAACAGTAAAAAAGCGCAGACCGGTTGTCGGCAGATTATAGAGATGGCTATATGTATGCGCCATCAGCTCGTTGGCTTTTTTGCTTGCCGCATAGAGGGAGAGCGGATGATCGACATTGTCGTGCACCGAAAAAGGCATAGTTTCATTGGCGCCATAGACCGAACTTGAAGAGGCGTAGACCAAGTGCTTCACGCCGTTATGGCGACACCCCTCAAGAATATTGAGAAAACCAACAATATTACTCTCAATGTAAGCGTGGGGATTCTCAATTGAATAGCGGACACCTGCCTGGGCAGCAAGATTGACCACACGCTCAAATTCACCTGTTTTAAAAAGCTCCTCCATCGCACTCCGGTCAGCAATATCAACCTTCATGAACGTGAACCCCTCATAAGGCTCCAGCATAGCAAGCCGTGCATGCTTGAGTGAAACATCGTAATAGTCGTTCAGGTTATCGATTCCGGTTACCTGCTCTCCCCTTTCGAGCAGCCGCTTGCAGACATGAAACCCTATAAATCCGGCGGCGCCGGTCACAAGTATCTTCATTGCTTTTATTCAGTAATGGGTTACAGCCGCATTCCGGGCGGCATTGAAAAAGTTTGGGCTTTTTCTTGACCCATAATAAAAACAATTCACCGCCCTGACAAAACAAAAAACAGAAGCTTTTTACAGCAAAAACAAACAAAAAGGTAAAGAATCCTGATATTTTTTTAATTTTTTAGGTACATTTAAAAAAAATCCGAATTTATTTAAGATTTAGAGCACAAATAAACAATGATTTTCCATTAACATCAAGAATTCTTACCCCAATGAGTCGCTTCTTTGAGCGGTACGAGCCTGAAACCCGTCAGTTTTTTGATGAGGTTATTTCAACAGAGGGAGCCCCCAGGCCTCATTACGACAAGATGCTTCAACGTTTTGCCCAGTTTTCGATCGACGATATCAAAGCCCGCAGGGAAATTGTCAACATTTTTTTCCGAAACCAGGGTATCACTTTTACGGTCTATGGCGAGGAGGAGGGTGTCGAACGGCTCTTCCCATTCGATCTTATTCCGAGAGTAGTACCTTCCCACGAATGGGAAAGAATCGAAAAAGGGCTGATCCAACGAATTACAGCACTTAATGAGTTTCTGAATGATATCTATCATGCCCAGAAAATCCTCAAGGACAAGGTCATTCCCGCCGAGCTGATTCTCGGAAGCCAGCACTTCAGACGTGAATTTGTCGGGGTCAATCCCCCGCTTGGCATCTATATTCACGTTACAGGCAGCGATATCATCCGCGACAAGGCGGGAAACTATTTTGTGCTTGAAGACAACCTGCGCACCCCGAGCGGCGTTTCGTATATGCTTCAGAATCGGCAGGCGATGAAACGCGCCTTTCCGGTACTCTTCGACAAATACAAAATTCGGCCGATCGAAAACTATCCGCAGGAGCTGCTCCGTACCCTGCAGGAAATTGGCCCTGTTTCACGTCGCGAACCAAATGTTGTGGTTCTTACCCCTGGCATTTACAACTCGGCCTACTTTGAGCACAGTTTTCTTGCCCGCCAGATGGGCGTCGAACTGACCGAAGGCAAGGATCTTGTGGTCAACAACAACAAGGTATACACCCGAACCACCCGGGGACTTGAGCAGGTTGACGTCATTTATCGCAGGGTTGACGACGCTTTTCTCGATCCGCTGGTGTTTCGGCCGGATTCAAAACTTGGAGTGGCAGGCCTCGTCAATGCCTACCGGAAAGGCAATGTCACGCTTGCAAACGCCATTGGCTGTGGCGTAGCCGACGACAAGGTGATCTACAGCTTTGTCCCAAAGATTATCAAATACTATCTCGGTGAAGAGCCGATTCTGGAAAATGTACCAACCTGGCTGGCAAGCAATCCTGCTGACCTGAAATACATTCTTGCAAATCTCGATTCTCTGGTGGTAAAAGCTGCCAATGAATCTGGAGGATACGGCATGTTGATCGGGCCTGAATCAACCATTGAAGAACAGGAGAATTTTGCTGAAATGATTGTTGCTAATCCTCGCAACTACATCGCCCAGCCAACTATTTCTCTGTCGCGTCATCCAAGCTTTTTCAACGACACTGAGCTTTGGGGATGTCATATCGACCTCCGACCTTATGTATTGTATGGCAAAACCATCACTATTGTCCCCGGAGGCCTGACAAGAGTAGCCCTTAAACGCGGTTCACTGGTGGTCAACTCCTCACAGGGTGGGGGCAGCAAAGATACGTGGGTTGTCGATGAATAAATACTAATATTTTACTATTATGTTAAGTCGTGTTGCCGAATCACTCTTTTGGATGAGCCGATATTTTGAGCGAGCAGAAAATACTGCGAGGTTTCTTGACGTCAATTTTAACCTGCTGCTTGACCTCAACAAAATTACCCACATAGAGAACCCGAACTACTGGATAGCGCTGATTCTTGTAACCAGTGACAAGGAACGCTTCAACAGCCTCTATGAGACGTACTCGGCGCATACCGTCACCGACTATCTTGTGTTCAACAAAAACAATCCAAACTCCATCACTTCCTGTATCAGCCTGGCGAGGGAAAATGCCCGCAGCATCATTGAGAGCATCTCAAGCGAAATGTGGGAGCAGGTCAACAACCTCTACCACTACCTGCAAAGTGTTACTCCCCAGTTCGTACACAACGACCCTTACGGTTTCTACAAGGAGATCAAGAATGCCTCTCACCTTTTCCAGGGCATTACCGACAACACTTTCTCCCATAACGAAGGGTGGGACTTCATTCAGATCGCAAAATATCTTGAGCGTACCGACAATATTGCCCGACTGATTGACGTGAAATACCATATGCTGCTCTCTGAAGCGCAAAGCCAGCCAGAGATTGTTGAGGGATCGGAAGATATTATTCAATGGATGGCTGTGCTCAAAAGCTGTAGCGCACTTGAAGCTTTCCGAAAGGTTTATCTTTCAAAAATTGATCCTGACAACATTCTGCGCTTTCTCATTCTTGATAGAACATTTCCGCGCAGCATAAACTTTTCTGTCTGTGCGGCTGAAGATGCACTGTGGCGTATATCAGGCAGCTCCCGCCATCGTTACGTCAACAACGCTGACCGGCTGATTGGAAAACTGGAAGCCGAGCTGAGCTATACCGCTATTGAAGACATCTATGCAAAAGGCTTGCACATTTATCTTGAAGATCTGGAACAGCGACTGGTAAAAGTTGGTGAGCAGGTTCATTTGACCTATTTTGCCTATCACACTCCGGAAATTGAGCCATTGGACATTGAAGAAGCCCTTCCTTTTACCGGAGTAGCCGGAGGACGGGCAAACTGGAGCCAGGCACAGCAGCATCAACAACAGCAATAACCAGATGTAAAACAAAAAAGAGCATGATTTTGAAAGTTGAGCACGCAACCCTGTTTGAATATGACAATCCAATCTATGAAACAGCGACCGAAGTAAGACTTCATCCCGACAACAACCCTGCCGCTCCACAGCGTTGCGCAAGCTTTAACCTCCAGATTGATCCTCCGGCTACCATCTTCGAGTACACAGACTTCTACGGCAATCAGGTCAACCACTTCAATCTGCTCCAGAGCCACAAACGAGTCAACATCATTGCAACTTCTGTCGTAGAAACTGGCATGGGCATTTCTTCGGCCAGTGAAGATGAGGATATCTATCTTATGGACTTTTCGTGCCAAAGCCGCTACGTCCATTTCGACCAGGCCATCCGCAACTTTACCTCGCAATTTGCAACAGATACTGACAGCTTTCAGCTTGCCGAATCAATCTGCCGCCACATCAATGACTCATTTATCTATGAACCCGGAGTAACCGACGTTCACAGCACCAGCGCCGTTGTCATGGCTCTCGGACGCGGAGTGTGCCAGGATTTTGCCCATATAATGCTCGCCGCCTGCCGCAACCTCGACGTTCCCGCCCGATACGTCAGCGGTTACCTCTTCGGTGGAAGCACTCCTGATGGACGGGATGAAGCCAGCCACGCCTGGTGCGAAGTCTATTGCGGAAAAGAAAAAGGGTGGATAGGCATGGATCCGACCCATAAAACCCTTTTTGTTGACGAACGGTACATCAAAATCGGGTCCGGCAGGGACTATGACGATGTGCCACCTGTGCGGGGTACTTATAAAGGCAATGCCAAAGAAAAACTCAGTGTGTCAGTGAAGGTAAGCTCCATGGAACAGGTATATTAAGAGAGGATATATTTTCCATGACACAACGGCTGCGCCTTGGTAATCGAAAATGGTGGCTATTTGTACTGATCACCGGATTGATACTATCCCTCGTTTTTTTCCTCCTGACACCATGGAACACATCTCAGTTGTCGTCTCACCCTCGACCAGCTCAAAGTTATACTGAAGCCTTACAACTCATCGAGATCCTTCGGAAACAGGAACCGTTGCAAATGAATCCTCTCTGCCAGCTCCAGTTGATGACCCACAGTAAAAAAACTGATCGTGCCATCATTCTGGTTCATGGCTATACGAGCTGTCCACAACAATTTCATGATTTGGGAGAACGTTTTTATCATGCAGGTTATAACGTGCTTATTGCACCCCTCCCGCATCACGGCCTTGCTGACCGGATGTCAGAAGCACAAGGAAAACTTACAGCACAGGAGCTGGCGGCTTATGCTGACCACACAGTAGATATTGCCCGTGGGCTCGGTAAAAAGGTTTTCATGATGGGCCTTTCCGCTGGAGGAGTAACCACCGCATGGGCAGCACAAAATCGGAGCGATATCGATCTTGCAGTCATCATCTCTCCGGCCTTTGGTTTCAAAAAAATTCCGACTTCCCTGACTGGCGCCACCATGAACATCTATTCTGTTTTGCCCGACGCATTCGAATGGTGGGATCCAATCCTTAAGGAAAAAGGGGCTTCAGCACACGCCTATCCCCAATATTCCCGTCATGCTTTGGTAGAAATTCTTCGCCTCAGTTTTGCAACCCTTGAGGAAGCAGGTCACAAGCCACCAGCGGCAAAAAAATTGATCGTGATACTCAACAACAATGACACCATGGTCAATAATGAGTTGACAAAAAACATTGCATCAATCTGGCATGCACACAAGGCTGACCTCATCACTTACGAATTTCAGGCCAACCTGAAGCTTGCTCATGACCTGATTGATCCGTCTAAACCGAACCAACGAACCGAGATCGTTTACCCGCGCCTGATGGAATTTGTAAGCCATGAATAGCGCTATATATGATTCTGTTTTGAATTCAGAACAATACTGTTTTGTCATCAAAAGAGTATCACTTGAGCAGTTCTTTGGCATAATGCATCATGGCAAATCGAAGAAAATTTTTTTCACTTCTCCCCGTTGTTTTACAAGCTTCTGTCAAGCAAGAATACTCATGCTCATTCAAAGGCAACGTGATAGTTTTAAACTTCCGGGACGCATTAGGGTT
Organism: uncultured Chlorobiaceae bacterium; assembly: GCA_903843305.1. Taxonomy (GTDB): domain Bacteria; phylum Bacteroidota; class Chlorobiia; order Chlorobiales; family Chlorobiaceae; genus Chlorobium. The sequence goes on from CAIMPI010000015.1 coordinate 69,564, forward strand.
TAATTCCCTGGTAACTGCTTGCTCAGGCTGCCTGATAAAATCATCAAGAGAAGGGAGTGCAGGTGCCTGATTTCGTGACCGTGGTTTAATCATTTTTCACGACCTCCTTAACCAATAAACGAATTGAATCAGCAGCTTTTTTATCTTTCCATTCTATCGCGGATTGTCCTTCTGCAACTGAATCGCGATAAGCTTTCCGATCATAAATCCTTGTTTGAGCGACATCGAATTCAGAAAAATCTTTAAGATAGGCTTGTGCTTCCTCCGCCTCCCTGACGACAGGATTTGTTGGACACAAATTCAGCACCAGATACGCCTTAAGTTTCTGGTTAAAATCCTTGGCCTTGGAATACACCTCAGCCAGATGCGGTACGGTATCAAGATCATACTGCGACGGCCGGATAGGGCTGAGCAGAATATCGGCTGCAGATAATCCTGACCGCAATTCGACAGAGTCTCTGCCTGCGACATCAACAACAAGATATTGATACCTTTCCGCCAAATCCCTGAGCGTTACTCGAACATCTCCAGAAACCTGGACACAAGGAATATTCTTCAGTTCCGGATGACCTTGCCTATCCTGAACCCAGCGGGCAACAGAAGCCTGTGGATCAGAATCCACCAACAAAACATCCGCTTTTCCATCAAGCGCCAACGCACAAGCAACATTAACCGCTATCGTCGACTTACCACAACCACCTTTTTGACTACCGACAAGAATAATCATGTTTTGAATCTGTTTAGCTACTGTTTTGGTTCTATAATAGCATTATTTTGGAATCAAAACAATATCAAAATTTAGGAGTGAGGTTTAATCCTGATTTTGCCGCTTGCTTCATATCCTCAATGGAGCCTTGTTCATCACCAAGCTCGCTTTTTGCAATTCCTCTCTGATAATAGGCTTTTGCATAATCAGGGTTACATTCAATCGCCTTGCTGAAGTCGGCGATAGCACCCTGTTTATCTTTTTGATTAGCTTTTACAAAACCGCGATTGAAGTATGCGTCTGCATTTTTTGAATCAATTGAAAGAGCTTTGTTATAATCATCAAGAGCACTCTTTCTGTTATCAATCCTGACTTTAGCATTCCCCCGGTTCAGGTATGCCAATGCTGATTTTGGATTGAGCTTGATTGCCTTCGTGTAATCAGCTATGGCCTTCTGATACTCACCGAATTTTGCTAGTGCAATCCCACGGCTGAAATAGAGATCGGCAGATGCTGGATTAAGTTCAATAGCTTTAGTATAGTCGAAAAGAGCACCTGCCTTGTCGCCAAGAGCAACTTTCACAAATCCACGATTACTATAGGCAAGAGTGTGCGTAGGGTTGATCTCGATAGCTTTCGAATAATCAGCGATAGCACCCTCTCTGTCGCCAAGATCATTTTTTGCATTTCCACGATTAGTATATGCGTCAGCATTTTTGGGACTTATCATAATTACTTTCGTGTAGTCTGCTATTGCGCCCTTTTTATCGCCTTTCTCAGCTTTGGCAAGCCCAGCCTTGAAGTAGCCATTAACAACATGAAGAAAATCTGCTATTGCCCCCTCTTTATCACCCAGAATATTTTTGATTATAGCGCGATTATTGTATGCGTCTATATTTTCAGGATTTACCTGAATTGCATTGGTATAATCTGCAAGAGCACCGTTGTTATCGCCAACACGACCTTTCGCTGCACCCCTGCGGAAATAGATGTCTGTAAAACGGGAATTACATTCCAACGCTTTATTATAGGCTACAATAGCAGAGGAGTAGTCGCCAAGTTCATTTTTTAAGACTCCATAGTTATAATAACCCTCGGCATAGTCTGGCTTGAGGATCACAGCCTTCTCATAGTCCTCCAGCGCACCATTGCGGTCACCGAGAGCCAATTTTACAACACCACGGTTATTATAGGCTTTAGCGTCTTTCGGATCTTGATTGATCGCTTTCGTGTACTCTTCGATAGCACCGCTATAATCACCTGCGGCCATCTTGTCATTGCCTTGTTTATAGAAATTAACTATTTCCTGTGCGGCAATGAGCCCATGCTGTGTCATCAAGATGATGGCAAGAAAAGAGAACAGATATCGGATGATTTTCATGTGATTCATTTATTTGTTGGTGACCTCAGCTTAAACACTGCGTAATAAATTGATCTTGAAGAGAGAGGGCTGGTCAACTCCAGTAAAGAAGAGCGAAAACGGCAAAAGCAGATCGTGAAAAATAACATACTGTTCCAACAGGAATTGATATAACCCAAACTAATCGATTTGCTATATAAAAGCTTCCTTGTTTACCGTTAAGATTCTATATATCAATAAGTAATAAAGAAATTACCATTGGCAATGATTAATGTAACACAAGAAAAAAAATACTTAAAGCCGAAGTTTAAGATAAAAAAATAGGTACAAAAAAAGACCATCATCTCTCAAGAATGAGAAGATCTATGCACCATTGCTATGCTGCATAGCCTGAATATCTGGTATCCTGCAATCATGGAGCTTGGCATAGATGTAAAAACGATGCAACTAAAATATCTGAAATATTGTTATATTTCACTATGAAAACCTTATTTATTTAGGATAAGATTTGTATCTACTTAAATAAAAACATAAAGGACAACTACTCTTACTGTATTATTTTTTATTGAGAAAAATTCAAGGATATGCGAATAGAGAGCAGGACATCTTCCCCTTCGGCGATCAAGCCATGGATCATCGATACCACCCTGAGAGACGGAGAGCAGGCTCCCGGCGTTGTCTTCAGCACTGCAGAAAAAATAGAAATCGCCTCTCTGCTTGCGGATGCTGGCGTCAACGAACTTGAAATCGGTTACCCTGCCATAAGTCATGATGAACGGAACGTTATCAGAAAAATTAACGCCATGAAGCTGCCGGTACGACTTACCAGTTGGGCCCGGGCAAAATGGGAGGACATTGAAGATGCGTGCATCTGTGGCACCGAAGCGGTTCATATCAGTTTTCCTGTTTCCGACTTATACCTGCAGCTTATGCAAAGAGATTATGCCTGGGTACAGCAACAGTTGCAGGAACTTGTTCCAAAGGCAAAAAAATATTTCAAGTTTGTAAGCGTTGGAGCGCAGGATGCAACACGCGCCGAGCCTGAACTGCTGAAAAGTTTTGTGCTTGATGCTACGGAATGCGGTGCAGACAGAATACGAATTGCTGATACTGTGGGAATTGCAACACCTCCATCGGTGATAAACCTTGTGGGCATGCTGAAATCAATAACGCCTGCGGCTCTTGAATTTCACGCTCATAATGATCTTGGCATGGCAACAGCCAATGCGTTTACGGCTTTGGAGGCAGGATGTCATGCAGTCAGTGTTTCGGTAACCGGACTTGGTGAACGTGCGGGAAATGCTGCGCTTGAAGAGCTTGCCATAGCTTTGAAATTATCGGAAAAGTACAAGACAAGTATCGATACCAGGCAGCTATCGCACCTCTGCAATACTGTAAGCAAAGCAGCGGGGAGAGCCATTGAAACTCAGAAACCAGTTGTGGGCAAATCAGCATTCCAGCATGAATCGGGTATTCACTGTGCAGCACTCTTAAAACATCCGCTTTCCTATCAACCGTTTCTTCCAGATCAGGTTGGTCGTGACAAACATGAAGTGGTGATCGGAAAACATTCAGGAAGTGCTTCATTACAGCATTTTTATTCAGGCAGAGGAATCATGATAACAAGAAACGAAGCACATCATCTCTTGGAGGTTGTGCGCACAACTGCCACCGAAAAGAAAAGAGCATTACTCCCGGAAGAGCTTGATAGCATTTACAGCACACTCTTCGTTAAACGCTGAGAATCAGACCGTATAAATCATGCTTATAACACAAAATCAGGATCATAACAGTATCAGCCTGCTTGCCGAAGTCAGCAGAACTATCACCAATGAAGATGATATCAACAAGGTATTAAGGCTTGTTCTTTTAATAATGTCTGAAAATATGAACATGCTCAGGGGAATGATCACAATTCTTAACCGTGATACCGGGGAAATTGTGATCAACGAATCCTTTGGTCTGACGGAAAAAGAGAAAGAGAGAGGCCGTTATCAGATCGGGGAAGGAGTTATAGGACATGTTGTTAAAACTGGTAAAGCTGTGATTGTCCCCTCGATTATCGACGAACCACTTTTTCTCGACCGAACCAGGTCGCGGAGCAAGGCGAAAAAAGAGAATCTTTGTTTTATCTGTATTCCAATCAAAGCGGGTACTGAGATAATAGGCACCCTGAGCGCAGACCGTCAGCTTGAACCGGCTTTGGTGGAGGAGAGTACAAAAAAAACAAAAGCGGGAGAAAAGCGTATCGACATGTTACAGTACTATGTTGACCAACTCTCTATTATCGCCTCCATGATTTCACAGGCTGTGCGCCTCAAGCAGCTTGCCCATGAGGAGAACACAAAAATACCTGTCGAGACAACAATCACAGAAAAGTCTTCTTCACGACAGAATCGCCAGGCAGAAGAGTACGACGATGAAACCATCTCCATAGCCGAGCGTCCTGCAAATATTATCGGCAATACGAAACCGATGATCGCCCTCTATAAAATGATTGACAAAATCGCGAACACAAACGCAACAACTCTGATATTGGGGGAAAGCGGTGTTGGCAAAGAGCTGGTTGCAAGTGCTATCCATTTTAAAAGCCGAAGAACGGACAAGCCGTTTATCAAGTTCAACTGTGCAGCGTTGCCGGAAAGTATTGTCGAAAGCGAGCTCTTCGGACATGAAAAAGGGGCCTTCACCGGAGCCTTGGCTACTCGTCAAGGCAGATTTGAACTTGCCCATAACGGCACTATCTTTCTTGATGAAATCGGTGAACTCAGCCTGCCTGTACAGGCAAAACTGCTCAGAATCATTCAGGAAAAGGAGTTTGAACGGGTCGGAGGATCAAAAACTATCAAGGTTGATGTTCGGGTCATTGCTGCAACAAACCGCAATCTTGAAGAGTTGATACGAAACGGACTTTTCAGAGAAGACCTTTATTACCGGCTCAATATCTTTCCCATAACCGTGCCACCTCTCCGTGAACGCAAAACAGATATTCTGCTGCTGGCTGATTATTTTGTAGAAAAATATAACGCCGCAAACCATAAAGGAATCCGGCGCATCTCGACAACCTCTATAGACATGCTTATGCGCTATCACTGGCCAGGCAATGTCCGCGAACTTCAGAACTGCATGGAACGAGCGGTCATTCTGAGCGAAGATAACGTTATCCACGGCTATCACCTCCCTCCAACGCTCCAGACTGCTGAATCCAGCGGCACACCCTATACAGGCTCTCTGCTGCAGAAACTGGATTCCATTGAAAAGGAAATGATTATGGAAGCACTCAAACGCACCAAAGGAAATATGTCCCGTGCTGCAGTACAACTAGGCCTATCCGACAGAATCATGGGTCTCCGTATCAAAAAATTCGACATCGACTACCGAAAATTTCGCCCCTGACGAGAAAAAGGAACAGGGACGTGTCCATGATTGCACAATAAATTAACCATAACCCGATATCAATCAAAGAACGATAACTGCACCTTCTCCGACTCGGTACCTTTTGCGCGAAATGCTCTGTAGGCATTAATAAGAGCGTTTGTTGAACTGTCGTGAGCAGTTACAATTTCACTTCCCTGGATTTCAGGAAAAATAGCTTTTGCAAGCTGTTTGCCAAGTTCAACGCCCCACTGATCAAATGAATTTATCTGCCAGATAATGCCTTGTACAAAAACCTTGTGCTCATAGATAGCAATAAGGCTTCCAAGAGTAAATGGGTTGATTTCATCAACAAGAATAGTATTAGTAGGACGATTGCCCGGAAAAACCTTGTGCGGAAGCAACATCTTCAGTTCTGCATCATCGCAACCGATAGCCTCCAGTTCTTTGCGTACTTCCGGCTCGTTTTTGCCTTTCATAAGCGCCTCGGTCTGCGCAAAACAGTTGGCAAGCAGAATATCATGATGCTCACCGACAGGATTTTGTGTTTTAAGCGGAACTATAAAGTCGGCGGGGATTACTTCCGTACCCTGATGCAAAAGTTGAAAAAATGCGTGCTGGGAGTTGGTACCAGGTTCACCCCAGATCACTGGTCCAGTTGCACAGGTCACAGTATTTCCTTCACAATTGACCCTTTTGCCATTGCTTTCCATGTCAAGTTGCTGAAGATAGGCAGGAAAACGATGCAAATACTGGTCGTATGGAATAACTGCATGTGATGAAAAAGCAAAAAAATTATTGTACCAGATTCCAAGCAGTGCAAGCAAAACAGGAATGTTCCGTTCGAGCGGCTCGTTACGAAAATGCTCGTCCATAGCATTGGCTCCATTGAGCAACTCCTGAAAATGGTCAAAACCGAGAAAGAGTGCTATGGAAAGGCCGATAGAAGACCAGAGGGAATAACGTCCGCCAACCCAGTCCCAGAACCTGAACATATTGGCTTCATCAATACCAAACTCGACAACTTTTGTTCGATTGGTTGAAACGGCCACAAAATGTTTTGCAATATGCGATTCATCCCTGGCATGAGTTAAAAACCACTCACGGGCCGTCATCGCGTTGGTGAGTGTCTCCTGGGTGGTAAATGTTTTGGATGCTATGATGAAGAGGGTGGTTTCAGGATTCAGTTTTTTCAGGGTCTCGCTGATATGGGTACCATCAATATTGGAGACAAAATGAACCTGAAGCCGACCATGGGCAAAGGGGCGAAGCGCCTCCGTCACCATATAAGGCCCCAAGTCGGAACCGCCAATACCAATATTTACCACATCGGTCATCCGATTTCCGGTATATCCTTTCCATGTTCCAGAAATAACCCGTTCGCAACAATCCTTCATCTGTGCAAGCACGTCTGCGATTTCCGTTGAAAGATCAAGCCCCTCAACCTCAAGAAAGTAGCCTGAAGGCCTGCGGAGTGCGGTGTGCAATACTGCACGGTGTTCCGTAACGTTTATGGTCCCACCTTCAAACATTGCATCCCGCTTTTTTTCAAGCCCGGCATTGCGTGCCAGATTGAGCAGCAACTCCATGGTTCGGGTTGTAATCCTGTTTTTTGAATAGTCAAGCATCAAACCTTCCCATTGGATCGAAAAGCGTTCAAACCGCTTACTCTCTTCGAGAAACATCTCCCTCATCTGCAATGTCTCGATCTCAAGTTTGTGTGCCTGAAGTTCGCGCCATGCTGCGCTTTGTGACAAATCCATGATATTGTTTTACCTGTTTACAGTTTTAAGTCTGACATGAATGGTATGGCTGAATCAAATCAATAGATAATATAGCGCAACGTAAGGGTAGAACCTTCTCTATCACTCTCAATACCAATTATTTCAGCAATGCTCTGGATAATATAGATACCCCTCCCGGATAACTTGAAGAGATTCCGGGGATTCACAGGATTGGGCAGATCATCAGGATTGAACCCTTTTCCGCAATCTCTTACCGAGGCCAAAAGAGTATTTTCGGATGAAATCAGCAGACAGGATACAGGCAAATCCTCATTCCCGCAGTTACCGTGTTTGATGGCATTGACAAAAGCCTCCTTCATGGTCAACTGAAGCCCTTCAACAAACGGCTTGCTGTACCCTTCCCGCTTTGCAAATGAAGCAATAAACCTGCGCAATGACTCGTATTCCGAATACCTGCCCTGAAGCACAATATCAGCTCGTTTCATTTGACAAATCAGATTTTATAATGACCTGATGATTTAAGCTTATAATTTACGATGCAGCTACGGTTCAGTCAAACTCTACAAAAAGCAACGACCTTATTTTATTAGAAGTAAAGTGAGCAATTATTAACTATTTTAGGTATAGGATAAAATTATCAATTATTTATATTAACCACGTGATGTTTTTCAAAAAAAATGGTCAATACAACACAACAACAACGAAAGCCAATGAAAAAAACAGCAAAAATTTTAAGCCTCGCTGTAGCTCTTTTTGCAGGATTGAGCGGTACCGCCCAGGCTGAAGGATTTAAAATCGGTGCGGATGTCGTCAGCAGCTATGTATGGAGAGGAAGCGATATTAGCTATTTTAATAATGGTCGCGGTGATTCTCCGGCAATTCAACCTGCACTTTCCTATACTTGCCCTGATACTGGCCTCATTTTAGGTGCCTGGGGCTCGTATGCCTTTAGTGAAAGTAATGGAAAGAGCAGGTACCATGAAACCGATCTCTATCTGACAGTACCAGCAGGACCGTTCAGCCTGAGTGTAACTGATTATTATGTACCGGTACCAGACAACAATAGAACGTTTGATTTCACCAGCGATGGACCAAACACCGTTGAGATCAGCGCAGGATATGCAAAAGATAATCTCAGTCTGCTTGCGGCTATTAATGTTGCTGGAAATGATTATGATAATGCGAAATATTTTGAAGCAGGCTACAAGGTCTACGATAAGGATAAATTCACAGCAAAAGCATTTATCGGCGCAGGTAATGAAAAACAATATGCCCCTGATAAAGGAACGGGATTTAATGTCGTTAATGTGGGCGTGACAGTTACCAAAGAGAGCTATAGTGCCTCTTACGTCTACAACCCCGACACTGAAAAATCTAACCTTGTCTTTATGGCATCGTTCTGAACGTGCAGAATATCTTGATGTCCCAGGGCTTCGCCCTGAGCTACCAAGATATCGCCCCTACGGGGCTTTTGCTCCAGACAAATAAGTCTGCAATCTTTCACAATACAGAAAAGAGGTGCCTGACAACAAAAAAAGGAGACTGCTGGAAAAACAGTCTCCTTTTTTTGTTAACCCATTCGCTTACAAGAGCTTCTATATCAGCCTCAGACCTCAGCACCCCCCTCCCAGTCTCGGATCCTAAAGATCAGCCTCGTAAATAACATATTCTTTGTAAGGCTTTCCCCCGATTACTTTAGCCAACTTGCTCATGGCTTCATTTGCTTTAAGCACCCAGCTCATTTCAGAGGCAAAAAGCCCGTGCTTGCCTCCATAATCAGCAATTTCTGTATTGAGAATACTGTCGACACCCTTGTTGCGATATTCAGGAAGCACTCCCATAGTTATAGTACGTACCATTGAAATTTTGCGGCTGTACCAGAGATATTTCAGCAGACCAATGGGCGAAAAGGGGTTACCATTGACATGTTTCAGTGCTTGATTAACATCCGGAAGTGATAGTGAAAAACCTACCGTGCGCTTGTTTCGATCCTCGACAAAGTAGATATAATGTGGATTTGCAAGAGGCTTCAGGCTTTTTGCAAGAAAATCAAACTCCTTGTTGGTCATGGGAACAAAACCCCAGTTTTTTTCCCATGCCTTGTTGTAAATTTCCCGTATACGCTCAATTTCTCCATTAAAATCCTTCATGTTCATAATCCGTACCGTCAGTCCCTCCCTTTTCTTGACATGCTCTGAAATACGGCGCAGACGCTTGATATCGATAATTTTCTGGTCAATGTACCATGCAAGCAGTTCCTGACCAATATGGTGACCGTAGTTCAAGACAAGGTCATTATAGTACGGAGGGTTATAAAGCATGAGAAAAACCGGCGGGCTGTCATATCCTTTGGTAAGCATACCGCACTGATCGTTCATGGAGGGACTGATCGGGCCGCGCATGGCATTCAGCCCTTTCTTTTTCAGCCATCCTCCGGCGGCATCAAACAAGGCATTGGCAACGCTCTGGTCATTGATACACTCAAAAAAGCCCCAGAATCCTACTTTATCAGAGTGCACCTCGTTGTGACGACGATTTTCTATTGCCGCGATAGTACCAGCCATAACCCCGTCTTTCCATGCTGTAAAAAGGGCAAGATCCGCATGATCATACAAGGGAAACACTTTCGTATCAAGTGTTTTCATATAATCGTCAATAACCGGAGGTACCCAGTACTTATTGAGTTCAGGATCCTTGCGGTAGATCTGCCACGCAAAAGTGATAAACTGCTTTTTTTCTTTTTTATTCCGGACTTGCCGAATCTCTATAGCCATACGTCCCTCCTCCAGTCAAAACATTATTAATCAAACATGCACAGTACAATGTTCGATATAAAGATTTTATCAAACCTGCTTATGCAAGACTTCTGCACCTTCACGAAGTATGCGTTCGGTCTCATCCCATGAAAGACACTCATCGGTTATCGAAACCCCATACCTGAGCTTCTCGGGATCCTCGGGAAAAGGTTGATTGCCGCAAAAGAGATTACTTTCTATCATGACACCAACAATGCTTTTATTTCCCTCAATTTTTTGCTTCAAAATGTTTTCCCAGACGGTCAACTGACGTTCGTGTTTTTTCCCTGAATTGGCATGACTGCAGTCGACCAGAAGCGACTGTTCCAGACCCGCCTTGCCAATCCATGATTCAGCATGTGCAATACTTACGGCATCATAATTCGGTTTTTCGCCGCCACGCAGCACGAGATGTCCGAATGGATTACCTTTTGTAGTAATCACGCTGCTGTGCCCTTCCTGATCGATACCGAGAAAACTGTGAGGATGCATTGCCGAACGGATAGCATCGACTGCGACATTGAGGCGCCCATCAGTTGAGTTCTTAAACCCGACAGGCATTGAAAGACCGCTTGCCATCTGCCGGTGAGTCTGCGACTCAATAGTCCTTGCACCAATTGCTGCCCAGCTAACAACATCGGCTACATACTGGGGCGTTATGGGATCAAGAAATTCGGTCGCCGCTGGTAACCCCATCTCATTTATTTCCAGCAGAAGCTTTCGTGCATGAAAAAGACCATGCTCAATATCATAAGTATCATCAAGATGAGGATCATTGATAAACCCTTTCCATCCGATGGTTGTGCGTGGTTTTTCAAAGTAGACCCGCATCATGATGCAGAGGTCTTGCTGAAGCTCAATGCGAAGCCCAGCAAGTTTTTCGGCATACTCTCGAGCCGCATCAACATCGTGAATCGAACAGGGTCCGACAATCACCAGCAGTCTTACATCCTTGCCAGTCAATATACGCTCAACTTCACGACGTCCCACAGTAACGGTATTGGCAACTCCATCACTCACTGGCAGCATCTCCTTGAGAGCCCTCGGTGAGGGAAGACGGATAATTCGTGAAACTCTTAAATCATGTAACTGTTCCATCCGTTTTTAAACTAACTAAGGACTTATATAAAGGCTCCCCACAGCAAAGCTTTGAGGTATTGAATTTCATTTTCACTTCTTTTCCAAGAAGCAGGGCTCAAGATAATTTTCCCTGATATACTTCTAATTTTAAACGACGCAAGATAAAAAACTAACTTATAATATAATGAGCATCAGCAATTATAAATTCCTGAATGACGATTCATAGGTTCAAAAGATATGGAGCGACAAAATTTCTTTATATTCCAATCGATTTATAAAATTCGTGGTAATAAATAATAACGAAAGCAACATGAAAGTACTGATCACTGACGGTATTGATTCTCAATGCGGTCAAATCCTCGCACAAAACGGTTTTGATGTAACCGAAAAACCGAAAATCAGCAAAGAGGAACTCAAAGAGATCGTAGGAGGCTTTGACACGCTGATCGTCAGAAGCGCAACCAAGGTTACCGCTGAAATTCTTGAATGCGGCATCAACCTTGAGCTTATCGGAAGGGCTGGCGCCGGAGTCGACAACATCGACATTGAAGCCGCTACACGTAACGGTATTATCGTAATGAACACGCCGGGCGGCAATACGGTTTCTGCTGCAGAACATGCCTGTGCCATGATACTGGCCGCTGCACGTCGGATTCCCCAAGCAACCGCCGATCTGAAAAAAGGGAATTGGAACAAGAAAAAATTTACCGGAGTAGAGCTTGAAGGTAAAACCCTCTCGATTATCGGCCTTGGAAAAATTGGACGTGAGGTGGCGTCACGTATGCAGGCATTCGGGATGAAAACAATTGCTTATGATCCGATGATTCCTGACGAGTATGCCGCCCAGCTCAACATTGAGCTGCTCCCCCTGCATGAGAACTTCATTCGCGCTGATTTTATTACCGTACACTCATCACTCAATGAATCGACTCGTAATCTTATTGCAAAAGATACGCTTGACCTGATGAAACAGGGCGTTATCATTGTGAATTGCGCAAGAGGAGGAATCATAAACGAAATTGACCTTGCTGAAGCTATAACATCGGGCAAAGTTGCGGCCGCAGCGCTTGATGTTTTTGAAACTGAGCCGGTCAATCCCGACAATCCACTGCTGAAACTCGAACAGGTTATTGCCACACCGCATATTGCCGCTTCCACCAACGAAGCCCAGGAAAAGGTTGCGATTCAGATCGCTGAACAGATTGTGGAGTGGAAACGGACAGGCAAACTTGAGGGCGCCGTCAATGCCTCGGCTGTCGAACTTGCACAGGCTCCCGGAGTGCGATCATATCTTAACCTTGCTGAAAAACTCGGTGCCACACTGGCACAGATGTCTCCGCTTGATGCAAACAAAATGACAGTCAGGACCTCCGGTGAATTCCTTCATAAATTTAATGAAGTGATTACAGCCGCAGCTCTTAAAGGATTTCTTGATATCCGGCAATCAAAAGATACAAACTATATCAATGCATTCACGATGGCTAAGGAGTGCGGTATAAGCCTGAACCAGAAATTTGAAAAGGAAAATCTGGACTATACCAACCTGATTCGCATAGAACTTGAAAGTGAAACAACAAAACGCATGATTGGCGGAACAGTCTTCGGTGACAAAGAGATACGTATTGTGATGATAGACCAGTTTCTCGTTGAATTCAAGCCGGAAGGCAATATCATTGTATACAATAATATTGATAAACCCGGTGTTATCGCCAATGTCACCCAGCTCTTGCTGCAGCATAACCTGAATGTGGCCTACGTCGCGCTCTCCAGAGATGAAGAAAAAAAGGTCGCAATGACAGCAATAGTTGTTGATGGAGATGTAACGAATCTCCTACTTGAGGAAATAAGAAATGTTAATGGCGTTGATGTTGCAAATCTTGTTTCGCTCTGAACAGAAAATGAAAGGTTAAAAAAAAACCTGCCTTACTGGCAGGTTTTTTTGTTTCAAGCTGAATAAGCCGCAAACACAGCATTATTTAACCTTCGCGAAATCAATGCTGAGCCACTTGTCTTCATAAGAGGCACCTGTAGACTCCATGCCTGCAAGGAAAATCGGCAGGGCAACAATCTTCTGGTAATCACCGATACGAATCGTCAGATCATCGCCTAATTTGAGAATTTTGGGTTCAAGCCCCATGTGCTCCATAAAGGGCAATCTGACGCGAACCTTGTAATGTCCATCGGAAACCTTTTTGATATCAATCGGATTTTCGTTGAAAAATACATCAAGAGGATTCTTTTCTTCGTAGACTCTCTGACCTACTCTGCGAAGCATGGCCAAGCCGACAACTTCATCATCGAACAAAGGAACTTCGGCAATAGGAATCGGAGCAAATGCTTCCTGGATCTGCTCAATATACTTCTGCTGAATAGCACGCCACTTCTGGAAATAAGGATCGGGGCTCTGATCAGGCATGACACGGTTAATGGTAATCCTGTCAACGGTAATACCGTAAAGATTAAGATAGGTCAGGGCGCGCATGGATTCCTTGATAACCATCTTTTCTGGATTCATAACCAGACGCATTGTTGTTTTGGAGCTGTCTGCAAGCAGATCAATAATTCCTTCAGTTGAAGAGAAGAGGTTATCAACCTTGTCATAAACCTCCACAGGAGCTACAAAATCATTTATCTTGTTGACTTTTTTTGCAAGAGGCCTGATAACAGGCTTTACCATGAATTTTTCGACATTACGGATCATCTTGATAAACCATCCGAATGTTTCAGGCAGAGAAAGCAGTCGGAGAGTTTCGCCGGTTGGAGCACAGTCAACAACAAGAAGATCGTATTCGTTTTGTTCATTATAGCGTTTGATATAGGAAAGAGAAAAAAGCTCTTCCATACCCGGCAATACTCCCATCTCCTCAGCATATACACCTTCAATACCACGGGCTTCCATCAAATGAGCAAAATGCTCCCTGACAACATCCCAGTTCAGATTGAGATCACCAAAAACACTGACTTCCTGACCCCAAAGATTTTCAGCAATTTTCACAGGTGAAGGCCCTAACTGAACATCAAGCGAGTCACCCAGACTGTGCGCCGGATCAGTAGACATTATAAGGGTTTTATACCCCATATCTGCAGCCCTGAGCGCTGTTGCCGCAGCAATAGAGGTTTTCCCAACTCCGCCCTTTCCGGTAAAAATGATATTACGCATACTTTTTAATGATTCTCATTTAAAGAATTATTGAATTAAAGTGGTTTCTACCAACAAATTATTCGCCGTCAGTTGACCAACCTGTATAAACCTCAAGATAATAAAATTATCATTTAATTGAATATGATGAAATAACAATTACCGTTTCGGTTTTGAAAGTTTACGGTCCTGTCGAAACATCAACCTTTTCAGGCAAGGCCTTAGAGGAAGCACCAGTACGTCCACCGGAAACAATAAGCTTCTGACCTATAGCAAGCTGAGAATTCTTAAGGTTGTTCCATCCAATAAGCTGACTGACCGTGGCGTGATACATTGTGGCAATGGATCTGAGGGTATCGCCCTTCTCCACAACATGAATTATCTGTCCTCTATATTCGGGCGATGCGGGCATTGCAGTCTCAACATTAGCACCAACATTCAGACGTTCAACAAGAGCAAATAATTCATCACGTTCAACAGTTTTTGTCGACCTGTCTGAAATGATGTCTTGATCCAGTGTACGAGCCTGATTGATATATTTTTTCGGGAACATACCCCCTTTTAAACTCAGAAGTCCTTTTGCTTTCTTTCCATGTACATTTGCAACATCTGCCGATGAAGAAATACCATGGTCACTTCCACCGAAAACAATGAGTTTCTGACCGGGAGCAAGATCAGGATCCTTGAGACTGTTCCATGCGATAAGCTGGCTTATATAGGTACGGTACATCCTTGCAATAGAGCCCAAGGTTTCACCTTGTTCTACGATATGAATCTTTTGCGTTTTACCTTCAGCACCAGAGTCCACATACCGACGGCTGGCCCCGGAACGAAGACTTTCAAGACGAGCATACAGTGCTTCCCGCTCAACGGTTTTCGCTGACTTGTATGCATAAATTTCCTGTTCCCGCCTCTGAAACTGAGGGATATATTTTTTTGGAAGCCTGATAACATTTCCTGAATTCCCGGCCGCAGGAATAATGCCGAGTTTATACTGAGGGTTCAGAAATTGAAGATCGGTCATCGGAACTCCAATAGTCTCACTAACCTGCTCGAACGACAGAAGACGCGAAGTTCTCAAGGTATCAATATCCTGATACAAAAAACCAGGCTCAACCGGTCGGATGTTATGCTCATTATAATAGCTCATAATATAGTTCACAGCAATAAATGCAGGAACATAGCCTCTCGTTTCAGTTGGCAGGTAATCCCATATTGCCCAGTAATCCTTTACCCCGCCAGCCCTCCTGATCGCCTTGTTAACAGTTCCCGGACCTGAATTATATGCGGCAAGCGCAAGGAACCAGTCGCCGTAAATATTGTAAAGATCCCTCAAATATCTGCCTGCCGAAACCGAAGCTTTGTAGGGGTCATACCGTTCATCAATAAAAGAGGAAGACTGCAGGCCATACATTTTACCAGTTCCATACATAAACTGCCATAGCCCTTTTGCTCCTGCAGGAGATACTGCTGTCGGATTAAGAGCAGACTCAACAATAGCAAGATACTTCATCTCAAGAGGAACATTGCAGGCATCAAGTTTTTCCTCAAAAAGAGGAAAGTAGATTTTGGTCAATCCGAGAATTTTTGCGGTCATGCTTCTCCTTTCGACAGCATAAATTCTTATAAATCCCCTGACTTGAGCATTGTAGACAAGATGGAGCGGTGTTTTGCGGTTCAACGTGGCAATTCTTGCGGCATAGACCGAATCGCTGTACTGCGGCACAAACGTTGATGGAAAGCCGAACTTTTCAGACTCTTTGGGAGGCGCAAAGTGTTCATCCTTAAAGTAAATGGCATTCACAAGACTATCAAGAATATCGGAAACAGAGGACTTGGTAAACACCTCCCGATTATTTGCCATTGGGTCCACTGCAAGAACAGGCAGAGCAAATAACTGGAAAATAAGTGCCGACAACAACACCCTGAACATCGAATAAAAGAAGCTGATTTTCACAAGCGGCAGTTTGATTATAGAGAAATGGTAGCAATGCAATGCACGTCGCTACAGCAAAACCCCCTGTTGCATTGTTGCATAAACAACATAAAAACAGTTCCTCACTATTACAATAACACTTTCCGTTTAATCAGTATCGAACCTTCCAGAGAAAAAGTCCCGCTGGTGATGCTGGATTCAGTTGACCTGTAATAACTCCGGTGTCAAGCATCCGACTGAAGGCTTCGATTGAAAGTCTCCCCTTTCCTGCACTTATCATGGCATCAACAAGGTAGCGTACCATACTCCTTAAAAACCTGTTCGCTGCAATCTGAAACACCAGAAAACGATCATTACGGTGCCATTCGCAGGCGCTCACATGACATATACGACCAAGATTATCAGGATCTTCCTTTGAAAAAGCCGAAAAATCGTGGGTACCCTTCAGCAAACCGGCAATCTCCTGCATAACAGCAAAATCAAGCTTTCCAAATGAACAACCCGCAAACCGGCCATAAATCGCTGAAGGCTCCTCAATGAGAAAATAACGATAACACCTCGCTTTGGCACTATGCCTGGCATGAAAATCCTCAGGGACTTCAGTTGGATTACTAATCCTGATAGTATCGGGAAGCAGACAATTCAGCGAATGCACAATTCTGGCAGGTTCCATTGATGAAACCGTAACAAAGTTTGCCGTCTGCTCTCTTGCATGAACACCTTTATCAGTTCTTCCTGCAGCAGCAAGGGAGATCTTTTCCTGCAAAATCCTGCCAAGCGCCACCTCAATCTCTCCCTGGATGGTTATAATCCCACCAGACTGCCGCTGCCATCCAGCAAAAGATGTCCCATCATATTCTATAGTAATTCGAATATTTTTCATGCAGGGACGTTATTGATTCTCGACAGTTGTCTTTGCCTTGAAAGAGAATTTAGTACATTGCATTCCATATAATAATTATCTTCGTCGTTATCTTCCATCTTCCTGAAAAACACAGCATCATAGTGCAGACAACTCATCTTGAATCGCTTCTTCTGGCGCTGAAAGGCCTGCCTGAGCGCCTAACCGCAAGTTCTTACCGAGTACCCGGCATCTGGAGCGGCAAAACTAACAGCACCGAACTGGTTAACCCCGCTACATACTTCGGTGATATCATCGAAAATATTCTGAACAACAGAAACAACAGCAGAACGACAGCAAAAAATGTTGACTGGAAAACCACTGCTGTGGTCTATAACCTCTTTATACGCCTCACTACTGCTTTTGATCATGACGGTGACGGAATTATCAGCGCCGAACCACTAGAAAACGGGTTCAGGGAAACAGGCACACTGGTAAAAGCCATTGCTCTCTTGCCTTATATAAAAAATCTTGGGGCCAATACCCTTTATCTTCTGCCTGTAACAGAAATAGGCGCCCAAAGCAGAAAAGGCAATCTCGGTTCGCCTTACGCTATTAAAAATCCCCGAAAGCTTGATCCACTGCTCAACGAACCTGCGCTTGGACTTTCATCGGAATTTTTGCTCAAGGCGTTTGTTGAGGCTGCACATCTTTTTGACATGCACGTTGTTCTTGAATTCGTATTCAGGACAACAGCCATTGACAGCGACTGGATAAAGGATCATCCCGAATGGTTTTACTGGCTGAAAAACAATGAGCATACACGTAATTACGGCCCACCCCATTTTGATCCTGATACGCTCAACAGGATTTATGAGGTTGTTGACCGCCATGAGTTGCAAAACCTTCCTGCACCTTCAGTGGATTACCGAGAGCAGTTTGTTACAAAAGCAGTAATTGCACAGGAAAAGAACGGTATTATTTCTGGTACGGCAGAAGATGGAACATCTTGCCATATCGCAAGCGCATTCTCTGATTGGCCACCTGATGACCAGCAGCCAGCCTGGAGTGATGTCACTTACCTGAAAATGCACTCTCATAACGCGTTCAACTACATTGCCTACAACACCATCAGAATGTATGACAGTGCCCTTGACAATCCAGAAACCTTCAATACCAGCCTTTGGAACGAAATTTCCGATATTATACCGAGTTATCAGAAGGATTATCAGATTGATGGCGCAATGATTGATATGGGCCATGCCTTGCCTCTCCTGCTGAAACGAACCATTGTGCTCAAGGCTCGCGAACAAAAAGCGGACTTTGCTTTCTGGGATGAAAATTTCAATCCGACTTCCGAAATACGTGATGAAGGGTTCAATGCGGTATTGGGCTCACTTCCGTTTGTAATCCATGACATTGTCTTTATCCGTGGATTACTGAACCATCTGAACAGAACTGGCGTTGCATTGCCATTTTTTGGGACTGGAGAAAATCACAACACCCCCCGAGTCTGTTTCCGTTATCCTCGCCAGGAAGCAGGCCGAAACTTTTCTGCTTTTATTTTTACGCTCAGTGCCATATTGCCAGCCATACCATTTTTGCAGTCAGGCATGGAACTCTGTGAATGGTATCCGGTCAACCTCGGCCTCAATTTCAGGGATGAAGACCGGGATCTCTATCCACCTGAAAAGCTGCCGCTTTTCAGCGCGTTCACCTACGACTGGGAAAACAGCAACGGTTTGGCGCCTCTTAACGGTTATATCAGAAAAATTCTGGATATACGGGCACGCTATCTCGACTTGGTACTTTGCGGAGAAACGGGCTCAATCAACATCTCTTACACCAGCGAACCGGAGCTGTTTGCCGTAAAGCGAACCTTGAAAGAACGATCACTTCTTTTTATCGGGAACAGCAACTTATATGATACAAGAAACGGCTTTCTTGAATTCAGCATGAAAAATGGTACCATGGTAGACCTGATAAGCGAACAATCCTTCCAAATCACGGAACACCGACTTGGAGTAAGCTGCAAACCTGGACAATGCATGCTTTTTGAACTTTCCTGAGTTTTCATTAACCAAACATTATTACATCCATGTCTATTCTCATTGTCGGCTCTCTTGCCTTTGATGATATCGAAACGCCCTTTGGGCATTCCGACAACACTCTTGGCGGATCATCAACCTATATTGCCCTGTCAGCCAGTTATTTTACGGACAATATACAGATGGTTGGCGTCGTGGGTTATGATTTCGAGGATGAACACTTCTCACTGTTGCATTCCAGAAACATTGACACAAAAGGTATCCAGAAAGTCGAGTACGGAAAAACGTTCCGCTGGGCTGGGCGATATCATTATGACATGAACACCCGCGACACACTCGACACCCAGTTGAACGTTTTTGCGGATTTTGATCCAATTGTACCCGATCAGTACCACAATGCAGAATTTGTCTGCCTCGGCAATATCGACCCTGTACTGCAACTCAAGGTGCTTGACCAGATCAATAAGCCAAAACTTGTTATCTGTGACACCATGAACTTCTGGATTGAGGGAAAACTGGAGGCGCTCAAAAAAACTCTTGAACGCGTTGATATCTTCATCATCAACGACGGTGAAGCAAGACTCCTGAGCGGCGATCCAAACCTTGTCAAATCAGCAAGAATCATCCGCCAAATGGGTCCAAAAACCCTTATCATCAAAAAAGGTGAACATGGAGCCCTGCTGTTTACCGACAATGGTATTTTTGCCGCTCCGGCCTTCCCTCTCGAAAACATTTTCGACCCGACCGGTGCAGGCGATACCTTTGCTGGCGGATTTATCGGCCACCTTTCGAGATGTGAAACCATCAACGATGTTGAACTGCGCAGAGCTGTTCTCTACGGCAGTACTATGGCAAGCTTCTGTGTTGAAAAGTTCGGTACAGAAAAAATTGCATCTCTTGATCAGCTTGAAATCGAAGACCGTTTCCAGAGCTTCCGTGAACTTTCCAGAATCGACGTATAAGGAAGTGGGGAGAGACAACATTTCAGGAAAAAAAAGATATGCAGCTCAACATCCTTGATTACAGTTTCATCGTTGGCTACCTTCTGCTGACGCTTGTTATTGGCCTGTGGTTCTCCTCGCGCGCCTCAGAAAATGTTGGAGAATTTTTTCTTTCGGGGCGCCAGTTACCATGGTGGATTGCCGGTACCGGAATGGTAGCAACAACCTTTGCTGCCGATACGCCACTGGCAGTCGCAGGATTTGTGGCTAAAAATGGTATCGCCGGTAACTGGGTGTGGTGGACCTTTGTTTCAGGTGGAATGTTGACCGTCTTCTTTTTTGCCCGTCTCTGGCGCCGAGCAGAAATCCTTACTGACCTTGAGTTCATTGAGCTGCGCTACAGCGGCGCAGCAGCCCGTTTTCTGCGCGGGTTCAAGGCTATCTATTTTGGCCTCTTCATCAACGCCGTCATTATCGGATGGGTCAACCTCGCCATGTTCAAGATCATCAGAATCATGGTGCCAGAGCTGAATCCGGAAATTGCTATTGTCATCCTCGTCCTGCTAACCACCTTTTATTCGGGTCTATCAGGGCTATGGGGGGTATCCATTACCGATGCCGTGCAGTTTGTCATTGCCATGGCAGGCTGTATCATTCTTGCCGTCCTCGCGGTTCAGTCACCTGCCGTGGTCTCAGCAGGGGGGCTAACCAAAGCCCTTCCGGCATGGATGTTCGACTTTTTCCCCACTTTCACCTCATCCTCATCAGGCAAAAGTATCACAGGAACAGTTGCTCTTCCCTTCATCTCGTTCGCTGCTATGGCATTTGTCCAGTGGTGGTCATCATGGTACCCAGGCTCTGAACCGGGTGGAGGCGGCTATATCGCCCAACGCATGATGAGTGCCAAAAACGAGAAACACTCGCTTCTTGCTACCCTCTGGTTTACGGTAGCCCATTATTGCCTGAGACCGTGGCCATGGATCATTGTCGGTCTGGTAAGCCTTGTGATGTTTCCAGACCTTCCGATAAACCAGAAAGAGGATGGCTTCGTCTACGTCATGAAAGCCGTGCTGCCCCCCGGACTGAAAGGGCTGCTTATTGCCGCTTTTCTGGCAGCCTACATGTCAACCCTCTCAACCCACCTGAACTGGGGCACAAGCTATCTGATCAACGACTTCTACAAACGGTTCCTGAAAAAAGATGAGAATGAAAAGCACTATGTCGCCGTTTCAAAAATCACCACATTCCTGACCGCAGCCTTTGCCCTTTACATTACCTTCTTTGTGCTTGACACCATCACCGGAGCATGGGAGTTTATTATCCAGTGCGGAGCAGGTACTGGCTTTGTCCTCATTCTCCGCTGGTTCTGGTGGAGACTGAATGCCTGGTCGGAAATCACTTCCATGATTGCCCCGTTTATCGCTTTCACCTGGATCAAACTTTTTACCTCCATTACCTTTCCATTCTCGATTTTTGTTATTGTCGCCTTTACCATTGCAGCAACCCTTATTGTTACTTTTCTGACACCTCCAACCGAAACCGCACAATTAGAGACATTCTACCGAACCACACGAGTGGGCGGTGTGCTCTGGAAAAAGGTCTCCATAAATCTGCCTGATGTTGTATCCGACACTGGCTTTGTCATGCTCTTTGTTGACTGGGCACTCGGAATTATCATGATTTATGCTATCCTTTTCGGTACGGGAAAATTCATCTTTGGCGACATCCTCCAGGGATCACTTTACCTTGGTGCTGGAGTAATTGCCGGATCGCTTATTTTTGCAGACCTGAACCGACGGGGCTGGAATAACCTGAACTGAAGAACAACCATGGGTAAACCAGCGCTGATTCTTGCATCGCAGTCACCAAGACGACGCGATATTCTCTCCTTGATGCTCATTCCTTTTGAAACTGTGGCGGTTGTCACCAAAGAGACACTTGACCCGTCAGTGTCGATTGAAGAGAACGTAACCAGAATTGCCCTTGAAAAAGCCGAAGCAACAAAGGTATTGCTGCCCGATCAAGGTCGCAACACTATTATTCTTGCTGCTGACACAGTCGTGGCAAAAGGGAACCGCATTCTTGGAAAACCGGCAGGATTCGATGAGGCATTCAGCATGCTCAAAAGTCTCCAGAACCGCTCCCACAGGGTATATACCGGCTTTGTGCTTCTTTACGGTAACAAAACCCACACCGAATGCGTGAGCACCACTGTAGAGTTTGAGCCAATGTCTGACAATGAAATCAAACGCTATATTCTTTCAGAAAAACCTTACGATAAGGCTGGAGCCTACGGAATTCAGGATCCCCTTATAGCCTGTCATGTGAGGCGCATTGAGGGATGCTACTATAATGTAGTCGGTCTCCCGATCTCCCGGGTCTGTAAATCTCTGAAAACCTTTTTTTAAGCCATCAGGAAAGAATTCAGAATCATTTGCACTCAAAAGCGCATGCACTCAAAAGCACAACCTCCAGTCATTGTCATTCTCGGCCCTACGGCTTCCGGTAAATCCGCTCTTGCACTCGCTGTGGCAAAAAAAATCGGGGCTGAAATCATTTCTGCCGATTCACGGCAGATATATCGGGAACTCGACATCGGAGCGGCAAAACCTTTAAAGGAAGCACTTCAGGAAGTGAGACATCATTTTGTTAATGAGAAAGATATCGGAGATCCATTCACTGCTGGCGATTTTGCTACTGAAACCATCGAACGAATCCATGACATTCACCGACGGGGGAAGCGTTCCATTATTACTGGAGGCTCCACACTCTATCTCGAAGGAGTTCTCAAGGGCTTTACAGATTTACCGCCAGCAAACCCCGAAATACGAGCAAGGTTATTGCTCGAACTGCAAACAATTGGAAAAGAACGCCTCTATGAAAAGCTGCTCAAGAGAGATCCCGATCAGGCAGCAACTCTTGACCCCACAAAAACCCAGCGTCTTATCCGAAGCCTTGAAATCATTGAAATAACAGGAATGAGCGTTACCGAGCTGCATGCAAAAGCAAAACAGCGACAAGTCGGCCTGCACTTTTTCACTACAGGGCTTTCAATGCCCCGTGAAATGCTCTATCAGCGCATCATCCAGCGGACAGATGAAATGATTGAAGCAGGCCTCTGCAATGAAGCTGAACTGCTGTATCACAAATATGGCAAGCTTATTGCCGAAAGAAAAACTTCAGCCTTACAATCTGTAGGATATCAGGAGTTGTTTCAATATTTCGACCAAAAAATTGACTTTGACGAAGCTGTCAGACTTATAAAACAGCATACACGCAACTATGCCAAACGCCAGTTGACTTTCTTCAACAACCGACTTCGCGTTAACTGGGTAAATACCGATATTCTCTGGAAAGAGATTGAAAAAATCTTCTAAAAAAAATATTAACAATGAGCTTTTTTTTTACCTTAGGTATTGAATAATGTTTTACCCTGACAGGCTGTCAGCTTTTTATCAACAAGCCTCACAACCCACCGACAAAAAAATCCTCTACAAGTTTTAAAAGCAATATTTCACAGGTTTTATCGCAGAAATTTACCATGAAACACTCAATATCAAGCAGGAAAGAGTTAACTATTCTGAAAATTGAGGAAGAGGTATTCGATTTTCGTCATAGTGAATCATTCAAGCAGTCAATTGACGGTATGGTTAACAAGGAAAGCACAAAGAACCTGATTATTGATTTCTCCCAGGTAAAAGCCATTGATTCCTGCGGCATCAGCTCTATGCTGCTTGCTCACCAGCTTGCAAATCGCTCAACAGGATTGGCAATTTTTGTTTCCCTCTGCAAGCAGATTAAGGATTTGCTGAAGCTGACCAATCTCGACAAACAACTTTACATTTTTTCGTCTATCAATGAGGTTATGACGCTCATTGAACCGGCAATGAAAAGCAAACGGGGTGCTCGGGGAAAATCACTGACGCAGGCAGATGAAATTATTGATGAACTTCTATGCGATGACCTTGACCTCATTGTAGAGCCGGATCTCCATGACGAACATCTTGATGAACATCTTGACGAACATCTTGTAGAATCCGATGAAATATCCAATGAAACGGAAACAGCAGATCCCCGAGCCGGGAAAGAATCTGGCATAAAAAAAAGAGGACGCCCAAAAAAAACTTGACAAACACAGGCATATTACTTACAATAAAATAAGTAGCCGTTTGCTCGCACCTTTAATTCCAGCACAGAGATAATCACATCGCCCTTTTTTAAAACATAATATCGGGGAATGGTTGACAGCTTTTGCAAAAAACAGCTTGAACGCCTCTTCAAATCAGCCGATATCAGAATAGGAGGCAACCGTCCGTGGGACATTCAAATCCACCATCCACTTGTTTTCAGGCGTGCCATAACCGAAGGAAACCTTGGCCTCGGAGAATCCTACATGGACGGTTGGTGGGACAGTAATGACCTTGATGAGTTCTTTTTCCGACTGATCAGTTCTAAAGCTGACGAAAAGATAGTTACCCCATCAATGCTGACCGGAAAATTAATTGGTAAAATATACAACCTGCAATCTCCTTCAAGGGCCTTTGTTGTCGGTGAAAAACATTACAATACCGGCAACGACCTCTTTGAAACCATGCTCGATAAACGCATGATCTACAGTTGCGGATACTGGAAAGAAGCCAACAACCTTGATGAAGCCCAAGAACATAAACTCCGCTTAATATTCGACAAACTGAAGCTTCAGCCCGGCATGTCGTTGCTTGATGTCGGCTGCGGCTGGGGGGGCGCAGCCAGATTTGCTGCTGAGCACTATCACGTCAAGGTAAAAGGAATAACTGTTTCCTCCGAGCAGGCTAAAATTGCAAGGGAAAAATCCTCAGGCCTGCCAGTAACCATAGAACTAACAGACTACCGCAACATCCAGGATTCTTTCGACAGAATTTATTCGATAGGTATGTTCGAACATGTCGGGTATAAAAATTATCGAAATTATTTCGAAATGATCAACAGGTGCTTGAAACCGGACGGATTAACCCTTCTGCATACCATAGGCAGCAACATACCCTGCCCAAATGGCGATCCATGGAGTTGCAAATATATATTTCCTAACTCCATGCTTCCGTCCGCAAGCCAGATCACGAAAAACTACGAAAGATTTTTTATGCTCGAAGACTGGCATGTCTTTACCCATGACTATTCTCTGACGCTCAAAGCTTGGCATAAAAACTTCGAAAAAGAGTGGCCCTCTCTGAAATCCCGGTACAGTGAAAAGTTTCACCGTATGTGGCGCTACTACCTTTTAAGCTTCTCCGGAGCCTTTCGAGCCCGTTCTATTCAGCTTTGGCAGATACTGCTTTCAAAAAACGGTCTGCGAGGCAGTGTAACCATTCCCCGGTAACGGATCAATGGTATAGGAAAAAACGCGCAGGATTACTCCGGTTAAACTCTTCTACCTGACAGCGACTCTTTTCAATAATTTTGTCAAGCGATAGTTGTTTTTTAATCATATTCCTGAAAAGAGGTGTTCCTGCTAACCTGTCAAAAAATTCTCCACGCTTGTCAATAGCAAGGTTATCCGGGTAAAGACGCTGAAGCTCAAGCAGAAGCGCCACTGCCGTTCTAAAGGGACTGAATGCTTTTCTGTCAGTCAAAAAGAGCTTCAGACCCCGACAGTTCTCGCCTCTGAACTTGCCTGAGTCTGGCTGAAAAACGACACTCTCGAACAATACTCCGGGAAGCTCGTAGTTCCTGAGAGCAACCGCAAGTTCCTCGCTTTTGATAAAAGGGGCGCCAAACTGCATGAAAGGAGCATCGGTACCCCGTCCTTCACTAACCATTGTCGCTTCAAGAAAGACCGTTGATGGATATATAATAGCCGTGTCAACATTTCTGATATTAGGCGAAGGGTTTTTGAAGCTGAATCCTGAATACTCATCGGCAAACCTGTCCCGCCGATATCCCTGCATCGGTATTACCCTGAGATCAAGCGTCCTGTAACTCTGCTCCTTCAACAAGATGGCAATCTCACCAACCGTCATTGAATGAACAAAGGGAATATTAACTGCTCCTACAAACGACTCATATCCGGATGTCACCATGAACCCCTCTTGATGCAATGGAATAACAGGATTCGGACGATCCAGAACCATAAAAGCAATCCCCGCCTCCTCGCAAGCCTCCATGGCACTCTTCATCGTGGAAATGTAGGTATAACAGCGGGTGCCAACGTCCTGAAGATCAAAGACAAGCACATCAATCTGCAGCAACTGGTGGATATCAGGTTTTATTTTGGTTCCATAGAGTGAAAAAACAGGGATAGTGTCTGCAACAATGGTACTGCCAACCTTTTGACCTGCGTCAATATCAGCCGAAAAACCGTGCTCGGGTGCCATGAGAAACTTCACTCTTACACCATTTCTTAGCATTACGACATAATCCGGCTCTCCTCGCCGAGTGGCGCCTGCCGTATTGGTAATAAGGCCAACTCTCAAGCCTGAAAGCTCCCGGCATCCAGAGGCTTCAAGCCGATCAATGCCATAGAGCAATTGTTCAGCAAAAACAGGATGCGGAACAAGGAAAAGAGCTGCAAGAGTTAGACAGAGCATGAAAAAGCTCTTTTTTCCAATATCGAAAAGCATCGAAAACGAGCGGGTATCAAGAGTCATTACGTGCCTCCGAAAAAATATGCACAAAAAAAGCCGCCTCAAAACTGGGCGGCTTTTACTGGTGGTGGGGACAGGACTTGAACCTGCAACCTTCGGGTTATGAGCCCGACGAGCTACCAATTGCTCCACCCCACGATGTTTGTATTTCAATGTAAGCAATAAAATCTCTTTTCCAAACAATTATTGTATCTGTTTACCGTTTATTTTATCTCCTGAAGGTTCTATGACAAAAAGCTTACCATCATCTCCCTCAACAGCAAGAATCATACCCTCTGAAACCTCATCTCGAATGGAACGTTCAGCAAGATTTGCCACAAGCACTACATTTTTGCCAATCATCTCTTCAGGAGTGTAATGCTTTGCAATACCAGCAAGCACCTGTTTTGTGACAGAGCCGACCTGCAGTTGCAGTTTCAGCAATTTGCCTGCTTTCTTGACCGCTTCAGCAGCAATAACTTTAGCAACCCGCAAGTCAACTTTAAGAAAATCGTCAAAACTTATTACTGGCTTGAACTCCATGCGGCTCTCGGTAACTCCCGCCTCCCGTTTTTCGGCTTCAGCAAGTAACAGTGCAATCTTTTCAAGCTCCGGCGCAATGGCACTATCCTCAATTTTGGTAAAGAGAATTTCAGATTTCTCCCTGAGCTTGTGACCTTGCTTCAGCGTCGGAAATAGCAGTTCTGAAAACTGAGATTTGCCGTAAACGATCAGATCCTCAATGCACCCATCAAAGCCGAGCATGGCATGAATGCGGTTGCAGGTTTCAGGGATAACCGGAAAAAGTGCAATAGAGAGCGCATGACAGAGATTGAGCGAGAGCGCCATCGTTCTTGCCGCTGCGTCACGATCGACCTTGATCATTTTCCACGGTTCAGAGAGCGTCAGAAAGCGATTCGCAGCTCTCGCAATATCCATGCCAAACGAAGCCGTATCCCGGAAATGGAAGCCTTCATAAGCGAGGTCAAGCTGTTCGAGAGTATCCTGCCAGTCAATCCCGAGAGTATTCCACTCTTCAGCGGTAGAATCGCAAGGCACCTCTCCATCAAAACGGGCATTGGTAAAATCAACCGAGCGCTTGATAAAATTGCCAAGTGTATCGGCCAGCTCACCATTGGTCCGGTTCTGAAAATCCTGCCAACTGAAATCAGTATCCTTGTTTTCGGGATAGTTCATCGCAATGCTATAGCGAAGAGTATCCGCAGGAAATTTTTCAAGGAATTCACCAAGATAGACCGCATAGTTCCTTGATTTTGAAAACTTTCTCCCTTCAAAATTCATAAACTCCGATGCAGGGACATTATCGGCAAGATTATAGAGCTCACTTTTACGCCCTTGGTTCCATGCCATCAGAATAGCCGGAAACATCAGTGTATGAAAAACAATATTATCCTTGCCAATAAAGTGAACAAGGCGACACTGAGGATCCTGCCAGTATGATTTCCACAGATCGCTCTCTCCTTGCTGTGCCGCCCACTCCTTGGTGAATGAGATATAGCCCAGCACCGCATCAAACCAGACATAGAGCACCTTTCCAACGGACTCTTCGTTCTCAAGGGGCACCTTTATTCCCCATGACAGGTCACGGGTAATCGCTCGATCATTCAGACCCTGTTTAAGCCAGGTCTGAGTATAGTTAACCACATTTGAGCGCCAATCATCCACATGGGTATGAACATAGGCCTCAAGCTGCTCCTGAAAGCGTCCAAGTGGGAAATACCAGTGCATGGTGTCTCGGAGTTCCGGCGTTGCATCCGAGAGTTTGCTCTTCGGGTTGATCAGTTCAAGTGGGCTTAAATGGGTACCGCACTGTTCGCACTGATCACCATTGGCCTCTGGATTGTTGCAGATTGGACAAGTTCCGGTCACATATCGGTCAGAAAGAAAGCGGTTTGCTTTCCGGTCAAAAAACAGCTTTTCATTTTTTTGTTGAAAAATTCCCTTTCCCTCTATCTCAAGAAAGAACTCCTGTGCGGTGTTATGATGAACCGCTGAGGTGGTTCTACCATAGTAATCAAAAGAGATACCGCACTTTGAGAATGCGTCATAGTTCATCCGATGATAGCGATCAACAACATCCTGCGGTGAAATCCCCTCCTTTTCAGCAGTAATGGTAATGGGAACTCCATGTTCATCTGATCCGCCAATATGGATGATATTCTCACCCTTAAGCCTTTTATACCGGACATAAATGTCGGCAGGAAGATAAACACCGGCAAGATGGCCAAGATGAACCGGGCCATTGGCATAAGGAAGGGCTGACGTGACAAACGTTCTTGT
This sequence comes from uncultured Chlorobiaceae bacterium, assembly GCA_903843305.1. GTDB lineage: Bacteria > Bacteroidota > Chlorobiia > Chlorobiales > Chlorobiaceae > Chlorobium. Next base: position 98,430 of record CAIMPI010000015.1, read on the forward strand.
AAACTGAGGCATAGATGACAACCGTTATTTTTTGACAAACAGGGCATTAAACTTGTCGACAGGAACCCTGCGTATCTGATCGCTTTGCTGGTAACGAAGGCAAACAAGTTTTTTCTGGGCATCAATACTTTCAACCACAGCAGGCCCCTCAGGAGTTAAGACTCTGGATCCTAAAGAAGGAACCTGTGACTGACTGACAGAGTGAGAACGACATCCCTTCTCATGTTTCGAAAAACCAAGACAACATTTAGGGCGATTACATATCCCTGTGATATTGAATGCGTGGCTCTCATTGCCGGCGGCTTCGGAATATTGAGATTTTTCAGCAAACGGATTGGCATGAATTTTCTGCAGCCAGCTCGAACAACACAAAAGGCAACCACACGGACCAAAAGCATTAGCTCTTCTGGCCTCTTCACGTGTCGTAATCTGCACCATCTGAATTCTTGCCTTGAACTCTCCGGCAAGATCACGGACAAGCGTTCTGAAGTCTACCCGATGTGACGAGGTATAGTAAACCGAAAGTTTTTGCTGATCCATACGCAATTCAACATCAACCAGCTTCAGATCAAGTTCGTGCTTTTTAATCTTGCTCAGGCAGATCTCCCGAACATCCGACTGCCGTTTTTTCAGCTCAATAATTGCCTGGCAGTCATTCTCATCAGCAATCCGCAACACTGCTGTCCACTCCTGACCATTCTTATCCAAACCTTTAAGCTGAAGTTTTTTTCGGGCAATCTGGCCTGTCGAATAAACAACACCAAAATCGTATCCTCCATCCGATTCAATAATAACCTGCTGCCCGATACTGAAAGGGATTCCTGTATTATTGACAAAAAAATCCCGCCTGCAGCCCTGCAACTCAACTTCACAGATATCATCAGAGACACTTTCAGAAGAAGCCCCGTAAATCGATTCCATCTCACTGTGCAACAGTTGTGAAAGCCGCAACCTTATCCTTGCATTATCACCCAGAAGACAACTACATATAACATTACTCATGAATAGGGGGACGTTGTTGATTTTATGTACTTACATCAGTCATTAAAGAATAATCCTGCGATCAAGCAACAAGATACTGTTCATGATTCGGTAAACTCCTTACCTCTATCAAGACGCATGAAACGCCTGAATGCTTCACTCCTTCGGTTAACGGATGCAATCCCTTTGACAAGAGACACTGCTTCATCAAGCTTTCGGCTCTTTATCTTCTCACTTAGCTCATCAAGATGACTCTCCGTCATCCTCTGCATATATGCGGTGAGATCATCTGCGCCAGCATATTCTTCCCGGGAAACGATAAACGGCTCCCTGAAAGATAAAAACAGCTCTGGTTTTTGTTCATCAAGATATTCAATCCGACTGACAATTGAAACAAGGTAAACCTGCGGGATCTTTTCAAGCACCCGGGAAACAATCGATGCGGTCCCTTTAAAAAAAACAAGCGGCCGCTTATCGACATGCTCTATCTTTCCCTGCGGAAAAATCCACAGGGCATTCTGACGCTCATTGTCGTCGGTCAGCAATTCAGCAGCATAACGAAGCGTGGCAGGCCAAGTTTTCGGACGGTAACGGTCAAGAGAAAAAGCTCCTATACGGGTAAAAAAGCGGTGCTTCCGTAACTGCTTAAACTCAATAATAATATGCAGGCGCTGGTGAAAAAACTTTTTGGTGCAGAGTGGCGACCAAAAACCGTCCCACCAGTAAGCATGATTAGCATAAAAAATAACCGGAATACGAAGATCCATCTCCTGCACTCCGGACTCCATAAAAACGCGTACAGAGTTAAAATATTTTTTGAACTGGCGGCGGGAATACCAGTTAAACCACAACGTATACAATCGGCTGCGACGAACTTTCAGCATTGACGCCCTATTGAAAAGCTCTCCTGATACGATTTACCGCTTCCTCAAGTGCGGCTATTGATGCTGCATAAGAGAGACGGAGGTTTTCCGGCGCCCCGAAAGCATCTCCCGGGACAGTAGCAACATGATGCACCTTCAGAAGATATTCGGCAACATCTGCGGAGTCTTTCATCACAACACCATTAAAGGTTTGACCAAGCACACCACTGATATCAGGAAAAATATAAAACGCACCCTGAGGCAAAGCAGTTTTAAAGCCTGGAATGCTATTTAGAGCCTGGTACATGTAATCACGCCTCTTTTCAAATTCAGCACGACGCTCTTCAACAATTCCCTGATCACCATTCAGGGCTGCAACAGCGGCTTTCTGGGCTATGGCGTTAGGATTTGAAGTGGTCTGTGACTGTATCTTGTCGCAGGCATCGATCAGCCATTTCGGACCAGCAAGGTATCCTATTCTCCATCCCGTCATGGCATAAGATTTCGAAACTCCATTACTGACAATAACCCACTCCTTCATTTCAGGAATCCTTGCCGGAGAAAAAGGACGAACGCCACCATAGACAATCATGTCGTACATTTCATCAGAGACCACAAAAATACCGCGACCTTCGACAACTGCCATCAATGCACGCACTTCAACTTCACTATAAACAGCACCGGTAGGATTAGAGGGCGAATTCAGAACAAATATTTTTGTTTTTGGAGTAATGGCAGCCCCAAGCTGAGCGGGTGTTATCTTATATTCAGTTTCCAGAGTGGTATGAACAATAACCGGTGTGCCACCCGCAAGACGAACCATTTCAGGAAAGCTAACCCAGTAAGGAGCAGGAACAATCACCTCATCGCCCTCTTCGCAAAGCGCAAGGAAGGTATTGGCAAGTGTCTGTTTACCACCATTGCTGACAATGATCTGGTTTTCCTGAAACTCAAGACCATTATCACGTCGGAACTTTTCCATAATAGCTTTCTTGAGATCCGCAATACCTGAATTTGTCGTATAACGGGTAAATCCAGCATTAATTGCGTCTATACCTGCCTGATTGACATGGGCCGGAGTGGGAAAATCCGGCTCTCCTGCTGAAAGGCTGACAATATCCATGCCTTCAGCTTTCATTTTAGCAGCAAGATTGCTGATTCGCATGGTCTGCGATTCCTGCATACTGAGTACCCTGCGGGTGAGATATTGTTCTTCTGGCAAAGGTGTTATCGACATATCAAAAATAGTTTGTTAAAATTGTTTATGGTTCAGTTCTTCACGTTTTTGATGCATCATATCCAAGACACAAGGGTGTACAAACTTACTGACATCGCCACCAAGCATAGCTACCTCTTTAATTATAGATGATGCCACATAGGTATACTTCACATTCGGCATCAGAAACACGGTGGTTACATCGGGATAAAGTTGACGGTTGAGCAGCGACATCTGAAATTCATACTCAAAATCCTTGACTTGCCGTACCCCTCTGACAATAGCTCTTGCGCCAACCTGTCGGGCATAATCAGCAAGCAATCCTTTATGAAGCACCTCAACACGGACACAGGGATAATCCCCTGTTACTTTTTTCGTCATCACCTGTCGTTCCTCAATGGTAAACAGTGCATGTTTCTGACTGTTCTCTGCGATAACAACAATAACTTCCTCAAAAATATTCAAAGCACGCTCAAGTACATCAAGATGACCGTTTGTAAAGGGATCGAACGTTCCGGGATAAATGGCTTTGGATTTCATGATCTGCAAAGGTTATTGCTGAAAAAAGTAACTCTTGTCATACCGTAATCCTTGTGAAAAGAGTAATTCGGCGACGGACTGAAATCGAGATGTGTACTATGTTCGACAAGAAGCATACCCTCTTCGGTAAGAAGAGCACTTCCAAAAATCCTTTCAATCAACCGATCGTAATCAGACCAGGAATAAGGCGGATCACAAAAAAGAAGGTCAAACGGCCCAGTCGCATGCGCAAGAAATGCTGAAACATCTGCGTTGACAATCCTGACACCTTCCTGCACGCCGAGCTGAAGAGCTGTTGCTTTCATGGCTTTCAACGCCTCAACATGCTGATCGACAAAACAAACTGAGCTGGCACCACGACTCAGCGCCTCGAAACCAAGAGAACCAAACCCCGCAAACAAATCAAGAACGGAAATACCTTCAAAGTCAATTCTTGCTGCAAGCGTATCAAAAATGGATTTTTTCACTCTGCTGCTACAAGGACGAATAGCTTGAGAAGATGAGCTCCTTATTTTTCGCCCTTTATATATACCTGTCAGAATCTGCACGAAACCAATGCTGCCTAAAAATCACCGAATTCGGTCTCTCCAAGAATGGCAAGTGCCTTAACTGCCTCATCTTTTGATGGGGGTTTTCCATGCCAATTGCTGTTGTCTGGCATTGAACCTTCAAAAAATGGAACCCCTTTTCCCATAATCGTTCTTGCAAGAACAACCGTTGGCCTTTTACGATTTTTACACGATTTGATTTTTTCGATGGTACTGACAAAATCCTCCATATCGTTGCCATCACATTGATAGACATCCCACCCGAATGCGCGCCATTTATCAGCAAACGGCTCCACACCCATGATAGAGGAAACCTCACCGTCAATCTGCAGATTATTGTAATCGACAATACCGATAATTTTATCGAGCTTATAATGGGATGCACTCATCGCCGCTTCCCATATCTGTCCTTCCTGACATTCGCCATCACCCATCAGGCAGAAGACATCGTTCTCCTTGCCATCCATACGAAGACCAAGGGCCGCACCTACTGCAGCAGAAAGACCCTGACCAAGAGAGCCGGATGCGATTCTGATACCCGGAAGCCTCGATTCAGAAGTAGGATGACCCTGCAAGTAGGAGTTAATCTGCCGCAGAGAGTTCAGTTCGCTAAGTGGAAAATAACCAGAACGGGCAAGAACACTGTACCAGACCGGAGCAATATGACCATTGGAGAGAAAAACCATATCCTCGTCATGATCACTCCAGAACTCATGCGGCTTGTGCTGAAGTACCCGAAAGTAGAGCGCAGTAAAAATATCTGCCATACCAAGAGAACCACCCGTATGGCCAGAATTGGCCATAACAAGCATTCTGATAATATCCCGACGGACCTGGCGGGCCATTTCCTTGAGATCCGCAATTGCTGCAAGCTTAAGCAACACACCTTTTTTTTCAGCAGGATACAGTTTTACGTCTTTTGCCATAATGATATGTCAACAAAATTCTTGTGAATTAATAAAAATTATTCATGCTTCAATTTTCTTTCCCTGAAAAACTTCCATACAGAAAAAAAAAGCAGCAAAATAAAAAAAATCGAGACAGGAATACTGTACACGGCAACATAACCACCGATATTCTGCCAATTGCTTCCCAAGAAAAAACCGCCGTAAAGCAAAAGGGCATTCCATGCAAAAGCGCTGGCCATGGCTGCAAGAAGTACAAATGACATCCTGAGGTGCATCAAACCTGCCATCACAGAAATAACCGCCCTGGAACCAAAAAGAAACCTGTTCACCAGTACCGCAAGGTAGCCGTGAGTTGCAAATTTCTGCCGAAGCAACTCCATATCAGAGGGCGGAAAAAACCGATGAATGCTTTTCGAAAACCGGTGCTGTACCGTAGTATCTCCCTCAGCATATAATTTCAAGCCGAGATATTTGCTGAGCATATAGATCAGCATAAACCCAACCGTAGAACCAAGCGAAGCCGAAAACAGAGCGCCTGCAAACGTTAGCTGACTGTTATAAATCAGATACCCTATAAATGCTACAGGGACATCCCCGGGTATCGGCGGCACAACATTTTCAAGAAAAGCAATCAGAAAAAGGAAAACATAGACCGCAAAAGGGTCAGCATGCTGCAGCCATGAAATCGCAGATTCAAGCATTGCAAACCCATTCTATCGTTACAGGAGTTTCAGTTAAGATCAAGAACCCTTCTCTGCACCTCACTATAGGCATCCTCAACACTCCCAAGATCAAAACGAAAACGATCCTTATCCATTTTTTCGTTCGTGTCAAGATCCCAGAACCGACAGGTATCAGGACTTATCTCATCACCAAGCAGTATCTCATTGTTATTACGGCCAAATTCGAGTTTGAAGTCAACAAGCTTCAGTTTTCTTTCAGCAAAAAACTTGCGGAGCACCTCATTAACCGCTTCCGCACGCTGTTTCAGAACGGCAAGCTCATCAGGAGAAGCAACACCAAGCGCCACAGCATGAGATTCATTCATCAGCGGATCATCAAGATCGTCATCTTTCAAATAGAACTCAACAATAGGTCTTTCAAGCACTGTTCCTTCAACAAACCCATACCGCTTAACCAGCGAACCAGCAGCAATATTACGCACCACAACCTCAACCTTGATGATATCGAGACGCCGACAAAGCATGTCGCGATCTGACAGTTTTTCAACAAGATGGGTACGTATCCCTTTCTCCTCAAGCATAGCAAAAAGCTTGCAGGAAACAGCATTGTTCACAATACCTTTTTCAGCAATAGTTCCCTTTTTCTTGTTATTGAACGCAGTCGCATCGTCCTTGAACTCCTGTATCACCAAGTTGCTATCCTCCGTCAAGAAAACCTTTTTAGCCTTGCCTTCGTATAGCAGTGTCGTCTTTTTCATATTGAGCGTTTTTATATTTGATCAGCCATCATAACCGATAGCCGTTTATACCCTTAAATATCACACTTCTGACTCTCCCTGACGATCAGATGCGGCCTGCTGAACCGCCCCGGTAAGCACAATAGTAATTTGATCGTCAGTCAGACCCTTATCTTTCAAAAAATTCATAAATCTGAACACACCAAGATCAGACAGCATGGCTTTCGGCTGATCCTGCTCACTTAGCCCTCTGGTACGGCTATACTCTTCAGAAGTTTTAATCCAGTCATCAATGAACTCTTCCGACCTCCCGTTCTCAAGAAAAAAACCGGTCACAATCTCTTTAACCTTATCCCTTTCCGGTTCAGGATGAGCCAGAAAAATCAACTGCATCTCTTCGGAAATCCTTGCCAGCACAATAACCGCCTCCCTGTCCAGGGTCTCATCGAGGATATCTTTCGCCCGCTCTTTGACATCACTCTTGTGGGTCATAATGCATTCCGGATCGTTTGAAAATAAAAATATTAATAGCTTATAAATCCAGATTAAGTTACATAATCATTATGGTAAAGAAAAAAAATTACATAGAAAGAGGTTATGCGAATATTACTCTGTTGTTTTTTTCTCCTTTTCAGCGCAATGTTATTGATTTCCAGACCTGCTACAGGAAATCAAAAACCAGAAAAAACAGTACTCTTACTGTGGTGGAACGTTGAAAACCTTTTTGACCCGCATAATGACCCTTTGACTGAAGATGATGACTTCACCCCGGAAGGAAAGTTGCAGTGGACAGAGAAAAAACTCATTCTCAAAGAAATGCGCATCCGCCATCTTCTCACGGCAATAAAGGCACACCCTGACTACCGAAAATATCCTGACATTGTAGCGTTTGCAGAAGTTGAAAACCGAAACGTCTTTGAAGAAACGCTCTCCCGAATCCAGGGAGTCAGTTACAAAACCATTTATTATGAATCCCCCGACCCGAGAGGCATCGATATAGGCCTTGGCTACAACCCCCAAACGCTCTGCCCTGAAATATCGAAAGCTTATTCCGTTCCTCTTGGCAGAGCGACAAGAAAAATTATTGTCGCCGGATTTTCCGCCGCAGGCCACCCTTTTCATGTTATTCTGAACCACTGGCCATCGCGTTCTTTCGACACCGGATGGAGCGAACCAAAACGACTGGCCGCAGCAAAGGTCACACGACACATTCTTGACAGTCTGCTCGTCGGCAACCCGAACGCGGATATTATCGTCATGGGAGACTTCAACGATGAACCAGAAAACAAATCGCTAAAACAGGTGGTTGGTTCGTCATTCGATGCTGCAAAAGTCAAGGCAAACAGCAATGCCTTTCTCTACAACTGCTGGAACGGCTACAAAGGAATAGGCAGTTATTACTTTAACAAACACTGGCAGCACATCGACCAAATCCTACTTACTGCCGGCATGCTTGATAACAGAGGGCTCAGTGCAACAGAAAACGCATTCCGCTGTTTCTCCTTTTCCCGACTACTTGATAAATATGGTAAAAAGCCATACGCGACATACGAAAAAAGAAAATATACTGGCGGCTACTCCGATCACCTGCCTCTTCTGCTGAAGGCAAGTATTACACCTTAAACCCGGTTTTCTGCTATTTTCCTGGAGACTCTACTTGCCTTCTACTGAAGAGCCTGTACACACCAAACCTCTTCAACCCTTCAAACCAGAGAACACTCCCAAGCCCTGCAGAAAGACAAAGCAGAACTTCAAAGAGATGCAATGCAGAAAATCTGAAAAGATGAACAAAAAAAGGAACATACAGCACAATTCCCAGAAAAAGTATTGCCCCGGCAACTACCGGCAACAATGCTGTATTTGTAGATCGAAAAGAAGCTGCTGAGGTACTACTCCATGAACGATTGGTAAGAATTAACCCGAGATTGGAAATCATCAGGGTGGTAAAGGTCAATGCACGAATTTCCTGCTCGTCTACTCCTCTTGAGCAGGCAAACCAGAAGACGCCCAGTACAACAACAAGAACAATAACACCCTGAATCAAGCTGAGAAACACCGTATTGCGGCAGAATAACGGTTCACTTGAGTTCCGGGGCGGACGATTCATGACATCTGTTTCTTCCCCTTCAGCTTCAAAAACAATTGAGCAAGCTGGGTCAATAATGAGTTGCAAAAAAGCAATATGAGCTGGCAGCAAGAGAAGCGGCCAATGAAAAAGCACTGGCAAAAGCGACATCCCTGCAATAGGCACATGAATCGCAAAGATATAAGCAATGGCTTTCCTGATATTGTCAAAAATCCTTCGCCCAAGCCTGATTGCCTGCACAATCGAGGAAAAGTCATCATCAAGCAAAACCAGTGAAGCCGACTCACGAGCAACATCCGTTCCTCGCCCGCCCATAGCAATACCAATGCTGGCCGCTTTCAGAGCCGGGGCATCATTCACCCCATCACCTGTCATGGCAACAATTTCCCCGTTGGCCTTGAAGGCATTAACCAGCCGCAACTTCTGTTCCGGCACAACCCGCGCAAAAATATTCACCTCATTGATCCTCTCCTGAAGCTCACTGTCGGTCATACCCCGCAGTTCCTGGCCAGTAATACACGCATCAGCATTTTTCAGCCCGATTTGCCGCGCGATATTGCGAGCGGTACCGGGAAAGTCACCAGTTATCATCACCACACGAATCCCCGCGCTGTAACATTCCGCAATTGCTGATGACACGGTCAGACGCACCGGGTCAGCAAGCCCTATCAGCCCAAGAAATTCGAAAGCAAAGTCACCCTGTGCATAAGGCAACAATGGTTGAGGAAAAAATGCCCTCGCCACCCCCAATACCCGCAATCCCTGGTCAGCCATTTCAGTAATATGAGTGAACTGTTCCGCTTTTGCTGACTCATCAAAATGACAAAGTCCAATGATGGCTTCAGGAGCACCTTTGGCTGCAATGGTATAATGTTCATGTTCCGCCGACTTCCAAACACGAGAAATTGAGAGCAGCTCCCTCGATAATGCGTATTCATGAACAAGCTCCCAATCTTTATGCAAATGCTCTGTCTCCGTCAGATAATCATCTCCGCTCTCCTTGATGGCTTTTTCCATCGGATCAAAAGGATCAAGCTGACTGGCCAGAATACTGAACTCAAGCAGTTCATGAAATTCTTCCGGCATGGAGTTCCGTGAAACCTTGCCGACATCAAGAAGCTCTCCACCCGCAAAGAGCTTGCTGACCGACATACGATTCATGGTAAGCGTACCAGTCTTGTCCACACAGAGAACCGTTGAAGAGCCCAGTGTCTCGATAGCTGGCATACGACGGGTAAGAACTTGCTTTTTTGAAATGCGCCAGGCTCCCATGGCAAGAAAAATAGTCAGAACAACTGGCAGCTCTTCAGGGAGTGTTGCCATGGCAAGAGTTACACCGGCAAGCAGTCCGTTGAGCCAGTCTCCACGGGTAAGGCTGTAATAAATAATCACCAAAACACATAATGACAGGCCAAAAACAGCCAGAGTACGCACCCAGCGGTCTGTCTCTTTCTGCAAAAGCGTCTCTTCCGGCTTTACGGACTGCAATACTTTACCAATTTTACCAATTTCGGTCTTTTCTCCGGTTGCAATCACCCGAGCAATACCTTGCCCCTGAACTACCATGGTTCCCGAATAGATAAAAGGCAGATCATCTCCACCGGGGGAAACCTCTTTTCTCTCCTGTTCATCATCAGATTTTCTGACTGGAACAGATTCACCCGTCAAAAGAGATTCATCAACCGAAAGATTCAGACACGAAAGAAGTCGCGCATCCGCCGGGACTCGATCACCCTCATTGACGACAAGAAGATCACCCCGCACCACCTCGCGCCCCGCAATACGCTGTTCTTTGCCATCTCTGACAACCTGAGCACGCGGACTGGAAAGATCCCTCAACGCATCGAGTGCATTCTCTGTTTTTCGCTCCTCGTAGAGGGTCAGACCCATCACAAAAAAGACAAATCCAAGAAGCATCAAAGCCTCCTGGACATCACCAAGCACCAGATAAACCACTCCACAGGCAACCAGCAACAGAAACATCGGTTCGCGGACAACACCAAACGCTAAAGAAAAAAGCCCTCGTTGTCCTGATGAAGGCAATTCATTGTAACCTTCCGAAAGCAGTCTTTCTGCGGCTTCAGCCTCTGAAAGACCCGTAACTTCTTCGGTGATAATGGCGTTTTTCATGTTCAGTGCTATCAGAAAAGACAGATCCGGAAAAACTGATCCGGTTGATGAAAATCAGTCGGTAAAGAAGGAGTCTGCCACCAGGGAAACAACCCAAACTCTCCTCTTCCGGAAGAGACGCAGCACTGCAAGGCAATAACCTGTTCTTCACTGACGAAAGGCTTGAGCAATTTCCAGCAGAATTCCATACCAAAACACGTCTCATCCTGCACCAGATGCACCTGCTTTCTCCATGGATCAACGGCAAGAAGCTCATAACCTTTCGACCGTTTTCGCCGAGATTCAAAACGCAGCGCAACCCAGTGACCATCAGGAGTCATTTCAAACTCAAGATATCCCTTACCCTGAACCCCGGCAATAAAAAGTTCAGAAACACTGTACTGCCATAATCCGTCAGTAAATCCTCCAGGGGAAGGAGCTTTCAATGAAAAAAGTGCAGGATTATTACTCAGGGTTGTCCAGCGAAGAAAAGAAGCTTCAGGGGCCGCCGCTGCAGCAGCAATCGAACATAACTGCTCAACTTTTACAACAACACCGGAAGGCAACTCCCTGTTAAGACCCGAATACCCCACAAGTGGCCCCTGCATGAGAATACGGGGAAAAAAAGGGGCCTGAATGCTATTTTCCTTTTGCGCTTGCGGCCACAAAAGCCCGACCCATCCTTTTGAAGGATCCCGTTGATCGGCGACAAACCCAACACCACACGAGGCAAGAAGTTCAGCATCAAACAATCCGATACACTGCACTTCAAGATCAAGTTCAGCCCCGGCCTGCTCAAAAGCTGCCGCCCTCATCCGTGCAGCAAGCTTGAGCACATCTTCTGCCGTTGCCCCTCCTTTATTATAGATGAAGTTGGCATGGTACTCACTGACCATGGCGCCACCTTCCGACTGCCCCTTGAATCCAAGTTCTTCAAAAATCATGCCGCTCGAACGACCAGCAGCATAGTTGTTCTTGAAGGTCGAACCACAACTCGGAAAATCGAAATGATGCTTTCTGGAACGCTCCTCCTCATACCCGCACATCACCCTCCTGATCTCCTCAGAAGGGCAAGCTTCAGAAAAACGCAAAACAACAGCAACAACAATTTCCGGATTGTCCATCAGTGATGTATGCTTGTAACCATGAAAAACTTCTTCAGGCAACCGCCACTGCAACTGACCATCCACCGACAGTGTCAGAATACCTGAGGTAATACCAGATATCTCACCCCCGAAACAACGGGCATTCATCCTCACCGTTGCCCCTATCTGACCCGGAAGTTTGTAAAGCCACTCGCCCCCTCCTTTGCCACAAGATAATAGCTCTTCCGCAATCAGAGTATTCTCCACACCCGCCTCGCAGAAAAGCTCATCATCCGAAAGCCAAAAGTGACGCTGCATCCCTTCCAACGAAATCACAATGCCGGAAAACTCACTATCAGCAAAAAGAATATTGCTCCCGCTCCCCATAAGAGCAAGTGGGAAACGATACGTACGATTCCAGATCAGAAGATTGGAGAATTCTGAAACAGATGCTGGAAAAGCAAGAAAACGGGTAGTACCGCCAATTCCGTAATAAGTTTTGGCAGCAAGCGAAACTTCAGACTGAAAATAACAGGGCAAGGTAACATCGGACATAAGAGTCCTTTTCTGATTAACAATCAAGGAATGAGTATTACATCGACAGAATAAAAAAGGATAGCAACACAACCATAATAGAAAACTACAGAAAAATAGTGATTTGTATCACTCATTTTTCCGTATTGGACAAGTTCATAAGTTTCGGTTTTCTTATAAAAATTTACTTGCTTTTATGCAATTCAATTTTTAAATTTTATAAATTGCTCTAGTTTCCTCCACGTCAATTAGTAATTCGGACACCATAGTTCTCTGTATTTTTTGAACTATACAACGGTTATTCGATAAGTGCTCTGAAAGATCTCCAGATCGCCTCAGTCACCATTAAGAATTTGCGAATACATCACAAGTTATAAGTATTTATCATCTCGCTCATACTAAAATGCGAGGCCCCGATGAGATCGAATAACGCCGATATTCTTTTTGTTTTTCCACCAGCCCATGGAAACATAGGCGCATTCAAAACACATCTTGGAGTTGCTTACCTGCGTGCAGCCCTCAGCAAAGAGAGCATCTCGACGGCCCAATACCTGAACGAATACTCAGGAAACATCACAGCTATTGCAACTGATATCCTTAAGTATCGACCACGTATTGTTGGTTTTACCGTCTACGATGCTAATTTTCTGCTCGCCCTTTCACTAACAAGGGCCATCAAAAAACTGCAACCCGATGTCAAGGTACTCTTCGGTGGACCCACTGCAACTTTTGGTGCTGCCAGGATACTGGAACATCATAGCGAAGTCGACATCTGCGTAACAGGGGAAGCTGAGGAGACTGGCGCGAGGATTTTCAGTACATTACTTAACGACCATTCACTGACTGATACACAACCGGGCGTTACTTTTCGCCAAGGAAGCACGATCGTCAGTAACAGTTTGCCGCCTTTGGTTGGCTGTGACTGTCCCGCTCAATCTGCACTGGATACAACCCCCTCGCCCTACCTTTCAGGTATTCTGACTGACGGTCGCGCTGGTATCCTCACAGGACGAGGCTGTACGCACCATTGCCAGTATTGCGTCTTTGCATCTTTGGGAAGAAAAAAACTGCGTGTTCACTCAATCGAAAGGGTAATATCTGAACTTGAATATATCGCCGAACAGCAAAAACGGGCAGGCGAACACTCGATCGTTGCCATTCACGACGATGCCTTCACACTCTTACCAAAAAGAGCCAAGGAGTTGTGTCAGGCCATTGCCGACAAAAACCTTGGTCTTGTACTTTCATGTATAACCCGAGCCGATGCACTTGACGATGAACTGCTGCGTCTCATGCGGGAAGCCGGTTTTATCAGCCTGGCTTTTGGATTAGAGAGCGCAGTACCATCCGTGTTGCGCGCTACTGGAAAAGTGAGAGATCCCGATTGGCCGGACACTGATCTTGAACCTGAACGACACTTCGTCGAGCAGGTTAGAACAAGTGTCATTGGAGCTAAAAAGCACGGATTTAATGTTGGCGTAAGCATCATTCTCGGACTGCCCACTGAAACTGCTGAAGACGGAGCAACAACACTCCGATTCGTCAAAGATATGCCCGTCGATTTCTACATGCACAACTTCCTGTGGGTTTTTCCGGGCACCCCATTATGGAAAACCCAGGATCGCTTCGGCATCAAGAGTACCCTCAATGACATGGGATTACCTACAACTTATGAATATGCCTACGATATCACAAAGCTCAGACCGCGCCCAAAGTGCTCACTGGAGCAGGAAGCGCATAGTATCAGATTATTGACTGCCAATGCTCTCTTTGCATGCAGTGCTGGTTCCACGAACAAAAATGAAAGTATCCACGATATCGTGATTCATGCTCCGGAACTCTCCATCGAAACAGCGGCATGGCTGTCAAAGATTTTAAGCATCGGCGGTATGGTCATTCAGGTCTACCCGCCAATGAAACAAAGCGAAAAAGCACTAAGGCTTTACAATGACCGATACACATTCAATGATCAGATGGTACCGGCTCGTCACCATGTGCAACTGCTCACTAAAAAAACTGTTAACGAAGGTGATGAACGCTGGAGCATTGCCTGTTCTGGTGTCGACCTCTATACCCGACACAAACCAGCTTTACTGTCTTTCATTTCATCCGAAAGCCCGGCACCACTGCTTGATTGGCTGGAAGGAACAGCTACTGCAAGCACATTCTACGACATTTCCGACTACCTCAAGCAGCCCGATGAGTTGATTCAATTCCTCGACGAATCAGATGAAGAAAATATCGGACGGCGTCTTCGCAAGATGCGTATCCCACCAGATCTGAAATATCCGGGACGATGGATACAGGAAAAGGCTCCGTGCAGAATGCTTACACGTATTGAAATAGATGAAGAAGGAATTGTGCGGTGCTGCCGTCACGGAGAACCCCTCGGCAAGGCAGGAGACTCACGTGAAAATCTTCTACAACGCTATAAGGATTTAACCCGCGAAATCGCAGAACGACGCGGGTGCGATCATTGTGCAAACAAACACTGTTCCCGTTGTCCTTTTCCAGGAGTGGACGACCAGACCTATTGCTCAATCATGACAAAACAGGCACGCGTTTTGCGGTTACTCCAAGCAATTCGTATCTATGCACGGTTACCGTTAATGCTTGATCATCAGCGTGAACGAATGGGAAGCGATTAAACCTGAGAAGCCAAAAACCGAAGTAACTATACTGTATGAAGGAAAGAAAAGAGTTGATTGCCGAAAACGTGCAGGCAAAACCACGTCAGCTTTTTTAGCTGTTGCCACATGGTTAATAAAAAGAGAGCTGCCGAAAAAAACGCACGTCTTTAATAACCAGAGAGGAGGATAATTATGCCAACGAAAGAAACACCCGAAACTTTGCTCAACAAACACTTAGGCCCAGAAGCGGCCAGTTCGTTGCTCAGCAAGATTGACAAGATGAGTGCTGCAGGTGAGCATGCTGACAAAATTGAAGAAGCAGCATCTAATGAAATTGCCTCCCATATCGAGAAGCAGGTAATCACAGCCCTCTCGGTCAAGATCGGACCTTTGGAGCCGATCAAGATCAAACCGATCCAGGTATCCATCAAGCCTGCCATTAAACCAACACCGGCGATCAAGATCAATACCGGAGTTTCGGTGAAAGTTGGGCCCGCTTCTTTTGTCCGAGGCACGAAATAGGTGAATGTCGAAAACGTTAAACGCTCACTTTGAGCAACTCTCCACCGTCGACTGCGGCATCTGGCTCTCCTTTTGCCAGAGTCGGCGGGAGAATTAATGTCAGTCCATCAAACAGGATCCTCCGGAGGACTCCCCTCAAGCGCCCGATAAATCTGCGCCGGGCCATGCTGTACCGTGCGGACATAGTGCATCGCCGGCTTGCCGAACACCATGGCATAACCAAACAGATGATCATCCGGAATACCAAGGCGGTAACGTGTCTCCGGGAGAATATCGTTCATCGCACACTTTGCCAGACCGTTCCAGAGAGTTCCGACACCATTAGCCTGAGCAAAAAGGTCAAAGCTGGAAAGCGCAATCACACAATCCTGCATGGGCGAGGCAACATGCTGTGGCGCCGAGACAATGAGCAGATGGGGGGCATCACGGAAAATAATGTCCACACGATGCTTATTCCAGATCGACACAAAGTTTGCAAAGAAGCCCATCCCCTCCGGCAAAGCATTGTTGTTAATCATCCGTGTCAAGCCAGCCATCACCTCATCGCGCAGTTGTACGACTTTGTCGTGACTGTCGAGCACCGTAAAACGAACCTGGCGGGAGTTCTCACCTGTCGGAGCCTGCCATGCGACATCAAGTAACCTCTGAAGGAGTGCTGGCTCAAGGCTGTCGGACTTAAAACGGCGCACTGAACGACGCCCCCTGATAAGCGTCTCAAGGGCATCCGGATCAGGAAATGCATCCTTCAGCAGACGGCTGCCGGAAGCGTGCTGACCGAGAATGGAGACCGATCCTGTCGGGCAGATGGCAAGGCAATGCTCGCAGCGATAACAGTTACTCTCCTTTTCCGAAGCAATGGCAGGATAACCATCCTCCCCCAAGCTGATAATCCGTGCCGGGCAGTCGATCAGACACGCACCGCAATGGGTGCATGTCTGCCGGTTGAGCATAAAATCTATCATTCTTTTTTCCTCACGTAAATGTTTTCGGCGTTGATATATCCGGTTTTCTTACAATAAGGCAAAATGATATTATTTCGATGAAAGGGCGAGCTTTTTTACCCATGCGACATACCGATCCATCCATTGCTGAAGGAATTGTTTGCTTCCAAGACCAATACCGCCATCCTCGTCGAACAAGCCCTCCTTTGCCTGAATGAAGGCTTCGGGCTGACCAAGCGTCGGAACATCCAGAAATGCAAGGATATTGCGCAGATGCTGTTGCGCCATGGCTGTGCCAGTGGCACCAGGTGAAACACCCAGAATTCCGGCAGGCTTGCCCCCCCAAACACTTTCCCCATAAGGACGCGAAGCATGATCAAGGACGTTCTTGAGTACACCGGGAATTGATCGGTTGTATTCAGGTGTAAAAAACAAGAGTCCCTGTGCGGCCTTGATTTCATTTTTCAACCGTTTGACAGATTCAGCCTGGTTTGAATCGTCATCCTGATTGTACAGCGGCAAATCGCCTATCTGCACCTGCCTGAAAATGAACTCTGGAGGCGCAAGTTTAACAAGGGCATTGGCTAATTGGCGATTCAGTGAATCCTTTCTCAGGCTTCCGACAATAACGGCAATCTCATAATGCTTCATAATGCTCATCCTTTAAAGATTATACTGTCTATACAATATCATCACTAATCCCTTGTCAGCTCAACCCATACAAACTGAGAGCATGGAAAGCGACCCGCCCTCGATCCCCTCGACAGGGAAGCTGACCCGATCATTTTCTCTTCGCAAACCCAGTATATACAGCAGTGGTAAAAAGTGGTCGGGTGTAGGAACAGAAAGCCGGGCATCATCACCCATCATCCTGTAATCGAAAAGCTTGCGATCCTGGCCTTCGAGTATAAGTTTCCTTATCTCTCCTTCGAATCGAACCGCCCAGTCGAATGGCTCCGCCTTCTCGTGTCCCCATGCATAGGTATGCAGATTATGAACAAGATTACCACTTCCGACAATCAGGACTCCTTCATCCCGAAGCGGCTGAAGACGTCGTCCGATTTCATAATGAAATTCAGCATTCCTGCTCTCATCGATACTAAGCTGTACAACAGGAATATCAGCGTCAGGAAAAACATGGCAAAGGACAGACCATACTCCATGATCCAGACCACGATGCTCATCAAAACAAACATCAAGAGGAGAGAGAAGCTTCTGAATCTGCCGAGCAAGTTCCGGACTTCCCGGAGCCGGATAAGTTACCTCGTAGAGCTGTCGGGGAAATCCTCCAAAATCATGAATAGTTTCAGGAAGAGTAGTTCCCGTCACCGCACTACCATGAATATACCAGTGAGCCGACAGAGCAAGTATGGCTTTCGGGCATGGTATGCTTTGCCCGAAGCGGCGCCAGCTTTCAGTGTAGGCGTTTGTCTGAAGGGCATTCATCGGGTTGCCATGCCCGAAAAAAACAGCAGGCATTACCATACCCATTGTATTTATCACCCCTGTTTATCATTCGGCTGCAACTTGATCATTTCAACATCAAGCTGTATAGTAATATCTTCACCCACCATTACCCCGCCTGTTTCGAGTGATTTATTCCAGACAAGACCGAAATCCTTACGGTTTATTTGTGTGGTTGCAGAGGTTCCGCGTCTGAAGTTACCCCAGGGATCTTTACTTTCTTTTGAGAACGGCTCTACATTCAGGACTACCTGTCTGGTAATACCATGGATCATCAAATCTCCCGTAACTTTCAGTGCTCCCTTACCGGTATTAGACCATTTTTTAGAGACAAATGTCATAAGCGGGTATTTAGCAACATCAAAAAAATCGGCGCTCCGGAGATGTTCATCCCGTTTCTCTACATTTGTATTAATGGAATTTGGATCGATGGAAACAGTAACCTTCGATTTAGTAATGTCCTTGTCGTTAATCTCAACGACTCCGCTGTATTTAAGAAAATTGCCATTGACGTTCGACACCATAAGGTGTTTAACCCTGAATCCCACATTTGAATGTTCCGGATCAATGTTCCAAGTAGAAGCCGATACAAGCGTCGGAATCAACAGTGTCAGACCGACGACGAATGCTTTGATAACGTTTGTCATGTTTTTTTTATTCCTTTCTTTGGTTTTGTATTTAGCCCTTCAAGGTTGGAATAGATTCGGCTGCAATAATTCGAGACAAATGAGGATAAATTTAATCATCATAAGTCACCTTATCCAGTACCACTAATTTATAAACACGAAAAGAGAGATATTAATTTCTTTATGAAAAAAGCCTTACAACTATCCGAAACCTGAAAACAGGTTATCCCTTTAATTTTATGTAGTTACAGCTTTTCTGGCTTAAAATAAGGAATAAATTTTGCTGCTTTCAGTAATTTTTTTTATATAAAAAAAGCGTATGATTTTAACAATAGTTAAATACATAGACAATGCACCTTATCGGAACTACCCAATAACCCGGTGAAAGTGCCTGAATCTAATCCACATAAACTGTAAAAATTATGCAACCTTCAGTTAAGGTATGTACTTTGGTTGTTGCCTTTTTTTGTTCAACCCCGCAACTTGTAAATGCTGCGCCAGAGCTTGCAAGTGCTGAGCTTCGAGCAAAGTACAACCTGGGTCAGGGAAAACAGATTTACGAACGGGTATGCGCAGACTGCCATAGCAGCGGGGTTATGGAAGCACCGGTATTTTGCGATATTTCCGCATGGAAACCCAGGATTGCCAAAGGTATGGAGGTGCTTGTGCAACATACTCTTCAGGGCTTCAATAATATGCCTTCAAAGGGAGGCCTGGCGACTCTGACGGTGGAAGAAAGTGCCAACGCAGTGGCCTATATGGTTGATCAGTGCCTTACACATTAATCTGTTTATTTTTACTTGATATCAGAAGATCTCAACAGTGTGCTTAAGACTTCTGCACGAGGATTTCATAATCCTCGATAGTTACCGATAAGAATCCTTTCCTACTGTGACAAACTTGATATAAGCATATCATTGTAGTGGTGTAATTTCAAACATTTGTTTCTATTCAATCGCCCTTAATTGAGCGAAGGGGAATTTAATTTTATAAATTAAATCCCTAATAACCATGTTTTTTTAAGGGAAATTAAGGAATTCATTAAGGATTCATTAAGGAAAGAAGTTGTAATATTTAATTGAGATAAAATGAATATGAAGACCTTTCGAAAAGTCAACGTATTCAACTCTATGTTTTCTCAATAATAAAACCGGAACATTATTATGTCAGCAAACAAAATACGTGCTTTTTTGATTTCCATCGGAGCCTTTGCTCCTTTTTTATGTTCGGTGCCGCAGGCATCAGCAACACCTGCATTTTCCAGGCAGACTGGACAGTCATGCGCTGCCTGCCATTTCCAGAGATATCCGTTACTCAATGCCTACGGACGTTCGTTCAAGGCAAACGGATATACGCAAACAGGCAAACAAGAGACTATTGAAGATAACTCCCTCTCTCTTCCCGTAACACTTAATGCGGCAGTTGTTACCAAGCTCAGGTATGTGAAAACCAATGGTTCATCATCAGATGGAACAAATGGTGGAGAGTTTAATATGCCTGATGAAGCCAGTCTTTTTCTTGCCGGCAGAATTGCAAAAAACATCGGATATCAGGCTGACATAAGTTTGGGCAGAGACAAGGCTCTCTTGGCTGGCTTCAAGATGCCCTTTGTTTTTCCCCAGAATGACTTTATCCTCAGCGCCATTCCGTTTTTTACAGATAGTCAAGGGCCAGCGTACGGCTATGAACTCTTGAACACGGGTGCTGTAGAGTTTTCCCGACCGTTTGAAAATGCAGCAGAGACTTCCGCACAACAATATCTTGTTCAAACAGCGAATGAGGATAACGGCGGCACAACGGGTGTAGCCCTGGTTTTCCATCACAAGTATGGTTATTTAAGCTATACACCCTACATCACTAGTTATAAAGATTTTCCAGGAGACTTTACAAACACGACACCACACCAGTTCATGAGCTATGTGAGAGGTGTTGTTACTCCTGAAAAAGTTGGAAACTTTGAGCTTGCTGCGGGATTCCAGCTCTGGAAAGGCAGCTCAAGTATGCACGTTAACGATTCTAATGGTGTCCCAGTTCCGACGACTACTCACAAGGCTGATGCATGGGCAGTTGATGGCCAGGCGCAGGGGAAGGTCGGCAACTATCCTCTTGGCGTTTATGTCGCTTATGGCTGTGCTGCTAAAACAGCAGAGGGTGCCACCACACCGAACGACTTTAATGGAGCACACGCCAACAAGAAGGCATTTACCATCGCCGCCGATATGGGAGTTGTCCCATCAAAGCTTGGTCTTGGACTGGCTTACAGAATAGCCAATAATGGAACTGGAGGCAGTGATGGCGAAAATGCCGTGACTCTTGCAGCAAACTATAATATTGCCAAAAATGTCCTTCTGCAAGTAAACCACAGCTTCTATTCTTATGGTGCAGATGTACTAACACCGGATGGAAACCAGAAGACATCGCTTGTGCTGTTCAGTGCATTCTGATTGAATAACTCCCTTGTTTCGATTAAAAAAGCTGGTTTAACCTGTGATTGGCTGCCAGCTTTTTTATGATTCAAGTCTCTATTCGAGATACTTTATTTACTCTGTTCAATGGGTGAACATGAATCAGCAACAAAAATCCGGCAACGACCCAATTGTTGAACTCATTGATGTCGGGGTAACCAAGCTGAGCCCAACGGGTCAGAATGTTGTGATTCTTGACCGAATATCTTTTGCCGCCCGCCCGGGAGAGATAACCGGAATAATCGGACCATCCGGAAGCGGCAAGAGCACCCTGATTCGACTCATCAACCGTCTCGATGAACCCTCAGAGGGGAGAATTTTGCTGAATGATGAAAACATTTCAGCGATTGACCCGCTGCTCCTGCGGCAGAAAGTTGCCATGGTTCTGCAGAAGCCTTTCATGTTTGAAGGAACACTCCTTGATAACCTGCAAAGGCCTTTCCTTTTCCGGAACTTGACTCCGCCTTCAGACGAAAGCATTGAAATTACCCGTGTTCTGGAACTCGTTCAACTTTCAACAGAAATGCTGGTGCGGGATGCCCGCTCACTTTCCGGTGGTGAACAACAGAGGGTCAATCTGGCCCGAGCCCTTATCAGCCACCCGCAAGTTCTTTTGCTCGACGAACCGACAAGCTCTCTCGATCGTCCTGCCACTGCACGTCTGGCCACCACCCTGCACAACATCTGCAGTTCCGAACATCTGGCCATTATCGTGGTGACCCATGATCTCTATCTTGCCGAACATATTGTCGATCACCTGATCTACCTGGAGCAGGGCAAAATTATGGAAGAGGGTGCTGGCACACAAATTCTGGCAAAACCGCAAACGGCTGCGTTCAGAAGTTTTCTGACAGAACCTGACAGAAACAAGGAACCCTCATCATGAGTAACCCACACATCATTCCGCTGGATGTGATCCAGTTGGTCTATGCTTACGGGCTGATTCTGCTCTCGCTGGCCCTTGCACGTTTGCAGCAGATTGGCCATGAAAAACAGCTTCTCTGGGCCTCAATCCGTATGCTTTTTCAATTAGTTGCTGTTGGATACCTGCTGCATCTCGTGTTTGCTGTCAATTCTCCTTTTCCGGTAATCCTCATGCTTCTGGCAATGGCTGGTTTCTCACTCCAAGTGGCGGGATCGCGCATCAAAAAACGGATACCAAACTTCTACCGTGTGATGGGGAGTTCCATTTTCATTGGCTGTGGAGGTGTAACCTTCTATTTCTGCCTCGTTGTGGTCGGATACACTCCGTGGTTCGATCCCCGCTATCTGATCCCGCTGGCAGGAATGATTGTTGGCAACGCCATGAACGGTGCCAGCCTTGCCGCTGAACGGCTCTCTGCCGAAATGCATGAACGCCGCGAAGAGATTGAGACAGCTCTTTGCCTTGGAGCCACTTCCAGACAATCCGCAGACCAGGCAGTACGCAACGCCTATAGTGCCTCCCTGAGACCAACCATCAACACCATGGCCGCCACAGGGATTGTCGCCCTGCCCGGCATGATGACCGGCCAGATTCTTTCCGGGACAGAACCAATCGTCGCCGTCAGGTACCAGATAGCCATCATGTGCGCCATCACCGGCGCTGTAGCTATAACTTCGTTTTTGATTGTGCAGCAAGGCTACCGGTGCTTCTTTACCGATGCCCATCAACTGAAAGGGGAAGGATAGGCCTTGCGGCTATTGGGCACATCTCCAAAGCTTCTTGTCTACTTGTTGATCAGTCTGAAATCGTGAATATCAAGGTGAATTAATACCGGGCCACCGAGTGGCTTTCCTTTCGGCCCCTTCGGGGTTACCCGCCTTATCGAAGGATAAACAAGTCCTGAACTGTTTTGGGCATGCCGCAGAACAACATTGGATGCGGCTGCAAGCGGGCTGATGATATCGGCAGTATAGTCGTGCTGAATCAGGAGACCAGTCTCACGGTCAAACCTGAATCGCTGCACCTTGCTGTGGGTCGGAATCTCATCAGGGAACCGTGCCTCCAGCCAACCTGGTTCGAGTTCCGTCCAAAAAATATCCTCACGCATCAACAGCGCTGGCAGGGTAAAATAATTCCAGGAAGCATAGTTGGCGAAATAAGACATATCAAGGTCATCCCAGTAGAATAACCTTCTGCCTATTTTGAAATAATCCCGCGCATTCCTGCGCTCAGAAATGATCTGCCCCTTTTCATTTTCGAGACGAACATCAAGACCGTCAAGAATTCCCGTAATAGTCGGATTGAGACCAATCGGGGTCAATGTGGAAAATGGTCTGTGAATAGCTAAAACCATTTTGGCATGGCGAAAAAACGGCCGACGTTTCAGTGTAAACGCCAATCCAGAAGCACTTATCCCGGTTTCCAGAGTTTTTGCGTTTTGCCAGAGCACACGTCCACCATACGCGGCAATTGCTTTTTCTGCTGTTTCTGTCAGGTTCATAGGAGTATTTGGTTTTATCATGCAATGCCCCTCATATCCGCCCCTTGTATGTATCGCATCCGTTCACCGTGTGCCATTCATTAAAGTGTGTGTGCAAGAATTATCTTCAGAAATACTCCAGAGAGAAATTGCATTACGCCTTTATATATCAACGAATAGCCGACACAAAGAACTCATTGTAAACCAGCATTTATAAGATAACAAAATGGCAGCCAAGAGAATTCCTTCCGAATTGGTGGGTTAATGGACTTTCTGTAATTTTTTTTGTTTCGCCTCAGAGTTTGTCACACAGAAAATCTTCTCTTTTAAATGGGTAGTGGGGGGGGCACAAAAAAGGCATCGTCAACCTCTTATCCTACCGTCATTCAAAACCCTTTTTTCAACAGGAAGTGCCCAGCTTATCTTTCAATACGTAATGACTTACCACCCATTTGGCAAGACTTCTTTTCTGTATCGCGGAATGATTCCGGGACGTTGTCGCCTTGGCGATTCATGGCCAAAAGTCGTTACAAGAATTGCTCAAGAAACAGTACGAGTTATAAATTTTTAGCGATTCACCAAAAATATTTGTAGTTTTTATGGCTTGAAGCTTTGTTAGTTTTGTTAGAATTGTTAGTAGCCTTACAAGTGTTGTTAATGATCATTTTCCATTATTGTTGTTTTTCACGACTTCTAAGGTTTATTCACTTTTTACCGGATACTAATGGAAAGTATTACCTTAATAATGAAAAATATTTTCACTATCCTCCTTGTAAGTACTCTTATTATACTTCGAAACGTACCAGCTTACGCTGAGCTTCTTAATGGGTATATTGGATCAAGCGGGGGTAACATCTCACTTGCCGGGAACCTGTGGTATTCCAGCTTTATGAACTTGAAGGCACCTCGTGACTTGAAGAAGGGAGAGGAAATAAGGATTAAACTGTTGGGCTGTGCCCAGTGCGTTTATGTCAGATTGCTTCCCAAAGGTGTAGCTTCTACCGGTTCAACGGGCATCATAGATAATAAAATTTATGTTCCTCAAGGAGGAGTGATCACTATAAGGCTTCATCGTGATTACCCGCACATCCAGCAAATATCTGTCCACTCCGGGTACGAAGTGTTTGATAAACTCCTGAGTATTTTCAATGGCCATGCCGATATTGCCAGCATAGATGTTTCTATGGGAAAAACAGGGCAACCCTGAAGCAGGCCAATTTTACTTCGATGCCTGAGGACAAGTCAAAATAAATTGTTGGGGGTATCGAACATTTCTTGAAAACTTTTTGCATTTCAGCAGATTGTTGAGAACTACATCTCCAGGAACCGCCTTAACCCTTCCAGAACGCAACTTGAGGGCACTCTGTGACACGACTCTCTTCCTTAAAATCCGGTATTGGTGAATTGTTTTCCTGTACCGAACATGGAGATTTTCAGCGCATCCGTACGCCTTTTCTTTATCCGGATGGAGACACTATTGACCTTTTCTGCAAAACTGATGGGGATACCGTCACTATAACCGATCTTGCGGAAACGGTGCGGTGGCTCCATGCACAGTCAGCATCATCTTCCAAACGATCAACAAAGCAGCGGCAGCTTATTGAAGATACTTGCCTTACTCACGGTGTTGAGCTCTATCGGGGGATGATTCTGGGACGTTGTCGCCCTGGCGATTCATTGGCCATGGTCGTTACACGGGTTGCTCAGGCAGCCGTCAGAGTTTCCGATCTTTGGTTCACTTTTAAAACACGAACGGTCGAATCAATCACTGATGAGGTTGCAGATTGCCTCGCTGACAAAAAGCTCCCCTTTACCCGTTTTGAAAAACTTGCAGGGAGATCTGGCAGGGCATGGGCTATTGATTTTCACGTAAGATCTCCATTGCGCAGCTCCCTTGTATCTGTCTTAAAAACATCAAACCGTTCTTCAGCTCGTCCTATTGTGGAGCATACCGTTGCAGCATGGTATGATCTGAATCATTTAGCCGCAGGCCCGGAGGGATTAAATTTTATATCACTGTTTGACGACACGTCTGATGTCTGGAGTGATGAAGACTTCAAGCTGGTAGAGCCATTGTCAACAATTTCGCGTTGGTCACGCCCGGATGAGTTTGTCAATATTTTGTCTGAGGTGGCGTGATGAGTTGCAACCATTTACGATCGGCATTGCTTTTTGGCAGAGTCTTGCGACTATGCAGCCATTGCCCAAAAGAACTCCAAAGCACCGCCACCGCCCGCAACACAGAGAATTTTACACAACCGGCTGGCCGCTGAAAAGAATATTGATCGCTATCGTTCTACTCTAATCATATTTAAAGTGGAATACCTGTGAGCCAAGAGGCCCGGCTTCACTGGTATGAAGGGCAAGTATTTCCATGTTATTATGATATAGTATTTTACCCGTCTATTACTTATCACTTCCTTCTATCAGGTTAAGCCATCCATACTTAATCAAGTAGATTTATTGTGTGGATGTATTAGCCGGAAATAAATTTTTTAGCATAACGTAACCTGCTTATTTGTTTATCGATAGCTTCCTTTTCGTTAGGAGAGTCAAGAAATTTTGCTGCTTCAGTAATAGAAGAAAAGCAAAATTTATTTGCGACATGAAATTCAATCAACCTTTCGACATAGTGCTTCAGTTGATACATTAGTGACTCTATATCACCTGATTCTGAATCTTCATGAACAGACTTATTTCGATAATCTCGAAGATGAGACAGCACTTGATTTACGTACTCTCTATCCGAAAATATGTAAGAAGTTCTGCGAATGGTTACTTTATAACCATCTGATTGTGTCCCTGTCAAGAACTCTAAAACTCCCCATAACCGAAGAAATGAATCATCCCAATCGCTTGTATCAAGAGCACGAACATATCGTAATACAGCATGTACTATATCCTGCTTATATGCTGATTTTCGTAAAAGACCAAAAAAATTGAGCATAAACTTGCGCATACTTTCAATTTCACTACCCTCATTATACAAATCCATTACACCTCTATATTGAGATTCATACCACCATGATTCTGTAGCAAGAGTACCATTTTTATGATGAAGTGTATGTAATGGCCCAAGGATAATACGATTAACTGGCTTTCGAGATCCGCCAAATGAAATCCTAAATGCTTGCCCACGATTCTTCCAAAAATTCCAAACACCTCTAATAAAATCTAACCTATCAAGTGCTTTGTCTGCTGCCTCGGCAGTGGACCGTGCTTTCACACTCACACTGACAGCGGCGTAATCTGTTGGAAGATCATTGCTGAAAGAGTAGCGGGAAGTTTTGATTAGCTTATTTCGGCTGGTTTTTGAAGTTGTATTTAAACGTGCATGAACGATAATCCAAGAACCTTCAAAGTAAACCTTTGGAATCTGGCATAAATTTGAGATTGAAATTTCTGTCAGCAACCGATATTTCTGCTCCGGAGTTGATAAATAATTGCATTCCAGTTTATTTATCTCGTCGAGTAAAGATTTTGGCGTAATCGCACCTTTAGCTCCGGCCGCAAATGTTGCCTGGTTTATTATTCTCC
The DNA here is from genome assembly GCA_903843305.1 of uncultured Chlorobiaceae bacterium. Taxonomy (GTDB): domain Bacteria; phylum Bacteroidota; class Chlorobiia; order Chlorobiales; family Chlorobiaceae; genus Chlorobium. The sequence continues at coordinate 125,310 of CAIMPI010000015.1, forward strand.
GTTTCTCTATTTCCGGTATTTCTTTGTTGAAAGAAATCATGCTGTTCAGAAGAACAACATGTTCTGAATGTTCAAAGCCACTGAACGAGACCGCTCCATCATCAGAAACAATCTTTACTTTCTCCATCCGTTGAGAAATAAGTTCAGGTTTGTATTCTTTAACCCAGGTAGACATATATTACTTCACTTATACGAATCAGTTATAAAAACGGTTCACCCCACACGCGGGCAATGGTAACCTGAATCTTCGTTTCTTCTTCAGCAATTGCATTCTTAAACCTTTCTATATTTGCCTGGTAAACTTCAATCTCTGCAACAATCTCTTTCTGCACTTCCAGCGGCGGCAGAGGAATTTTGATCCTTTCCAGATTCCCTTTTGTAATATGAACAAGACCAACCCCTCCATGCAGATTTTCTTCAATCTCGGCAACGGCATTATTCAATGCGTGGAACAAATACATTTTTGTGGCCTGAGCTTCATTGAAGCCTACTTTAAAAATATGTTGGTTAAGAACAGCTTTACCTCCATACCAAATGTGAGCACCAAAGGACGTGCCACGTGAGCCTGACCATGAAAACAACAATTCCCTTGGATTAATGATATGCTGGGCGCTCACATCACCAGTGTAGTAATTAAACTGACTATCGGGAGTGTTGAGATTCTGAATTCGAACGATGGGAAGACCTCCGCTATCAATACTTTTCCAGTCTTCTGGCTTAAAGGCCCGTCCATTAATAAGTTCACAAACTTCGCCAATCGGTACCAATGGATAGTTTGATAATCGTATTGCATTCTCCCGATACCTCTCCCCGCTCAAATTGTAATCCCCATTCCCGGCAATCTTCTCCTTCTGCACAATCAGGGCATTCGGACTCGACATCATTTCCCTGTCAGAACCAATCGACGAAAACCATGCCTTCAGAAACTCGAAAGCCGCTGAAAGGTCGTTCTTCTCAATCGCCCGCCGCTGGGCTCCGAGGCCGAAGCCGTCATTCTCTACCTTGAAGAAGGCGATGCTGTTACTGCGCCGCGCCAGCGATTTGTCGAGAATGAGGATGGAGGTCTTGACTCCGGAGTAGGGCTGGAAGACTCCGGCGGGCAGCGATATGACGGCAACAAGGCTTTTCTCAACGAGTATTTTGCGCAATTGCTTGTATGAGGTGCCGCTCTGGAAGATGATGCCTTCGGGCACAATGATACCGGCCCGGCCGCTGGGTGTCAGGTGTTCGGCCATGTAGTCAACAAAGAGCACTTCGCTGCGTTTGCTTTGCACCGAAAAGCGACGGTGCGGCTTGATGCCCCCTTTCGGCGACATGAAAGGGGGATTGGCAAGGATGACATCGGCAAACTCGTTCCATTTCTCCTCGGAGGTGAGGGTGTCGTACTCCTCGATATGCGGGTCAACGAAGCCGTGGAGGTAGAGGTTGACCAGCGAGAGACGCACCATGTCGGGCGAGATATCGTAGCCTTTGAAGTTGCGGGCAAGACGACCTTTTTCGTCGGGCGTCAGGGTGCTGTTGCCGTGGGCGTCGCTGTTTGCACGCAAAATGTGCTTGTATGAGGAGATCAGGAATCCGGCTGTGCCGCAGGCTGGGTCGAGGATCACTTCCTCTTTTTTAGGGTCAAGGATGCTCACCATGAAGTCGATGATATGACGCGGTGTGCGGAACTGCCCGGCATCACCCTGGGAGCCAAGCACGGAGAGCAGGTATTCGAAGGCGTCGCCAAGCCGCTCGGAGTGGTCGTACTCGAACTCGTCGATGATTTTCAGGAAGCTTTTGAGCGTTTCAGGATCGCGGTATGGCAGGTAGGCGTTCTTGAAGATGGTGCGGAAGAGTGGCGGGATGCCGGGGTTTTCGGGCATCGTTGCAATAGCTTCGGCGTACAGGTTGAGGGTTTCATGACCACCAAGCCCGGAGCGCATCAGTTTTGCCCAGCCATAGCGGCCATACTCCCCCGCAAAGAAGGCCCGTTTTCCTCCCAGCTCTTCGCTTTCAGCATCCATGTCGTCCATAAACTTGTAGATGAGGGCGATGGTGATTTGTTCAACCTGCGATTTCGGGTCGGGTACTTTTCCCACAAGAATATCACGGGCGGTATCTATACGACGTTTGGTTGCGGTGTCGAGCATTATGCGGCAAACTGGTTGAGTGAAACATAGTCCTTGATATATTCCGGAATAATAACCCTGTATTTTCCGGGCACAGCTTTGAAATCGGGTGTTGTAAACAACGAATTGGTTGCCAGTTTGGTCAACTCCCGGCTGTCGATGATATGACGCACCTGGTCGCTCATCACATAAGCCTTGAAGAAGTGTTTCATGGCGGGTATGGCAGCAGCCTCTTCGGGTTTGTAGTCGGCGATGAACTTGGCAAACTCCTCTTCGAGCAGTTCATCTTTTGACTTGAAACGGGGAATGAGGCCGAAGATTTTTTCGAGAATTTCGCGGAGGGTAAGGCGACGGTCAACGGCTGCTGCTTTGCGCAGTTTGTTGAGGGTATAGTATTCGTGAGGCTTGTCGAAGACTTCACGGTTGACATAGTCAATCACCTTGTCCCACTGACCAGCTTCAACGGAAGCAGCAATAAAATCATTTTCGCGAATGCTCTCCTCAAACCGGTCAAAGAACATGCGGTCAATTTTCATCCCTTCGGCACCAATAACGGCCTCAACCATGGTTGCAAGAAGATCTTCTCCGGTATGCTCGTAGATGTTTCCGGCGGCTTCATTTCCTCCCGCGCCGCCTTCACTGCCTGAACCGGCTCCTTTGGGAAGCTTGATAACCTGGTCATAGTCGTACTCCTCTTCAAAATATTCGCAGTTGGCAAAGAAGTCAAAGAGCTTGAATGAGCTTTTGAGGGCTTGACCGATCTCCGATTTTCGGGAGTCATCAAAAAGCAGATCAAGAAAGTTGTGCTGACGGGTGCCCCTCCCTTTGATCTGGATAAAGTCGGTTGGCGAAAAAATGGGACGGAACAGTCCTATGTTGAGAATATCGGGGCAGTCGTAGCCGGTGGTCATCATGCCGACGGTGACGCAGACCCGCGCCTTGCTGGTTTTGTAGGTGTCAAGAAAGTTAGCTGAACCGAGAAGATTGTTGTTGGTGAAATCGATGGTAGCCTTCTGCGCATCAGCAATCTGAGAGGTCACCTGCACGGCAAAGTTGGATTGATATTTTCCTGGAAACATCTTGTCAGCCATGAGGTTCAGAATCTCGGTCAGTTTCAAGGCATGATGCTGACTGACCGCAAAGATGATTGATTTACCGACCTCTCCGCTGATTGGGTCACGCAGGACGTTTTCAAGAAATATTTTGCAGAAGAGTTGATTGGTTGGCCGTGAGAAAAAGCGTTTTTCAAATTCTCGCTGGCGAAATACCTCATCGTTGTTCTCGCCATTATCTTCGGTAAACGTCACCGTAAATCCTCGCTCCGAAAGCAACGCTGTGGTAATCTCTGAGCGTGCATCAACCACAATCGGATTGATGAGGTAGCCTTCCTTCACGCCATCAAGCAATGAGTAGCGGTAGGTTGGTTGACTATTTTCACAACCGAAGGTGCGGTAAGTGTCGAGCAGGAGACGGCGCTCGGCTTCGCGCGGATCTTTTGCTTCACTTTTTACACCCTCAAATCGTTTGAGGTAGTCGCGCGGCGTAGCAGTCAGCCCAAGTTTATAACCGATAAAGTAGTCGAAAACAGCTCGGGCATTGCCACCAATGGAGCGATGGGCTTCATCGGAGATGACCAGATCGAAGTCGGTTGGCGAAAAGAGACGCCGGTATTTGTTGTTGAAAAGCAGTGACTGCACGGTGGTGACCACAATTTCAGCCCGTCGCCAGTCATCACGATTCTCTTTGTAGACGACAGTTTTAAAATCGTTGGCAAGTGCGGCTTTGAATGATTTTCTTGCCTGATCTTCAAGTTCAAGGCGGTCAACCAGAAAGAGTACGCGTCGGGCATTGCCGGTTTTGAGAAAGAGCTTGATCAGTGCGGCAGCCACCAGCGTTTTACCTGTGCCGGTTGCCATCTCAAACAGAAAACGCTCTTTTCCCTCTTTAACTGCCCGCTGCAGGGCAACAATGGCCTGCAACTGGTAAGGGCGCAGAAAACGAAGTTTGTTGGCTTTGATATAGTCGGGACGCTCTGCTTCATTCTGCCAGCCCGCTTCGGCAGTATAGTTCGGTCGCTGGGTCAATGCAATATAGTCGGCGCCGATCTGCTCATTAAAAAGGGCTTGATGGTCACTGGTCACCTTCTGGTAGCCAGTGACTGAGTCCGGAGTGGGAAATGATGTGACGAGATAGGGATTGCCCCGTTCGAGATCCCAAAAATAGTGGAGATTACCGTTTGAGAGAATGATAAAGCGGCAGTTCTGTGAGCGGGCATATTTCCGTGCCTGCTCTTTACCAACCAGCGGATTTTTCGCCTCTGATTTTGCTTCGAGGACAATGAAGGGAAATCCTTTGTCGTTGAGAAGCAGAAAATCGATAAACCCTTTGGTAACTTTTTCATAGTTCTCACCGAGAGCATCAAGTGCCAGTGTTGTGATGGCAACCTTTGGCTCAAGCTGGATGTTTGCCGGTTGCTTTCCTTCTGCAAAGAATCGCCAACCTGCCTCTTCAAGCAGCTTGTTGATTTTTATACGGGCTGCGGCTTCCTTGTGGTGCATTGGTGTATTCGTGGTACCATGAACAGAAAAATGCTGCAGATAATATAGCTAACTGTTTTAAATAGTTGCAGGTATTAACAATTCTCTCAGATGCTACCAACATACCGCTCCTCCGGAGCTTGAAAAAGCTCAGAGCGTCTTTCAGGACTCCTCATATTCTGGTGAGGAGCATTTGTAGAGTGTTCTTAAAGTTTTCCGGTAATCGGGCGTCAACAGACAACCTTACTACTGTAACGAAACACCTCTTGTGCATAAATACAAACTGCGGCAAACGATGGAGAGTCAAGAAAGCAAAAAGGCGCTTGACCAAAGTGTCAAGCGCCCTAAAGCTGTTGTCATACTTGCTCAGGAAAGCTGATGCTTATCTGGCAAACCGGTGATGTCTCTTATGGTGATGGTGATGCCTTGCTCTTGAGGAAAAGCCCTTCCTAGAGGCTCTCTTCCTTAAGCCTCTTTTTCTGAAAGACCTTTCCCTGGGGCCATGAGCTTCAGCTTTGGCTACAGTCTCTACTGCCGGACTTGAGCCTGCTGGTTTGTCTGCAGCAAAGGAAATACCTCCGAACACTCCTGTCATTGCGAATGAAATGAGAATACCGAATATTAAATTTTTTTTCATTTTTACTACCTTTAGTTCGTTAATAAATGGAAGCCATGCTTTATACTTCCTGCTTATTACTACGAGTGAAATCCGCCGTTCTTTCAAAAAATCACACGATCACCAGCATTTTTTTTAAAAGCAGCAGCCGTAAAGGATAAAAAAAAAGACGACCACGGAACATGCCGCAATCGCCTGTGGTGTCGGGGTGGCGGGATTCGAACCCACGACCTCTGCGTCCCGAACGCAGCACTCTACCAACTGAGCCACACCCCGATATATTCTTTCTGTGCCCTCGGGCAGACTCGAACTGCCGACCTTTAGTTCCGGAAACTACTGCTCTATCCACTGAGCTACGAGGGCGTCTGGGGCTTAAAATAATAATTTCCGACTCTTTCCAGAATCATTTTCTCGTTTCTCTCAATTTTTCCTGGCTTCATTCACAAGAGCATCCACAGCAAGATTGGCGCTCATAACCGCTCCGCCCATGGAATCGTAATACAACTGCTGTGAAAAACCGCCCGCAACGAAGAGGTTGCGAAGTGGTGTTTTTTGGGTTGGACGGTATTGTTCCATGAAAGGCAGGGGCGCATAGACAGAGTGAGGAATTTTCACCAGGGTCGATTTCAGAATTTTTGCCCCTTTTGATGTTTCGGGATAGCAGTTTCGGACACTCATATCGACAAGGCGGATAATCTCCTCTTTTGAAAGGCCCATGAGGTTTTTTGCTGGAGCCACGCAGAACTCGAAACGGGTTTTGCCACTGAAAGATTCTCCCCTGAGCGTCCGGTACTCTGGTGTTGTACGGGCAAGATTGGCATAGACAGGAATAACACCATCCGGCGAGAAAAGAACATTATCAGCAGGGGTAATTTCCCTGTCGTACCAGATCTGGACGGAAATAACCGGTACGCCTTCAAGATTGCCAAGTCTGCCAAAAAACTGGTCGTGCCGTTTCAGGCTGTCGGGCAGCACTTTGTTCAAGTCATGAATCGGCAGGGCACAAAGATAGTAGTCTGCAGTCAGGATCTCTCCGTTACGGAGCTGAATCCCTTTTATTTCAGTGCCATCAAAAAGCAGCTCTTCAACGGCAACCTTTGTCTTGAAATGTGCGCCTCTTGATGCAGAGTAGTCAATGAGAGGCTGATGGAGATACTCTTGTGGCGCTCCTTTCAGAAAACCCATGCGCGAGGCATCGGGAATTCGATAAAAAGTTTCGGTAACGTCAAGAATTATCTTTGCTGATATCTCTTCTGGCGGAATAAACTTCAGGGCAAGCGCCATGGGGCGGAACATCTTATCCATGAGGTGTTTGCCGAATTTTTTTTCGGCAGCCCACTCGGCAAAGGTCAGATGATCCTGTGTTGGGGGATATTTATCCTTTTTCAGCGCCAGAGGAATGAGGGATTTCGCAAAGGCGGCCATTTCACCAAAAGTAAAATAGCCGTTTTTAATAATGGCGGGCAACAGATGAAGGGGACTTGGCAGTTCCCAGGTATTAAAGGTAAAGTTCCCCCCGCCAGCCAGAGTGTAGGTTAACTGGTGATCTTTCCATAATACAGCATGATCGGTCTTGATCTCTTTCATGAGATCGTAGAGTACACTGTAGGCCCCAAAAAAACAGTGTGTACCAGATTCGATCCAGTCACCCTCTTCATCTTTCCATGACGAAACCTTTCCGCCGAATATCTCTCTTTTTTCAAGCACTTTGACCTGAAACCCCTTGTCTGTCAACCGTTTGGCTGCCGTCAGACCGGCAAGGCCTCCACCCAAAATCAAGACTGACTGTTTTTCTGACTTCATTACTGCGGAATTAAAACGGAATTTGCATGATAGGTCTATACGGTGGTACGCCCTTCCATCGCTCGCGACAGGGTTGCTTCGTCAACAAATTCAAGCTCGGCCCCGACAGGAATACCTCGAGCTATTTTAGAAACAAGGATACCAAGTGGTTTGATAAGTTTTGTGAGGTACAGAGCGGTTGTTTCGCCTTCAATGGTCGGGTTCAGGGCAAGCACAATCTCTTTGACTTCAGCGGGCTCGCGCTCAGAAAGCCGGGTAAGCAGTTCCCGTACCTTGATATCGTCAGGCCCGATACCATCAAGGGGTGATATGACACCATGAAGTACATGGTAAAGCCCTTTGTAGTAGCCGGTTTTTTCGAAGGCGAGCATATCGACAGGCGATTCCACAACGCAGATAACGGAACGATCACGTGACTTGCTTATGCAGACGGGACAGGGATCGATACCGATATCGGTGATATTCTGGCAGATCGAACAACGGATAACCTTGTCTTTCACTTCAAGCAGCGCTCCGGCCAGCTTTTCGGCCTCAACCCTCGGCTCATGCAGAATGTACATGGAGAGTCGTTGGGCTGTCTTGCGCCCAACACCGGGAAGTTTGGCAAATTCGTCAATCAGGGCATCAAGAGCGACTGAAGTATAACGCATGGAGTACTATTGACCGAGGTTCAGGTTTTTGAGCATATCCGCAGGATTTATCATTCCATTGGTCACTTTGGATATCTCCTCTTGTGCAAGTCGGGAAGATTCGCTAAGTGCATTGTTCACTGCGGCCAGTACAAGATCCTGAACCATTTCAGGGTCATCCATAATGTCAGGATCAATGGTAAGGCTGAGTAGTTTCTGCTTGCCGCTGACACTCACTTTTACCATACCGCCTCCGGCTTCGCCGTAAGCAACTAATTTTTCAAGTTGTTTCTGAACATCCTGCATTTTTTCACCAGCCTGCTGGATCTGTTTCATCATGTCACCCAAGTTCGGCATTGCCATCAGTTTTTCTCCTGTATGTTATAAAATTGTCTACCAATATGTCGCCCCTACGGGGCTGATTAACAGGTCGGCACCTATGAGGCTTGTTCTGCCAACAGCTCAACACTTCCTGCGGAGGGCAAGATAAATTTTTTCAAGAATGTCAGTCGTCGTGAGTTTATATTTTTCGAGGAGATCGTCAGCTTTTCCTGATTCTCCGAACTGGTCTTCGACACCCACCATCTCAATCGGCACAGGAATATTGAGGGCGCAGACATGGGCAACAGCATCACCAAGACCGTTATAGAACTGGTGCTCTTCGGCTGTAACAATTGCGCCGGTATCATTAGCAGCGCAGACAATGGCCAGAGTATCAATAGGCTTGATGGTATGCATGTTAATGACCCTGACACTAACTCCCTCTTTTTCAAGAATACGGGCGGCTTCAAGCGCTTTCCAGACCATGATGCCACAGGCAATAACCGTAACATCCTTGCCGGGATGAAGCTCAATGGACTTGCCAATCTCAAAACCATCTGCATCAAGTGAAAAATCGGGAACGTTCGGCCTTCCAAAACGGAGATAGACCGGTCCCTCGTGCTTTATAATGGCTTTGGTCGCTCGAATGGTTTCGCTGTAATCGCAGGGCACAACAACGGTCATTCTCGGCAGCCCGCGCATCAGACCAATATCTTCAAGGATCTGGTGGGTAGCGCCATCTTCACCAAGCGTCAGGCCTGCGTGTGAAGCACAGATCTTGACATTAAGGTTCGAGTAGCAGACTGACTGACGAATCTGGTCAAAGACTCTGCCAGTGGCAAAGACAGCAAAAGTCGCGGCAACTGGAATTTTACCTGTTGTTGCAAGACCTGCCGCCATTGAAATCATGTTGGCCTCGGCTATTCCGGTTTGAATGAAACGCTCAGGAAACGCATCGCGAAACAAATTCATGTTTAAAGAGCCTGTCAGATCAGCGCACAGTCCAACAACAGCGCTATTTTCCCGGGCGATTTCAAGCAAAGCTTCGCCAAAACCGGTACGGGTAGCCTTGTTTCCCCGCGAGACGTACTGAGCAGCCGCAGCCACAATGTTATTTTCTTCCATTACTTCCAGAATAACTTAAATTATAAAATGTACTTCCGCAGGGCTATGGTACTGAAATAATTCCAGTTCTCATGACAAACGTTGAATATAAGCATACTGAAATCGCGGTGAAAAAAAAATTAGGTCAAAACTTCCTGACCGACCGTAATATCACAAGAAAAATAGTAATTGCTTCAGGAGCGGGCCCCCAGGACAACATTCTGGAAATTGGCCCGGGGTTCGGCTCCTTGACAAGAGAGATCATTGCGTGCAATCCAATATTCACTGTTGTTGAAAAAGATCCAAAGCTTGCTGAATTTATTAGATGCGAATACCCGCAACTCAACATCCTTGAAGGCGATTTTCTGAAAATAGACCTTGAATCACTTGCTAAAGAAAAACCTCTCAGAATACTCGGCAATATCCCCTATTCCATAACCACTCCCATTCTTTTCAAACTTCTTGAACACCGCAACTCTTTTTTATCGGCAACCCTGATGATGCAGCATGAAGTTGCAATGAGGATTTCAGCAAAACCAAGCACAAAGGAATACGGCATTCTTGCTGTCCAGATGCAGGCATTTTGTAAAATCGACTACCTTTTCAAGGTTGGCCGCAAGGTTTTTCGCCCGCAACCAGGAGTTGATAGCGCTGTTATCCGTATGACACCAAATAACGATGACCCTGTAAACGATGCCAACGGATTTCGCCGGTTTGTCCGCACTGCTTTTCACCAGCGCCGCAAAACCCTGTTCAACAATCTTAAAGAGAACTATAACCTTGAATCCGTAGAAAGCCATACCCTGCAACTGCGGGCTGAAGCGCTTTCGATTAAAGAATTTTTTCAGCTTTTCGAACAAATGAAACTGCTTCCGTAATAAATGTTCGTTGCTCTACTGTGTATTTTTTGTTAACATTACCTTTCAATTGCAAAGAACCACCGTTGTCTGTTTTTTATTTTTAATTATCCGTCCTCCCTTTCTTTTTATTAACATTTTTTTTCAGGGGGTCACTCGTATGCCGCAGTCCTTTAATACCGTTTATCAACAATCAATTGAGAACCCGGAAGCATTCTGGGGAGAAGCCGCAGAAAAGCTTCACTGGTACAAAAAATGGAATCAGGTTCTGGACAGAAGCAATCCACCGTTTTACCGATGGTTTGCCGGAGGAATGACAAACACCTGCTATAACGCACTTGACCGCCATGTTGATGAAGGACGCGGCAACCAGTTAGCGGTCATCTACGACAGCCCGGTAACTGGCACTAAGCAACGCTATACCTATCGTGAGTTTCGTGATATCGTTGCACTCTTCGCCGGTGCTCTTCAGTCAAGAGGTGTCCGCAAGGGTGATCGGGTTATTATTTATATGCCGATGATTCCTGAGGCGATGGTAGCCATGCTTGCCTGTGCAAGAATTGGTGCCATTCATTCGGTGGTCTTCGGAGGATTTGCCTCGCACGAGCTTGCCATAAGAATTGACGACTGTAAGCCGAAAGTCATCATTTCCGCCTCATGCGGCATTGAACACAGCAAAATTATTGATTACAAGCGCCTGCTTGACTTCGCTATTGAGCTGGCCCACTTCAAGCCTGAAATCTGTATCATCAAACAGCGAGACCAGTTAAAGGGGGAACTCAATGAGGAACGTGACCTGACCTGGAACCAGTCGCTTCTTGGTGCTGAACCCGCTCAATGTGTTCCTGTCGAATCTTCTGACCCCCTCTATATTCTCTACACCTCCGGAACAACAGGCCAGCCAAAAGGCATTGTTCGCGATCACGGCGGACACATGGTGGCGCTGCAATGGTCGATGAAGAACGTTTATAATGTTGAACCGGGTGAGGTTTTCTGGGCAGCAAGTGATGTTGGCTGGGTTGTCGGACACTCCTATATTGTTTATGCGCCGCTTCTTCAGGGTTGCACAACCCTGATTTTTGAAGGCAAGCCAGTCGGCACCCCCGATCCCGGCACCTTCTGGAGAATAATCAGCGATTACAACGTATCGGTACTCTTTACGGCACCGACAGCGTTCAGGGCCATCAAAAAAGAGGATCCAAACGGCAACTACATCAAAAACTATAATCTCTCAAATTTCCGTACACTCTTTCTCGCTGGAGAGCGCGCTGATCCCGATACCGTGAAATGGGCGGAAAAGCAACTCAAGGTACCCGTCATCGACCATTGGTGGCAGACTGAAACAGGGTGGGCTATCGCGGCAAACTGTCAGGGCATTGAACCGGGCCCTGTCAAGTATGGCTCCTCTTCAAGGGCAGTTCCTGGCTATAATGTCCAGGTCATCAATAATGAGCTTGAGCAGCTTCCGGCAGGTCAGATGGGTGATATCGTCATCAAACAGCCTCTTCCTCCTGGCACTATGCTCACCCTCTGGAAGGCTGACAACCGTTTTGTGGAAACTTACATGAAACAGTTCCCTGGTTACTATCAGACCAGCGACGCCGGATTTATCGACGAAGACGGGTACATCAATATCATGTCACGTACTGATGACGTTATCAATGTTGCTGGCCATCGTCTCTCGACCGGTGCCATTGAGGGAGCTCTCTGTGAGCATCCTGACGTAGCAGAAAGCGCGGTCGTCGGCGCTCATGACGATCTGAAAGGACAGGTACCGCTTGCCTTCATCGTTCTCAAGAACAATGTCGATACTCCACACAGTCAGATCATCAAACACGTCATCGAGTACGTGCGTGAGAATATCGGACCAGTCGCATCGTTTAAGAGTGCCGTTATTGTTACTCGTCTGCCGAAAACACGTTCGGGCAAGATTCTCCGTGGAACCATGAGAAAAATTGCCAATAGCGAGGAGTATACCATGCCAGCAACGATTGATGATCCGGTAATTCTTGATGAAATCAGGGAGGCACTCCAGACAATCGGTTATGCAACAAAAAGCAAATCCATTACAAAGGACGCATGATCAAAAAAATTGACCACATAGCGATTGCCGTCCAGAACCTTGAAAGCGCACTTGAGACGTTCCAGAACGTTCTCGGGTGCGCCCCCGGGGCAATCAGAATTGAAGAGGTTGCATCTGAAAAAGTGCGGGTAGGATTTATTACTCTTGGTGACAGTAAAATCGAACTGCTCGAACCATTGAGCGATGATAGCCCAATTGCAAAATTTCTTGCAAAGAACGGCGAAGGCATGCATCATATCGCACTTGAAACAGACAACATTGAAAAAGAGAGTGAACGACTTGCATCTGTCAACATTAATCCACTTGGCTTGCCAAAAGAGGGGGCAGGCGGAAAAAAGATTATGTTTCTACACCCTAAAGAGACCAACAGGGTACTTCTTGAATTTGCTCAAAAACAGCATTAATCAAACGAGACAAAGCCGCTTGTAACCAGTGAAACATTTTTATCTTCCTTTCGAAAAAAAAGAGAGTTTCAGCTACTCACATGAGAGTATTGAAAATCTCACCGAGTACGAAAAATATCAACTCTCCTTCCACCCCGAACGCCCCAAACACCTTGACTACCTGACCGTATTTGATGAAGCTGAAGAGTGCCTGCAGAACGATCTGCACGGCAGTTGCATCATCCAGACTCACCGGGCAGTGCTGCGCAATGGTGAAAACTCCTGGTGGCCTGTCATGCTCATTGGCCAGCAGTCGGGACCAACATCGGACTTTGAGCTCATGCTTGAGCTTATGAAAAATCCCGATGAAATAGCGAAATGGAACCAGGGTATGCCGACACCCGCTGCATTTGAAAAGGCAATCAAGGCTATTGAGCTTGCCGAACAGGAAAACCGCATCATCATTACGGTTATTGACACCGCAGGTGCTGACCCAACTGAACAGTCAGAAGGAGGCGGCATCGCATGGAAAATCGGACGATGTATGCAATCCCTGGCCGAAGCCACCGTACCAACCATATCAGTCATCATCAATCGGGGATGCAGCGGTGGTGCCATTGCCCTCACAGGATGTGATGCAGTACTCGCCATGGAATATTCAACATACATGGTTATTTCTCCGGAAGCATGCTCATCCATCCTCTTCCGAACAAGGGAGAAAGCTGGCATGGCAGCAGAGATCTCACAGATTACGGCAAAGAAGGGGTTGAATAACGGCATTATTGATGACATCATCATTGAAGATGACGGGCCAGCCCACCATTTTCCACAATCCGCCCTTCAGTCGTTCAAGGGAGCTATGGTAAGATGGGTAGAAAAACTCAGCAAAATACCTTCAAATGAAATCTTTACCAAAAGAATGGAGCGCTGGGAAAAGATAGGCCAATGGGATACGATTACCGAAGAAGAAATTATCTCTTTTGAAAAGCCGGTCTCCTATTTCATTCCTAAACCAGAAAAAATCCTTTTTGTAGCCCGCCATAAAAACTGTTTTGACAATGCAGGCAAAAAAGTGCTTGACCCGGTTCTCTATGCAAAACTGTTTGCTGACAATTTTCTTTGTGAAACCTGTGGACACCGCTATCTCAGACTGACGGCGCATGACTACATTGATCTCATTCTTGACAAAGACTCTTTCAGTGAACACCAGAACACTCGCTACATTGTTGACAAGGATATTCTTGATTTCCCCGACTACAGCAAGAAAATTGGTGAAGCCCAGCACAAAACCGGTGCGGCATCATCCTTTATAACCGGCGATGCAACCATTGAGGAGCACCCTGTTGTCTTTTGCGTAACCAACTTCAATTTCCTCGGCGGATCATTCTGTATGTCGACTGCTGAAAAAATCTGGCGGGCCAGCAAAACAGCCATTGCACGGGGCGTACCGCTCGTTATCCAGGCTACAGGTGGTGGCGCAAGAATGCATGAAGGGTGTTCGTCAATGGTCGGTCTGCCAAAGCTGCATGTTGCCATATCAAGTGTTGAAAAAGCCGGACTCCCTGTTATTACTATCATTACCGACCCTACACTCGGTGGTGTAGCGATAGGCATCGGATCAAGGGGAATCAAAATCTTTGAACATAACGCTGGCAATATCGGCTTCTCCGGCAAACGGGTCATTGAGCAGTATACCGGCAAGCCGACAACCAAGGATTTCCAGACAACCTGGTGGCTGCAGCAGAAGGGGTTTGTTGAAAAAACAGCTTTGCCAACAAACATGAAACATGCAATTTCTGAAATTATCAGCGAGTACAAATCACAAAACCACCGGGACGCATAAGTTATGATACACTCCCTGCCTGATTCTCTCTTCCATGAGTTCCCGGCAGTCAGCCGGGAGGAGTGGAAAACGAAGGCGATTGCCGAACTCAAGGCAACGCCTTACGACAGTATAGTCTGGCATACGCCTGACGGCTTTGATCTGGAACCCTGGAACTCTTCTGAAGGAAAAGGAGATCATCTTGCAATACCAACGACAAAGTCGGTCAACTCATGGAAAAATTGCCACTGTATTATCGTTCACGATCCAGAGAGCGCCAACAATGCTTCACTGAAATGCTTTGAGCTGGACGCTACTGCCCTTGAGTTTGTAATAACTGATCCTGCACTTTGCTCCGCAGAAAATCTTGATCGGCTCCTGGCCGGAATCAATCCCGCTGCAGTTGCCATCTTCTTTTCAGGCAACATCCCTCCTGTTGCAGAATTATTGAAAACACTTGCTGCCATTCCAGGCTTTTCGGTAAACACCGGTGGAATACTTTCTGGAATGCCTGCTGTTTCAAAAGAGCAAGATGCGGAGCTTTCTGGATTTTGCACCACCCTTCCCCAATTCAGGATTCTGGCTGTCGATACCATTTCCAGTCATGAAAAGGGTTCTACGTCAGCCCAGGAAATCGCGCTGGCACTTGCCGGTGCAAGCGACTACCTGCATCGCTTTCTTCAAGCTGGAGTTCCTGTTGACACGATTGTATCGGCGATGGAGATCATCCTGCCTGTCGGGTCAAGCCATTTTACAGAGTTAGCCAAACCGAGAGCCCTGCGCTATCTTCTTGGACACCTGCTCAAGGCTTATGGGGCATCGTGCACAACACTGCCTCGCCTCTTTGCCAGAACATCGGAACGCAACTGTTCAAAGATTGAACCCTACACAAATCTGCTCCGTTTTACTACGGAGGCGGTATCAGCCATTCTTGGAGGTTACGAAACACTGCAGATCAGCGCTTTCGACAGCGGAGATTCTGTCAACCCCGACATTGCAAAGCGCATCTCTGGCAATATTCACCTTATTCTCAGGGAGGAGGGCTCTCTCAACCAGGTTGTTGACCCTGCCCGTGGCTCAAATTACATCGAAACCCTGACCAGAAAACTTGCAGAGTCTGCATGGAACAGGTTCAAGGAGATTGAAGCAGCAGGGAGTCCATCCAAAGCAACCGAACCAAGGCCCGACTTTTCAGCAATCGATATTTTTTCTCCCGCTACTGCCAATGGCACTGAAACTCAGCAGACGCAGTGGACAACCGCAGAGGGAATTGACATCAAATCGACATACCAGGCTTATGATGTAGCACAGTTCGACCATCTGAACTTTGCGCCGGGTTTTCCCCCTTATATCGGCGGCCCCTACACCATGATGTATACCACACAGCCTTGGACTATCAGGCAGTACGCAGGGTTCTCAACCGCTGAGGAGTCAAACAACTTTTACCGTCAGAACCTGGCTGCAGGCCAGAAAGGGCTCTCGGTTGCATTTGACCTTCCAACCCACCGTGGGTACGATTCAGACCACGAACGGGTTATTGGCGACGTTGGCAAAGCCGGTGTGGCTGTAGATTCAGTTGAAGACATGAAAATCCTCTTCGACCAGATCCCGCTTGGCGATATCTCTGTCTCCATGACCATGAACGGAGCAGTGTTACCAATCATGGCATTTTACATTGTGGCAGGTGAAGAGCAGGGAGTGCCACCGGAAAAACTGAGCGGCACCATCCAGAACGATATCCTTAAAGAGTTCATGGTTCGCAACACCTACATCTATCCGCCTGAACCTTCCATGAAGATCATTGCCGACATCTTCCGCTACACCAGCGAAAAGATGCCAAAGTTCAATTCAATCAGCATATCGGGCTACCATATCCAAGAGGCTGGCGCTACTGCGGACCTTGAGCTTGCCTTCACCCTTGCAGACGGTCTTGAGTACATCCGTACCGGCCTGAAGGCTGGACTCGATATTGACGCCTTTGCTCCTCGCCTTTCCTTCTTCTGGGGCATCGGAATGAACTATTTCATGGAGATTGCAAAACTTCGTGCCGCAAGGATGCTCTGGGCCAAAATTGTCAAGCAGTTCAACCCGAAAAATCCGAAATCGCTGATGCTCCGCTCTCACTGCCAGACCTCCGGCTGGAGTCTCACCGAGCAGGATCCTTTCAACAATATCACACGAACCTGCCTTGAGGCATTAGCGGCAACGCTTGGGCATACACAGTCGCTGCATACGAATGCCCTTGACGAAGCAATTGCACTCCCCACGCCGTTTTCAGCGAAAATTGCCCGCGACACCCAGCTCTATTTGCAGAAGGAGAGTGATATTACCAAAAGCATTGACCCATGGGCTGGCTCATCGTTTGTTGAGTACCTGACGGGAGAGCTTGCCGCAAAAGCGTGGAAGATCATCTGCGATATTGAAGAGGCTGGCGGCATGGTCAAAGCAATTGAGCAGGGGCTTCCCAAATTACAGATTGAAGAGGCGGCAACCCGCAAGCAGGCACGCATTGACAGCGGCAAAGAGATTATTGTCGGCGTCAACGGCTACAAAACCAGCAGCAAAACCGACATTGAGCTGCTTGAGGTGGACAATACCAAAGTTCTGGAGCAGCAGCTCCGGCAACTTGCAAAGATCAAGGCTGAGCGTGACAATGAAGCATGTGCTGAAGCTCTTCGGGCAATTGAGGAGAGCGCAGCTTCGGGAGAGAGCAATCTGCTGGCGCTTGCCGTGGATGCCGCAAGAAAAAGAGCGACCCTCGGTGAGATATCTTCAGCCTGCGAAAAGACATTCGGTCGGTACCGTGCCATCACCAGACTCAACAGCAGTATCTATATGTCGCAGATGAAGGATAACACACTCTTTAAGGAGGCACTGCAGCTTGCCGATACCTTTGCATCACTTGAAGGTCGCCGTCCAAGGATCATGGTCTCGAAAGTGGGCCAGGATGGCCATGACCGTGGTGCAAAAGTTATTGCCGCCGGATTTGCGGATATTGGCTTTGATGTGGATATCAGTCCGCTCTTCCAGACACCTGAAGAGGTGGTGCAGCAGGCGCTCGACAACGATGTGCATCTGATTGGTATATCCAGCCTTGCCGCAGGTCACAAGACCTTGATTCCTAAAATTGTTGATGAGCTGAAGGCGCATGGACGGGAAGATATTCTCGTTATTGCAGGCGGCATTATTCCCGAACGCGATCACGCATTCCTCTATGAAAAGGGCGTTGCAGGGATTTTTGGACCGGGTACGGTGATTGCTGAAGCTGCCATCGCGATTTTAAAGAAATTGATCGAACAGTTTGAGGAGTAGGCTTCGACTCCGCTCAGCCACCGATTTATTATGGTGCGTTTCCTTCGGCACTGCCCCACCACTGATTATTTTTATACGTTCCCTGAGCGAAGCCGCAGGGAACGTTGGAAATTGCACGTAAAACATTGATATTGATGTTATGGCATAGCAAGGTAAAGCATCTATGTTTTTCACTAAAATAGTAAGGAAAGGATATGGGGCGTAATAAAATAATGCCATTTTTAAGCCTTTTTAAAAATGGCTTTTATAGTGAAAGTTGACTATTTAAGAACATGCAGAAAGCTTTATTAGAAAGTGAATCAGTATCAGATCTGAAATTATTACTTGATCTGGCAAAAAAACTTGGGATAAAATCAAAAATTTTATCCATGGATGAAATTGAGGAAATTGGTATGGCTAATGCTATAAAAATTGGTCGAACTAATGAATATATTGACACAAATGAATTCCTCAAAAAGATTTCATCATGATTGTCCTTATTGATAAAAGATTTGAAAAAGATACAAATAAAATAAACGATAAATCTCTTCTAAAAAAAATTGCAACCTGTATTATAAATATACAGAATGCCAATAGCCTCAATGAGATCAAGAATTTAAAGAAATTAAAAGGTTTTGATTTGGAATTTAGAATCAAAATCGGAGACTATAGAATCGGCTTAATTATTGAAGACAATAAAATCTCTCTCATCAGGTTCCTTCACAGAAAAGACATTTATAAATTCTTTCCTAAATAGTTACTTACCATAACACAAAGTAGCTTCCACACAGATACACATATTAAAAAAATGAAAAGGTTTACTTTTGACATAGCTCCTATATGAGCAAATATGGAACAAGATATCAGATGGAAACAACGGCTTCAAAATTTCTCACGTCAATAAAGCTCTTGCAGGAAGTCCCTGAACTTGATTTACAAAAACTCTCATTCTTGGAAAAAGAGGGCATTATTTAACGTTTTAAATATACCTTTGAATTGGCTTGGAAAACCTTAAAAAGATAAAATGGAAGATATTAAAAATCCACAGTTGCAAGAGTATATTTAAGGAGTTGGAAAAGAGTTTTATGTGAAGGAATAAAACACCAGCAGGAATTCAAAATTTTGAACTCCTGCGCATGAACAATACGACCCCCATGACGAGACACCATGAACCCGATATAGAGAGCATTGTCAGCGGCATTATGGCGGGCAACCGCCATACGCTGAGCCGTGCAATTACGTTGATTGAGTCGCAGCGGCCAGAGCATCAGCGGAAAGCACATGAGATTCTCGACCGCTGCCTTGCCAAAAAGAGCAACGCCATCCGTATCGGCATTACCGGTTCGCCTGGCGCTGGTAAAAGTACCTTTATTGAAGCGCTTGGCGAAGAGATTATCAAGCAAGGACTCACGCTTGCTGTGCTGGCGATCGACCCCAGCAGCCAGCAATCAAGGGGCAGCATTCTCGGCGACAAGGCTCGTATGGAAAAGCTTGCTGGAAGAAAAGAGGCCTATATCCGTCCAACCGCCTCCTCAGGCTACCTTGGGGGTACCTCGCCAAAAACCCATGAAGCAATCGTCCTCTGCGAAGCTGCAGGATATGATGTCATTCTTGTTGAAACCGTTGGTGTCGGCCAGTCTGAGGTACTTGTCGATACCATGGTCGACTTTATCCTGTTGTTGATGCTGCCGGGATCAGGAGATGAACTGCAGGGCATCAAGCGTGGCATCATGGAGATTGCCGATGCTGTAGCTATCACTAAAACTGACGGGGAACAATCAGGTATAGCGGCTGTCTCAAGAGCTGAATTCGAGGCCGCCCTTAGAATGTTGCCAGCAAAACACCCACTGTGGCAACCCCAGGTTTTTCTTACTTCCGCCCTGACAGGCACAGGCATCACGGAAGTCTGGAAGAACATTTCAGAATATTTTACACAGATGCGCACACAAAATATTCTGGAAGAACGGCGCAAGCAGCAACTCAAACACCTGCTCTATACGGTGCTGGAAGAGATGCTGAAAAAAGAGTTCTTTTCTCATCCTGAGGTCGTCAGCTTAAAAGAGAGCATCGAGCGACAAGTGCTTTTATCACAGCTCAGCCCTTTCAGTGGCGCAAGCACCCTGATGGACGCCTTCACTCGTCGCCGATAAACTCCTTTTCTTCAGCCTTGACAATCAATACCGGGCAATTGGCCTTGCGAACAACCGTCTCGGCAACGCTGCCCATAATGAAGCGACTCAGCCCTGTTTTGCCATGAGAGCCCATAATCACGAGATTGACATCAAGCTCACCTGATTTTTCAAGGATCACATCCGAAGGATTTCCAATCTCTACGCCGCACTCGGCCTTCAACCCCGCCCCAAGCAACTCCTGAAGAACAACCTCAAGATCTGCCCGCGCTGCTTTTTCGAGATCCTCTTCAAGGGGAACATAATTTAAGGTGATATCAACCGCCATTGGCCTCGGCTCCACAACATTCAGCAGATAGACGGAAGCCCCCATGCTCGCAGCAAACTCCCTGGCATATTGCACTGCCTTGCGTGAGGCATCAGAAAAATCGACAGGACAAAGAATCGAATGAATCTTGAACATGATCGGAATAGTTTAGGTTGCCTTGGAAGAGTCCGATGACTTGTTTCCATCAAGAAATGCCTTGAACAGTTCAATCGGCAATGGGAAAATAATAGTGGAATTATGTTCTGCTGAGATGTCCTTCAGCGTCTGCATGTAGCGAAGCTGGAGGGCTGAAGGGCTTGCCGCAATAATAGTGGCAGCATCTGCAAGGCGCTGGGCTGCCTGATACTCCCCTTCTGCATTGATAACGGTCGACCGGCGTTCACGCTCAGCTTCAGCCTGTTTGGCCATTGCGCGACGCATCTCCTCAGGAAGGTCAATCTCCTTCACCTCCACCTTGGCAACCTTGACACCCCAAGGCTCAGTGTCCTTGTCGAGAATTGCCTGGATACGATCATTGATCTCGTCCCGTTCAGCAAGCAGATTATCAAGCTCCCCTTGGCCGCACACACTGCGAAGCGTGGTCTGGGCCAACTGTGACGTTGCAAAATGAAAATCTGCCACCTCAACAATAGCCTTAATAGGATCGACAACACGGAAATAGACCACCGCACTCACCTTCACCGAGACATTATCGCGAGTAATAATATCCTGCGGGGGTACATCAAGCGTTACCGTCCGAAGATCTACCTTGACCATTTTATCGATACCCGGAATAAGAATAATCAGCCCCGGCCCTTTTGCAGCAATAATCCGCCCCAGACGGAAAATAACCCCTCGTTCATACTCCCTGAGAATTTTCACTGCCGAAACCAAAAACGCGGCAATCAAAACCAGAACGGTCATCACATCAAATGTCATCATAACATCAACTCCTTTTGTAATCGTGTTTCCATTAAAATTAACACTTCTGCGACCCATTTTACTATTTATTTCGGCATACCTGCAAGAAAACGCTCGATAACGCCAATGTCTTCAGCACTGAGCCTGAACTCCGCAGCGCCAACAATACCGTCAACCTGCGCAGCATTGCGGCCACCCACAATTGCACCCGTCACAGCGGGATGGCGCAAGGTCCAGGCAATGGCGACCTCTCCTGCAGAATGTCCGTGCGGAGAGCCGATCCGTTTAAGCAACTCAACCAGTTTGAGATTGGCGGAAAGACGAGGCTCCTGAAACTCCTTGTTATTCCTGCGCCAGTCATCTGCTGAAAAATTTGCAGCCCGTTCCCGCGTCATTGCTCCGCTCAACATGCCGGAGAGCATTGGAGAATAGACAATAACACCGATGTTCTGCTCCATGCAGAACGGAAGGAGCGTTTGTTCAATCGCCGGACGAAGCATTGAATAGGGGGGCTGAAGGGTGGCAACCGGCGCAATCGGGATAATCCGTCGCAGTTGATCAACACTGAAATTAGAAACCCCAATATGGCGTACCAGCCCTTCCTCCTTGAGGCGGGCCATCTCCTGCCAACCCTCTTCAAGGTCAGCTTCAGGGTTTGGCCAGTGAATCTGATAAAGATCGATGGCATCGACTCTGAGCCTCTTCAGGCTCGCTTCGCACTCACGCCGTATTGAATCAGCCTTGAGACTGTTGCCCATCTGGCGACGAGCATCCCACACCAGCGAACATTTGGTGAATATCCAGGGCTTGTTCTTCATACCGGCAACGGCCTTCGCCACCAGCTCCTCAGAATGGCCAAGCCCGTAAACCGCTGCCGTATCTATCCAGTTTATGCCAAGCTCAACGGCCCTTTCAATTGCAGCAATCGCATCACCGTCATCCTGCGCTCCCCAGCCAAATGCCCAGTCGCCGCCACCAATGGCCCAGCTTCCGAAACCGACAGGGGTAATCTGCATATCCGTATTTCCAAACTGTTTTTTCTGCATCATCGTTCCTTATGTTTAATGTTATGCTGCCACAGTTTTTTCATAAAATGGAGAAGGGATTTTTGGATAGGCCCGATAGACGTGGCGGAAAATCTCCTCCGACCTCTCCTGAACCTCCTCTTCAGTATAACACTCCACCGGCAAACCCGTATCATCACTCCAGAGAAAATCCTGGATTGCCGCGCGTACCGCATCGCGGGTTGACTCCTTCTACTGCCAATGGTCAATTATGAGCTTTTCAGCCTTCAGCTTTGCGAGCAGATCAACCTCTTGTTGCTGGTTGAGGAGATACTGCGGTAATGTCTCAATTTACTTTTTATTCTGACGTTGCTCATGCACTTCACCGAAAAAATCAGTAAAATAAAATTAGACAAGGAAAACGAATGAATTCGATGCATTTATCTTATACCATCTCTGTTATAAAAATTACTGCATCATGCCAGATATAACGCTGTCTCCCATCTTTTTTCATAAATGCCGTAGGAATGACATATCGGTAGAAACCAGCATAACACGGCCGTCCCTCTTTTCTTATCTTTCAAGCACGGAGAATCGATAACGGAATATTTGCAGTTTGCGGGATGAGGAAAAAACTCTCCAAAGCCTACCCAAAAGGCGCAATGATTACAGCAACTTTCGAAAACTGGCGGACAATCGATCTCATTCAGCACACCGTTTGCCCACTCGTGCATGTAGAGATCATCTATCCCCAAAATAAGCGACACGCTTCCAACCAAAACGTAGCTTCCATCACTTTCCTACAATTTTGTAGATCTTCCTGCCATTTATAATCCCCTGCTTTTAATAAATTCAAGCCCCGGAATAAAATAAACCATGGCCACCAAACGGCTGAAGCCTTTTAACAATGCGGCTTTTAGGGCGTAAACCTATTTTTTTCAAAAAACTTTTCTGTAAAGCCGAATCTTTGGCACGCATCTTGCTTGTTAATAGTCATAACTATTCAGGGCAACAATGAATCAAGCCTGAATATTTGACGATAAAGGCAACGATAACCTAAAAAGGCATAACAATGAGAAAAGTAGCTATTTATGGAAAGGGTGGCATCGGCAAGTCAACCACAACTCAAAACACAGTTGCCGGTCTTGCAGAAATGGGCAAGAAAATAATGGTCATTGGCTGTGATCCGAAAGCTGACTCTACCCGTCTGCTTCTTGGTGGACTACAGCAGAAAACAGTGCTTGATACACTTCGCGAGGAGGGTGAAGAAGTCGAACTCGAAGATATTATTAAAGGTGGGTACAGAAACACCCGCTGCACCGAATCCGGTGGTCCTGAACCTGGTGTGGGATGCGCAGGTCGTGGTATCATCACTTCAGTTAACCTTCTCGAACAGCTTGGGGCTTTCGATGATGAATGGGATCTCGACTATGTCTTCTACGATGTGCTCGGTGACGTTGTCTGCGGAGGATTCGCCATGCCGATCCGAGACGGAAAAGCGGAGGAGATCTACATCGTCTGTTCAGGTGAAATGATGGCCATGTACGCAGCGAACAACATCTGTAAAGGTATTCTGAAATATGCCGACGCAGGTGGAGTGAGGCTTGGTGGTCTTATCTGCAACAGCCGGAATGTTGACAACGAGCGTCAGATGATTGAAGAGCTTGCGAAGAAAATCGGTACACAGATGATTCATTTTGTACCTCGCAACAACTTTGTACAGCGTGCTGAGATCAACCGCAAGACGGTCATCGAGTATGATCCGACCCACGAGCAGGCTGATGAGTACAGGGCTCTTGCCAAGAAAATTGACGAGAACAAGATGTTCGTCATTCCCAAGCCGCTCGAAATTGAAGAGTTGGAAGCATTGCTCATTGAATTTGGTATCGCTAACTAAAAAAAGGAGTAAACAAAGATGTTAATGATCAGAACAATCGTAAGACCAGAAAAGGTGTATGATGTCATGCAGGGATTGCTTGATGCAGGCTATCCATCCATAACAAAAATCTCGGTGGTAGGACGCGGTAAACAGCGCGGTCTCCGCGTCGGTGACGTGGTCTATGATGAAATTCCAAAAGAGATGTTGTTCACGGTGGTTCCGAATACCGATAAAGATTTTGTTATACGGGCAATCCTTGATAATGCGAAATCGGGAGCGGAAGGGAAATTTGGTGATGGAAAGATCTTTGTTTCAGCCGTTGAAGAGGTTTACACCATAAGCACCGGCGAACGGGAAACCGATCAATTGCTTCCAGCAAAGGAGGCTTGAATGAAAGAGATTATTGCAGTCATAAGGATAAACAAAGTGAACGCGACAAAAAAAGCGCTTATCGATGCAGGTATACCGGCTTTCACAGCCACCGGCAGGGTGATGGGGCGCGGCAAGGGGCAGGTTCATTACGACATTCTCAGAGGCGCTGAAGCGGGTCATCCAGAGGCAATTGCTCAGCTCGGCAATGCACCAAGACTGGTTGCAAAGCGAATTGTGACGGTTGTCGTGCCTGATGAGTTATGCAAAACAGCAATCGACACCATTATCCAGACCAACCAGACAGGTAAACCTGGTGATGGCAAGATTTTTGTAACACCGATTCTTGAAACCATCAGAGTAAGAACAGGTGAAGAGGGCGATGCAGCGCTGAACTAACGATAAATATTTAACAGGTGTAAAAGGAGAGAGTTCCATGGAGGCGAACAGAATTATTCCAGATCCTTCCCAAGTCAGGGAGGAGCTGATACAAAAATACCCGGCCAAGGTGGCAAAAAAACGGGCCAAGTCGATAGTGATCAACGATCCTGAGATCATCCCCGAAGTACAGGCCAACGTGCGTACCGTTCCGGGAATCATTACGCAGCGTGGATGCTCTTATGCTGGCTGTAAAGGTGTGGTGCTCGGACCGACGCGAGACATTGTCAACATTGTACACGGCCCGATCGGATGCAGTTTTTATGCCTGGTTGACTCGTCGTAACCAGACGAAACCAGAGACGCTGATGGACGCAAACTACATCCCCTACTGTTTCTCGACTGATATGCAGGAGGAGAACATCGTCTTTGGCGGTGAAAAGAAGCTGAAGATTGCGATCCAGGAGGCTTATGACCTCTTTCATCCAAAATCCATCGCGATCTTCTCGACCTGTCCGGTCGGTCTGATTGGAGATGATGTGCACGCTGCATCAAGAGAGATGAAGGAAAAGTTCGGAGATTGCAACGTTTTCGGGTTCAGTTGCGAAGGGTACAGGGGTGTCAGCCAGTCAGCAGGTCACCACATTGCCAACAACGGTGTTTTCAAGCACATGGTTGGACGCGACAATACGCCGAGTGAAGGGAAGTTCAAGCTGAACCTCCTTGGTGAATACAACATCGGTGGTGATGCTTTTGAAATTGAACGCATTTTTGAAAAAGTTGGCATTACGCTGGTTGCCTCTTTCAGCGGCAACTCAACGGTTGGAGCGATTGAGAATTCCCATACGGCAGACCTTAACGTCATTCTTTGTCACCGTTCCATCAACTACATGGGTGACATGATGGAAACGAAGTACGGGATTCCCTGGATGAAGGTGAACTTTGTAGGAGCTGAATCGACAGCAAAGTCACTGAGGAAAATTGCTGAATACTTTGGTGATGAAGAGCTTAAGGCTCGGGTTGAAGCAGTTATTGCCGAGGAGACGCCAAAGGTAAAAGCGGTGATTGAGGAGATTCTTCCGAGAACCAAAGGGAAAACCGCTATGCTTTTTGTCGGTGGATCTCGAGCCCATCACTACCAGGATCTCTTTAACGAGCTTGGTATGACTACGGTAGCGGCGGGATACGAGTTTGCTCACCGTGATGACTATGAGGGCCGTGAGGTACTGCCGAAGATCAAGGTTGATGCTGACAGCAAGAATATTGAGGAGTTGAAGATAGTCGCCGATCCTGAGCTTTACAATCCGAGAAAAACAGATGCTGAACTTGAAGCACTGAAGGAGAAGGGGTTGGAGATCAATGGCTATGAGGGGATGATGAAGCAAATGACTAAAAAGTCGCTTGTTGTTGATGACCTCAGCCACTATGAGTCTGAAAAGCTGATTGAGATATACAAGCCGGATATTTTCTGCGCCGGTATCAAAGAGAAGTATGTGGTACAGAAGATGGGGATTCCGCTGAAACAGCTCCACAGCTATGACTACGGCGGTCCTTACACTGGTTTTGAGGGTGCAGTAAACTTTTACAAAGACATCGACCGCATGGTGAACAACCCCGTATGGAAGCTGATCAAGGCGCCATGGGAAAAGGCCGGAAATGGGAATGGTGCAGGACTTGCAGCCAGTTACGTGACACAGTAATGAATGGAAAACGGAAACTATTAAATTATGCTATTACGACACACATCAAAAGAGGTTAAAGAGCGTGAGGGGCTGACGATCAACCCGGCAAAGACCTGCCAGCCGATCGGCGCCATGTATGCTGCGCTCGGTATTCATGGCTGTCTGCCTCACAGCCATGGCTCACAAGGGTGCTGCTCCTATCACAGGAGCACCCTTACCCGCCACTATAAAGAGCCTGTTATGGCGGCAACAAGTTCGTTCACCGAAGGAGCTTCGGTGTTCGGTGGCCAGGCAAACCTTCTTGCAGCCATCGACACCATCTTTGCGGTTTATGATCCTGATATCATTGCGGTGCACTCTACCTGCCTCAGTGAAACTATCGGTGATGACTTGCAGCAGATCACGAAAAAGGCAAGCGATGACGGTAAAATCCCAGAGGGCAAGTATGTGATTTTTGCCAGCACACCGAGCTTTGTCGGCTCGCATGTCACTGGATATGCCAACATGGTTGCTGGTATAGCAACACAATTTGCGGAGTCAACTGGTGTCAAAAAGAACCAGTTCAACATTATTGCCGGATGGATGGAGCCTTCGGACATGCGCGAAATCAAACGCATGGCGACGGTAATGGGAGTCAATATTGTGCTCTTTCCAGATACGTCGGATGTCCTTGATGCACCACAAACCGGCAAGCATGTCTTTTATCCGAAAGGAGGCACAACTGTAACAGAGCTGAAAAGCAGTGGCGACAGCCTCGTTTCACTGGCTCTCGGAAGCATTAGTGCTGAACCAGCGGCAATCGCGCTTGAAAAAAAGTGCAAAGTGCCTTTTGAAACGCTCGACATACCCATAGGGCTTAGTGCAACCGACCGCTTCATCATGGCAATCAGCAAGGTTGCCGGAGTAACAGTGCCCGATGAGATTACGGCTGACAGAGGACGACTGGTTGATGTGATGTGCGACATGGAGCAGTATCTGCACGGCAAGAGGGTTGCGCTCTTCGGTGACCCGGATCAGATCCTGCCGCTCACCGAGTTCCTGCTCGACCTGAACATGAAACCTGTTCATATCGTCAGCGGCACACCCGGCCAGCGGTTTGAGAAGCAGATGCGCCAGCTTCTTGACGAGAGGTCACCGGAAACAAACTTCAAGAGTGGACTTCAGGCAGACATGTTCCTGCTGCACCAGTGGATGAAGAATGAGCCTGTTGACCTGCTGTTCGGCAACACTTATGGCAAGTATATGGCTCGTGATGAAGATATTCCATTTATCAGGTTTGGTTTCCCGATCCTTGACCGCATCGGCCACAGCTACTTCCCGAATGTCGGGTACAGCGGCAGCCTGAGACTGCTTGAAAAGATTCTGAATGCTGTAATGGATCGCCAGGATCGTGATGCACTGGAAGAGAAGTTTGAGCTGGTGATGTAGAGAGATATAAAGATATGTGAAGGGTGAAGAATGCTGCACCTGCGGGGAGTTTAAAACAATTGTTCTTAAGCCCCCGAGGGGCGGCATATTGGTAGCGCAAGGTGTGAACCTTGGGAAAGCAGGGAGTGAACCCAGGAAACACGCGGGATGTAAATCCCACAATAATATTTTTATCAAAAGGGTGTGGCTATGGAACAGATTGGTATTCTTGAGGGAAGACAGAAGCAGATCTTTGAAAAGAGACAAGGGATAACGCAGCCTGATATAGCTTGTGACACTTCCAGCCTTTCAGGGTCGGTGAGCCAGCGTGCCTGCGTCTTCTGCGGTTCCAGAGTTGTACTCTATCCCGTAGCCGATGCCATTCATCTTGTTCATGGACCTATCGGGTGTGCCGCATACACATGGGACATCCGTGGGGCGGTTTCTTCCGGGCCTGAGCTGCATCGCCTGAGTTTTTCGACTGACCTGCAGGAGATGGACGTAATTTATGGGGGAGAAAAAAAGCTCTACCATTCGCTGATTGAACTGATTGAACAGTACAAACCCAAGGCGGCATTTATTTACTCGACTTGTATTGTCGGCCTGATCGGCGACGATATTGAGGCTGTCTGCAAAAAAGTGGCAAAAGAGACAGGGATTCCGGTGCTTCCAGTTCATTCTGAAGGATTCAAGGGCACCAAAAAAGATGGCTATAAAGCTGCCTGCCATGCTCTGATGAAGCTGATCGGCACGGGATCAACTGAGGATATCAGCAAATACAGTATTAACATTCTCGGCGAATTCAACCTTGCCGGTGAAGCGTGGATTATCCGGCAATACTATGAAAAAATGGGCATTGAGGTTGTCTCGACCCTGACCGGAGATGGTCGTATCGATGCCGTACGACGCGCACATGGAGCAACACTCAATGTTGTGCAGTGTTCGGGATCAATGACCTGGCTTGCCAAAGAGATGGAAGAAAAATACGGGATTCCCTATATCCGTGTCTCTTATTTTGGAATTGAGGATATGTCGAAATCGCTCTATGATGTGGCCATTCATTTTCCTGACCGGCCAGAGATCATGGAAGCAGCAAAACAGATTGTCAGTGAAGAGGTAAAAACACTCTACCCTTCATTGCAGAAGTTCAAAAAAGCGCTGAAAGGCAAAAAGGCGGCCATCTATGTCGGTGGCGCATTCAAGACCTTTTCATTGATCAAGGCGCTTCGTTCAATCGGAATGTCGGTCGTACTGGCAGGTTCACAGACTGGAAACAAGGACGATTATGCCAGACTCAAGGAGATGTGTGATGAGGGAACGGTGATTGTAGACGATTCCAACCCCGTTGAGCTCTCGAAATTTATCCTTGAAAAAGGAGCCGATCTGCTTATCGGCGGCGTCAAGGAACGACCGATCGCCTTCAAACTCGGTATCGGCTTTTGCGATCACAACCATGAGAGGAAAATCCCTCTCGCCGGATTTATCGGTATGTACAATTTTGCACTGGAGGTCTATCAATCGGTCATGAGCCCGGTATGGCAGTTCGCTCCGAGAAAAGGAGGCACCCTATGACACATACACATGCAAAAACAGCTACACAAAACGCCTGTAAGCTCTGCAACCCCCTTGGTGCATGCCTTGCCTTCCGCGGGATAGAAAACTGTGTGCCATTCCTGCATGGTTCCCAAGGGTGCGCAACCTATATCAGGCGTTACCTGATCAGCCACTATAAAGAGCCTATTGATATCGCTTCGTCGAACTTCCATGAGGAGACTGCAGTGTTTGGGGGCAGTCATAACCTGAAGATCGGACTGAAAAACGTGAGCGAGCAGTACAAACCGGATGTCATAGGGGTAGCTACAACCTGCTTGAGCGAGACCATTGGAGACGATGTACCCATGATCCTTCGAGAGTATAAGAAGGAGTTCAAAAACGGCTCGCCCATGCCGATCATGATTCATGCGTCAACGCCAAGCTATCAGGGCAGCCATATTGACGGGTTTCATGCTGCTGTCCATGCTACGGTGAAAGCCCTGGCTGTAAAGGGAAGTAAGGAAGAGCTGATTAACCTTTTTCCAAACATGGTCTCCCCTGCTGATTTGCGTCACCTCAAGGAGATTTTTGGCGATTTCGGGGTTCCCGTCATGGTACTGCCAGATTATTCGCAGACAATGGATGGGGGGCCATGGGGAGAATACCATCGAATTCCTCCGGGCGGCACTCCGGCAAGCGCCATTGCACATGCGGGCAGTGCAACGGCAAGTATTGAGTTCGGTTCAACGATTGAAACCTCTAAATCGGCCGCAGGATATCTTGATGTGATGTTTGGAGTGCCAGGCTATCATCTTCCCCTGCCCATTGGCATCAAAGGAAGTGACAGATTTTTCAGCCTGCTGGAAACACTTACGGGGAACAAGCGCTCTGAAAAGTATGAAGATGAGCGACGTCGGCTTGTTGATGCTTATGCCGATGGCCATAAATATGTTTTCGAAAAAAAGGTGATCCTCTATGGCGAAGAGGATTTGGTCATCGCCATGACCGTCTTTCTGCGGGAGATCGGCATGGTGCCTGTACTCTGCGCCTCAGGAGGCAAGAGTGGGCAGATGAAAAAACGGATTGAGGAGCTTGTACCTGACATGGATGAACTCGATATCAAAGTACGTGAAGGCGTTGACTTCGTTGATATTGAGGATGAGGCAAAAGTGCTGAAACCTGATTTTTTGATCGGCAACAGCAAGGGCTATACCATGTCAAGAAAAAATAATATACCGCTGCTGAGACTCGGGTTCCCGATTCACGACAGGTTTGGTGGACAAAGAATGCACCATATCGGCTACAGGGGCACACAGGAACTCTTTGACCGGATTGTAAACACCGTTATTGAAATGCGGCAGAATGCTTCATCCATAGGTTATACTTATATGTAAAGGGAGGAAATTATGACACTTAAAATTGCAAACCACCCATGTTTCAACGATGATTCCCGACACAAGTTCGGGCGCATCCACCTCCCTGTTGCTCCGAAATGCAATATCCAGTGCAACTATTGCAGCCGTAAATTCGACTGCATGAACGAGAACCGGCCAGGTGTAACAAGTAAGGTACTGTCTCCACAACAGGCAATGTACTACCTTGAACAGGCAATAGCGCTCTCTCCCAACATTGCTGTTGTAGGAATTGCCGGCCCTGGAGATCCGTTTGCCAACCCGGACGAAACCATGGAGACACTCCGTCTTGTAAGAGCAAAATATCCCGAGATGCTGCTCTGCCTGGCAACCAACGGCCTCGAACTGCTTCCGTATATTGATGAGCTCGCCCAGTTACAGGTCAGCCATGTAACCATAACCATCAATGCCATTGACCCGGAAATTGGTGCCGAGATTTATGCCTGGGTACGTTACAACAAAAAAATGTATCGCGGTATCGATGCGGCCAAAGTGCTGATCAAGAACCAGCTTGAGTCGCTGAAACGGCTGAAGGAGGTTGGCGTCACGGCAAAAGTAAACTCGATTATCATTCCGGGCATCAACGATACCCACGTCATGGCCGTTGCTTCAAAAGTGGCTGAACTGGGTGCCGACATCCTGAACTGTCTCCCCTATTACAACACCAGAGAGACCGTTTTTGAAAACATCGCGGAACCATCTGTGGAGATGGTATCCGAAATTCAGAAGGCGACAAGCGAATTTCTTCCACAGATGAAACACTGCGCACGGTGCAGGGCAGATGCAGTCGGAATTATTGGAGAAATCAACACCGAGGCGATGATGCAGAAACTTGCTGAAGCCGCGGCGCTGCCCAAAAACCCGACAGAGTGCAGGCCATACATTGCCGTCAGCAGCTTGGAAGGGGTACTGATCAACCAGCATCTCGGCGAGGCTGATCGCTTTCTGGTTTACAGTATGGATGATTCCGGAGAGTGCATCCTGGTTGATTCCAGAACTGCTCCACCGGCTGGTGGCGGAAAAGAGCGTTGGGAGGCTTTGGCCGAAACCCTCGGCGACTGCAGGGCACTGCTGGTCAATGGTGCTGGCGACTCGCCAAAAAAAGTTCTGAACGCTCACGGCATTGAGGTGCTTGTCATTGAAGGGGTTATCGAAGAGGCTGTCCACGGTATTTTTACTGGACAGGATCTGAAACACCTGATGAAAAGCAGCCAGATTCATGCCTGCGGTTCAAGCTGTTCAGGAACCGGCGGCGGATGCGGATAACAACAGACAATTGTACTATTTTTAAACTATTAATGGAGAATAATCATGGATAAACCAAAACATCACATTCTGGTCTGTGCAAGTTTTCGCGCACAGGGCACACCACAGGGTATCTGCCACAAAAAGGAGTCGCTCAGCCTGATTCCCTACATCGAAAGCGAGCTCTCCGATCGCGGCATGAGCGACGTTACCGTCTCAGCTACAGGCTGTCTGAACCTCTGCGAAAAAGGGCCTGTGCTTGTTGTCTATCCTGAAAGCTTCTGGTATGGCGAGATTGACAGCGAAGAGAAGATTGACGAGATTCTTGATGCGCTTGAAGAAGGCGAAGCTTGCGAAGCGCATCTGATAAATTGACGACCTGCGAAGCCGGATGCCCTGTTGGAAGATACAGGGTGTTTGGCATTGGGGAAAAAGCTGCTCACCCCGGCACTCTCCCACAACTATCATACCAACCAGATTTGCCGAAGATACTATAACGAGGAAGCGCCAAACAACACAGCAATATTTCTCATTCCGTGAATTACAGCGGAAGTTCCAGAAATAAACGACAATAAAAACCCTATAACGTAATACGATAAATTTATTTACGCTTATTAACCAGTTTTTTTCTAGTGTGCACCGTAACTTTTTTTTCTCTTGTTATTACAGGAAGCCTAATGTCTGCTTCGGCAAGTAACTTTCCGGCAAGTACCCCTGGTGTTGAGATTTTCTGACAGCTCATTCCTTTGAGTGTAATGATTGTGCTGCGTATCGCTCCAAGCTCATCGATTCCTTCCGGTACCGTACATTCACACTTTTTCCAGAGTTCTGACAAGTAGCGCTCAATTTTGTAAGTGAGCATTACTGCAAAAACATGGCCGCGAGTACTTGCTTCAGTTCGTACAAAGACCGGCCTGATTTCAAGATGTCCCTGTTTGAAGGTTCGGAAAGCATGTTCTACTTTTGCCAGATCTTTGTATCGATCATGGACTTGCCTTGCTGAAATAACCTCTTTTTTTACATCGGTTTTGATCACATAGCAACCGTCCAGAAGAGCTGTTCCTTTCAGTACATCCTCATTGATGCTTAGCGCAAACACCCTGTTCTGGCTGACCACTTCCAGCACATCATTCAGCTTGTAATGACCGATTTTTTTCTGAAGAAACTTTAAGGCGACTGCTTCATCACGCTTTGCTGAACCCGCCAGATAGGCGTTCTTTTCTGCGACATAACGCTCTATTCGTGCAACTCGCGCTTCACGATTCTTTGCCATCTCTGCCTGCCGAACAGGATTTCTTCTCAAAACATATCGCACACCATTGTTCGGATTTTCCACTTCATACAACTCGGTATCGAAAAAATCCATTTGTAGTACTTCCGACTTGAGCAGTGTTCTGATTTCTGGTTTCGAGAGTGAGGTGATGTAATGAAATCCTGCGTCTGTCAACTCTTGGGCCTGAGGAGTCTTGATCATTCCCTTGTCACCAACCAGCGTAATGCCTTGAATACCAAACGTTTGAGCAACCGTGCGGATTTGTTCGGCAACCGTTGACTTATCGCAGGTATTACCCGAAAATACTCGTATGGCTACAGGATCACCATCCGGTGTACAAAGTAAACCAATGACAATCTGCATTTTTCCTTTTTTGCCATCCCTGTCGTAACCAAAAGCGGCCAGCACATTTTGCATCCCTTCCAGATACGATGACGTGACATCATAAAGCAGCAACTCAGACCCGACACCGAGCTTTTGAGCCTTGAACAGTTGCTTTTCAATGCGCTCTTGATGCTCTGCCAGCCATGCCAGATTGGCGTACAGATCATCCTCGCAAAAGCTTTCCAATCCCAGGATATCACATGCTCCATGACACGCAGCCATTCTGACCGAGCCCATTCGAGATCCTTGTCCGATCAATCGAGCCATAATCTGCCATAAAGCAAGTTTTCCTTCGCGTGTAGTTCCAAGTACCTTGCTGATACCAAGCCGATCGGCAAGGGTTTTCAACGGAAGTTCCAGCAATAAAAGAACAAAAGATCCCTATAAGCCTCTATTTTAAATTTATTTACGCTTAATGGTAAGTTTTTTTCTTGTGACTACATCGACATTTTTGGCCTCAATGATTGCTGGTAATGTAATTCC